>NZ_CP029642.1:2490926-3113658 GCF_003268655.1 Arthrobacter dokdonellae | reverse complement strand
ATCTCCTCAAGCGGGGTGTCGTTTTCAGTATGGGCATGCATTCCTTCGAATCCGCCCGGTGGCAGTTCCCAAGTCTGCACCGCAACCTGCAGCTCCGATTGGCCATGGAAATGCCATTGGATACGCACCGGTGAACCCTCGTGCAGCTCATAGTCAAAGCCGTAGTCACCTGATCGTTCAAGCATCATTGCTCCTTGCTTGCTTGCTTGATTCCTGGTCGTTTTTGCACGGGAAGCCACCTTAACGCGTCAGACGCGCTGAAATGTCGAGTTTGGGCCGAACGAGACTTCTCGCTTTCTGAGCTCCAAGCGCCGGCCAGGAATCTTCATCGCGGCCACTTCCTGCCCGGCCCCGTTGGGGAAGTGCGGGATGGCTGCCAGCCGCGTTCGCCCGACAACTCCGAAGCGATTCTTTCGGACTGCCGGACTGCCGGCGGAGCGCCGCAGGGCGAGCGCTAGACCATTTCCGAAATGCAATGTTACATGGACGGTCTTTGACTTCGACGCCGTGGACCAGCTCATGTGTCACACCCACGCGCATCCAGGCCAGACCAGACCAGTGGTCAAAACTTTTGCTGCCAGCGGTCCACCCATGGCATCCCGGCGTGTTCCATAGCTGTTGTGACCCCGCACAGTCGGTCCTTGCAACGCCTATGGCACCACCCCGATGAATCGCTAGTCGGTCATGGAGACAGCGGGCTTCACGGAAGAATCGGACTCCCTGCCGGAACACGCCTAAGTTACTTCAGTTGGCCCACGGCCGACCCCAAATCCGAGGTCCGGATGACAGATGGGGACAATACGGACGTCGAAGCGTTCCGGAATCCTCCTTTCAGCCGTTTTGGTACTTCGTTGCCCAGTATCAAGTGACTTATCGGCAAGGCCACCCGCACCTTCCAGGTCCTCCCACCCAGGCGCCTGCGCATTTCGCTTATCCGTGAATCGGGGCTTTCAAGGGCGATACCCTCGTGCCGGGAAGACAAAACCCCACCCTGATATTTCAGGTGGGGTTTTGCAATACGGGCGATTCGCGTCACTAAACCTTGTTGCGTACTTGACGCAGCACAGCCATGACGGCGCCAACGACCAGGAGGATAATCCCGATCCAAAGCAGGAACATTGCAGCCTTCACTGCAATGCCGAGTACGAGCAATATGATTCCAACGACGATAAGTGCTATTACGATTCCCATTTGCCCAATGTACAGGCATGGCCATTTAGAGGCAACTGCCGTAGAGAACCGTAAATTCTAAATGGTCCTCAAGGCCCGGGCTATTCTGCCGGCAGCGTTCCCCGTTTCTGCGCACATATTGGGTGGAAGAAACGGGGGCGGTCCGGTGGTTGGTTCCCTGTCTCACGGTTGTCAGAGTGTCGCGAGCCGGGCACGGGCGAAGCTGTAGAGTCCATAGGCGATGAGTCCGATCGCGACGACGATGAGGATTGCTTCGCCGAACGGCAGGGCGGCCAGTGATTTCAGGGCGCCGTCGAGACCTGAGGCATCCTGGGGGTCGACTTTCACCGCTGCGACGACGAAGAGGACGCCGAGGGTGAGGATCGCTATGCCTTTGGCAATGTATCCGGTCATGGCCAGCACCGTGATGGCGGGCCGGGAGGGTCCCGACGGGAGCGTGATGTCCTCGCGGAACTTTTGCCGTGCCCCCTTGTAGATGAAGTAGCCGCCAATGCCGGCCGTGATGATGCCAAGGAGAACGAGCAGGGCCTGGCCGCCGGGAAGGGACAGCAGCGTGCCTGTCGCGTGGCGGGTAGACGTCGTGGAGCTGGTGGGGTGCCGGAGCGCGATGGAAAGGGCGGTGAACGCCAACGCGAGGTAGGCGACAGCCTTGCCCAGAGACACCAGGCTCCGGGCCCAGCGTTTCTTCGACGAGGACCCGATGCCCAGTCCTGCCTGGAGCAGGAGCCACAGTCCCAGTGCCGCGAGGCCGGCAACGGTGACCCAGATGACCACCATTCCCCCCGGTAGTTTGACCAACTCGGCGAAGGCTCCGGATTGATCTGACTCCCCGCCGTGGTGGAGGGCGATGCGGATGGCGATGTACCCCATCAGCAGGTGCATGAGTCCGCTGGCAGCGAACCCGATTCGTGCGACCGAGGTCAGCGCCCGGCTGTTGTGCGCGCGGCTGGCTGTCCGGCGGGCCGCCCGGCCGGGCCTCATGTGCCGTCCACCTGGGGCTGGGAATGCGCACCGTGAATACTTTCGCCGCGAACACGGACCGTTCTGGCCGTGTCGATCGCCATGATGACGCCCAGAATGACCAGGGCAAGGGCCATGGACGCGGTGGTGTCCGTGATCCAGTGGTAGCCCAGGTAGAGCCGGCTGGCTACTTGCGCAAGGATGACGACGCCGGCGACGCTGAATAAGACCACGGTGAGGGCTGTTGTTTGACGCCGGCTGGCGATCAGAAACGCCAGGATGAGCAGGAAATCCGACGTGCCCAGGACATGGCCGGATGGAAATGAGAAGGTGCTGTCAGCGCCGAGGAGCATCAGGTTGACCGGCGGTCGCGGGTGGCGGACGAGGTGGGCGATGACTTCGGCCAGCACCACGCCGGTGGCCATGCCGGCAGCAAGGAGAAGAGGACGCCAGGCGTGTTTGGCCAACAAGGTCCAGGCCACGACGACGACCAAGACGATGATCGGCAGGGCTATGGGACCGAAAATAACAGCGAGTGCCACCATGACGGCAGTCAGCGCGGGGGAGCGCAGGGCCATGAACCAGGTGTTGACGGGCTGGTCCAAACGTTGGAACCCCGTGTGCGTCAAGACGGCTTCAAGGAGGACCAAAAACATGGCCAGTCCGATCACCACCAGCACCACCGAGGTGGCATAGAACCGTTTGCGGACGGCAACCGGAACAAAACGTTCCTCAACGATGAACTTTTGATGCCAAGACTGATGGCCATCCTGCTCCGGCGGGTTTTTCCTTGACGCGCCCGTGTGGCTCATACGCTTCTCCTTAAGGCCGGCCGGTAGGTCGGCTGGTGTGCGAATCCCGCGTTAACCGGGTGACTGAATAAAGTATGCCGCGATCCTGTCACCGGGGGAACACCAGGCGCGGAGTTCGGCTGCCGGTGTCACCGTTGTTTGCGCTGTTGTTGTCATGGACTGCTCCCTAGCGGAAGGCAGGGATGCCGGTGATGTGGTTGCCAAGGATCAGCGTGTGGACTTCGTCCGTGCCTTCATAGGTCCGCACGGATTCGAGGTTGTTGGCATGGCGCAGCGGGGAATAGTCCAGCGTGATGCCGTTGCCGCCGAGCATGGCCCGGGCGTCGCGGCAGATGGTGATCGCTTCGCGGCAGTTGTTCAGCTTGCCGGCGGAGATGTGGTGTGACTTGAGCTTGCCGGCTTCCTTGAGGCGGCCGATCTGCAGGGCGAGCAGCATGCCCTTATTGATTTCCAGTGCCATAGTGACCAGCTTTTCCTGGGTGAGCTGGTAGCCGGCCAGTGGCTTGTCGAACTGCAGCCGTTCCTGGGAGTAATGGACTACGGTTTCGTAGCTGTCCCGGGCGGCACCCATGGCCCCCCGATGATGCCGTAGCGGGCTTCGTTGAGGCACTTATAAGGGGCCGCGCAGGCCTTTGGCGTTGGGCAGGAGCGCTATGGCGGGCAGCCGCACGTCGGTGAGTTCGATGTCGCACTGGATTGAGGCGCGCATGGAGAGCTTCGCTTCGATGGGTGTGGCCGTGAACCCGGGGGTGCCGGTGGGAACGATGAAGCCGCGGACGCCGTCGGAGGTCTGCGCCCAGATGATAGCGAGCTGGGCGATCGAAGCCATGCCGATCCAGCGCTTGGAGCCGTTGATGACCCAGTCGTCCCCGTCGCGGGGGGGCGAAGGTCTTCATGCTGCCCGGGTCGGAGCCGGCGGTGGGTTCGGTCAGGCCAAAGCAGCCGATCACGTCGCCGGCGGCCATGCGGGGCAGCCATTCGGTTTTTTGCTCCTCGGAGCCGTGCTTGTGGATGGCGCTCATGGCCAAGGAGCCCTGGACGCTGACAAAGGTGCGCAGGCCCGAATCCCCCGCCTCGTGCTCCATGGCGGCGAGGCCGTACTCGACGGCGGAGCGCCCGGGGCAGCCATAACCCTGCAGATGCATGCCCAACAGGCCCATGCCCGCCATTTCCTTGACGATGTCCTGCGGGAAGATGGCCATTTCAAACCAGCTGGCGATGTTGGGGCGGATGCGCTCGTCCACGAAACCGCGGACCGTGTCCCGCAGTGCCCGCTCCCCGGCGGTGAAGAGGGAGTCGGTGTCGAGCAGGTCGGATGTTTCGGTCATGGTGTTCACCAAGGGTGTGGGGGAGGGCGTGTCAGACAGCGGCAAGTGCGGCTGCGGTGTGGGGATCCTGATGGGCTTTATCCACCGCCATGATGGCGTCGCGGAGCAGCTGCAGGCCGTCGCGGTTCCAGTCCCAGGGTTTGGGCGTGCTGGAGGCCTTGGTCGATTCCGGAGACGTGTCCTGCCGGGACTCCGGCGTCCGTGAGCCTGTCCTGCCAGTGGATGGCGGTGTCGGCGGACAGGGCGTCTTCCAGGATCGGGATCAGTTCCTGGCGGTGGGCCACGCGGGCGTTGTTGGTGGCGAAGCGCGGATCGGCCGCAAGGTGGGGCAGGCCCAGGGCGCGGGCCAGTTTGGTGAATTGCCCGTCGTGGCCGCGGGCTGGTGCGCTACGCCCAGGGGCCGTCCTGGCTGGGCTTGACCAGTTTCGCCGAGGGCCAGGCCCTGGTCCAGCATGTGCTCGGACCCGTCATTGAGTACGAGAGGGGACGCAAACCAGACCTCATCCTCACATTGGACGCATACCTCGCCCACCAGCGCTCCTGGCAAAAGACCGCCACCGCCCTCTTCGTCCACCGACAAACCATCATTTACCGCATCCGAAAAATCAGTGAACTGACGGGTCTTGATCTGACCGAAACGTCGGGGCTGGCCCAAGCCTGGATTGCCCTCCAGATCCACCACGCCATGGACACCGGGCCGTGAAATGACGACCGGCAACGATCCGCAAAGCCCGGCTGCCGTGCGGCGCCTGGGAAACCGCCACTGGCACGTCCCCACCCCGGGACCGGGCACCTGCACCCGGACAGCTGGGGCACCGGACAGCCGGGGCACCGGCTCAAGCGGCCTCCCCGTTCGCCCGCAGCCGGCTCATCGCATGAACGCGGGCAGCCCGGCGTCCGGCATCGGCTTTGGCCCGGAGGATGCGCAACGCTCCGGCGTGATTTCAGTTAGTGGTGAAGTACTGCGCCGCGCGACGGTTCATTTCTGCGGTTGTCACGTTTTCGATGTGTTGGCTGAGCATCCATTGCTGACCGAACGGGTCGCGTAGCCGGCCGCCACGCTCGCCGTAGAAGTGATCGGCCAGTGGGTAGATGACCTCGGCGCCTGCCGTAACGGCCCGCTCCCAGGCTGTGTCGACGTCGGCCCAGTAGGTTGCCATTATCGCTGTGGCTGCACCATTCAGCGACTTTGGTGCCTGGGCCGGGGCACCGTCCGCGGTTTCTTCGCTGATCATGACCACTGAATCCCCGATACGTATCTCGGCATGAATGAGGGCACCCTGGGGATCGGTAAAGCGCTCACCAATCTCCGTGGCTCCGAAGGCGGCCCGATAGAACTCGATCGCTCGGCCACCGTCGTGGACGACCAACCTCGGCGTGACCGTGTGCAAGTGTTCCGGAACCGCGTTGACAGCCGATTTCTGCTCGCTCATGGGGCGCCTCCTCGGGGTGCGGGCTATCATCGACGATACTCGCGGGCCTGCACCGATGCCAGACCCACGAAGGTTCGCGCACACAGCCTCACACACACGGCTTCGGCCGCGCCGGGTTCGTTTTCGGACGTCGCGCCGGTTAGCGGACCGATCCTCAGCCGGCGCCTCAAAGGGAGGCCGTCACCAGGTGGGTTCGGAGGGTGATTTGCAGCCCGGCTTCGGCTTTTTCGGGTGGCTGGGTGAGCCGACCGAAGTTGGCGGTGGGCTGCCCGGGTTGGACCACCGAGGTGCTGGTCCATCCCGCGGCCCGAAAGAGGGCCTCGGGTTCGTCGGTGCAAAAGGGGAGGGGCCGGCCGGTGCCTTTGCGCATGGCCACCAGCGGAGCCAGTCCCTTCAATGCCAGGAGCCCGGTGCCAAAGGTGTCCGCGAGAAAGGTGGATCCTTCAGCGGACAGTGCCGCGGCATTGTGGAGGAGGGATTCGACCGTGGCCGCCGTCAGGTAGAAGAAGAGCCCCTCGGCAACCCAGATCGCGGGTGCGTGCCGGTCAAAGCCTGCCTCCAGAAGGAATCCGCTCCAGGCTTCCGACAGATCGGCGTGGACACAGCGGCGTTCACAGGCCGCTGGCACAGTGCGGAGCAGTTCTTCCTTTTTCGTGAATGCCTCCTCAAAGTCGATTTCGAACACGGTGCAGCCAGCGGGGAGGGGCAGTCGGAAGGCCCTGGTGTCCAGGCCTGCGCCCAGGAGGACAATTTGCGAGTTCTTCCGGGCGGCTCCGATGATGCGGTCGTCAATATATCGGGTACGGACGGGAAGGAATGGGTTGTAGTCCGCGGCTTCCAGGGTGGCCCTGCCAACGTCTCCGGCCAGGACATCGGCCCACGGGTCATTGAAAAGCCGGTCCGGCCGGGCAGTCTCGAACGCTCTCGCGGCCGCAATCCACCGACCCGTGCTGACGGTCGACGCGCGCTCGGATGAGTGGTCATGTGGGGTCATTTCTCCACCCTACCGACCGCGGCTGTCGTCGAGGTGATGGTTACCGGCAAGGTATGGGGTTCGGAGGCCGCATACCCGCCGGCCAGCGCCAGTCGCTGACAATGGCGGCAGGCGTCGATCAGCTTCAACGGCCGGGCGCCCACCAGTGCAATTCCATCTAATTTCCGGACCACAGCAGGCACCGTAACTTTCCCTGTCCAGGGACGCCGAGATTCTAGGAAGCGGCTTTTACGAACACGCCCGGTACGTGGCTGTGACCGGGTTACCGAAGCCGGTGCCACAGTTACCGTGACGAACATGGCCGAGGCCCGCGTGTGGCCGCCAGGCCCCAGTCATGCGGTGGTGGGATTGTCCGGCGGGACGGGTCCGGAGACTGCACGAAGGTGGGACGCTGCTTCGGTGTTCGGTGTTCGGTGTTCGGTGTTCGGTGTTCGGTGTTCGGTGTTCGGTGTTCGGGTTCAGGACGAAGTTCAGCATTGAGGCAACACTGGGCCCATTGGGGGACAGCCGCAGGGCGGGACCTGTGTGGCAGGTCGGGTCAGGTGCGGGGTGTGGTGGTGGCTGGGGAGGGACGGTTTTCGAGCCAGGTCCGTATTGCGGTGTCGTGTTCGCCCGGTTGTGGTGGGGCTTGGTGCGGAGGGGGATGGCCGGGGTCCAGGTGATGGGGTTGCGGATCTGGCGGCGCACGGGTTTCTGGCGGTGGGCCACGCGGGCATTGTTAGTGGCGAAGCGCGGATCCACCGCGATGTCGGGAATTCCCAGGACCCGGGCCAGCTTGGTGAATTGTCCGTCGTTGCCGCAGGCCACGGTCAGGGCCGCGTCGGCTCACTCAAGGAGCTGGCAAGGCACGATCGAGGGATGGTCGTTGCCCATCCGGCCAAGTCCCTGTTCGTCCATCCCAATACCGTGCGCTACCGGTTTCGAAAGGCGGAGGAGCTGCTCCAGGGCAAACTCACAAATTCATCACTCATTGCCAATTTGTACCTGGCGTACCAAGATCGAATTCTGGCCCTTCAGGAACGGAACAAGGAATAGCCCCACTATTCGTCGGCCTCGAATGTGACGCCACGATTTTATCTCGATAAATCGCGTATTGTCTTGTGGCTCCAACGTGATTCCAGCACGATGTGTTACTGGCCGCGTACCCTCGTCCCGTGCGAAGGACACAAGTCCAGTCATGATTCGCCGCCGGAACGCGTCCCTGTGGGGTGACGCGGGCCGGCGCAATTTGTTTCGCAATCGGCCATGGAAAATGAGAATAGATGCGTTTATTTGATCCCTCCCGCAGCCACAAAAGCCCAGCGCACTCGCGGTGGTACGCCACCATCGAGGTCATCTACACCCTTGTGGACTTCTCCGCTGCGTCTCTTTTCATTGTCGGGACATCCTTTTCTTTTCACCCTCGACGACGTCACCGGCCCTGTGGTGCCTCCTGAGCGGGTCGGTCTGTTCGGCGTGTCGCTGGTTACGGCCCGGGACGGGCTGGCAGTGCCCAGTAACGGGGGCTCGTGGAAACCCGCCGTGGGCGGCCACGGCGTACGACGCGCCGAGAACGCCGTCGGCCCTCATACCTTAATCGGTGGGCGTACCACGGTGGCTTTCGCCTGGAGCCGGCTGTCATCGGCCAGCCTTCGGGGAAGCGTTTAGGGGAGTATGTGTTTGCTGGCGGCTGTTTCCAGCTCGGCGGCCTGGGCCTGGGCAAGCTGGGTTTCGGCGGCCACATCAATCGTTCGGGTGAGCAGCCAGTAAAGCCCGGCAGAGACTGGAAGTCCGATGAACAGTGAGATGTCGGCGCCGTTCATTGCGGCAGCCACGGGACCGACGAAGAGGGTGCCGGCGGAGAAGAATGGAACCATGGCAATGAACCCGACCAGGTAGGCTGCGATGCCCGGCCATCCCCAACGTCCGTATATGCCGGCCGGTTTGAAGATCTCGGCGATGGCATAGTGTCCTTTGCGGACGATGAAGTAGTCCGTAAGGTTCACTGCGGTCCAGGGGATGAAGAAATACAGGACTAGAAGTAGGAAGTCGTTAAAGTTGGCAAGGAAGTCCGCAGAGGCAAGGTTCGCGAAGACCAGCGAGATCGCGGCCGTGATCAGGATCGTGATGACCCTCAGCTTGAGGGTTGGCTTGATCCGGCGCAGGCTGTCTAAGGAGGAAATCAGGGTCAGGGAGCCGCCGTACATGTTCAGGGCCGTAACGGAAACCAGACCCAGTGCGGCAATGAACAGCGCTATGGATCCGAACCCGGGGAACAGCTTGTCAGCCGTTGCCTTGATCGAGCCGATGGTATCGAAGTTTTTGCCGGCGGCGGCGGCAATGAAGGCACCGATGAACATCACCCAGATTCCGCCCAGGGCGCTGCCCCAAAATGTCCAGCGGAACGTACCATGGGCCGAGGACGGCGGAAGGTAGCGGGAATAGTCCGAGACGTAGATGGCCCATGAAATCTGGTATCCGGCGGCGACGCCCAGCTGGCCCAGGAAGGGCACCAACTGAAAGCCGCCGAGGTTGAAGGCACCGACAGGCATCTGGAGATGGATCAAGGCAGTCACCGTCAGCAAAACGAGCATGGCGATGGTCAGGTACGTCAAGTAGCGCTCAAAGCCATGGATCAGGTCGTAGCCGAAGAGGGCTACGGCAAAGGCGACAATCGTTACGACCCCTATCCAGAGGCTGCCGGTGCCTGCATGGACGGATCCCTGGAGGGCCTGGCCGGCAAGAACGGTGTTGAATATGTTAAATCCCGCGTACTGCAAATACGCGAACAGCCACACCAGCAGTGCGCCGATATAGCCGAACTGGGGCCTGGATTGAATCATTTGCGGAAGCCCAAGTTGGGGGCCCTGCGATGAATGGGCTGCCATGAAGAGGGTCCCAACCAAGGTCCCCACCGCGATTGCGATCAGTGACCAGATCAGGTTTCCGCCGGTGGTAATGCTGATCAGCCCTACAGCCAGCGTGGCAATCTGGGCGTTGCTCATGAACCACAACGGCCCAATGTGGGAGACCTTTCCGTGACGTTCGTTGAGCGGCACATAATCGATGGACCGGACTTCAAGCCCTCGCCCCTGTGATTGGCCCGCGGTAATGCTCATCATCCATCTCCTTGAAAGTGTGGCCTGACGCCGATGGGTGCCAGTCTTGCGCTTGGATTTCTGGTTCTGCCGCCGGACTCTGCTTTTGACGCAAAGGCCCCTAGCACAGTTTTTCAAGTGTGACTACGAGCACATAGGAACCGCCGATCAGCCTAAGCCGGACACGGTTCCAACGCATATGGGCAAACGGACAGTATTGGCTCCTGATTCCAGTACAGATGCATAGAGCCGACCAACCATGGGGCGGTGGATTTAAGGGTGCGGTTGGATGGCCGGCTCGCTCGAACTGGGTCGGCAATCGATCGACGCCGCGGAAGTGTCCGCCGGTGTTCGTGCCGGGGACGGGAAGTGCCTGGACTAGTTGGACTGGCTTCGGTGACCGCAGCATTGCCGGCATTGCCCGCATTGCACCAGCCGTAAGGGTTGGTGGGCTGAGGGTCGCGCCCTTCCCTTGATAGGTGACTAAATGGTCACCTATCATTAATGCATGGACGACGACGATCCGGTCTTTAAAGCATTGGCCGACCCGACCCGCCGCCGCCTGCTGGACCAGCTCTTCGAGCGCGACGGCCGGGCGCTCGGCGAATTGGACACCGACGTGGAGATGACCCGTTTCGGCGTAATGAAGCACCTCAAGGTGCTTCAGGACGCCGGACTCATCACCTCCGGCAAGGTCGGGCGGGAACGGTTGCTATTCCTCAACCCGGTCCCGATCCAGTTGATCCACGACCGGTGGATCAACAAGTACACCGAGCGACGCGTCAGCGCGCTCACCGAACTCAAGGCACAGTTGGACGGCGAGCAATGACCATCTCGGACGCGCTCACCGGCACCACAACCCAGGTCTGCCAGGTCCTAATCAGGGCGAGTGCCCAGCGGATCTGGGACGCCATCACCACACCGGAGTTCACCATCCGGTACTTCCACGGAGCCCGCGTCCAGACGACCGGCGAGACCGGCACCCCATTCCGGTACTACGCGCCCGACGGCACCACCCTGTGGGGCGGCGAGATTATCCAAGAGGCCGACCCGCCGCACAAGCTGGCCGTTCCCTTGCGCTCGCTCTACGACGCGGACATGGCCGCCGAACCACGCAGCCGGGGCACCTGGCTGATCGAGGAACAGGGCCGTGGCGTCTGCCTGCCCACCGCGGTGCACGACCGTCTGGAGAACTCCCCGACGACCGCCAAGAGCATCGGCGGCATCGGATGGCTGACGGTCATTGACGGCCTGAAGACGCTGCTCGAGAGCGGACAGCCACTCTTCGACGCGGACCCGCCAGCCAGACCGGAATTCCAGCGGGATGCCTAGCTCCGTCATCCCGCATGCGGACATCTTCAAATGCATGCTGGCCCTTTTCATCAACGGACTCGAGTGACGGGTGACGGGGTGAAGACGGCGGCCGCGGCCGCGGCGTCGAGCAGCTGATTCCTGCTGGGGCCAGCCATGGGTGCAGCCGCGCATCACCCACCCCAATCCTTCCGGCGCACGGGTCTTCTTCTTTATGAATGTCAAGGCCGCTCGTGAAACATCAGTTCGCGGGCCGGGCGGCAGCAACTCGATGCGGCCCCGACAACCTCGGTGCCGAGGCCGTGGGTTTTCGGGGGCAAGCCGGCATGCGGGCCGCGTACTTTATGCGGCCCGCGGCGGAACGGAAGTGTGCGCCCATGGCCGTCACGCTTCCGTTCCGGTTTTCTTAATAAGTCGGCCTAGGTCCGCAATGGCCTTTATGGCTCGGCCGGCATTGACTGATGTCAGTATCGACAGGTGTTCGGGTGGACGGCGCTCTCAAACTCCGGGTAGCCAAGTGTTGAGAACAAATTGGTGCCGTATTGTGCGTCCTTGCCGAAATCGTTGGCACCGGGGCCGGACACATTGCCGAATTCGATGGCGCAGCCGCCACCGAACAACTTAGCCACACTCCAGTAGGGGTAGAAGTTCCCCGGGCTGCTTGGTGCGGGAACTGCACAGCCACTCAGGTCCGTTGCCGTGCAGCTTGACTCGCTCAGCGCCAGGTCGGTTTGGAACATGAAGGAGGAATACAGGCGGCCCCTGCTGACTGGCGGTGACTGGATGAAACTGGCCGGGAGCTTGGCGGTAGCCCTGGTGCTGGTGGGCCACTCCGGCCAGTACGGCGTGCCGTCAAAGTCAAGATCGCCGTTTTGGTAAACGCTGTCGATGCAACCGCTGATGAGGTTCGGTGGTGTGCCCAGTGTGCCATGCGTGTCGCCAATCGGATAGCACGCTGCCTCGCCTAGCTCCGCGGTGCCGGTGTCCGAGGTGGTCTCATAGGGGCTCGTGCACTCATTGTAGACCGGGTCGCCCGCGCCGCCCAGACCGTTGAAGACGGCATCGGAAACCGCTGTGCAGGCCTCGAAATGGCCGGTTTCAAATTCGGTGCTGATGTTTGTTTGCAGCGCCGCCCACGGAACGATGTTGGCCTTTGACGCGGTGGAGTACTCGGGCTGGAAGTTCGTCGGGGTGCCCGAGCAATCGGCGATGGACGTTCTTTGGAAACCGTTCGCGGCCGATGCCTGCATATAACCGGTTTGATGAGTCGTGAAGTCCGTGACATTGACTTTGAACGCATTGCCTCCGCCGTGCGGAACAGGGGCGTTCTTCATCGAGACCGCCACCGTGTCACCGGGATTCATCAACAGAGTGTTGCGGTTCGGGGTGAATGTTGCGGTGTTCGACAACTGGGGGCTTGGCGGCCCGGTGGGAACGCCGTTCGTTTGGATGAAGGCGAAGTTGACCGGTTCCTCGCAGGCCGGATTGCAGGAGGCGAATCCCAAGGTGCATTCCAGACTGTCAATGGTCAGGGCCGCGCACCAATGCGCGTTGTCACAGCTGACGGATTCGGAGAACGGCGCGAACCCTGGCGGGTAAAACTGCATTTCCATGAATGCGGAGCCGCTGCCTTCGTAACTTGCGGACGGTGCATTGGCATCACTCTGGGGTGCGCAGGCCTGCTGAGGATAGGAATTTGCGTCGCACATCGCCATGGAGAACCAGGGAGCCGGCGAGAGTTCAAACCAGTGTGCCACGTCAGACCCAGGACTGGCCACGGTGGGCGCGGCCTTTGGATCGGAACCCAGCTTCTCAAGCCACGTCACGTTGTTGCCGGTTCCCGGACGCGACGAAAGGAACGTCAGATCAGGTTCGTCATGGCCAATGTAGTAGCCATTGTCGTAGAAACGGCCGCCCCAGGTATTGGCGTTGTCGACGCCCGCAATTCCGGCTATGTCCGTGCAGTTCATGGATGCCCGCACAGGTTGCTGGATGGTGCTGTGGCCGTTGCAGTCCAGCTCCCCCTGTGACTGTGTGGGCGGTGCGCCCGCCTGGGCCTCACTCGAGACCGTCCAGCCGGCCCCCGTGACCCCGAGAATCGTGACGAACGCCGCCGCGGCGGCAGTCCAGATGGCTCGGCGCCCAAACTTGTACATGCTCATCTCACACCTACTATCAATGGCTGGTTGGAGTGCCAGGAATGCCGTACAAAGCTCATTTACGGCTTAGCACCGGTTTGTTCTCAGGACAATGACCCGCGGCCACAGAAAATTGACGTAGTTCTGGTGCCTTGGCGCACTGGTCCGTCGACCGGGCCGCCACGCGCACGATGAACCCCCGAATGTCACGTGGGCACAGCACCGGAGGTCGAGGCGCTGATGTGGGTGCGAGGATTCCAGGTCTCCACCGGGTTCTGCCTCGCTGTTGAGGTCGGGCACTGGAAACGCTCCACCGAGTCTTCCGGCAGTTCCTACCTGGTGCCCAGCGATCAACCGTCAGGCCGGAGCGGCCGTTTGCAGGTCCATTGACGTGGTGGATGGCATGCCACCGGCTGCGGACCTGCGCAGTTTATCTCGGAAGTTCACCCCAAGGACACTGTCGCAGTTGTGGTTCGGCATTGGTTCAGTCGTCGTCGGCGTCATCGCCTTGGTAGCCGGCGAGTATCCGGATGACCTGCTGGCGGATCGCATTCGGATCGGCCCCAAGCTTCACCAACACCTGCACAGCCACGCCTTCACCGCCGTGGATCAGGCCCAACAGGATGTGCTCGGTGTCAGTGTCGTCGTGTTCGAGCATCATCGACTCACTCATCGAGAACTCCAACACGGCTTTGGAATGGCCGGTGAATGGGATGCTCCCATTGCAGGGCTGCCGCCCCTGACCGACGATCCCCTGCACCTGTCTCCGAACGTCATCGAGGAAGACATTCGAGGATTCAAGGGCCATTGCGGCAACCCCGCCGCCTGCGCGGATGAGGCCGGCCAGGATGTGTTCCGTCCCCAAGTGATCGTGGTTGAGCAGGCGGGCCTCTTCCTGTGCCAGCACCAGAACGCGCCTGGCCCGATCAGTAAAGCGCTCAAACATTTACGTCCGCCCCCTGACCATGGCTTCCCCTGATGCTACCCAGCTGCCGCCCGGCATGGGGTCTTTCGTTCCGTTCAAGGGTGCCCAGCGGACGATCAAATGGATGTCGCTGCGTATGTGGTTTTCGGCGTTTCGAGCGGCCAGTGGTCGTCCCACTTTGGCAGCATCCCCTACCTCAATGTTTCTTGCCCCCAACGCCGGGCACGGACGCGGCCTGTGCCATCCAGGCCGTAATCTGGTGTTCATCGATGCCGTCCAAGGATTCAATCTCAACGCCTCGTGCCGCCTTGCCCATCCCGACGGGTGTCACCGGCGGAACCGGATCGAGCGTCGCGCCATTGATAAACATGAGTTTGACGTGGGTGGCAAAGCCGCCACAGCTAAAGTTCCAGCCGTCGCCGACGCCGTAGTACGCCATGCCCCCACTTCACGGACCGCTGCAGGCCCGGGAGCGACTTGGCCGCCAGAGCGTCGACAGCTTCGGCGATGCCCCGTTGCGGCTGTGGCAGGCTGGCGATGTATGCGAAGACCGGCTTGTCGCCGACCGCCGCTTTCGCGGGGCTTGCCGTGCCTGTCATGGCCGCCGGCAAAGTGAAGGGGGCACCTTCGTGCGCGTCGGTGCGCCTGGCCGGCTTTCGAGCTTCCCCTCCACCGGTCTCCCTGCTGGTCATATCGGCATACTACGCGTGCCTCCGGAATCTGTCGCGGCAGGGCCAGTCCTTCCGGGCTTGACGGACCGTCGGACGCTGGTGGTGCGTTCTGCGATTGCATTGTGGCTCTTCAAAAGCCACAGGGACCGGTAGTCCACCCAGGGCTTGACCCGGCTGGACAAGGAGGCTCTCCCCTCACTGGGGATCGACTTCGACGGGGCGTGCCACGTAGTGTGCCTTTTGATGCCGTTTCGCCCGGGAGGCTTGATCGCAAACTCGTCAATCATCACGCTCGCCGGGCCGGCTATGGGGCATACGCGCCAAGGATCAAAGGTGCAGGTGCGCCGCGCGGCTCGACTGGCGGCGCACTTTCCTACGGGTCCCCTTGCTTCAGCGGGCGCGGTGGGGGAGGGGGCTACGTCGCGGCGTTCGATGACCACGCATCCGGCGGCACGTGGTGAATCCGCCGAAGCACTCGGAGGCAGATGGGCGTCGAGTGCCCAGTCACCTCAGTTTCGGCGTGCGCGTTGGGACTCTCGATGTTCATTCGAGGCGATGGCGTCATTAACGGCTGAGGGTGGTGGCTTCGTCGAGTCGGCTGAGCTTGTCGGGGTTCGCGATCGAGTAGATCCGCGTGACCTTACCGTTCTCGATGGTGAGGCTCGTTGCCCCGACGAGTTGCCCGTCCAACTCCATCCGGATGCCGGGTTGGCCGTTGATCCACGTGGCCGTCGCGGCGAGCCTGCCCGGGGCCTTGGCCATTCCGCCGACGAGGTAACGCGCCAGTCGCACCGCCCCGACCACCGGTCGCCGGGCGGCACGGCGGACCTTGCCGCCGCTGTCGGCGACGGAAACGACGTCGGGCGCGAGCGCGTCCATGAGCCCCTGCAGGTCGCCAGTGTTAAGCGCGGCTATAAGGCGGGCGACAACTTGCTCATGTTCCGAGCGGACGACGTGCACCCGCGGCGGCGCGCGGCGATGTGGTCCTTTGCCCGATGTGCAATCTGTCGCACGGTAGTCCCGGTTTTGCCGACGGCCTCCGCGATCTCCTCGTAGGGCACGTCGATCACCTCACGCAGCACGAAGACGGCACGCTCGGCCGGACCGAGCGTCTCGAGCAGTGTGAGCATTGCGATCGACACATTCTCCGCAAGTTCGACGTCGTCCGCCACGTCGGGGTCGGTCAGGAGTGGCTCAGGAAGCCATTCCCCTACATACGATGGACGAGGAAAGGATCGTCGTCGACGTCGCCAACGGTGCTGTTCATGCCCGCCAGCCTACGCCTCGCCCGTGACGGCCGGCCGCCTCGCGCCAGCACGTCACTTCGCGGACCTTCGACTCGTCGAGACCATGGTTGTGCGCCATGAAGTAGTTGAAGTCAAGGCAGAAACTGCAGCCGATCGTGGCGGCCGATGCCATGGCGGCGTAGGAGGCGAGGTTTGGGTCGAGCTCATGCCAGCCCTCCACCTTCCGCCCGATGCCCATGGCGCCTTTCATGACCGCCTTGTTGTTCCACATCACGCCGATCGAGTCGGGAACGCGGCCCACCATTTTGCGTGCCGCGACTTTCACGAGCGCCTCGTATGCGCCGGTGATCTTCATCGCGGGGATGCGTGTCTCGCCGGTCATTGCTGCTCCTACGTCGTTGGTGGATTCGTTCCTGCAACATGAAGACACCGGCCAACGCCCGCCCGTGACATATGCCGAAGGATGGCACGGGTGCCCCCGTAGTCTTCCGCCGCGGACGCCGGTCCCTGCCTGATCACTTCGGGGGTCATGTCCCTCAAGGGTCCCGACCGTGTCCTCGGTCCTGTCGGAAATCCTTGGTCACCTGACGGTCCACTGGGCCGATCGTGCGGGTACCGGAGGGCCTACTCATGGCAGCTGCGCCTCCACGGCGCCCGGCCGGGCGCCGCTCGTCTCGAATGGGAATTTGGCAGGGCCGCGCCAATGTCAATCACCAGCGGATTTTCCGTGCCGGCGCCGTGCAGCGGCGGGTCTTGCCCGGCGTGCGCCCAGACGTGGGTCGCGACCCGGGAAGTGCTGATCGCCGACAGCGCCTTGGCAGGTTGGACCCGTTCGCAGGGCCTGGAAGAGCCGGCCGATCTTCGGGTCGGAGCCGATAAGACCCAGGCTTCCGGCTGGTTGCGGAGCCGCCCTACATCCGAGAAAGCTTCCCCGCCAGTGGCTGGGGACAGCGCCGGCAACACGCCTGCCCCGATGATGCCGCGCGAAGGGCCTGAGCCTCGGCGCAGCCGACAATCGCCCGGGCCAGTGGCGGCCGCCAAGGCCATGACAAAGCCCTACCGGGTCTATTGGGGGACGATCCGGTAGGGCTTCTTCGTAGATAGTACATCACCGACGAACGCCGTGCACATCCATGCTGGCCGTAGGTGTCAGAGGATGCAGCGAAGCCCGGCGGTCCTGGAGGAACGGACAGGACCCACGCGACGGGAAACGGATCCTTCGTTACGCCATGAATCTCAGGTTCACCCTCCGCCGCGCGGGTCGGAGGCAGGGCCGCGCCCGTCGACACACTGTCGTCCAACTACGTAGACTGCCGGGACCAACTTCGGACAACTTCTGATGTCGGCCAAAAAATCATTGAATAAAGTGCTCTGGAGACGAAGGACCCCCAATAGTCCTTCGTCTCCAGGCAGGTTCGGGGCGGCTACGGCTCGCGGTTTGAGATGGGCATGGTTTGGAAGGCGCGTCCGCGGAGCGCCGGAGCGTGCGAGCACCGCGCTTCGGGTTGGGTCTCCAAACTGAGTTCCTGGACTTGGCGCAGACGTGTGGGGGTGAGTCGAACCTCGGCCGTAAGTGTGCCTCCGGGCCCATGGAAGTTGACTTTCACATGGGAGTTGTCGAGGACGGCGACGCGGATGTCGTCGGGAACCAGCGGGCCCACTTGTTCCTTCATGCCGGCCAGGTCACCTCGCCGCTCCCGCCACGACCGGTCGAGGGCGACACATGGGGCGTAGGCGCCGTCGGTGACGTTGCCGTGGAGAATGAATGACCTTATCGCCGCAAGGACGCCGTCAATACTGTCGGTAGCACTAGTCATATCTGCCGATTGATCGAGAAGGGACTTGAGGGCCTGGATCGCCGGGGCGCTGACAGGGGCATAGGTGCTGCCGCCAAACGCAATGACCCCTATTCCGGATGCCTGGTGCCAGCACATGTGGGCTCCGTATCCGGGATAGCCGCCCACGTGGTGACTAATTGGTCCGAAGTCTGGGTCTTGTTCAATGAAGAGCCCGAGTCCGTAACCGGATGGGCCCCAGGGGAAGTCCCTTGACCGGAGGAGGCCTGTGGCTGTGTCGATGGCCAAGGGAAGCGGTGCGACTGGCTGTTGCATTCGGCGCCGCAGCTCGGAGGGCAGGTGCCCGTCGTCTGCCGAGCTGCTGGTGGCCCCGGCCAAAGTGCCGACCCACTTACTCATGTCGGAAAGGTTGCTCAGAATCCCGCCAATGGCGGAAAAGCTGCCGGGTGCGGTCATTTCTTGCAAATGCCATTTTCGTCCAGCGAGCTGGTACCCGTTGGCCAAGCTGGCGCGAGGAACGTTGCGGTAATCAAAGGTCGTGGAATTTAGCCCCAACGGCCGGAACAAGAGGGCCGTGACCACCTCTGGGTAAGGTTCTCCAGTCACCGTCTCGATGATCCGCCCAATCATCGCGTAGCTTAAATTTGAATACTGGAAGGCTTGTCCTGGACGTGTAGCCCTCACGGTTCCGGCAGCCAACAAGGCGTCGAAGTCCTCGGTTGTCATCGACTCCTGACGGTCTGCCCAGGCATCATCGGACGGGAAGCCGGCGCTCATGGACAAAACGTCGTGGAGGGTGGGCAACCTCCCTGCCGGTCCTTCGTCTGCCAGTCCCGGGAGGTAGCTGCAGACTGGCGCGTCGAGGTCCAGCAGTCCTTCGCGTTGCAGGAGCAGCGTCGTCGCGGCAGCAAAACTCTTTGATAGTGACGCGATCCGAAAAACCGTATTGGCGCCGGGTCGATGCCCGCGGCCTAGTTCGGGTTCTCCCATTGACGAGAAATGGGCCATTTTGCCCTGTCTAACTACAGCCCAGGCCAGTGCCGGGCTCCCGTCGGAGCCGGCAGCGATCTCACGGGCAACCTGCCGGAATGGCTCGTCAACATGTGAGTAGTCGAGGCGGCGTTCCCTGGAAGCCATCGCTTGTGCGTTACTCATTGACGTCGGCGCCCGCCGGATGACGTCGCTGTGAGATTGCCTCGACGGGCCGAACCGGGTCCAGCATCAGCATGTGCGTGTGCCGGCGGGGACGAAGGTACACGAGGTAATAGGCAAGTGAGACGACGACGATGCCACCGGCGACCAGAAGGTCGCTTGAGGTTTGCTGTGTGAGTACAACGACGGACATGACGATCGCCACTATCGGGGCAGCCGGCCAAAGAGGCATCCGGTAGGGTCGGTCCATAGACTTGTCTTTAAGGCGGCTCAGGATCGCGGATGCGGCGACAAGGATAAACTCCACGCACAGAACGGCCCCGACGCAGGTGCTCAATGTGGCCACATCTGTGAAAAGCACAAGAACCGCACCTGCTGCGCCGACTACGATCGTTGATATCCAGGGGGTGCCCCATCGCGGATGGACTGACGCAAGGGCTTTGCTCATGGGCGCCGGCCAGGCCATGTCCCGCCCGGAACTGTAGAGAATTCGTGCGAAGAAGGGCATCAGAGCCACCACGGCATTGAGGACGGCAATGGCTATGCCAAGGCTGATGATGGTGTTAAAGGCGTCCCCACCAATTGACGTTAGAAAATACTGCCACGCATTCGGGCTGGCAGAGAGGTCCGCCAACGATGGTGAGGAAAGGATTGCCATGGAAACCGGAAGCACCTCGCACGCGACAGCGACGCCCAATGCGATGAAGACCGAACGCGCCACGTTCCGCCGGCTCCCGGTGGTTTCTTCGGAGTAGAGCAGTGCGCCTTGGAATCCGTTGTAGGCAAAGCTTGCAACGGCAATGCCGGCAACAAGGGCGCCCATGGTCAACGAATGGGTGGCGCCATCCGAATCCGTGATGAGCGGCTGAAAGAGCGTGCTTATGGGGCGCTGGACATGAAACAGACCCAGGACGCCGACAAACACTACGGCCAGTAGTTCTATGGCCAGGAGTACCCCGACGGCAATTGCGCTGAGTCGGACACCCAAGATCGCCACTGCCGCGCCCAGCAGGATGATGACGGCGGCCAGAATATTGGTGTTGACGTTGAGGATGACCCCTACATACTGCCCGATTCCGAGGGCGACGACGGCCGGGATCAAGACGGCCTGGACCGGCCCGCTCAAGATGAGTGACACGAATCCGGCGGGACGGCCCAGGATTCGGGCGACGAACGTGTAGTCGCCACCGGCAATCGGATAGGCACAGCCCAACTCGGCCCAACAAAAGGCCAGCGCCAGCCCCATGACGGCGGCGATAACGAATGTCAAAGGAGCCCCAGTGCCGGTCAACGTGAACAGGACCGGCGCAATGATGAAGGCCCCAGTGGCCGGCGTCACGGCTGAGACCACAAGCGAAATATTCTCCCAGAGCCCAAGGGACCGGTGGAGTTCCTGCTTGTAGGCTCGGCGTCCCGCGTTCCCGCCGATCTCAGTGCGTGTCACGATGTCCTCCATTGCGGGCGGCGTGAGTGCCGTAAAATCACATACGTAAGCTAATGCCAAAGTCCACGCTGATGTCAACAGTGTTGACACAATTATTTTCGGTTGGTTGTTGTGAGACGATGACGTGATGGTTCAATCTCGACTTTACGACGATGCGATTCACGACGCTGTCCCGGCGCACCACGCGCGCCTGGACCGCGACATGATACTTGAGGCATCTCGGGACCTGTGCGACAGGGAAGGCCTCGGTGCCCTCACGCTCCGCCGCCTCGGAAGGGAGCTCGGCGTTGATTCGACAGCCATGTACCGTCATTTCAAAAACAAAATGGATTTACTGTCCGCACTGATCGATCTCCTCTTCGCCGATGTCCCGGAGCCAGACCCAGGCCGGCCTTGGCGTGAAAACCTGACCACGTTGATGCGGGCATGGTTCGATATCTATCGGCGCCACGTTGGTCTCGCTGAGGCGATGGCCGGCCAAGCCGATGACCAGCCGAGACTCTTCGCTTTGACGGAATGGACAGTCCATGAGCTGCGGCGCGCGGGCGTGCCGTCCGCTGACATTGGATTGTTTCACCAGGCCATTTACAACCACACCGTTGGGTACGGACTGGTAGCGGCACTTTCGCCATGGATGACCACACCAAGCCTTCGAGACGAACAACGGCGCATCTACTCAGCGTTGGATCCGGCATTATTCCCCGCATCCAGTGCTGCATCCGGATCTCTGTACCCCGATACGGATAAATTGTTTGACTTCGGAATGGGCCTTCTCCTGGATGCGATCGAGGAAAGGGTTCGAGAAGAGAAAACCGGCAATCGCCAGTAGCCGGCACGCGTCGTATCGTCCGGCAGTTTGCAGGGGCGCCGCCGGTACCGCCTCGCCCCGACGGTGTTGGCGGCGGAGGCGGTTTTCCTGCCCGGTGCGCCCGTGCCGGAGGGTGGGGCACGGAATCGACGTTCCGCTGGCCGTGAGTGTAGTACCCGCTGTGATGCGAAGTCGGGACCGATGCAAAGTCTGGACCAGGGCTCCACACGGTCGCACACACCAGGGGCATCAAGGCAGGATGGTACCTCCACGCCGGAAATCGCCCGTTAGACCACCTACTGCCAAGCCGCATGACTGGCAGCACAACATGACCAGGCCGCGCCGCGGCCCAGCCACCGAGAACGGCACCGTCCGCGGGGCGCGGCGCGTCAGAGACGCTTGGTGATAGGGGGGACACGCGGCCGTAGGCTATCTTGGGGATCAGACATGGGCCGCTTGACCACGGCGCGGAAGGAATGCTGCATGGACAGTGACGCCGTTTCGTGGTTTCTGAGCCGCGATGAGCGGGGAAACCTGGCCACGCAGGTGCATGCCGGCGATGCCGGATCGCCGTCGTGGTCGGAGGGCAACCTTGTGCGCCCCTTGATCCATGGAGCGGTGTACTTTGCGCGGCTGCATGAGGAGCTGTCGGTCCTGCGGGCGGGTGACCGGGTCTGGTTCACCGATTGGCGCGGCGACGCCAACGAGCGGCTGCTGCCGGGCGGGCCGTCGATCGGGGAACTGCTCGCTGGCTTGGCCCGCGCGGGCGTGGAAGTGCGCGGCCTTGTCTGGAGATCGCACGGGGAGCGCGTTTCGGCCCCCATCAGCGGCCGGGCGAACGAGGTGCTGAGCCGTCAGATCAACGACGCCGGCGGCGAAGTTCTGCTGGATCAGCGGGTCCGGCTGTTTGGTTCCCATCACCAAAAGCTGGTCGTCATCCGTCACCGCAACAACCCCTCGAGGGATGTGGCCTTTGTTGGCGGGATCGACCTTTCGCACAGCCGTCGGGACGATGCGGAGCACTCGGGAGACCCGCAGGCGGTGAGTATGGATTCCCACTACGGGACGCGGCCCCCGTGGCACGATGCCACGCTCGAGCTGCACGGCCCCGTGGTGGCGGATGTCCTGGCTGTATTCGCTGAACGATGGAACGATCCCCACCCCCTGGACCGGCGCACTCCCTATCGGATGCTGCTACAACGCCTCGCCCGGATGCCGCGCCACCCCAAGCCGCTGCCCGAGTCGGCACCTCCGCCACCGCCGGCGGGTCCGCATGCCGTGCAACTGTTGCGCACGTATGGGGTCAAGCGTCCCCCGTTCCCGTTCGCGCCCGAGGGGGAACGCAGCATCGCCCGCGCCTACACGAAGGCTTTTGCCCGCGCCCGGTCCCTGATCTACATCGAGGACCAGTACCTCTGGGCAACGGACGTCGCGGCAGGAATCGCCTTGGCCCTCGAGCAAAATCCCGAGTTGAACGTCATCGCCGTGGTGCCCCGCACACCCGACTCGGACGGCGCTCTCAAAGGTCCGCCCATGCGGCTTGGTCAACTGCGCGCCCTCAAGCTGCTCCGCGATGCTGCGCCCGACAGGGTGGGCGTCTTCGACGTCGAAAACAGTTCCGGAACCCCGATCTACGTCCATGCCAAGCTCTGCATCATCGACGACACCTGGTTTACCTGCGGCTCGGACAATTTCAACCGCCGATCCTGGACCACGGACAGCGAGCTCACCTGCGCCGTGGTGGATACCAATCACGATGCGGCCACATCCTTGGCGCACGCACTGCGACGCGAACTCTGGGCCGAACACCTGGGTCTCGACCAGGACGATCCACGGTTGCAGGACCCGGCCTCGGCACTCAGACTCTGGAAGTCCAGCGCCGACGCCCTCGACCGGTGGCACGAGACGGGCGGCCGCTCGCCGCGCCCCGCCGGTCGGGTTCGGCACCACGTCCCCGAACCTGTTCCGCCCCTGCAGCGCCTGTGGGCCGACCCGCTGAGCCGCTTCGTGGTAGACCCCGACGGCCGACCCCGCCGCCTCCGCGGCACAGCCGAGTTCTAGGCAGGGGTCCCGGAACCCGCCAGCGGCTCGACATCGCCGTACGAATGGCCCCGCACGAGCAGGGACATGATGTGCCGGTGATCAGCCATAACAGTCGGTTTCCTTGCCTCAGCCACGACCCCAATGTCGGGGGTGAAAGCCATCCTCACCCGCCACAGCCGAAAGCGCTGCCCGATCCACCCGCGAGCGCTGCCGGAGCAACCCACACATGCTATCCAAAGCCTCCTCCTTAGACGCCGGCGACCAATATAGGGGATGCCACTGGGGACTTGCTCCGTCGGAGTCGTCGTCCCCCATTTTTCCTTCAGTGACTATTTAAGACCACAGGTTTAGACTGGTGGTCTAAACGGAGTTGGATCGAGGTTTCATCATGAAGGTCTTGATCGTTGGAGCCGGGATCGCCGGCCCGACGCTGGCATTCTGGCTCAACAAGTCCGGCCACGAGGTCACCATCGTGGAACACGCCCCCCAGTTGCGCACCGGCGGTTACCTGATCGATTTTTGGGGCGCCGGCTTCGACGTGGCGCAGCGGATGGGCATCGTGCCCGAGCTGCGCACCCGCGGCTTCGTGTTCACCGAGGCGCGAGCGATCGATCGGAACGGCCGCCAGATCGCGTCGTTCAACCCCGAGGCCGTGATCGAGTCGAACAAGCGGTATCTGAGCATTGCGCGTACTGACCTCGCCGCGGTCATCTACGACTCCCTCGGCGGCGCGGTGGAGCTGATGCTCAGCGACACCGTGCAAGACCTCGCCGACGACGGTGAGCGCGTCCGGGTCACCTTCGAGAGCGGGAGCACCCGCGATTTCGATCTCGTCATCGGCGCGGATGGCCTGCACTCGCGGGTGCGCAGGCTCGCATTCGGACCGGATGAGCAATTCGAGAAGTATCTGGGCATGGTGGTGGCCGCGTTCGATGCGGAGCGGTATCCGGAACGGGACGAGCTCGTCGCGATGATGTACGCCCAGGTTGGCTTTCAGGCGATCCGACTCTCGTTTCGCGACGATGCGACGCTGCTCCTGTTCAGCCTGCGGCACGACGGCGACGTCCCGGCCGGGCGCGGGGCGCAGGAGAGCTTGCTACGGGAGAAGCTGGGCGGCAAGGGGTGGGAGGTTCCCGAGATGCTGGCCGCCATGCCCAACGCGAAGAACTTCTACTTCGACTCGGTGAGCCAGATCCAGATGCCGTCGTGGTCGAGGGGCCGCATCGCCTTGGTGGGCGATGCCGGCGCGTGCCCGTCATTCCTTGCCGGACAAGGCTCGGCACTGGCCATGGTGGAGGCGTACACGCTGGCGGCGGAACTGGCACGAACCAGCGACCACCGCGAGGCGTTCGCCCGCTACCAGGAGCGGCTGGCCCCGCTGATACGCTCCAAGCAGGATGCCGCCCAGGGCTTGGGCCTGGCCTTCGCCCCGAAGAACAAGTTCCAGCTTTTCGTCAGGAATACGGTGTTGAAGATGATGGGGCTTCCCAAGATTGCCGACATCGCGATGGGCAGGAGCTTCCACGACCGCGTCGAACTCCCGTCCTTCCCGGAACAGAACTCGGGGCGCTGACCGAATGGTTCGCCCCCGTTTCACGAAATTGCCTGCGCAGCAGCGACAGGCGATCGTGCAGGCGGCCCTCGACGAGTTCGCGGCGCACGGATTTCACGACGCCTCGCTCAACCGGGTCATCGATGCCGCCGGAATCTCCAAGGGGTCGATGTACTACTACTTCGACGGGAAGGAGGATCTCTACGCCTATGTCGCGCACCTCGGCCTGGCCAGGCTGTTCGCCCAGGCCGGCCCGCTGCCCGACCTGGGTGTAGGGGATGCCGACGCTTTCTGGTCGGTTCTGGGCGACTACTACCTCCGGCTGATGCGGGCACTCGTTGCCTCACCGCAGTTGGCCGCCATGCTGCGCGGCTGGGCTGCCGCGGCGAAGAGCCCCGCCTCACGGAAGGCGCAGGAGGAACTGGAGCAGTCATCCCTCCCGTGGATCGCGCAGGTGCTCGCCACCGGGCAACAGGTGGGAGCGGTGCGCGACGACGTCCCACCCACCCTGCTGATCGCGGTCGCGATGGGCATGGGCCAGGCAATGGATGTCTGGCTCATGTCCCAGCGGGCCGACGATGACGCGCTTCCGGGCCTGATCGCATCGCTGATGAGCATGATCAGGGGAGCAGTCGGTCCCCGAAGGGATGGCCTTCCATGACCACGCCGGCCGCCACCGGCGCGGCGTCCCCGTGGCCATCACAGCCATGCCCCGGCTACGATGGCGACAGGTCGGAAAGGGGTGCGATGCGTGCTTTGAGGAAGTTTCTCTACGAGAACAGCCTGTCCGTGCTTTTCGCCGGACTGTTCGTCGTGTTCCTGGCAGGTCAGGTCCTGGTGGGCTACATGGATGACAACCAGACGCTGGCATCACACGGGAAGAGCGCGATCGGGTTCGGAGCCTGGCTGGGCAGTGGCACGTTTCTCAACGCCATGTTCGTCAACTGGCAGGCGGCCCTGCTGCAGCTGGCCGTTCTGGTTCTTGCCGGCGGGATCCTGCATCAGATCGGAGCCTCGCACTCACGTGATCCGAAGAAGGACGAACAGCACGGTGGTGCCCCCAACAACGCGGAAGAAGCCGCTGACGAGCACCGTTTACCGTGGCTGCGGCGGCACTCGTTGTCCGTCGCGTTGGTCGTGTGTTTCGTGGCGGCATTCGTGCTCCATGTGTTCGCAGGGATAAGCGCGTTCAACGAGGAGCGTGCCCTCTCGAACGAACCGGCAATCGGGCTGGGACTCTACCTTGTCTCAGCGCGCTTCTGGTTCGAGAACTTCCAAACTTGGGAAGCCGAGTTCATTGCCATCCTGTTTTTCCTGGTGTTCAGCATCTTCTTGCGCGAGCAACGGTCCGCGGAGTCCAAACTATTGTCGGCGAGCGACACGGAGACCGGCGAAACCAACGATTAGACCCCCGCCGCGAGGCCGCCTTCGTGAAGCGCTCTCAGCGGACCTCTGCGGCTGCAGTTGCAGAGGCGGCGGTGTGCCTATGATCCATTCATGCCCGGGCCTGTAATGCTTATCAAAGCTTCTGTGGCTGCGCCTGCCGTCGTCCCGAGACTGACCTTTTTCGCCCTTCCAGCACGGGCGTAGGTTTGTCGAGGCCCGCGGCCCCCGTACTCCGGCGGCGCAACCGGCAAGGATCAGCCTGGCTGCCCGGCAGCGGGCACGCTTGGTGGCCATTGGGTGGCCCGCTGGCCGCCCGTGGGCACTTTCCCAGAGCCGCTCACAATGCCGCAGCCGCGTAGAACGCCACGAGTTGGTCCAACCGGTCAGATGTCCAGCAAGCGGGTTTGGCTTTTGTATTTCATGAACCTGGCGCAGGGACCTCGGTCGTTGGGTCGCCATCATCGCCGTCCTGCTGACGGAGGAGTGCCGCGAGCACCTTACGATGCCACCTGGCGAAGTTCCCCTGTTCCACATTGTCGAAGGCTTGCCGGGCGACTGATTTCTGCAGTCGCTCCAGCTGGTCCGCGATGGCCGGATGATGCTGGGATGGCGCATTGCAGGCAAGGCCCCAAAGCAATTGGTAGAGACTGGACGCCACCATCGGATCCGATGTTCCGTACTTCCTCGGCTGCGTGATCGCAGAATCAAGATACTCCGCAAAGGTCGGCCTGGCGAGAATTACCCGTGGCACATCGTTATCGTTGGTTAGGGTAGTCGCACCGAGCTGATATCCCATCAACTCAGCAAGCAAGGCCGCTGTGTGGCCCAGGGCATGGACCGCAGTTGTGGGATCGTTGATGCCTGGGGACAACGCCTTGTTCACCACGTCGGTAAGTTGACGCAACCCGTAGCCTACGTCCTGGGCGGCCGTGCGCTCCGGGCCTGTCGATACAGCATCGTGTATCCCTTTTCGCAATTTTGCGACATCGTCCGGATCGGTGATGCTCCCTTCCCCGCGTGGCCAGTAGGAAGCAAGTGGGGTTCCGCCAAGGAGGAATTCGCCGGGCTCACGGTATAAGGAGATTACGGCATCGATGCTGTCGGCAAGATGTAGAAGTTTTCCTTGATCGACACGCACCAGGAAACCGGAAGAAGCGACGGACACCATGGCGGGCTGCGACGGTGGCTGGGGCGCGGGTGGGCTGCCGGCATCGAGATTGGGGAGATTCGTCGACGCCGTGAGACTGGCGTCCATGTGCACATTGCTTAACATCGTCTCGACGCGGATCTGGCGGGTCAAATGCGCCAAGAAAAGCACGAGGCCAACGACGCTCGCCAAAGCCAGGAGGAAAGAGGTTGTGACCGCGAGGCGCGGAACAAAACCAGCACTGGCACTCTCGCCGCTTGAGCGCACGACCCGAAGCACCGTGAGCGAGTAGGTGAAAGTGGCCAGGAAGAGTGCGAGTGTGACCTGGACGAAAAGATCTTGGGTGAAGTTGCGAAGCAGGCGCGGAGAGAACTGGCTGCTTGCCAGCTGCAGTGTCACCACGGTTAGTGAGAACGTCAGCGCCGTTACGGTGATTAGTGAACCTGCGACAGCGTCAAGCACGGTGCGTGACGCGCCAGGGTCACCGGAGAACACGAGCGCATCCAGCCAGCCGGGCAGGTCGCCGTCGACATGGGCATCGAGATGTGGCAGAAGGACGCCAGCGAGCACGGCGAGCACGACACCCGCGATCGGGAGCGGCCATAACTGCGCACGGAATGCATCTCGTGCGACGTGGAGTCCTTTATGAATGGAACCGTTCAAGGAAGCCCGTCCTTATCCATTGAGCTGAGGCCCTTGTGGTGCTCAATTATTCCCCAGCGCTGTCGAATGTCTGGTGCATTTTTTGTGAGGCTACCACGGACAGCTTCGTCAACCTCACGGTGTTGTCCATGACGCAGTGCGGGTCCTGACGTCTGCGTGGAGGCGGAAGCGGCGATAAACGTCGGAATTTCGTCCTGCGCCGTTCTCGCTGAGGATGACGGTGAAGGAACGGTCCAGGATGGAGAGCCCGACGACCAGGGCCATGAGGTGGTCGAGCTCGTTGAAGCGGGCGGCCCGCAGGACGATCACCCCGTAGACCACGGGGGTGAAGCTTTATCCATTAAATTATCCGCGCGGACACCGGTACCCTCCAGATGAGGGTACCGGTGGCTAGGGTGTTGGGGGAGCAGGGGCTTGAAACCGTTTGGCGACGAGGACGTCTGTGGAGGAATGGGCGAGGATGGACAGCACGATGACCAAGGCTATGAGGTGGAAGAGCTCGTTGGCATGCGGGGTGCCCGATTCAAGCACGAGAATTCCGTAGACGACGGAGGCGAAGCCTTTGGGCCCAAACCACATGGCTGCGAGTTGTTCCTTAATGGCCAGCCGGGTGCCCAGGAAGGAGATGAACAGGGCCAGCGGACGGGCCGCGAGGATGGCCAGCACGGCAAAGGCCCACCCTGACCCGGTGATCTCATTGAACAGGAAGGTGGGGGTGATGAGCGCGCCGAAGACGAGGATGGCAGCGAGCTTGAGCAGTTCCGAGACCAGTTCGCCGAATGCCTCGAATTCCTTCCGGAAACCAGGTCCTGCGGTGGCGACGGTGATGCCTGCTGCGAAGGCGGCGAGAAAGAGGTTTGCCCCGGTGACCAGGCAGATGGCGAGGACGAGCAGGCCGATGGACACGGTTACAAGGGGTTGAAGGCCCTTGGTTGCTTTCAGGAACGGCAGTCGCTCCAGGCCAATGACTGCCAGGGGGATGGCAACGCCGACACCGACGCCCAGGCCTATCTCGGCAACGAGGACACCGATTCCGCTGTCCGTGCCGCCGGAGACGGCCAGCAGCACCAGCACGATGGGCAGGGCCAGTCCGTCATTGAGCCCTGACTCGACATTGAGAAGATGACGCAATCGTCCCGGGACTTCCTTGCGCCCCACAATGGCGGCCGCGAAGACCGGATCGGTGGGTGCCAGCACGGCCCCCAGGAGGAAGGCCGGCACCCAGGGCAGGCCCACAATGTAATGGGCCAGCAATGCCGTGATGAGGAGGGTCAGTGGGAGCCCGAACAGCAGCGCCCGCCCCGGCAAGCGCCAGGCACGGCGAAGGTCTGAGAGCCCGACTTTCATGCCGTCGGTAAACAGGACGGAGAAGAGTGCCAATTGGGCCAGGATTCCGACGGCGGGGTCCCCGGGTTCCATGGGGATGACGTCCAGGACGCCGCGGCCCAGGACGAAGCCGCCCAGAAGAAACAGCACAGCCGTGGAAAGCACCGTGCGGCTGGCGCGTTCGGATATGAGAACACCGAGCAGCAGCAGCACCGCAAAGGCGAACGTCAGGATCGGAACCATCGTCACTCCCGCGAGTAGAGGGCCACGTCAGCAAACCAGATATTCGCCGTACCTGCGCGTTCACCGGTTTAATTCTATGGGTAGCCTCATCCAGGGCCGGTCGCCGCTTGTGGAACCGGCATGCCGGGTTGGTCGCGGAAGGCTTCCGGGCAGTGCCGCACAGCATCCCCCTGCCGACCCGGCGTGCGCGGCGGCGGCGGACCCTGACGCCGTCGGCCGGGCAGCCATGGACTGCCCGGGACACCGGGGCGGGGGAGGAGTAGCCTGTGAAATATCTGTCCTGCAGGGAGAACTTGTTCTGGTTTGAGGAGATGAACAAACGTGGCCGCTGATCAAGTCCCGGGTCCATCGACGGGCCCGCGCCCCGCTTCACGCCCGGCGGGCAAGCCGTCCTCGTCCCGATCGAAACGACCTCCCCGGAAAACGTCGCCGGATCTGCACGGCAAGGACGAGGTGACGCGCTCCGGGATGATCTGGGTCGCCGTCAGCGCCGGACTGGTTCTTCTGATTTTGCTCATCATTTTCATCCTGCAGAACCAAGATCGCGTGACAGTGCACTATTTTGGTGCGGCCGCGGAGCTTTCCCTGGGTATGGCGCTGTTCATTGCAGCGGTCGCCGGCGGGGTGTTGGTCGCGATCTCCGGGACGGCACGGATTCTCCAGCTCAGAAACCAACGCCGCCGCCGGCCCATCCCGTCGAACCCGTCGGGCCCTTCGGCAGCAGGACGGCATGAGGCAACACCTGGTCCGTGAACCCGGTGCCGACCCTGCCTGGCCTGCCCGCGGTTTCCCACAAGCGCCCAAGCAGCGGGCGCCTCGGGCAGCGGGCGGCGTGGGCTGCCGGAGTTGGGCCATGGTGGCCGGGTCCTCCGTCATGGAAGCCCGCCAGGGCCGTGCTGCACGATTGAGAGACATCAACGACTGGAGAACCGCCTGCACGTCGTCCGCGTGACCACCGACCTCACGGTGCCCGACCTCGAGGAGGCGGGGGCCTTCTACGAGGGAACGGTGCTCAACATCGCCCAGCACCACGAGCCCTAACTGCCCACGCCCGGAGACGACGTGGGCGTCTGGCCGGCTGGAAGACAACCGCTTTTGAGTGGCCCTGCTGCGGCCCGCCGTGGGGCAGGTGGTTCAGGGCCAAATGACTGAATTACAAGGGCGGGAAATTGAATCTGACGCGCCGTGCTGCTTACAGTCTCCAGGGAATCCCTTGGCGGACCGACGCTTGGAGACGACTGGCCGATTATGAGTGTGCAGGCGTACTTTAGGCGAACGCTGCGCCGACCCCGTGCGTGTACCGGCAGCTCATTTGACCATGCCATGCGCAGCTTCGTCAGAGGATGCTAGCTCCGATGTCTTTTCCGATTCTGTGCAGCAGCGCGACGGAAAGTTCGGGATTTGTTGACGAGTCCTTGGTGGTGTAGTCGGCCAGGGCGTAGACGCGCGCCAGGGACAATTCCCCCGACTGCTCCGTGGACAGCAGTGATCGACCGGCGACGGCGATAACTGGTCGTTTGCCTGCGCGCCGGGCGAGGGCGGCAGGGAGTTTTCCGGCTAGGGTCTGCTCATCGAGGCTGCCTTCACCGGTGATGACGACGTCGCAGTTATCCTTGCGGGCGTTGAAGTCCAGCAAGTCCAGGAAGAAGTCGGCCCCCGAGACCTGCCGTGCCTTGAGCAACAGGCAGGCGTAACCGATTCCTCCAGCGCTTCCGGCGCCTTCATGTCCGGCTAACGCCGCCGCGTCGGTGAATCCGGCTTCGGCCAGTGTGTCCACGAGGTGTTGCAGTCCACGATCGAGGGTGGCGACGTCGTCGGTTCCGGCGCCCTTTTGGGGTCCGAAGACGGCAGCGGCCCCTTCGTTGCCGAGCAGCGGGTTGTGCACGTCGCTGGCAACGATCAGTTCGGTGTTGTCCAGTTCCGGAAGTGGAGTGTGGTGGATGGTGTGGATCTGTCCCAGGGTCCTGCCGCTGCCATGGAGTTGGTGGTCGTCGGTGTCGTGGAAGCTGTAGCCCAGGACGGTGAGCATCCCCATCCCGCCATCGGTGCTGGCACTGCCACCCAGAGCCAGAACAATCCTGGCAGGTTTGAGGGTCAGTGCGAACAGGATTGCTTCGCCGAAGCCGCGGCTGGAGGCGGTCAGTGGTTCCAGTTTATGGTCCTGCAGGAGCGTCAGGCCGCAGGTGTTGGCGACTTCGACGACGGCGGTGGTGCCGTCGAACGCGATGTCCGCGTGGCGTTGCTGGCCGGTGGGTCCGGTGACGGTGCAAGTGTGCCGGGTGAAGCCGGAGGTGACGGCGGCGTCGACACTGCCGTCACCTCCGTCGGCCAACGGTAGCAGGTCGCAGCGAATCGTCCCGGTCCCGGTGGCTGAGCGGAGCCCTGTGGCGAGGGCATTGGCTACTTCACTGGCGGTGAGGCTGCCTTTGAACTTGTCTGGTGCGATGAGGACTTGCACGGTTCCAGGCACAAGGCTTTTCTGCATGTCAGACCGTCTCCGAGTAGGCGTGCGCGCGGTCGCTTGGTGACGTGTCGTCGTCGGTCGGGGCGGCGGCACGGCGGGGGGCGATGTCCACGGAATCGGAGCGGCCGTAGTCCCTTTGGTCATCGTCGACGGGATCTTCGTCACGACGGGGTTCGACGATCTCACCGTTGAACACGCGACGGACTCGGTTCACGTCCAAGGAGTGGTCCCACCAGGCGATGAACAGCGTGGCGACGGCGTTGCCGCAAAAGTTGACCAGTGCGCGGCATTCGGACATGAACTTGTCAATGCCGAAGATCAGCATGATGCCGACGACGGGGATGGTTCCCATGGTGCTCAGCGTGGCGGTCAGGGCGATGAAGCCGCCGCCGGCCACTCCTGCCGCACCTTTGGAGGTCAGCAGCATGATGGCGAGCAGTCCGACCTGCTGGCCGACCGAGAGGTGGGTGTTGGTTGCCTGGGCGATGTAGAGAGCTGCCAGGGACAGGTAGATCGCGGCGCCGTCGAGGTTGAAGCTGTAGCCGGTGGGGACGACAAGCCCTACGGTCTCCTTCTTGACGCCGGCGTGCTCGAGCTTGCGCATCAGGCCCGGCAGGGCGGGCTCGGCGGTGGAGGTGCCCACGATCAGCAGCAGTTCTTCCCGGAAGTACCTCAGCATCTTGAAGATGTTCAGTTTCAGGAAGCCCATGACGCTGCCCAGGACCACGACGATGAAGAAGATCGAGGTTCCGTAGAAAAGCAGGACCAGCCAGCCGAGGCTCGTGAGGGTGGACACGCCATATGCTCCCACGGCGTAGGCCATGGCCCCGAAGGCGCCCAGGGGTGCTGTCTTCATGACGAAGTTCAGGACCTTGAAAACAATTTTCGTCAGTCGTTCGATGGCGTCCAGGATCGGTGCCCCGATTGCGCCCAGGGCGTTCAGGGCCACGCCGAACAGGACGGCCATGAAGATGATTTGTAGGATGTTGCCTTCAACAAAGGGCCCGGCCACGCTGGTGGGGATGATGTCGGTGATGAACTGCCACCATTGCTGGTGTTCGCCACTGGCGATCAGTTGCCCTGCGGAAGCGGAGGCCTTGATGGCACCGGAGTCGGCGTTCACCCCGTCGCCGAGGCGGAAGATGTTGATGGCCACCAAACCCAAGCCCAATGCGACAATGGTGCCGACCTGGAAATACCCCAAGGCTTTCAGCCCCGTGAGGCCTACCTTTTTTAGGTCGGCCACGCTTGCGATGCCTCCCACGATGGTCAAAAATACGATGGGGCCGATGAGCATCTTCATCGCATTGACGAACGTCGTGCCGATGGGCTTCATGGCCTGACCGGCATTCGGGGCTAGCCAGCCCAACAGGATGCCAACGACGATCGCGGTCAGGACCCAGAAATACAGCTGGCGATACCAGGGCTTGCGGGTCTTTGCCGGCGTGGCGGCGGGGGTGATTCGATCCATGATTCCTACCTCATTGTGGAGATCGTTTGGTACAAGGGAGAGAGAATATCCGGGTGGACGGCGCCAAGGACGACGCCGTCCATCCGAGAAAGGAGACGGGCAGGGTCGGATTAGACGGCGGTCAGGCTCCGGGAAAGCGCGGCGACGATCGCCTCGGTGACATCGTCGGTCGTGGCGTTGCCACCGACGTCTCGGGTCAGGTGCCCGGTTGCGGTGGCCTGTTCGATGGCGGCCTCGACACGGCGCGCTTCTTCATGCAGGCCGAAGTGATCCAACATCAGGGCGGCACTGGCAATGGCGCCGATCGGGTTGCTGATGCCTTGGCCCGCAATGTCCGGGGCGGAACCGTGGACGGGTTCGAACATGCTGGGAAAGCGGCGTTCCGGGTTCAGGTTGGCACTTGCCGCCAGGCCCAGGCTGCCGGCAAGGGCGGAGCCGAGGTCGGAGAGGATGTCAGCGTTGAGGTTGGAGGCCACGACTACGGAGAGTTCTTCGGGCTTGAGGATGAACTTGGCGCTCATCGCGTCCACCAGCACGCTTTCGGTCTGTACGTCCGGGTAGTCCACGCAAACGCGCTTGAAAACGTCGTCCCAGAGCACCATGCCGTATTGCTGCGCATTGGACTTGGTCACGGAGGAGACCTTCTTCACGGTCCGGGTGCGGGCCAGGTCAAAGGCGAACCTCATGATGCGTTCACAGCCCTTTTCCGTGAACAACGCAGTCTGCAGCGCGACCTCGTTTCCCGGCCCACGGCCGCTGAGGTTCCGTCCACCCAGGCCGGCGTATTCGCCTTCACTGTTTTCACGTACCACCACCCAGTCAAGCTCGGTGTCATCGGCCTTGCGCAGCGGGGACCGGACCCCTGGCAGAAACTTGACGGGGCGGATATTGGCCCACTGATCGAAATTCTGGGTGATATTCAGCCGCAGGCCCCAAAGGCTGACATGGTCCGGGACATTCTCCCAGCCAACGGCGCCGAAGTAGATGGCATCAAAATCCTTCAGAGTTTCCAGACCCTCCGGATCCATCATCTGGCCGGTCGTGGCGAAATAGCCGCAACCCCAGGGGAACTCGGTCCACTCGAAGGAAAACTTGCCGTCGGAACTCACCGCCAAGGCGTCCAGGACGCGGCGGCCGGCGGAGACGACTTCCTTGCCCACGCCGTCGGCGGGGATTGAAGCGATACGAAATGTCTGGGTGGCATTCATGTGCCTACCTCCTCGATGAGTGTGTTAGCAGTGTCACACTGCTCTTCCTCTTCAAGTAGAAGGCCTGCGCCCAACCGGCGTCCAAGACCAAGATCCGATCCCCAAAATAGGTTCAGCCTATCAATCGGATCCAGCCAGGATCATCTGATTCGGGTGCGACATGCTGCTCCGCGACCTTCAAGAACGCCCGTGCCGCTGGGGTCAGGTCTTCCTTCCGGCTCAGGATAGCCACATCCAGGTGGGACACGGGCTCGATCAGCAGTGTCTGCAGCCCTGCCTTGCGAGCAGTCGGTGCCCAGGCGGCCGGCATCACCGCATGCCCCACCCCGGCCAGGACCAGGGGCAGGATCGACGTCCGGTGCGCTACCTCCACGACGATTTCTATCTCCACGCCACGCGCCATGGCATCATCTACGAGCCAGCGCATCAGGGAACCTCGCTGGCTCACTACCAACCGATGACCGCCCAGATCTTCACGACGGATCGATTCGGTCGAACCGAAAGTATCAGCCTTCGGGTTAACGATGAGTATCAGCGGTTGTCGCTCCAGCTCCAAAACCTGAACCCCCGGCACCCGGATGGGGTTCGGGGATCCGGCAAGGCCGATCTCGGTACTGCCGGTCCGGACAGACTCGATAACTTCTTCGGGAGTGAATGCAGCGCTGACATTGAGGCGGACCGACGGGTGTAATTCAGTGAAGCTGGCAATCAGCGACGTCAACGGCTCGATCCCCGGAGAGGGCATGCTGACAATGTCCAGCCTCCCACTGCGCACACCCTGAAGTGCCCGCACCGCGGACTGCGCGGCATCAAGATTCCGCATCACTAAGCGGGCGGGGCCAACGAGTTCCCTGCCCGCTTCGCTAAGCACCGCCCGACGGCCGATACGGTGAAAGAGGGGCACACCCAGTTCCTTCTCCAGGCCGGCAATAGTCTGGGAAAGCGACGGCTGGGCGATGAGCAAATGCTCCGCGGCGCGATTGAAACCATCATGGTCGACCACGGCGAGAAAATACTTCAGCTTGCGCGTATCCATGCTTGCTCCTTGACCGTAGGCTTTCACGTCGTCACAGTGGCTGTCCTGAACCCCTCCACGCGAAGCGTAGACAGCCTACGCCGATCAGAGCCCCCGCTTCCACGCCACCCGCTTCCCTGACTTGCGGTGACCACGAGCAACGGCTAACCCCAGCTGCGGCAACGGGCTTCTTGGTTGGACCATGCGTTTGTCATTTAGCGACCCGCCGATCAATGCGATCGCGCTCCAGCGCGGTGTGGCGGATGTGGGCGCGAGCAAGAGGTTCCACCTCGATTATGGTTTCGCCGTGTCCAGCAGTTATGGAACCAGGTACGTCGCGTTCGACATTGGCCCGGTCAAGCTGACCGGCAATAACCGGGTGAACGAGCAATTCTGGACTGCGTCGTCGCGGGATGAAACCTCTGTGGATTTGCACTGACCCTGATGATCTGCGAAGGGACGATCTGCAGGAGCTGCCACGACTCATAACTCGGCAACGACGATCTTCTTCATGGCGAGCATCCTTTGGTACGCGCCCGGATGTTGGAGTAGCTCGCCCATGTCCTGCGGCACGATCTGCCAGCTGACCCCAAACCGGTCGACCAACCAGCCACACTGCTCAGCTTCGGGGACGGAGCTCAGTGCTGCCCACAGGGTCTCGATCGCCTCTTGGTCGGCACAGTCGACCTGCAGGGAGAGCCCCGGCGAAAATGTGAAGTCGTGTACGGGGCCGCCATCCATCGCCGAGAACCACTGCCCGGCAAGGGTGAACTCCGCGAAGAGGAGGGCCCCGGCTTCTCCCGGCTTCGGAACGATCATTCCCGGTCCCGACTCCGGAAACAGGCCGGTGTACAGGTCCATGGCGTGTTGAGCCTGGGCGGCCGCCCCGGTAAACAGCAACTGCGGGATCACCGCGGGACGCCGCTCAGCACCCGGGGCGGCAAGCATCAATTGCCAGTTCACGCCAAACTTGTCCTCCACCCAGCCGTAAAGCTTGCTGTGCGGGTATTCGCCCAAGGCCATGCGAACCTTCCCACCCGCTGCGAAAGCCTCCCACACTGCGGCCATCCCACCACGCGCCTCATCAATGCCGCCGTCGAACAACGCCGGGTCGAAGTTGAGGATGAACGACAACGCGGGGGTGGGCCGGAACTCGTCTCCGGCATTGATCAAGCGGATCCGGTATCCGCCCACGCTCACATCCACGACCAGCGGCTGTCCTGCCAGGTCACGTTGGAAGTCCGGCAGGTCATCCTCCGGGTAGGACGCAACCACCTCCATTGACGCCTCCGGCAGTACGTCCGCGTAGAAGCTGCCAACGTCGCCCGCGTTGCCGTGGCACCAGACGTTGGGCACGATTCGTTGCATGATTTCTCCTCATTAAATATCCAAAATCCTGGTGGGATCTCCAAAGTATGACACGGCCATCCGCCGCTGGTTACGCAGGTATTTACCTGCATAATGGTTCCATGACCGATGTGTACCGGGCTCTCGGAGATGCGACGCGCCGCGCGCTCCTTGACCGCCTCTGTGGGCGGAACGGCCAAACATTGTCGGAGCTGTGCCAGGGCCTGGGCCTGGCGCGGCAGTCCATCACCCAACATCTCGGGATTCTCGAGGACGCGACCCTGGTCACCGTCGTGCGGCGTGGCCGGGAACGGCTTCACTACCTCAACCCGGTGCCGCTCCAGGAGATCCAGGAACGCTGGATCAGCAAGTCCGACCGGCCACGGTTGGATGCGGTCAGCACCATCATGAAACGAGCAGAGGAAACCGCTATGACAAAACGCCCTGATTACGTCTACGTCACCTACATCCGCGCATCGGCGATGACCGTCTGGGACGCACTGACCAGCGAGGAACTGACGGCCCAGTTCTGGGGACATAGCAATGTCTCCACGTGGGAGCCGGGGCAGCCTTGGAAGCACGTTCGCACCGACGGCTCCGGCATTGCCGACGTCGTAGGCCGCGTGGTGGAAAGCGAACGCCCCACCCGACTCGCGATCACCTTCGAGGATCCGGCCGGCGGGACCGAAGCTCGTTCGCTAGTCACGTTCACCATCGAGGAATACAAGGAGATCGTCAAGCTCACCATCGTGCACGAAAACATTCCCACACCCGAAGACGCAGATGCCGCAGCGCTCGGCTGGGCCGCTGTTGGCTCCAACCTCAAATCCCTGCTCGAGACGGGCAACACTTTGCCGCAGGCACCCTGGGACATGCATGCCCAGGTGCGGGACGCCCAAATGCGCGGCAGAAACTGATCTCCGACGATATCCCAGGGCCGGGGTTGGCCGCACACCGCAACGCTTGAACTCTCTGTTCTTCCCCCCACTATCAAGAAGCGGGATTTCTAGTGGATCTGGGTTGACTGCCTGCCTGATGCTTTCCATTGTGGCGTTTGGGCGTGACCGGATAACTTCATTTGGGGCCTTCTCCCGGACAACGCCAGCGTCATCAAACGATGAGGCAAAAACTTCCAGGTGTAGGCCAAAGCTGGCGAAGTGTGGGTGGAATGGAAGCGCTCACGCGGCAGGGGAAGCCGGTAGCTGGCCACTGGCGAAAGCGCTCCGTCCGTAGCCAGGCATAGGTGCGGCACGCGCTGTCCGGGAGCAAGCGAGACCGGAAGTCCACGTCGTGAGTCTTGACGCCTGGATTGACCGCTGACCCCTACCGCCCACAGGACAACCTTCCATGCATTCCCCGACGCAGTTCCCGATCGCTGGTGCCGGGGCCGGAGGGGCTGGTGTCGATGGCGACAAGGTGGATCTCGTTAGGGTAGTTTCGGGAAAGCGTCAGGCCCGTCGAGCCGAAGGTGCTGTTCGACGGGCCTGACGTGTTCAGCCGCGCGTGGCTACGTGAACCGGCGCGGTGGGCTCGGACAGCAGGCCGGTGACCGGATCCACGCCGACTGCGGTGATTACCGACTCGCCGTGCCCGACGTGCGTTTTGCAGCTCCAGTTGCCGTCCGGGTTGGCGGGGAGGTTCACGCAGGCTGGCGCACCGGACACCGAGACGGTGATCAGCTCGCCCGCTGGGGCGGTGCCCTCGATCCTGAGCGAGCCGGGGTGGATCGTGGACTGGTCCGCCGGCGTGGTCATTGCCGGGGTGGGGGCCGGCTGGCCCGGCACGGTGACAATGGCACCGGCGACAGAGGCCCAGGTTCCGCTGGATGCAGGGTTCTTCTTCCCGGTTGCTGCCACCACCAGCGTGTGCTGCTTGGCTAGGTCGAGACCGGTGCGGGTGAACACCGACGTCAGCCCGCCGCTGGCGCTGTAGATGTCGACGGCGGTGGGGGAATCGCCGTCCACAGACACGTTGACGATGCCATTGCTGGCATTGGCCATGGACTGAAGGGTGACGCTGTCCCCATGGAAAGTGAGGGTCGCGGTGTCGCCCACGGTGTTATCCCAGGTGTTTCCGCCGCCGGACTGCCAGGCGCCGCTGTACTGCCACTGGTTCACTGCGCTGCCGGTCGTGGAGTAGCTGATGATCGTTGCAGTTCCAGGGGTGTGTGCACCCGCCGGGAGTGATACAGGGACGGCCAGATCGGTCAGCGCGCGGACCGTCAGGTTGTCAAACTGCTCCCCGGCCAGATAGCCGCTGGCTACCAGGCCGATCTTGCCTGCGGAGAGGGTGGTGTCCGTAGCCGAGCCGACGGTGGTGCCGTCGACGGAGGCGAATATCTGGGATCCGTCGAAGGTCAGGGCGAGGTTGTGCCAGGTGTTCAGTCCCGCACCCTTGGCAATGGTGCCGCCGGTGAGCGGGGCCGCGGCCTTCCCGGAGCCATCTGCAAGGTTGATCGACCAGGCCCCGGTGTCGCTGAGGGTGAGCGAGTAGTAGTGCACCTTCGACGGGTCCTCCTGCGTGCCGCCCAGATTGCTCTGTCGGCCCAGGATGCCGACCGAGCCGGGCTGGGCGTTGCGGACATCGGCCGATACCTGGTAGTTGCTCCAGGCTTGGCCGCCTCCCACCGTGTACGGGTAGGGGGTCTGGATGCTGTCCTGCCACTCAAGCGGCTTGGCCGGGGTTTCGAGCTGGACGCACTTTCCGCTGCGCCCGGCACACTTCGCGATAGTGAACGCGCCTTCCATGGTGGCCAGGTAGCGGGCCTGTTGGCCCGGGGTTCCGGTATCGAACGAATCGGAGTAGGGCAGGGAAAGCGGCTTGCTTGCCGGCGACACTGCGCCGCCCTTGTGCTGGCCGGTCGTGGTGGTGAACGTGTAGATGTAGTTGGGCTGCAGTGCCATGGTGACCGAGCCGTTCGCATCGGGCCTAAGCGTCTTGCCCTGCACGAACCACTGCGAACTGTCGCCGGAGACCAGGTTGGTGCTCCAGACACGCACGGGTTTGGTGGACAGGCCGCCGCCGACAGTGAGCTTGACCGTCTGCGGACCGGTGGCCCGGGTGGTCTCGACGACCGAACTCCAGTCCTTTCCGTTAGGAGACTTCAGGGTCACGTAGCTGCCGGACTGATCAGAGGTCTGGCCGGCCAGGTGGCCGCTCGCGCCGTCCAGATACTGCCATCCCGGCTGCGCGAACTGTGTGGTCTGCGCCGTCACCCAGGTAGACAGGCCGACGTCGTAGTGGCCCGACCATGGCGCGTTGGCCATGACCAGTCCCTGGTCGGCAAAGCCGACGTCGGTGTAGGCCGAGGCGACCAAGGGCCAGTTGATGCTCGCGGTCATCCGGCCGTCGACGTAGTCGATATTGTTGGCTCGAGCCATCGGCAATCCGCCGGCGTTGTAGCTCATCGAGCCCTGTTCGCTGGCCCACAGTGGCGTGTTTAGTGCCTGGGCGGCCTGCGAGGAGGGGCAGCTCGTTTCAACATTGGGATACTGGGAGATCGGCGTGGGGCCGTTCCACCCGCACGGGTAGTGCTCACCGATGACCGAGATGGCCTTGGCGAAGTCCGAGTCCTGGGACATGGCACCGCTGACATCTGCGAACGAGCTACCCTGGTCCGCGGCCACCAGCTTAGTCGCTGCGAATCCATGCTGATCCAGGGCGGCCCGCAGGTCTTTCCACCAGCCCGCGGTCCAGCCGGCCTTCTCATTCCAGCCACCCATGTAGTCGATGGTGAGTCCGCGCTGCTTGGCACAGCCCAGCCAGTCGGTGATGTATTGGATGCCGTTCTGCGAGTACATGCTGGAGCCGACCCAGCCGGGCGCAGCCCAAGTCAGCCCGTAAAGCTTGATCTTGGGGTTGCGCTGCACCGCCTCTTTGGCAAGCCAGAATTCGTACCCGGCGTTGCAGTTGATCACTCCCTTGGTCTCCTCGATGGTCTGCTCGGCCCCCGAGGTGGTGTTCCCGTCCCCGCTGGTCTCGATCTTGAGGATCTGCAGGTTGGCGCCGTAGCCGGGCTTGAAGAGGTAGTCCAGGATCGCGTTTTGCTGGGCAGGCGGGTAGTCGGTCAGCAGCCGGGTGTTGCCGCCGCCGCCACTGATTGCGCCGATACCGTCGAAGGTCCGTCCGGTGTCCTGGCCATTGACAGCGATCGAGGTATCCGTCGCTAACGGATTTGATCCAATCAGTGGGTCTTTCGCGATCGGGCCGCCGTCGCGGGTGACCAGTTCGTCGATGGTCGGCACGACGTTGCCGCCGCCCGAGAACACGATCCTCACGGCCTCCACACCGTCCTTGTCGACCTTCGCCTCCTGGAACACCTTGCTGGAGTCCAGGGTTCCCAAATCGTGCCAACCGTCGGCGTCCTGGTACTGCAGCGTCCCGGCAGCCGAGCCCACAAGTGTGATCGAGCCGAGGTGGGTCGATGCCGTGAACGCCCGGGTCAGCGTCGCACCCTTGTTAGGTACGCTCGCCGCCGTGAACGCGGTCTGGATCGATGCGTCGAACGCATTCAGCACGTTGGATGCCCCGGCAGCGGGCACGTCGGTGGTGACCAGCACTGATCCGGGAGAGACCTGGAACTCGCGGACCTTGACCCACTTGCCGCCCGGGTTCACATCGGTCGCGGTCAGCCGCACGTAGCGTGCCTGCACCGGCGATGGGAATGAGTACGAGACCAGCGGCATGTTGTCGAAGTGAGCCGCGGTCGTCCAGTCTGTGCCGTTCGTGGAGTACTGCAGGTCGGCGTGATACAGCATGTCGCCGGCCGTGGTGTCGGCGTCGCCCTGGTGGACGGCCACCGAGCCGACGCCCTTCACGGCGCCCAGGTCGGACTGGACAGAGTCACCCACCGCGGGGGTCCGGTTCGACCAGTAGAAGGTCGAGAGGTTTCCGTCGGCCATGTTCGACGGCGCGTAGTTCTGGTACTGGCCCAGGTTTGTGCTCGCCGTCGCGGTGACCCCGTAGCTCGGCGACACCTGGAACTCACGGATCTTGACCCACTTGCCGCCCGGGTTCACGCCAGTCGCGGCTAACCGTACATAGCGCGCCTGCACCGTCGCTGGGAATGAGTACGAGACCAGCGGCGCGTTGTCGAAGTGAGCTGCGGTCGTCCAGTCTGTGCCGTTGGTGGAGTACTGCAGGTCGGCGTGATACAGCATGTCGCCGGCAGAGGTGTCGGAGTCGGCCTGGTGGATGGCCACCGAGCCGACGCTCTTGACCGCGGCCAAGTCGACCTGGACATAGTCACCCACAGCTGGGGCTTGGTTCGACCAATAGGACGTGGAGAGGTTTGCATCGGTCATGTTCGTGGGCGAGTTGCTGGCATAGGTGCCCATGCTCGTGCTCGCCGTTCCCGTGTAGGGCGTGAACCCGCCGACAGGCGTGGCGCCGAGCCAGGTGTTGTAGGCCGCGACGGCCTTGTCACTGAAAGTCTGGAACACCCCGTCTCCCACGCTGGGCACGATCGAGTTCGCCACGACCTGGCCGTTGTTCCCGAGGTCAGGCACTGTGGCCTGTTTGGCGGCGGTGACCTCACCGAGCGCCGCGAGAGCCGACTTCGTTGCAGTCTCACCCTGTCGGGACTGGATCGCCGTCAGGGAGGCGACTTCTTCCTGCAACGCAGTGGCCCAGTGTGCCGCTGCTACGATCCAAGGCTGGGCGTCCCTGTAGAAGCCAGGCTGCGCCATGGATTTCAGCTTCTCCGGCGCGGCTGCGATAGTCGCCAGCCGGTCCTCGAGCGGCTTCATGCCAGCGGCGTCGCCGGCTTGGTAAGCAGTCCAGAATGCGTCGATATCGGCGGAGAGTTCGGGCGCGTGCTGCGAGCTGGCCCGATACGGCGTCCAACTCTGGTTCAGGTCGACGAACGCACTGAGTGAATTCTGCATGGCCGGGTCTGCCCCGGCGAGCTCGTCGATGATAGCGGCCTGTGTCACCGACGCGTCGTACTTCGGCGAATTCCAGGTGTAGTCGCCGTAACCGGCCAACGCGATCATCGACGCGTATGCCTCGATCATCGGGTTCGAGGTGATCCCGTCGATCTTCGTGTAGAGCTGCGGATCACGACCGGTGAGCGGGTTGAGGAACAGGCGGCCCCGCTGGCCGTCGTTGACCGGCAGGTTGTCCCAGATGTAGAGATGGTTCGTGTGGTAGTTCTGCGCGGCGGCGGTGACCGATGCCAGTGTGATCTGGTCGCTGAAAACGCCCTCGCCAGTCCATTGCACCCGCACTGAGGGGTCCAGCGTCGTGCCAAATGTCGTCTTGTACGCGCTGGCTCCGGAACCGTTGTACTGCGTGGGCACTGTCTGCAGCGGCTGCAGGTGGTTCGGCGTGATGTAGCCGTTGACGAGCTCGTTCAGGTAGAACGTCTGAGCCTTCGCGACGTCGTACGAGCCGCCCGTGGTGAATTGCGTGGAATCAGCGGTGCAATGCGCTGAGGTGTCGATGTCATCCAGCGCGATGTAGAACGAGGTCACGCCGATCGAGCGCAGCTGGTCGAACTTCGTCTCCGTCGCCTGCAGGTCCGCCTGCGCCGAGTAGCAGATATCGTTGCCCGGTGAGAGAGCGTAGGTGAAGTTGACGTGGTTGGCGTTCGCGGCTCCGACCAGCTCCTGCAACTGCGCCAATTGCGCCTGCGGGTAGAGGTCGCGCCACTGACTGCGCAGGTATGGGTCGTCCTTAGGCGTGTAGATATACGTGTTCATCTTGTGCACGCCGTCGAACGCCATCATGTCCATGCGGGCCTGATGCGACCACGGGATGCCGTAGAACCCCTCAATCTCGCCACGGATGGACATCTGCGGCCAGTCGCGCACCGTGACGGCCGGGACCGCGCCGCCTTTGACGATCTGACGGAGCGTCTGCACCGCGTAGTAGGTGCCTGACGCGTCGAGGCCGTCCAGCGCAAGCACATTGTGCCCATTCACGGTCCCACTACCGAGCACGTAGCCCTCGGGCTTGATCCCCGTGGTCCCGTCGAGGTTGATGCCCGCAAGCACTCCAGCCATGGCCGGGTTGTCTCCCGTCGTACCCAGGTACACGGCATCGCCGTCCGGTGCGCTCGTGACGAGCTTGGCGGTTCCACCCGCCGCCGAGATGGTCTTCGTCAGCAGCTGCTCGGCACTCGGGTCCGTCTTCGCCCCCACGACCACCGTGACGGCACCTGTCAACGGGAACGACACGCCTCCTGCGGTTTCCTGCTGCGGACTGGGCAGGATCTGAGGCAGCTGCTGCGGACTGGGCAGGATCTGAGGCTGTGCGTCGGCGTGTGCCAGCTGTGGCTGCCCGGTCGCGACGATCCCGCCTGCCATGGCCACAGTCAACACGCCGATAAGCAAGGTACGGCTGGTCTTCAGCATGCGGTGTTGTCCTCACGGTTCGAGCTACAGGAGATATTCGACTTCGGTCACTTGCACTCAAGCCAGCGCCGTTGCCAGACTGATATTGGATGCGCTCACAATGTTGGCGATATCATCAGCATGTTCACGCGGATTACAAATAACGAGTCCGTGTCGAAACAGTACTAATGTTATCCATATCACGTCAAGGGTGTGACAAGACTCAGCTAAGGTTCTCGCGAAATTGGGTGCGTACGTAACTCGCAATTAAGACGGGTCAGGCTGCCTCCAGGGTTGATATTTGACTTGTGAGTCCTTGGCTCGCAGGTGAAAGGAAGCGTGACATCCCTAAACTTCCCTCGGGCTCCAGCCGCCCTGGGCGAGGGCTTCGGCGATATTGTGCACGAGTCGCATCGGCTCGAGGTTGGCCGGAACGCGACTGCCATGCTCTGTCGACGTCAGCCCTTCAAGGGTGCTCAGCTGCAATGCTGAGCACGCCACGACGACGTCGTCTCCGGCTGCGTCGGATGCCAGTGCAACATCGTCCAGCCAGGGGCAGTGGTCTTCATTTTGAAGGGGATCCTGGCGGCCATTTTGACTTTGTTTGTTGCTGGGTGGGGGTTATCGGCGTCGATGAACGGTCTGCCCAGGCTTTCCGCGACTGCTTGGCCGATCACCGATTTTCCTGAACCGCAGACGCCCATGACCACAATCGTGCAGGGGAGGGGACTCATAGGGGACCCGGTTCTGGCGTACCGGCAGGTATCGGCGTCATGGTTTCATCAAGCACTACGACGCCCCGGCAACCCCACACCAGCGCGCCATCGAGCACCCCAAGGTCCGCATGCGCCCGATCATCACCATGAACACCGCGTTCAAGCGCATCCGTCCGGCACAACTCCAACGCGACATCCTCCACCTCACCGGAGAACTCGAAAAGCTCGCCCTGAACAAGAAGGCGCCCCCAGTCAAACCACCCGTCAACACCCGCTGGAACAATAAGGGCTGGGAACTCAAATGAGGCAACGTATCGAGCTAACCGGAGGTACTGCTTTGAGGCAACAAGGGTCTCGCGACGGAGAGGGCAGGGCCGGTTGCGGCATCCGCGCGGCCTATCCAGGCGGGCGGCTTCGGGTCTGCTTCACTGCTGGTTTCGAAAGGGGAGTGCGTTCAAGGCTGCATTGCGCACCGTAATGCCCGATCGGGTCTTCGGCACGAGGAGGCGTGATGCGATGCCGGCGCCACGTAGCAGCGGCCGGACGTATTTGCGGTGCGCGTGTTCATAGTCGGCGAAGGCAGCCGTGTGGTTGCCGGGGTGCGTCCCCATCGCCTCGGCGAGGGTCTTGGCTCCGACGATCGCACTGCTGGAGCCTTCGCCGAACAGGGAGAGGCAGCTGGCCGCGTCACCAAGCAGCACCGCCCGTCCGGCACTCCAGTGCGGTACTTCGACGCGGGTGACGGCGTCGAAGTACCTATCATCGGCCGCGTCCCATTGCTTGAGTGCGTGTTTGGTGAGCCAACCGCCGCCACCGTAGATGGAGTCGACGAGGCGCCCGCCTTGGTCCGGGTCGCGGTAGTCGAAAGCGTGCTGGCCTCGGAAGATGAAGGCGAATCCGGGATTCCCGCCTGCTGGATGGATGGTCAACGAGGTGCCCGGTTCGTTGTACATCAGCACCGTGCGCGGATCCTCGACAGGCATGGGGGAGCGTACTGTGCCCACGAACATGCCAAAGGGGCGGGAATAGCGTTCGTCAGGACCGAAAGCGAGGGCCCGGACGGTGGAGTGGATCCCGTCGGCACCAATGACCAGGTCGAAGCGCCGGGGAGGGTTCCGTTGAAACTCGACGTCGATCCCGGCGCCATCTTGGTTCAGGCCGGTGACTGAGTCGTCCAGGATGAGGTGGCTGTTTTCCCGGGCCTTGCCAAGCAACAGGGTAACAAGCTCAGAGCGTGCGACCTCCACCTCTTCATGGCGGTCACGGCGTTTTTGCGTTCGGATTGATGCCAGGGGCCGCCCGCCGGCGTCGACGAAAACCAGCCGCTTAACACCCGTGTCGGTCTCCTGAAGGTGCGGCCAGATGCCCATTTCTTGTACAACAGCCACAGCGGATCCCCGCACGTCGACGGGATTGCCACTAGATCGTGCGCCAGCTGACCGTTCCACGATGGTGACAGACCAGCCAGCCCTCGCGAGCCAGTAGGCGACGGTCGAGCCGGCAATACCGCCGCCGGAAACCAGAACACTGTTATCAGCCATGCGCTCATTCAAACACCAGCCCAAGTGGCTTCCAACACCAGATATGAGTCCGTTTCGTTGGAGGCCACACCTCAGGAGCTACCTTGGGCCGGGAGACAAGCACGGTGGCCATAATCCCTCCCTGGCCGGTGCAAAGCCTTCCCGGCGCCGGCTAGGTCCGGTCCGGGCGGACGATTCGATTTGAAATCCATACCGGCAGTGGAGGACCCTGGTCCGCAGGTAGACCTCCAGCCGGTGTTTCTCGCCAGGGTCGGTCCCCGGCCGCGGGGTGGTGGCCTGTCCTGCGGGGGAGGCCAAGGCCATGGCTCCCCCGCAGTGCAGGGAGTGCCCGGGCGGGTCCGGCAGGGGCCGGCCGGTATATTCGTGGACAATCTCGGGGGTGAGGGAAGTGACAGGCACCTCATGGGCGCAGAACCCCTCGCATTCCAGGCGCGTGTAGCTGACCTCCAGAAATTGCCCGGGGCGCGTGGAGGATTCTTCGACGCTCTCGATCAGCAGGTATTCATCGGTGCCGCACCGGCTGCACCACGGGCCGGGATGGCCCTGCGGTGGTGTGTGTTCTCCGGCGGGAGCCGGGGCTGCAGGCGCCATTGCCCGCCCTCCTTGGTCAGCGGAACCGTGCATCGGTGTTGGGAGTCGTTCCAGTGGCGGCCAGATGTCATCGGCCCTGTCCAGGGTCAGTGGACGGGAGGATCCGGTGGCATGAAGGGATCCGGCGGGTAGGGGGCCGGGGGCACAGGTTCCGCGGGGTCCGGCGGTTCTGTGGGGTCGGGGTGCCGGTTCGGCTCCGGTGGTTCAGTGGGGTCCGGGGGCCGGTTGGGGTCCGGTTCTCTCGGAATGGGTTCAACCGGCGGCCACACAGGCTCTGGCGCGGCCGGTGGCTGGGAGGGGTCGGTGGGTTGTTGGTCATTCATGGTCCTGCTGCCTTTGTCGTCAACACGGTGTCCGGATGGGCGGGTGCGGTCTTCGCCGGCGGGAGTGGCGGTTCCTGTTGTATCGGCGTCAATGGGGGCGGATTCGCGCCCCTTGGAACTCTTACCTGCTCGATGGCCACACCGCACGGTGCCGATCGGGCCCGATGACCGGTCCTGTTGCCCGTCAGTGTTTTTTGAAAATGCCCTTGGCCTTGTCCGCGGCCTGTTTCAGCTCAGCCTTGGCGTGTTCTGTTTTGCCTTCGGCTTTCAGGCGGTCGTTGCCGGCCGCCTCGCCTGCGGCTTCCTTGCCCTTGCCGCTCACCTTCGCGGCGGCGAGCTTGACTTTCTCGCCCAGACCCATGACGCTGTCCCTTCTCCTGGGCCTGCCGGTCCGTCCCGGCGGGATGCCTTCAGCATAAACCTTCAATCACGGGGCCAACAGCGGTCGGGACGGGCCGTTGGAAAACTGCCCGTCGTCCCTGCTGCGGCCATCGGAAGTGCGTCAAGGACCCGGGACCTGACCTGACGACGGGGGTAAAACCAGGGGCCGCCGGGTGGATCAGCGGCGGGAGGAATTCCCAAATGGGTCTGCTGTCCGCAGTGATCGATCTCCGCTTTGCTGATGTCGCGGAGCCAGCGCCAGGCAGACCTTGGCGTGAAAACCTGACCACGTTGACGCGGGCTGGCTCGATATCTATGGCGCCACGTTGGTCTCGTTGGGGCGGTGGCAGGTCAAGCCGATGACCAGCGCTAACCCAGATTTTAGTTGGTGATGGTGGCGGAGCGGCCATGGGCCAGGCCGGTGGGGATGCCGATCAACACGGGCTCTGGGGCGGGGCAGCACGAGGATGCTGCCTCGTCCTGGCCCGGGCCGGTCTCGGTGGGGAGGTCGCAGCTGCCGCCCAGATCCGTGGAGCAGACACCTGTTTCGGGCAGTTCAAGGTGGACCTGGTCGGCGGCGGCTTGGTCTCCGGCCAGGGCGGCGACGATGGAGCGGACCTGTTCGTAGCCGGTGGCCAGTAGGAACGTCGGGGCACGGCCGTAGGATTTCATCCCGGCAATGTAGAAATCCTTCTCCGGGTGTGCCAGGACCTTGGCACCGTGGGCGGGGACGGTGCCGCAGGAGTGGAATTCCGGATCGATCAACGGTCCAAGGTCCCGGGGCGCTTCCACAATCGGGTCCAGTTCCAGCCGGATTTCGCGCAGGATGTCCAGATCGGGGCGGAAGCCGGTGGCGGGGATCAGCAGGTCCACGGCCAGGGTCACGTCCCCGTCCGGGGTGGTCCCGGTGACAGCAAGTCCCTGGTCCGTGGTGGTGAAGGAGGTGGTGGTGAAGGAGGTGTGCAGTTCGATGTGCCCGTCTTCGGCGAGCTTGCGGAGGCGGGTGCCGAGCTGGCTGCGGGCCGGCAACCCGTCCGGGTCTCCGCCGCCGTAGAGGCGGGTCGCGTCGGATCCGCGGACGGCCCAGCTGATCCGGGTGCCGGGCTCGTTCTTGGCCAACTGGCACAAACTGATGAGGGTATTCGCGGCCGAGTGGCCGGCCCCGATGACGAGCACATGCCTGCCGGCGAAGCGGGCCCGGTCGGCGCCGGTGACGTTCGGCAGGGGCTCGGTGATCAGGCCGGCGGCAATGGCGTCGGCTTCGCCGGGTGCGGGCAGGCCCGCCTGGCCCAACGGGTTCGGTTGGGCCCAGGTGCCGGACGCGTCGATTACGGCGCGCACCTGGTGGTCGGTCACCGTCCCGTCGACGGTGGCGACACGGACCAGGAACGGTTGGGCGTCGCGGCCGCGGGAATGGGTCTTGTCCATTCCGACCCGGCTGACCGCCGTCACGGTGGAAGAAAAGTGTAGGGCCGCCTTGGTGGCCGGGGTCGCTGCCAAGGGGTTGAGGTACCGTCCGACGAGCTCGGCACCGTAGGGCAGGGACGTCAACCGGGGTTCGGTCCAGCCGGCGGGTTCGAGCAGGCGCCGGGAGGCTGGGTCGATGTTGTGCCGCCACGGGGAGAACAGCCGGATGTGGCCCCACTTCCGGATGGCCGCACCGACGCTGTCGCCGGCTTCAAAGATCAGGAGAGTGAGGCCACGTTCGATCACGTTGGCCGCCGCGGCCAGGCCGATCGGTCCGGCACCAATGATGGCAACAGGCAGCTCGTTTCCAGGGTCCGTCATGGTCGTGTCCGTCATGTCCGTGGTTCTCCTTCGGGTATTCACTATCAGTTGCGTAGGGGTTTGGGGTGCCCTGCCACGTGCTGGCCCGGCAGGGCACGCGGGAGGTGCGTGCTGGTTAGCAGCAGCCGGTGCCGTTGGTGCAGCAACCAGTCTCGGTGCAGCAGTCGTCATCCATAATGTTCACCTCCCTCCGCTGAGTCTTTTAGGCGTGGGTTCGTGCTTCCATCAGGGCGGTGGCGATGCTGTCGGCATCCTCCAACGCGGCGAGTTACCGTTCGGCGTCCAGGGCCGCGGCACAGCCGGTCCCGGCGGGCGTGATGGCTCTTGGCGGTAGCGGTGGTCCACGGCATCGCCGCAGGCGAAGACGCCGGAAAGGTTGGTGACGGTGGTCGGGGCATCGACCCGGATGTAGCCCTCGTCGTCCAGCTCGACCTGACCAACTACCAGCTCGGTGCGTGGCAGGTGGCCAATGGCGATGAAGATGCCCGTCTCTGCCAGTTCCCGGGTATCCCCGGTGGCGGTGTCTTCCACGCTCACGCCGGTGAATTTGCTGTGCCCGTGGATGGCGGTGATGGCGGTGTTGTACATGATGCGGATCTCGGGATTGTCCTTGGCCCGCTGGGCCATGTTTTTGGAGGCCCGCAGTTCCCCGCGGCGCACAATCACCGTCACCGTTTCCGCGAAGCGGGTCAGGAACGTCGCTTCTTCCATGGCGGAGTCCCCGCGGCCGACGACGACGAGGTCCTGGTCGCGGAAGAAGGAGCCGTCGCAGGTCGCGCACCAGGAGACGCCGTGGCCGGAGAACTTCTTCTCCTCCTCCAGGCCCAGTTCCTTGTAGGCGGATCCGGTGGCGAGGATGATCGCCGGGGCTTCGAACCGTTGCCCGGCCCCGGTCACCGCGGACTTGAGGTGTCCGGTGAGGGTGGTGGAGGTGACGGCGCGGGCGATGACCAGCGGGGCCAGCCCGGCACGGGCGGCGTAGATCGCGGCTGTGTATCCGGCGGGGACGGAACCAATGATGATCAGTTGTTCAGTCATGACTGGAGCCTTTGCTAGCTGGTGGGGAGGACTTCGGCGATGAGGCCTTGGACGCGGGCCTTGATGTCGTCGCGGATGGGGCGGACGGCGTCCACGCCCTGCCCGGCCGGGTCTTCGAGTTCCCAGTCCTCGTAGCGCTTGCCGGGGAAGATCGGGCAGGTGTCCCCGCATCCCATCGTGATCACGACGTCGGACTCCCGCACCGCGTCCGTGGTCAATACTTTGGGGATCTCTGCGGACATGTCAATGCCCTCCTCAGCCATCGCCGTCACTGCGGCCGGGTTGACCGACTCAGCCGGTGAGGAACCGGCCGAGCGGACCTCGATCGCACCGTTGGAGAGGGTGGTGAGGTAGGCGGCGGCCATCTGGGACCGGCCGGCGTTGTGCACGCAGACGAACAGGACGGTGGGCTTGCTGGCGGTTTCGGTGGTGCTCATGGATCCGGGTCCTCAAAGAAAGTAATGGGATGTTGGGCCATGGTCGCAGTGGTTAGTTGGTGAAGAATCGTTTGCGCGCCCACAGGGCGGCGTAGACCAGGGCGACCAGGGCGGGCACCTCGATCAGGGGGCCGACGACGCCGGCCAGCGCCTGGCCGCTGGTGACACCGAAGGTACCAATGGCGACGGCAATCGCGAGTTCGAAGTTGTTTCCCGAGGCGGTGAACGCCAGGGTGGTGGTCTTGGCATAGCCGAGGTTCAGGGCGCGGCCGATGACCATGCCGGCGCCGAAGACGACGATGAAGTAGACCAGCAGGGGCAGTGCGATCCGGACGACATCCAGCGGGCGGGAGGTGATGGAGTTTCCCTGCAGGGCAAAGAGCAAAGTGATCGTGAACAGCAGTCCGTAGAGTGCCCACGGGCCCAGCTTGGGCAGGAGCCTGCCCTCGTACCAGTCACGGCCCTTGGCTTTTTCGCCGATGGTGCGGGTAAGGAATCCGGCCAGTAGCGGGATGCCGAGGAAGACGAGGACGGAGGCGGTGATGGCCCAGAAGGAGAAGTCGGCACTGGTGGTGGGCAGTCGCAGCCAGGTGGGCAGGACTTGCAGGTAGAACCAGCCCAGGGCGCCGAAGGCGACGACCTGGAAGACGGAGTTGATGAAGACCAATACAGCGGCAGCTTCCCGGTCGCCACAGGCCAGTTCGTTCCAGATCATGACCATGGCGATGCATCGGGCCAGACCCACAATGATCAGTCCGGTGCGGTACTCGGGCAAATCCGGGATGAAGATCCAGGCCAAGGCGAACATGAAGGCGGGCGCCGCCACCCAATTGATGACCATTGAGGTGACGAGCAGGTTACGGTCGGCCAAGACTTTGCCGGTCTCGTTATAGCGGACCTTCGCCAACACCGGATACATCATCACCAACAGGCCAACGGCGATCGGCAGCGACACGGAGCCGACCTTCACCGCATCCAGAGCCGCGTTCAGGCCGGTGATGAACCTGCCCAGCAGCAGGCCCAGGGCCATGGCGGCGATGATCCACACCGGCAGGAACCGGTCCAAGGTGGAGAGCTTGCCGACAACGGCGGCCTCCCCGGGGGCGGAAGGGGTGGTGGTCTGGGTACTCACAAGGCTCCTTGCCGGTACAGCGAAAGATTGACGGGTGTCGATACAGGAAGTATTGACCGCCATATCGACAATTGTCAATCTATGGGCATAATGGGTACATGACCACTGCATTAGCCGTCGAGACAAGCGCCGATCCGTCCTGCTGCGAACCCAGCGGACACCCCGTGCTGACCGCAACTAATGCGCAGGAATCCGCCCGGATCCTCAAGGCCCTCTCGGACCCGAACCGGCTGCGCCTGCTCTCCATTGTCAAAGCCGGCGACGGCGGGGAGGCCTGCGTCTGCGACCTCACCGAACCCTTGGACCTGGGCCAGCCCACCGTCTCCCACCACCTGAAAATCCTTGTCGACGCCGGGCTCCTGGAGCGGGAGAAGCGCGGAACCTGGGCGTACTACTCCCTGGTCCCGGGCGCCCTGGAAGCCGCGTCCGCGCTCATCCTGGGCCTGTGAGCGCCGAAATTAGGGGGATGGTCTCCTCCGACTGGCCTGCAGTTGAGCGAATCTATGCCGCCGGCATCCTTGGCGGCAACGCCACATTCGCGGACGCAACCCCGCCAGAGAGCGAGTTCTTCGCAACCCGGATCCCAGGTCTAAGCCTCGTCGCCACCGATATCAGTGGGAACATCCAGGGGTGGACCGCCGCCACGGCCACGTCCATCCGAGAGGTCTACCGCGGTGTTATCGAGCATTCCGTCTATGTCGACTCTTCATCCGCAGGCCGCGGGATCGGCCTAAACCTGCTCCGCAGCCTGGCCGATCGGGCTCGGGAGCTCGGCTACTGGAGCCTTCAGTCATCCATCTTTCCCGAGAACCTACCCAGCCTTGCCCTGCATGAGAAAGCAGGCTTCCGGCGGATCGGGCACCGCGAACGCATTGCCCTCATGAACCACGGCCCTCACGCCGGGACCTGGCGGGACACCATATTGGTGGAACAGCGGCTCTAATACGGATCTAAGCCGGCATCCTTGTTTGGCAATCTCGGACCCGCCAAACGAAGTTGCGCAAAAGCCGCATACAAAGCCAACGGTCACGGGGCATATCGTTGGTCAAGTTGGCCACCTCGATCAAGCCATCAGTGCCGAATTACGTGAGCTGAAAATCGGATGTCGTCACGCCGGTGTGATTGCTGTCCAGCGAACGAAATCCTGACTCGTCGACGCTATTCAGTGCCATGAGTACGGCGATCGGAGGGCCAAAAGTTGGCCGCCACGGTCTCGCGTCGTTCGGGCCCGGGACGGAGTTTTACTGGTTGTCAAAAGCGGTCCGTGGTAAGTCAACGCACTGCGTTGTTCGGGACGTGGTTTCAGGCCTGTCGGCCAAGCCGCCAATTGCCGCTGCGAAACATGGATTTTGGTGATTTTTGTTGGGGTTGTAGGACCGCGGCGCTCCGTGTGGAAGGAACGCCGGGGTCACCCGGAAGCGTCGAGCGCTTTCGGGACGCTATTCCATGCCCTATAGTCACCATAGGCTTGAGTGCGCACGGGATCGATTGTTCGTGACCAGGCCGCCTTTGATGCGCATGACAAAGCACGACGTGACCCCGGCATTCCTGTTGGAGAAGAACGCCGGGGCGAGGATCATCGGGGGAAGGATTGGGCACGCCATGATTGCCGGAGGGTGCGGATCCTCGCCTCCCGAAGTCTCCCAGCGGTCGAGTGCCGCAGTGGGTTATTGATGAACGGATGGGTGCCAGTCCTGCGCCTACGCAATGGAGAGCTGCTCCAACCTATGGACGCAAAAAGTCAAAGAGAGCACGCCCGTTAAGAGGACGACGACTCGGCAGAACAGCATCGATAACGGCCCTTGTATTGGTGGTCGGTTACGTGGATGCGCAAGCGATCATCACCGCTCCCATCCTCCCTCAACGCTCTCCACATCGGTGATCGGCATCCTGGAAGGCCAACACCGGGGCATGAGTCCGCTTCGAAGCCCTTAGGCTCCCCGCGGTCGTGACTGCTCCGGTGCTCATTGCCTGGGAGTCACCTACGGAGAATCCCGATTTTTCCGCCGGTGTAGTGGGGGAGGCTGGCAGATAAGCGGTCGGGATCGCGGGCAGTCCCACTGTTTACGTCTCCGGACAGGTCCGGCTGGACGCGCCCCGGCTCAGCACGATGCTCGGCGGTCCCAAGGGGACGCTCATGGTCAGGGCCATTGTTGAACACGAACTCGGCCACCTCGTCGGCTTAGCTCATGTCACCGACCACAGGCAGCTGATGTACCCGGAGACGGCGCTGACTCAGACGGACTATGGTCCCGGTGACCTGACGGGGCTGGCGCTGCTCGGTCAAGGCCTGTGCGCACCCCAACTTTAAAAAGCCGAACATCACAAGGTTGTCTGGTCCAGACACACAGGAGCCATACCCATCGAGAGGCCCGTGCAGCGGTGGGGGCTGGCCAGGTATCCGTATGACTGTCGCAGTGCCCAAGAAGGCGTGCCATCCGGCCCACTGCCTCGTGCGGTCGGTTTAGGAGAGCAAGAGCGCGGTCATCGCGCCGGCCAGGATGGCGGGTCCGAAGGGTATGTGACTTTTCAGCCCTCCGCGCCGGATGGTGAGGATCACGAGGGACACGGCCGCTCCGATGAGGAAGCCGAGGAAGGTGCCGGTGAACAGTGCCTGCCAACTTTGGAAGGCCAAGACCAGACCGACCATGGCGGCGAGCTTGACGTCTCCCATGCCCAGTCCCCGGGGACTGATCAGGGCCAGGACCAGGTAGAGCGTGAAAAGCAGCGCCGCCCCGAGGACGGCCCTGAGCAGTGAGGTCCCGGGTGTTGTTCCGGCTGCTGCCGCGCCGGTGAGCAGGATGGCGGTGATGGCGAGGCCAGGCAGCACGATGTTGTTGGGGAGCAGGCGGTGCCGGAGGTCGATGGCGGCCAGGGCGGTGCCGGCGGCGGCGAAAAACAGGTAGGCGGGCAGTTGCGGGTTCGCTCCGAACCGCCAGACGGTCAGGACGAACAGGGCGGCGGTGGCCAGTTCAACCAGTGCCAACGTGAGCTTCCGCGTTGGCCGTGGGCACGGTTGTCCCTGCCGGTTCGTATGGCTGAAGGTGGCGACGACGGATCGGACGTAGGCGCCTGCGGCGAGCCCGACGACAGCGGCGCACATGATCAGCCACAGCGGTGCCGGGGCCCAGTCGATGTCTATTCCGCTCATTTGTTGAAGGTGTCGATGACGCCGAGGGCGGCGGGTCCGAGCATGACGATGAAGAGCACTGGCAGGATGCAGAACATGAGGGGGAAGAGTACTTTGACGGGTATTTGCATGGCTTTTTCTTCTGCTCTCTGGCTGCGTTTGAGCCGCATTTCGGCCGCCTGGGTGCGCAGGACGCCGGAGATGGATATGCCGTACATGTCGGCTTGGACGATGGAGCGGACAAAGCGGCGCAGGTCCGTGACCGTGGTCCGGGCGGCGAGATCGGTGTAGGACTGCCGGCGGGAGCGGCCTACCTGCATGTCTTGCAGGGTGCGCACGAGTTCTTCAGCCAAGGGGCCTTTGCCGTTGTAGGCTGCCCGGGCCATGGCGGCTTCGAAGCCGAGCCCGGCTTCAACGGCGATGGTCATCTGGTCCAGGGTGTCCGGCAGGGCCCGGGCGATCGCCTCCTGGCGTTCGGTTCCCTTGCTGTAGAGCAGAAGGTCGGGGACGAAGTAGCAGATGGCCGTGACAAAGAGGGCCAGCAGGGGCCGGCCCGCACCGGACGAGCCGGCCGCGAACAGGCTACCCAGGGCGGCGGCGGTGACGGCGAGCAGCACCTTGGCGGAGAGCACCTTTTTCATGGGCCAGCCGGCCGGCCGGCCGGCCCGTACGAGCAGGCGGTCCAGGCGTGCCACGAAGCGGGCGGGCGTGAACCGCCGGGCCAGGTCCGCGAAGCGCTGCCCGTGTTCTGGTTCCGGTGCTGCCGTGGCCTCGAGGATGCCGCGGGAGAGGTTGCGTTGGGCAGCCCGGTCCCGGTAGAGCCTGGGGGAGAGCAGGGACCAGCCGAGCACGGGCAGTGCCAGTGCGGTGGCGGCAACGGCCAGGACGATTGTCAGGGGCATGTGCGGTTTCTCCGGTCAGAACTTGAAGGCGATGACTTTGCGCAGCCAGAGCCCGCCGACGATCAGGAACACGGCGGCGGCGGCCATCATGGCGTAGCCGATGGGTCCTTCGAAGAAGCGGGCGAGGTAGCCGGGGGTGATGAGGGCCAGGATGCCGCCGAGCCCGAAGGGCAGGACCATCAGGACCAGGGCGGAGATGCGTCCCTCGGCGCTGAGGGTTTGGATTTGGCGTCGGATCTGGTTGCGTTCGCGGATTGTCTGGCCGACCTGGTCGAGGACCTCGGCGAGGTTCCCGCCCACTTCCCGGTGGATGGCGATGGCCTGGGCCACCCAGACGAAGTCTTCGCTTTGCATGCGTTCGGCCGCCGCTTCCAGTGCCTGGCCGACGTCGCGGCCGAGGCGGGTCTCATTGATGATGCGCGCGAATTCCTCCGACGTCGGCGCTTCGGCTTCGGTGGAGAGCGCGTCCACGGCGCGCACCAGGCTGTGGCCGGCGCGCAGCCCGCTGGCCATGAGCTGGAGGGAATCATCGAGCTGGGCGCTGAAGGCGGCCCGGCGGCGCCCTGCCAGATGGCCCAGGAGGAACCTTCCGGCGAAACCGCCGGCCAGGAGGGTGCAGACAGCGGCCAGCGGTCCGGCGGCCGTGAGGAGGAAGCCGGCCACGATCAGGGTGGGCGAGGCGACGATGATGATGTATTCGGCCGGATTCATCCTGAGCCCGGCGGCTTCCAGTGCGGTGGCCAGGGCTGGCGCCCCCCGGAGCTGGTGGAGCAGCTTTTCGATGATCCGGGTCGCCGCGGCGGTCAGCTGCGCCAGCCGGGACTGTTGCCCGGCGGCGGGGACGACACGTTTGACGGAGACCTTGGGCCGGGGGGGCAAGACGGCGAAGTACCCGGCGGCGAGGGCGGCGCAGCACAGCAGCAGGCCCAAGACCAGCAGTGCGGGCGCGGCCGCTGTGGCGCCGCCGGCCGGTCCGTTCACCGCCGACCACCGGCGGCGGGGGCCGTGCCGAAGACCTGGGGGGAGAGTTCGATGCCGAGCTCGGTGAATCTGTCGGTGAAGCGGGGTCGGACGCCGGTGGGGACGGGTTTTCCCAGGAACCGGCCGTTGCTGTCCACCCCGGCGCTGTAGTCGAAGATGAAGGCGTCCTGGAGGGTGACGATTTCCCCTTCCATGCCCTGGACTTCGGTGACGTGGGTGACCCGCCGGGTGCCGTCACGCAGGCGCGTCAGCTGCACGATCACGTCCACGGCGGAGGCGATCTGTTCACGCACGGCCCGCAGCGGAAGGTCCATTCCCGCCATCAGCACCAGCGTTTCGAGCCGGGAGATCGCATCGCGCGGGGAGTTGGCGTGGACTGTGGAGAGGGAGCCGTCATGGCCGGTGTTCATGGCTTGGAGCATGTCCAAGCTTTCCCCGCCGCGGCACTCCCCGACGACGATGCGGTCCGGGCGCATGCGCAGCGAGTTGCGGACCAGGTCGCGGATGGTGATTTCGCCCTTGCCTTCGATGTTGGAGGGCCGGCTTTCCAGGGTCACCACGTGGTCCTGCTGGAGCTGGAGTTCCACCGCGTCCTCGATGGTGACGATGCGTTCGTCGGCGGGGATGAAGGAGGAGAGGACGTTCAGCAGGGTCGTCTTGCCGGTTCCCGTGCCGCCCGAGACGATGATGTTCAGGCGGCCCTTGACGCAGGCGTCGAGGAGCTCGGCCATTTCGGGGGAGAGGGTGCCGAACTGGACCAGGTCGTGGACCTGGAACGGGTCGGTGGAAAACTTCCGGATGGTCAGCGACGACCCGTGCACCGCCAGGGGCGGGATGACGGCGTTGACGCGGGAGCCGTCCGCGAGGCGGGCATCCACCAGGGGGGAGGACTCGTCGATGCGGCGCCCGACCTTGGAGACGATGCGTTCGATGACCCGGCGAAGATGCTCCTCCGAGGCGAAGCGCACGCCCGTACGCGTGAGTTTGCCCTTATGTTCGGCATAGATCATGTTGGGTCCGTTGACCATGATCTCGGTGACGTTATTGTCATCGAGCAGCGGCTGGAGGGGCCCGTAGCCGATCACGTCGTCCGTGACTTCCTTGATGAGGCGTTTGCGTTCCTCGCGGGTGAGCAGGATCGCCTCCGCCTCCACGACCCGGACCAGTTCCTCCTGGACCAGTTCGTACAGCGCTTCCTCGGTGAGGGACGCGTCCAGAAGCCGCACCCCCATCCGTTCAAACAGTTCCTCGCCGGCGCGCTGCTTCAGCTTGGCCAGGGCATCGTGGGGCTGTTCGGGGACGGCGGTGCCGCCCAGCCGGGTCCGGGGCGCGGCTGCCGGAACGCCAGCCTCACGTGTCGTTGCGTCGGATGCGGGCACGGCTGTAGGTGCCCGGTCCGCGGGAGTCGGCTGCGCGCCGGCGTCGGGCAGGGCAGGCGCCGTCCGCGGCACGGCGGGAGGCGCCGAAGGTTTGCCGTGCGCGGCGGCGAGGCGTTCGGCAAGGTTCACAGTGTTCCTCTGCGGTGGCGGGCTTTGCTGCGGCGTTTGAGGGCCGGGGCGGGGGCGGGGGTGAAGCGGTTGACCAGGGAGCGCAGGGCCTTGGCCGCCCTGTCCTTGGTTTTGTCCTGCAGCAGCGGCAGTCCCTGGTTGGTGGAGAGCCGGGCGGCCCGGCTGAAGGGGATGACGACGTCGGCCTTGTGGCCCAAGGTGCTTTGGACGTCGTGCATGGAGAGCCCGTCGCGGGCGTCCGCGCTGTTGAGCACGATGTGCCGGTGGGCCGGAACCATGCCCAGTTCCTTGAGGACGTCCATTTCCTTGCGCAGCCCGCGGATGCTGGGTACATCCATGCCGGCGACAAACACGTAGTCGGTGGACTTGTCCAGCGCCGCCAGCGTGTGGTCGGAGAGCCCGGCACCGGTGTCGACGACGACGTAGCGGTATTGGCTGGCGAGCTGGTCGAGCAGGTGCGAGACGTCGGCGGTGGTGATCTCGGCCTCCGCCGCCGGCGAGTCGGGGGCGCAGAGGGCGTACACGCCCGTGGGGTGGGGGCTGAGGTAGGACTTGAGCACCATCGTGTCCTGGGTCGCGGCACCGCGGACGGCTTCGGCCAGGGACTGTTCGGGGGCGATCTGCATGGCGTTTCCCACGTCCCCGAACTGCAGGTCCAGGTCCACCAGCACGGTGGCGTGCGGGGCCGCGGCCGCCAGGCCGATCGCGAGGTTGGTCGCGACGGTGGTCTTGCCGGCCCCGCCCTTGGGGGAGAGTACGCAAATGACCCGGCCCTTCACGCCTGCCTCGGCCGGCTCGGGCACGGGGGTGAAGGCCTGGCGGCGGTCGGCGGCGGTGCGGACGGCGCGGTGCAGCAGGGCGGTCATGTCCGAGTGCCCGGCGTCCGGGGCCATGACATCGCGGATTCCGGCCCTCATGGCAGCCATCGCCACGTCCGGCCCCGCGGGGTGGACCAGCAGCACGCTCACGCCGGGGTGGGAACGGTCCAGGGCCGATGCCAGGGCAAGGGTCTCCTCGACCGGCGTGCCCGGGCCCAGGATGGCCACTTCGGGAAGTGCGGCATCGTCCTGCCGGGCGAAGAGGACGTCCGGGTTCAGCGGGAACGCAGCCTCATCCCAGTGTTGGATGTCTCCGGCCAGCTCGCCGGTGGCGGCCTCGGCCAGGCGCCGGGGGAAGGCGGCATCGGTGGTGACCAGCAGGTAGCGGCTCATTTGAAGACGCCGTCCCTGGTCAGTTCGCGGGTCCCGCCCTCGGACGCCGTCGAAGGTTCCCTGGTGAGCCAGATTTTGCCGTTTTCGGCGGCGAAGACAATCTTTTCCACGTCCGGGGCCGTTCGGGCCAGGGTGACGAGGACGCTTCCGGCCGGCACGGCGGGCGCTGCGCCGGCCTGCCCGCTGCCTGTCGCGGGAGCTGCGGCGGCGGGGACGCCCTGGACGGTGAGGACGAGGACCTTGTGCAGCTCGAGGTGTACCACTGGGCCTGTCGTGGAACCGCTGGAGCCGGACGGGAAGGAAAAGAGCACGCCAACGGTGTCACCGGGTGCAAGCTGCCCGCCGACCACCCGTTGGGGTTCGAGCTGGATGGTGACCGCCTGCATTCCGGCGGGGAGCGGGACCTGGCCCGGGACCTTCTCCTTCAGGGCGGCCGGATCAACGAAACGGCTGGTGAGCAGCTGCTCTCCCGGCACGAGGTTGGTGGAGGGGACCTTCCCGGCGATCTGGGCCAGGTTGGTGATGGCTCCGACGGCAACGGCGTTGGCCGGGATGCTTTGTCGGGCGGCCAATTGCGGCAGCTTCTCGGCGGCCGTGCCGGCCGGGATGGGGACGCGCACGGTGTACACCTGCACGGACCGCGCGCCCTGCAGGGCACGCTGGTCCGCGTTGGCAACATAGGTGGCCAGAACCGTGGCCCCGACGATGGCAAGGACGACGGCGGCCGCTGCGGCGATGATGCGGACTTTCACGAAGGAGGGCTCCTACTGAATCAGGTAGACGAAGAAGGCGTTCAGGGCCGGACCCCCAAGCCGGGTGACCTGCCAGTTTTTGGCGTCGTCGAGGGTGACGAGTTGGGTGAAGTAGCCCTTGATGCCGGTGCATCCGCCGCAGTCGGCGGTGCCCGACTTGCCGGTGCTGCCCGGCCAGCTCCAATCGGTGAGGTGGAAGGCGGCAAACCCGGAAATCGAGTAAGTGGCGTTCTGCCCCTGGCCGGAGGCGACCGCGTACACCGGAATCAGGATCGTCGTGTTCACGATCCTGGACATGGTGCAGGGCGGACCGCTTTTGCCCGGCTGGCTTCCGACCTGTGCGGAGAGGTCGACGACGGCGGCGCACGGGCTGGTTTCATCCAGCCAGCCAAACCCGCCCGGCACCACGTTGCCGGCCGCATCCGTGCACGACGTGCTGGTCTTGATCCACAGCACCTGCCCCGGCGGCGTCTTGTCATACAGGCAGCGCGGGGTGGTGAAAGGAAACACCGTGGCCGCCGCGGGGCTGCCCCAGGAGGCCTTGGCATGGGCCGTGACCGTGCTGGTGGGCACGCCCAGCACCGACCCGAACGCGTTGGTGAGCACGTGCTGCCCACCGGCTGTCAGGGTCCCGGTGTTCACAGTGACAGTGTTGGCGGCGGCATCCACCGTCGCCGTGGCGCTGGAGGCATTGTCGTTGGCGTTCTTTCCTGCGAAGGAGGCAGCCGTGGCCGCGATGTCCCCGCAATTGCCGGCCGCGCAGTTTTGGGCGATCGCGACCGCGGCCGCGTCCGCCCCGGTTTGGAGTTGCGTGCGTTCGAAGTAGATGCCCCCGGCGTCGATGACCATCGCCGCGCAGCCGAGCAGGACCACCATGGACAAGGCGGTGATGATCGCCACCGCCCCACGCTCCTGGCCGATCCGGCGTCGAAGCAGCGCCCTTATCCTCCGCATTGCATGACGGCCTTTCCGGTGATCGAGACGGTGTTGCCGAACATTCCCGTCAGGAACGTCAGCGGATACCTGGCCGTGACGGTCACCGACACGTTCGCCGCACCCGCAGCCTTCAGGCACGAAGAGGGATCCGTGCCGGTCGTGACGACCGCGAGCTGCGCATCGGTCAGCGCCGGGTTCAGGGACGGGGCGCCCGCCTTCGCGGCGGCCCGGGCGGCGGCCGGGTCGTTGCCGATGGCCATCACCCGCGCGCCCTCGCGGGCCGCGCCAGTTAGCTCGATCTGGGCGTTGTACACCCGCCCGAACTCGATGATGCCAAACAGCAACAGCAACAACACCGGAACGACCAGGGCGAACTCCACCGCAGCCGCCCCCCGCTCCGAACCCAGGCGCGACGTGAGCCGGCGACGGATGGCCGTCCGGGATTCCATGGTGTGGGAGCGTGCTGTACGGGATGGCGGGGTGCGGGAGGGAGCCGGGGCGCCCTCCCACACGGCAGACCTGTTCCAGAGACGTTTCATCCCGGAACCGAGACCCTTAGAGGAACCGCTAGGGCGTCGGTGTGGTGACGGGCGCGTTGAAGGTCTTGCCGGCAAGACCCTTAAAGAAGTCGCTCAAGGCAGGACCGAATGCAGTGATGCCGACGACGAGGACGACGGCGATCAGGCCCACAAGGAGGGCGTATTCAACGGCGGTGGCACCGGTTTCCTCGCGGCGCAGGCGCTGCCGCAGGTTGAAACCAAAGGTGTGAAGGGTGGCAATGATTGAGACCATGAGTTGCTCCTGGAAATTGAGGGTGCCGGCCCAGCGCCAGCATCCCGAAAGAAATATAGCACGGAAAGTGATTTGCTTGTACGTCAAGTAAAATGTTTATCGTTCATTTATTTGCAGCCGGAACAAGTCTGGATTTTGCCAGGGCGGTGCCATGGGAGTGGTTGCTTCATCACCGACCGGCCTATCACAGTGCCGTGGCCGCCAGTGCGGGGTCCGACGGCGTGGGTCCGCCGCGCGTGGTCCGCGCGGGCTTCAGCGCAGTTCTGGATGGCCGGCGGACGATTCGTCCACCAGCCGGCGTTCCAAGGAACCGCTGAGCTCGCTGAGCACATGGTGGAGCTCGTCGGGTGTCATGCCCGGCAGCCCGGCAAGGGTTTCGCGCACGGTGGCATCGAATTGTTCGTTGAGCCACTGCATGGCGTGCTCTCCGGCAGGGGTGAGTCGAACGAGAAGTGCCCGGCGGTCGTCAGGGTTGGGCTCGCGCCTGAGGAAGCCCGCTTTCTCGACCCGGTCCAGCATGGCCGTCATGGTTCCGGACGTGACCCCCATCAGTGCCGAGAGGACCTTGGGAGCCATTGATCCGCCGTCGTGGAGGTGGCCCAGGGCGAGAACGTCACTGGAACCCAGGTGCAGCTCTCTGGCACGCAGGTTCCGGAAGTTCTCGCCCATGACGATCAAGCGGCGCAGGGCTGCGGCGAGGGTGGCAGCCGGGTCGCCCCCGGAGGCGTCTTCCTGAACGGTCGTCATCGCTGCCGCCTGCGGTCGCGAAAGTCACGCAGGTCCGGTCCCAGACGGCACACGGCACGAGCATCCACTCGCGCCGGGGCACACTTTGGCCCCCGGGGCGCGGCGGACGACGGGCTAGACTTCGTGCAGCAGCGGCGTCTGAGGGGGTTTCTGGGGCTGAACATGGTCTGCCTGCACGGTTTCATCGGTGTCCGAGCCAAGGGATTGGCTTAGCTCATCCAGGACCTTTTCCAGACCGCCGACGTCCAGGTCGGGAACTCTGGCGAGGGAATCACGGACGGCGGCATCGAACTGCTCGTAGAGCCACTGCATGGCATGTACTCCGGCAGGGGTGAGTTGGATGAGCAGCGCCCGGCGGTCGTCAGGATTGCGCTCGCGTTTGAGGAATCCGGCCTTTTCCACTCGGTCCAGCAAGGCGGTCATGGTCCCGGAGGTGACTCCCATCAGGGCCGAGAGATCTTTCGGTGCCATTGACCCGCTGTTGTATAAGTGGTCGAGGGCGGCGAGGTCGCTGGGGCCGAGCTGCAGTTCCCTGCCACGCACGCTGCGGAACGTTTGCCCGCTGGCAATGAGGTCGCGCAGACTGCCCGCCACAGCATGGACGGGATCACCGTCCATGTCGGCCGCTTCGCTTAACGCCGTGATCGCCACAGTTAGCATCCACTTCCATTGATCTTAAAGTCCATCATTGAACTTTAGCAGTGACCCCGGTAGAAGCCCTATTCACGCATCAATGTCGCGCCCGCAAAGCTTGACAGGCAAGCTACTTGGGGTTCAGTTATATTGTTTGTTGCCTCTTGATTCTACGTCGCTGCACTGGCCGGATTCAAGGGTTCCACGGGCACGCTTCGTTCAACCTACGGGCGTCAGTATCGCAGATGAAACCGACCCTCACATCCACGTCGTGATGTCACTGGCCAATGCGCTTGTGCACCAGCACCTGCCCGGTCCACCCAGTCGCGCTGGTTGTCCCGGGCCGGCAGTGCCCGGCGCCACCGTCGCCGATGGCGTGAACGGCGATAAGGTGGCCGCGCCCACCGGCGTCGGCTGCACCACGAGCATCGCCTCCTCCGTCCGCCATCCGGCGCGGGCCGCTGGACGCATTCTTGAGTCGCTGCTCAACGGTTGAAGGGAAACTGGTGAAGCCTGAGGCGCGGACAGGATGCGGATCCGATGAGATCGTTGTTCCAGGTTCGCTACGGGGATGGTTCACAGAACGTGGCAGCGCTACCCACAGCAACGGAGCTGTTCGAACTGCTGCCGGTCTGAAACACGTACCGTCTGCGCTCTTGATCCGTCCACGGCGCTGTGGGAGGCAGCCTCAGTTGACGCGCAGACCTGTGCGGATCCACGATATGGCGGGTTGGTATCCTCGATGCGGAGCGCCAACACCCGGGCCCTTCGTGGTCGTTGCGTGCAGAAACTTGTGTGTGCCGGTTGGCTCCACGCGCGGACTGGCGATTTCGCCAGGCGTTGCGTAGCGTACGGGGGTGTCCTTCCGATCCCGACTACGGAAGGACAACCCCAATTTGCGCCCCGGCCCTCCGGTTTTTCATCGGAGGTTGGGGCACTTCCTCCCGATGCCGCGGTCTCGCACGTCTTCGCTGCGTCTGTGGGCACTCCGCCCCGCCCTTCGGAATACGGCCGAGCTTCGGTACATCGAGATGGACCAACCCGACCGGACGCCCGCGCTCGTACCGGTGGCATGGCGTCGCAGAATCCTAATCGCGGTCATTCTCGGCACGCCTGTCGCGACGGCGATCCAGGCCGAACCTGCCCGGAGTTCCCGCACGCTCTGCAACATAGTCTCTTTAAGCTGTGCCGGTGCTTTGGATAGGCTGTGCGCGGTCGGTTGGAGGGGTCCCGCAACTCGGCCCTGCCCGCATCCGCGATAGCTGCGGACCCACCGGTGGAAGCGTTGGCGTGAGTCTCCGAGCTCACTAGCCACGTGCGCCAGGATGGCCGAAGGCAATTTGATCGACCAGCACTGCACGCCCATCAACAGTCAATCGCGCATTAGCGTGGGACATGTGAACTTCCGGGAACGCGAGAATTAGACAAGCCACTAGGTCCGGTGGTTCTCCGATTTTTCGAGCCCCTAAGTGTCGCCAACCCGTGGCCGAGTGCCTCTAGACCTTGTGCGTCAACGGCTGCCCCCGGCTCCCCGGTGTGGCTTCCTCGGGGTCTAATTCTAGTGATTTGCTCAGTTCGCTCACGGCTTTTTCCAGTTCTGCCACGTCGAGGCCGAAGACTCTGGCCAGGGAATCACGGACGGCGGTGTCGAACTGTTCGTAGAGCCACTGCATGGCGTGGTCGCCGGCGGGGGTCAGGTGGATGAGGAGCGCCCGGCGGTCGTTAGGATTGCGCTCACGTTTGAGGAAGCCGGCTTTTTCCACCCGGTCCAGCAGGGCCGTCATGGTTCCGGAGGTGACTCCCATCAGCGCCGAGAGGTCCTTCGGTGCCATTGACCCGTCGTTGTACAAAAGGTCGAGGGCGTCAAGGTCGCTGGGCCCAAGCTGCAGCTCCCTTCCGCGCACGCTGCGGAATGCTTGACCATTGGCAATCAGGCCGCACAGATTCCTCGCCACAGCGCGGACCGGGTCATGCTCCATGTACGCCGTGTCCCTCAGTGCCGTAATCGTCACCGTTACCATCTCTTCCGTTGATCTCAAGCCAGTCGGCCGTCATAGATTTTGAACAGCAACAGCTCGGCCTGCCCTGCAAAAACGCGAATTTCTGGAAACTTCGGCAATCTATCACCTTGCTCGGCCCTACCCGCTTCATTTGAGGAACTCGGGACAGGGCAGCAACCTACTTCAGGTGCTTCCGTAGGCATCGCGACGCGCACGGATGCCCGCCAGACGCGGAAAGCCGCTGGGGACCTCTAAACCTAGCAAATCAGCTAAGTCTCAAGTTTCGCGCCGACTATCAAGCAAGAACCCGTCAGTAATCCCTCAAGATTTCCTCAACCTTCCGAAATTTCTGGCGCATAGCCCCAGATGGTAGTGATCGTCTGGCTAGGTGGTGTCTAATCTCGCTATATCGTGCACACTGAATTTCACCTCTTCATGGACACCGGGTCTCACTACTTTGTATGTCCTACCCAGACCCGTGCTACCTCCCGAGGCTATGCGCCAATTAGTTTCAGCTCGGCTGTTGTCCTAGGACCGTGCTGCCAATGCACTTTTTGCCGTACAGCCTCGTACTGCCCGTCCGGGCATTGACGAAGGAGCCGTCCTACCCGTGGAGACCATCGCTTCGTGGCGGCGTTCTGTGATTGTCCTGTGGTCGCTCATTGTCGTAATCGTCGGCAGCAGGCGACGTCTCGTTTGGCAAGGTGAACCCCGTCAGGCTGGGACGGTAGCACTGGCTGTCCACGTGATGTGAGGAGGAGGTGAACCAGACCGCCCCCATGCGGAGAGTGAAAATCGTTGCACTGTGGCTGTTGCACTGTCGCTGTGGTCATGTGTCCGTCAAGGTGTAGGGCAACAAATCGGGGCTCCTTCCGGGCCCAGTTCAGTTTTACGCGACGAGGCTCGGCGGTGTGCTTGACGGTTCGGTCATTGCTTGCCGTAGCTTGAGGAGGCTGTCCCGGATTCGGCTTTTTACTGTTGGCAGTGGCACATTCAGGATGATCGCTACTTCGGCGTAGGTCAGCCCGTCAAAGAAGGCCAGTTCGATTGCGGTGTGCTGGAGCGTCGATAGCGAGAGTAGATGAAGGTTGACGTCCTCGACCTCTAAGATGGCGGCCGCCGCCTCGGCCACCACATCGTGATCGACGCAGTGGCTCCCAACGACGAAACGAGTTTGGCGGTCGCGGCGGGATTGTTCGGCTCTGACGTGGTCCACAGCGCGGCGCCTGGCGATGGTCAGCAGCCAAGCCATCACGGACCCGCGTGCCGGATTGAATCGGCTGGCGGCTTTCCACACCTGTATGTATACCTCCTGGGAGGTATCCTCGCTGAGCTCCGTTGACACGAGAATTCGCCGGATTACCGCGAATACTCGCTTGTGAGTGTGCACGAAAAAGTCCTCAAAAGCGACGTTCTCGCCCTCTGCTATACGGCACAGCAGATCGATGAGTGCCCGATTCTCCAAGACCGTGGATGATTCATCAATTTCACACCACGGCGATGGTGCCCGCTCGGTTGCGGCTGGTCTTGGTAGCACTTGCATGGACGGCCCTTTAATCTCGGAGTGCAACATGACTACGGCTAGGTGAGGTCAACACGGGCCTTTTTGACATCCTGTCAGGAGACGCCCTGCCTTGGTGGGGTCAGCTGGGTGCGGCCTCCGTGATCTGCAATGAGGGAGAGGGCCATGCGCTTGGCCCAGATGGCGGCTTCTTTATCTCCCTCGACCGCGGCGATGATGGAGCCCTTCGTCAGAATGTGGCAGGACCGTGCAAAACGGTCTGGTTCGTCAAGTCCCGCTTCTGTGGCAAGAGTCCGCATGAAGTCCCGGATCTGGGCCAGATAGCCGGCGGCAGTTTTCCCTAATGGATGGTCGGGCCCCATTTCCAGCATGGTGTTTATGAGGGAACAAGCCTCAAAGTCGTCCCGGTGGAACCACCCGTCTAGAACGTCGAAGATGGTCAGCAACTGGGCTATAGGGTCATCGGACCTGCGTCTGCACTCTGAGATGATCTGCTCGAGCGTCAATTCTTGATGGCAGCGTTCCAAGAACGCCAGGACGAGATCATCCTTGGAGGGGAAGTGTGCATAGAACGTCGCCTTGGCAACCCCTGCCCGCACTATCAGTTCAGCGATGCCGACATCGCGGATGCCACGCTGGGAAAATAATTCATAGGCTGCGTCCATAATTCGCTCCCTCGCCCCAGACCGAGCAGGCGAAGAGGAGGCAGGCATGTCAGTCGTATCAGCTAAAAAACTCGGGGCGTGTTCCATCAAGATTGACACTACACCCAAACCAGACAGACCGGTCGGTACAGTCCCTGTTCTGGGGAAGGAGACCCCAACTCCATCCCTGCCCCGGCCCAACCCCCGCCAAAAAACTGACCATGGACCGGCCTGCAGGCAAGGCAATTTGGGGCCGGTCGAGTTTGGAAAATCGGGTCGGAGCTGCCACAGCCCGTGGCTGCCTTTTGGGTCCTAGGAAGTATTGACGAATTGCGCGAGTTGGAAGCCCGACGCTGCAGTACCGGTCCTGGATACCGGTGGACGTGGGTTGCCAACCGGTGTAAAGGTGGAGGAATGGATGCCGACATTCATTTCTATTTTGACCCGGTCTGTCCTTTCGCCTGGCTGACGAGCAAGTGGGTGCGGCAGGTGCAGGCTCAGCGTGACTACACCGTGGACTGGCGGTTCATCTCGTTGCGGTTGATCAATGCCAAGGTTGACTATGACGCGCAATTTCCACCAGAGTACGAGGCTGGACACACGGCCGGGCTCCGGCTTCTGCGGGTGGCCGCCCGGGCACGTGCGGAGCATGGCCGCGAGTCGATGGCCGGATTGTATGCGGCGTTTGGGGCGCAGATCTTTGATGTTGCCCCCGACCCGCTCAACCAGGACACCGAGGGTGTGGTGCGCGAGCGGCGTGGGACACGTGGGTTTGTGGAACCGATCCTCGCCGAGGCCGGCCTGCCCCTGACACTGGCGCAGGCTCTCGAGGACGAGTCCTGGGACCGTGAAATCAAGGCGGAAACGGACGAGGCGCTGGCGCTGACGGGCAAGGATGTGGGCACGCCCATCATCCACTTCCAGCCACCGGCCGGTGTTGCCTTCTTCGGGCCCGTCATCAGCAGGCTGCCAGAGGAAGATTCGGCCACCGAGCTGTGGGACCATGTGGTCGGGCTGGCACGCTTCCCTGGTTTTGCGGAGCTCAAGCGCAGCCTGCGCGAGCAGCCACAGCTTGCTGCTCTCGGAGTTGACGGCGATGCGGTCGGTCAGCAGGAAGACTGGCACGGGGGCAGCCGTCGGCAGAAGAAATGAACACTGTGTGAGGATAGACCCATGAACCAAATAAGCAAACGCCACCACAGGGAGTCCATCACGGTTCAGGCAACATCGGAGATGCTTTACGACCTGGTTTCCGACATCACCCGCACTGGGGAATGGAGCCCGGTCTGTACCTCGTGTTGGTGGGACGATGAGGCTAACGCCGGCCGGGTTGGCGCCTGGTTCACCGGCCACAATGAGCTCCCAGACCGGTCCTGGGAGACCAGGTCACAGGTGGTGGCTGCCGAGCATGGCCGCGAGTTCGCCTGGGTGGTGGGTGGCAGCCTCGTCCGCTGGGGCTACACCCTGACCCCAGCGACTACGGGGACGATGCTGAGCGAGTCTTGGGAGTTCCTGCCGGGTGGGATCGCCATGTTCGAGGAAAAGTACGGTGACAGCGCGTCCGTTCAGATCGCCGATCGCACCCAGCAGGCGCTCGAGGGCATCCCGAAAACGCTTGCCGCCATTAAGCGGATCGCTGAGTCCCTCATGGCAAGTGAGCAGGCCCGGTCATGTCCAGTTCCCTGGCCGCGTTCGGGCTCCCTTCGCTGAATGGCGACCTAAAGTTCGAGGACAGGTGATTTTAAGACTTCAAGGCTGGCCCAGTTTTTGAGTGCGGTTACAGTAGCCTGAGCGAGGCGCAGTTGTTGCCTTCGTCCGGGAGTACCGTTGGCTGTCGATCGCCACCGATCCGGTCCGACCGGCACTTTGGCAATTCTTTTGCTGGTCGCGGAGTATTTGTCCTGGTCCGTGGGATCCGTCTACGCGGAAGCCGAAGCGGAAGCGGAGGGTCTCTCAACGGCCTGATCGTTCGCCCGTGCAATCCGGACTGACCACGGCTACGAATAACTTGTGTCCTCGAAAACCATTAGGAGGACGCCACTATTTGAGGCGCACCGCTGCCGGGGCGCCATGACCGGATCGGCACAAACCCATGTCAACGCAGACAATGACAACGAACCACCGTTCCACCATGACCGGCAGGGGACTGCTTGGCAGACCGGTCAAACACTCTCTGCGGGCACTTCCTGTGGCTGCCTTGGTGGTGGCAGGTGCGGCACATATTCCGGTCATTCCCGCCCACCTCCACGAAGCGCCGTACATCGGGATCCTTTTCATGGTCCTCGCCGCCGCCAGCTTCGTCCTGGCAGCCGTGCTCGCCCTCGGCGACGTTTCAGTGGCTTACGTCACCACCGCCGTCGTCATGGGCCTGGCCCTCCTGGCCTACGTAATTTCGCGGACCATTGGATTGCCTGAGATCGGCGACGACATTGGCAACTGGCTTGAACCGCTCGGAGTGGTGTCGGTCATCGCGGAGGCAACCGCGTGCTTGAGCGCAGTCGCCATCGCAGTCAAAGCAGGTCATCAGGCCGGCATCCACAGCCTCAGCCTGAGGCAGCCATGAGTGCAACGACAGTTCCTCAAAATTTCGGTCCCACATCAAGCACCGGAACTGTCTTGGTCCCGGCGCTGAGAGTTTAGTAAACGGTCCCATTTTTGGAAATGCCCAATGCGTGAAATGGAGCAAAACAAGGCAATCGTTTCAGGCCTGTGGACGTGACTACCGGGGACGACCTTGAGAACACCACCGTATACATCAACCCTTCCGCCAGCCACCAGCGTGGAACCAGCTCTGACCGGGCACGAGGGGGATCTGCGGCATTTCTCGTCAACAACCATGAAAAGGAAACCCCATGATTCCGAACAAATCCCGTCAACGCCTCCTCCTCGCCCTGATATCCGCAGCCACCATCCTCGGCGCCAGCGCCTGCGGGAGCGCCGCGACGGCAACCAACTCACCATCGGCACCTTCGGCTGCGACGTCGTCATCGGCCGCGTCGATGAGCCCGGATACGAGTGCCACCGCGACCGCGTCTACCGCGGCGTCAACGGGGACAGCAGTCAAGGCAGCCATCCAGATCAAGTCCTTCGCCTACACCGGCCCGGACAGTGTCAAAGCCGGTGCCACAGTTACCGTGACGAACAAGGACGCCGTGGCCCACACCCTCACCGCCGACGACGGGTCCTTCAACGCCGTCGTTGAGCCCGGTGCCAGCGTCACGTTCACGGCCCCGACCAAACCCGGCGCATACACCTACCACTGCAAGTACCACGCCAGCATGCACGGAACGCTGAACGTCAAATGATCCGGGCCAAAAGCTCCAGACGGGACGGCCCCGGGAAGCGATCAGAACAGCTCAGCCATCACGGCCGAACACCAGCTATCCTCGTGCTTCGGGTTCTGGCTGCGGCTGGATTGGCCGTGGACGCCGTCGTTCATGCCCGGCTCGCGCCGGGCTATCAGGGCGCCGCCCCCGGAGGTATCGGAGAAGGCAATCTGTTTCTTATCGAAGCGGCAGCCGCCGCGGCGGTCGGGCTCTACGTGCTGATCCGCGGAAGTCGGCCGGCCTGGGTTCTGGCCGTACTAGTTGCTGGCGGTGGACTGGCCGTGCTGCTTCTCTACCGTTACCTCCAGATCCCTGCATTCGGTCCGTTCCCTGCCATGTACGAACCCGTGTGGTTCTTTGACAAAACACTCACCGCCCTCGCCCAAGCCGCCGTCGTACTCGTGGCAATGGCGGCCCTGACGCTTCACCGAAAAACCCGCAGTGGCTGACTTCAGGTCATGCCTCCGCCCGATGTGCACGGAAGCGCGTGACTCGCCAGGGCCAACGGCCGTGGGGGGGGTCGGTGAGGGCGGGCATGGATGGCTGTGGGGTCTCACTTGAGTTCCGCGGGTGTTTCCTGGCTGGTCCGGGGAGGCACCCGCGGCAGCAGGGCCTGACTTAGCAGTTTCCGCCGTTTAGTCGTCTCCGTCGCGGTCGTTGTCGCCGCTGGTGTTGATGGTTCCGTTTACTCCGCGGGGGAAGAACCCGCCCGAGCGCACTTGGTGGCCGGTGAGGTAGACGATGTTCAGCACCTGGGCGGTGGTGCGCCCGTATGCGATGGCGTTGGCATCGGCGGGCACCAGATTGGCCTTGCCGTTGAGGACGATGGGCTGGTCGTCATCGGAGCGGCCGTCGACGGCGTCGCGCAGGTTCGAAATGTTTACTGTGGGTGCTGCCAGGCCCATTTCCAACAGTGTGGTGCGGATGATGCCGGCGTGGTAGGCCTCTACGGCCAGGATTCCTGCGGCCGCACTGAGGTAGGTCTTATTCGTGACCAGCGGCGCGGCACCCTTGTAGGCGGTGACTCCGACGTCTTCGAAGACGAAGGCTCCGAGGAGGAAGTTTTGTTCGTTTGCGTAGACGTCGAACTTTTGTCCCTTCTTGATCAGCCCGGCGGCCATGGCTGCGGCCGTGAAGCTGTCATCGATGTTGATGCTCGGCCGTGAGACTGCGACGGAGCCCAACGCCCCGCGCAGGAAGGAGACGTGGGCCGTTTCATCGGCGGCGATTTCGGTGGCGATCTGGCGGATCCGCCCCGTCTTGAAGGGAACCGCGTGCCCGCCGTCAACGCCTCCGCGGCGGCCGGTGCCGGTGGTCAGCTTGTCGGGCAGGCCGTGTCCGGTGACTGCACGGAGGTAGAACTCTGCTTCGAGGTATTCCAGGTTCAAGGCAAAGTTCAGGATTGAGGCATCGCTGGGGGCATTGGCGGGGGAGGGGCTCGCCTCAGCGGCGCTGGCAGTGGCCGCAAGAAGGGCGGCGGCGCCGAACCCGGCCCCCGAGAGCCCGGCGACGCGAAGGAAGTTGCGACGGTCGGAGGGATTCTCGGCGCTGCGGGCAATGGCTTGCCCAATGAATTTTTGGTCAAACATGATCGGTCTCCAGACGATGGGAGGTGTCTATGTGTCTAGATGTCTATGTGACGAAGGGAGACCGTGACCCAAACGTTACACCCCGACTGGCGTTGCCCGGAAGGAGAAAATGCGACTTTTATAGGGACGATCTTGGGCCCACGGAGCGAAACTCGGAATTTACCATTATTGTGGTGAACCGGCGCACATATGCCGATCCTCCGCCGAACAAGGTCAGATGTACGATGCAGACCTTGAGACGCTGGCGTCGGGCAGATCCGTTAGGAGGACGATGGAAGGGCCAATAGTTGCCAGCCATCGTCTCCCGTCGTTTGGATCCGGGGAAACCGCGGATTCTTGCGGATTTCGCGCCCGACATTTGAAAAACGTGAGTAAAACGTGACGAGGCTCCGCAGCACAGCGCCGGAACTGCCGTTTGATGACCATTTGCAGGTTCATCGGCAAGGTGGACGGCATGTCACCGGTTGTCGAGAGCGGCCCGTCGTATTTCAACGAACTGCGTTGTTCGGAGCGTAGTTTCGGTCCGGTCTGACAGGCGGCCAGGTGCCATGGCGAAAGACGCAATTTGGTGACTTTTCGTTTGGGGAGTGGGGAAGGACGGTCGCGTGGATAACCCTTTCCGCCCTTCGGCTGGCGCCACACCGCCCCACATCATTGGCCGGGACGGGCTGTTGGACGACTTCAGCTATGGCTTGCGACTCGGATCGGGGCCCCTGGCTGTTGACCATGGGTACTCGTGGCGGTAGGTTGCGCCGTAGGTTGCCGCCTAGGCCGCGGTGGATCCTTGGATCAGATACGTCCGTTTTCAGTAGGTCCGATGACGTGGGGGAGTAACCGCTGTGTTAGTTGGAGCGTGGGGTCGTTCTCATGGAGTAGTACCGAGTCGGTCTGCCGGAGCTCCCGTATTGTAGCCGGATGGAGGCAAGGTCAGCATGCACGAAGTATTCTAGATAGCGTCTGACGCTGACTCGAGAGATGCCGGTGAGATCGGCGCATTGGGTTGCCGAGATTTCATCTGCGTTTGTGAGTGCTTCTTTGATCAGTTTTGACGTTTCAAGGCTCAGGCCTTTGGGGAGCATTCCTGGCTGAGACTTCGTTTGGGCCTGTGTGTGGCCGAAGATCTTGTCGATGTCGTCTTGAGAGGCGGATGCAAGAGAGGTTATCCGTTGGTGCTGTTGCTGATAAAGCCGGAGGGCGGCTGCCAGATCGTCGTATTCGAATGGCTTGATTAGATAGTGTGTGGCGCCGCCGGCTAGAGCGGCCCGTACGGATTCCGCTTCCCTTGCTGCGGTGACGACAATGGCGTCGATGGCGACGCCGGCAGCGCGCCACTGGCGCAGGAGATCGAGACCGTTGATGTCTGGCAGATGAACATCGAGGAGGATGAGGTCCGGGGACAGGTCCTCGACCAGGGTGAGCGCTTCGCGGCCGGAGTGCGCCGTGCCGATGACGACAAATCCCGGCGTTATGCTGACGAACTTGGCGTGGATGCGGGCCACTCTGAAGTCGTCGTCTAGAACAAGCACCCGGATCATGATCGATCCCCCGGAGGGTACGGCAGCGTAGCCTCGAAAGTCGCGCCGTTGTCGGTACGAACCGTTACCTCACCGCCGCGCTGGGAACAGACCAGACGCACCAGTGCCAACCCAACGCCGCGGCCGGCTGAAACCGGGGGTTTGGTAGTGAAGCCGCGACTGAAGATGCGCTGCTCGAGATCCTCGGGAATTCCAGGCCCGGGGTCGGAGACGCTAAGGGTAATCATCGTGCCATTGTCGTGTAGGCCGACGGCGATGGCAATGTCAGAAAGCCCCGCGGTCGCGTCTACGGCATTGTCGATCAGATTACCAAGAACCGTGATGACATCGGCTGCCAGCGATGGGCCCAGAGGGCCGACGCCCGAGTCCTCTGAGAGTTGGAGGGCGATCCCTGATTCCCTGGCGAGGCTTGTCTTGGCTACGAGGAGAGCCGTCACGGTCGGATCTTCGATGCGCTGGGATATGTCCTGGGTGATTTCTGCGCTGCGGCGGGTGAGAGTTCCGATGAACTGCCTCACTTCATTGAATTCTCCAAGTTGCACTAGCCCCGAAACGGTGTGGAGGTGGTTAAAGAACTCATGCGTCTGTGCACGCATGGTCTCGGTGATGCTTTGGTTCATGGCCAGTTGGCTTCGCAGCTCTGCCAGCTCCGTGCGGTCTCGCAACGTTGTCACCGTGCCCATGTAACGACCGCGGCTCACAACCGCCCTGCGGTTGAGAACAAGGATGCGCGTATCCGTGACGAGGGCTGTCTCTGCATTGTCGGTGGTCTCGAGCAGGCTGCTGCGAATTTGGTTGCCGACGGGGAGGTCGAGGATGCGGGCGCCGGCAGACTCCGGCGGGAGGTTCAGCAGTTCCATCGCGCTCTTGTTAAGCACCGTGACTTTGCCGTCGGCTCCTACTCCGATGACCCCCTCGCGGATGCTGTACAGCAGCGCCTCGCGATGATCGGCAAGCTCCGCGATCTCATGTGGTTCCAGACCACGTGTGCCGCGACGCACAAGTCCAGAAAGCACCCACGAACCCAGGACCCCCAACCCTGCCCCGATTCCAAGGAAGAGCAGAAGACCAGGAACTGCCGCTTCCAGCTCCGTGCCGACCGGCGGGTATTCCTCGGCTACGACAATGATGCCAGCCACGCTACCGTCATCGCGGAGCACCGGAACGTTGGCCACAATGGACTGCTCCCCACCGCTGGCGATGTCACCGGTCCACGCACGGCCCTGCAACGCCTTGGCCGCCACGAAATCCGTATGCGTTCCGACAGTCGTCGGATCAGACGACGCAATTACTGTGCCACCGGAGTCTGCGATCGCCACGACCGACGCATTCGACAAAGACCTGGTCCGCTCCATATCGGGGGCGAGCACCAGGGACGCCTGCGGCGTACCGATCTGACTGGCCACGATCGGCGTGGACGCGAAACTTTCTGCGCTGGCCAGCATGCGCTGGCCCTGTACCTCACGGAAGTCGGCTCGTGACTGAGCAACCGAAACGAACGTCACCGCGAGGAGAACCGCCGTGATTACAGCAAGCTGAAGAAGGAAGACGCGGCCAGATAACGACATTCGTCGGCGGGGAGCTGCGCGTGACCACAAAGACCATAACCTTCTTTAATTGGCTAATAGTGACATCGAGCACTGTCGCCTTCAGACTCTAATAGTAGTCGCAACTAAATGGTTGCCGACACGGACGCGAAGGAGCACACAATGATCAAACGATCACTGCGGACCTTCGCAACTGCTCTGATTATCTGCGTGACGCTCAACGGATGTTCGGCCTTTTGGGGGGAAAGCGATCAGCTTCACGAGCTTTCCATGATGGTGCCCAACACCCCGGGGGGCGGATATGACATCGCAGCCCGCACGGTGACGAACATTATGGAGAAGACCGGGACTACCGGCCACATCGATGTCTTCAATGTGGTGGGAGACGATGAGACAATCGCCATGGAGCGTCTCTTGAAGGAGTCCGGCAACGCGAATCTGATGATGATGATGGGTTTGGGCATGGTCGGCGCGTGTTACGGCAGCGTCTCGAATTGCCGTCCGTCGGATGCCACCGCTCTGGCCCTCCTCACCGAAGAACCCGAAGTGGTTGTTGTACCCGCCGACTCGCCATACAAGAGCATTGCTGACTTGATCTCAGCGTGGAAAGCGGATCCTGTCAGTCTCAAGGTCGGTGGTGGATCGTCTCGGGGAGGCCCGAACTACCTGTTCCCCATGGAACTGGCTCACATCATTGGCATCGCAACTTCGACCGTAAAATACGTTCCCTTTGCCGGCGATGGACAGATGCTTCCGGCACTGCTCAATCACAGGATTGCTTTCGGGGCCACGGGCTTCGCGGAATATCGAGATCAGATCACTGCCGGGCAGCTCCGGGTTCTCGCGGTCTCCGCGAAGGACCGGACAGGGGAGACCCTCGCTCCCACGTTGAAGGAGGCTGGCATCGACTTAGTCTTCATGAATTGGCACGGCGTGCTGGCGCCCCCAGGGATTTCAGCCGAGGACCGGGCCAGGCTCATCGACATCCTGACCAAGTTGCACCAATCGCAGCAATGGAAGCAGGCTCTTGTCGATAACGAGTGGACGGACGTGTTCATCACTGGCGACGCGTTTGCCCAGTTCCTCAAACAACAGGAACGGCTTGAGGCCGCGACCATGAAACAGCTTGGCTTCCCGGCAAAGGCCTGACGACACCCTAAAAGCAAGACATACCTCCGGCGCGCTTATTCGGCGACAGCCTTATACCGTTGCGCGCCCTTAACGCTGCCTACAGAAGGAGAATGCATCATGATTCATGAACCCGAGAACCCCGTTGTCGAGTTCCGCGGGGTCGGAAAACGTTTCGGCGATCTGCAAGCACTTCGCAATATCAACCTCACGGTAGGGCACGGGGAAGTCGTGGTGATCGTCGGACCCTCCGGCTCGGGAAAGTCCACTTTGTGCCGAACCGTCAATCGTCTTGAGACCATCGACGAGGGGTCGATATTGATTGACGGGAAACCTCAACCGGTTGAAGGCAAGGAACTCTACCAATTTCGAACGGAGGTCGGCATGGTCTTTCAGTCGTTCAACCTGTTCGCCCACATGTCGATTCTGGACAACGTCACCTTGGCCCCGCGAAAAATTTTGCGTCAAGACAAGGCATCGAGCCAGGCACGGGCCTACGAGCTGCTCGAAATGGTGGGAATCCGGTCAAAGGCCAACGCATTGCCCGTGCAGCTATCCGGGGGTCAATCCCAACGAGTCGCAATTGCTCGGGCCCTTGCCATGGATCCCAAGGTCATTCTCTTCGATGAGCCGACGTCTGCTCTGGACCCGGAAGCCACTCAAGAGGTCCTCGAGGTCATGCGTCAGCTGGCGGAAGGAGGAACGACCATGATTGTCGTCACCCACGAGATGTCGTTCGCGAAATCATGCGCGGACCGCATCGTTTTTATGGCCGACGGCGCAGTCCTCGAGGTCGCAGACCCAGACACATTCTTCACTGCCCCGGCAAGTGAGCGTGCACGAGATTTTCTCTCATCGGTGCACTAAGTCAGCAAACCCACAGCCGGCCGACGCAAAACCGGCTTCCCGAGCAAAACAATTTAAGGAGAAATAAAGATGAAAAGATTCCGTCATTTGACAGCTTTGGCCATGGTGGCATTGGTCGCCACGGGGCTGACCGCTTGCGGCGGTACCTCCACGCCAACCGCCGCCGCCCAAAAAGCTCAGACCTTTCCGGCCGGAAGTACCATGGCCAAAATCCAGGAACGCGGCAAAGTCATTGTTGCCGTCAAAGACGACTTCCCCCTCTTCGGAATGAAGAATCCAGTGACCGGACAGCTGGAAGGAATGGATATCGAGCTCGCGGGGCTTCTTGCCAAAGACCTCACCGGCAGCGCCGCGAATATCCAATACGTGACGGTAACCAGCGCCGACCGTGAAGCATTCCTCCAACAGCACAAGGTCGACGTTGTCATCGCAACGTACCCGCCTAACCCGAAACGTCAGGCTGCGGTCGACTTCGCCGGACCCTACCTGATGAGTCCGGTGACCGTCATGGTGCGAAAGGGCTACACGGAGATCAATCAGCCCTCAGACATGAATGGCAAGAACATTTGCGTCACGGCGGGTTCCGGAGCGGTGGCGATGGTTCCGCAGAATGCCCCGAGCGCCAAGCTCATCACCTTCGGAACGATCACCGAGTGCATGCAGGCGCTCGAACAGAAGCGCGTCGACGGAGTGGCGACGACTAACTCGATTCTTCTCGGCCTTATGAGCCAGAATCCAGGAAAATTCGATATGGCGAAAGGTGATCTGCTCAAGGACGGCAAGCCGGCATCCGACAACGACTCCATTGGACTGCCTAAGGGGGACAAAGTATTTCACGACTACCTGGATAGCTTCTTGAAGAAGGTGGAGACCGGCGGCGACTGGACGAAGATCTATAAGGACACAGTCGGCAAGCTCACGCACGACAGCCCGACGCCTCCGCCCATTCTCTACTAGCCAGCACACAGAGGCAGAGACTCATGTCATTTCTCCTACCGCATCTTCCTGAGTTCGGCCTTGGCATCCTGCTCACCCTGGCGCTGATTGCGCTCGGATGGGCAGGAGCCATGGTTCTCGGCATCGTCCTTGCTGCGCTTCGTGCAAGTCCGATTCGCACCTTGCGTACCATCGCCAGCATCTATGTGTTGGTTTTCCGTAACATCCCGCTGCCCGTCCAAATGGTGCTATTCGTCTTTGGACTTCCACTTTTGGGCATTCAATATTCCTTGTTCACGTCGGCGGCGATCGTTCTCATCATCTACACGGCACCGTTCATCAGTGAAACACTGCGTTCTGGTCTTAACACTGTAAGCCGAGGGGAGCTGGAAGCAAGTCGGGCTCTAGGCTTCTCCCCAATCGGATCCATGCAGCGTCTGATCCTGCCCCAGGCATTCGCATCCATGATTCAACCAATGGGAAATGTCTTGATCATGATGGTCAAGAACACCTCCGTGGCTGCAGTGGTGGGAGTCGCTGAATTGACTTTCACCGCCGACAAAATCGCCATCGACGAAGTGCAGCCTTTCATCATGCTGGGGGGCGCCGCAGTTGCCTATATCGTGATCGGCCTCCTGTTAACGCGACTGGTCACGGCCCTCGACAGAAAGGTGGCATTCAGCAGATGAGTTTCACAACATTTTTCGATGAGCCCGGTCCGCGAGCCCGCCGCCGGCACCGACTCTTGGAGATCGCTACCTGTGTGGCCGTCCTGGTCATCGGCCTATGGGTGATCGTTGAGCTCAGCGCCCACGACGTTTTCAGTGCCTCGGCGTGGGCACCATTCTCCCAATGGGGGATGTGGAGACTTCTTGGAGCAGGCCTTCTCAACAATCTCACCGCTGCAGTCACAGCCATGATCCTATCGATGGTGGTTGGATGCCTGCTAGCGTTCGGTCTCCTCTCGCCGTCCTGGGTGCTTCGCCGCTTTTGCATGGGCTATACCGCGATCTTCAACTGCATTCCCGTGCTGCTCCTTCTGTTCTTTACCTCGCTGATGCTGCCGACCTGGGGCGTGCAGCTCCCGGACTTCTGGTTTCTGGTCATCGCGCTCACGCTCTACAGTGGGGCGGTTATTGGAGATCTGATACGAGCAGGCGTTCAAGCGCTGCCGCACGGCCAATCAGAAGCGGCGACCGCGCTTGGATTCTCCCCGATCCGAACCATTTGGCTGGTCCTGCTGCCACAAGCACTGCGATCGATGAGCCCGGCGATGGTGAGCCAAATGGTGATCATATTCAAGGGAACGGCACTGGCCTATGTCCTCGGCGGTTATCTGGAACTGCTGCACACGGCAACGTTAATCGGGTCGTACTACAGCCAGTCCGCACTCCAAGCACTGTCCGTCGCCGCGATCCTGTTCATGCTTGTCAATATCGGACTGTCCCTGCTCGCGGGAGCGATCGAGCGTAGAGAACAACGACGGTTTGGAACTGCGGCGACGTCGGACGAGGCGGCCCAACAAGCAGCCATGGCTTGATTCTGCCTCGCACACCAACGAGCATCACAGGCACTCGGCGATTCCGGTTCAAAGAGGTATCGTGTCGATCACCCGTCAGTTTGACGTATTGATCGACGCTTCTTGAAATATTGCGGTGGTTGCAGCACTTAGTGAGCGATGGTTGCAATCACCGCAATATTGCGCAGTTCCCGTCGTTTCGACGGCAAGTGAGTTCAACGCGGTACCGGAAAGGTGACATCCATGAGCGAGACGATCGTTGTCGCGGGCGCCACCGGCTATGTCGGACGACATGTCGTCGACGTGCTCGACTTGCGAGGTTATCGGGTGCGTGCGCTGGTTCGCTCGCGGGAGCGTGCGGAAGCCCCGGGTGCGTTCGGTGCGCCGTCGCTGCATGGCCACGTTGCCGAGTGGAGAATCGTTGACTACACGGACTCCTCGACGCTCATGGATGCCTGCCAGGGCGCCGACCGCGTCGTCTCCGCTCTGGGAGTCACCCGGCAGAACGCGAGTCCGTGGGATATCGACTTCCTCGGCAACCTGCGCCTGCTTGAGGACGCAGAGCGCCATGAGGTGGTGTCCTTCCTCTACGTCAACGTCTTGCACTGCCAGAGCGGCACGTCCTTGACCATGCGTTCCAAGCACGCGTTCTCGGAAACGCTGCGCCGCAGCCGTGTAGCAGCTCAGATCGTCAACCCCTCCGGCTACTTCTCCGATGTCACCGATTTCCTGCTCATGGCCAGGCGAGGGTTCGGATTCACCCTCGGCGACGGTACCGCGAAAATTAACCCCATCCATGGCGCTGATCTCGCCGAATTCATCGTCGAACATCTTGCCGAACCATCGGCGAGCTGGGACATCGGCGGCCCCGACATTCTCAGCTACCGCGAACTTGAAGAACTAGCCTTCAGCGTCGCAGGTCGCCGTCAGCACATTCTGCGCATCCCTCCATCGATCCTGCGACCACTCCAATGGGCGGCCGATCGAAGTTCTCCCCGCCTGAGCAATCTGACACGGTTCTTCCTCGAATCACTCAAAATCGATGCCGTCGGCACCCCGACAGGAGAACGGCGGATCGAACCGTTCCTGAGAGCAGCGCACTAACCCACCGCGGAACTCTCTCTAACCCCGGTTTGCTGCCCTGGGGCATGGCATGGCGTCGAGGTTCGTTGGGCGTTGGGCGGCTGGTGCGAGGAATAACTGTCGAATGACGTGAGGTGGAGTAAACGCTTCCGCGGAAGTTCTTCCTGGTGTATTGCGAACAGAATTCCGGCTCCCTCAAGGTTCTGGGTGCCGCGACTAGTGGCGCTTGTCTTAAGTAGTTTTTAGGTTAGTTTTGGGGAGAAAGAGCTGGCCGGTGTGCCCGTTCCTACCGTGACAGCGTGGCGGAACCGCTACCAGGCGTTCGGCCTGGACGGGCTGGAAGACCGGGACCGGTCGGGCCGGCCGCGGGAGATTGACCGGGCGAAAATCATTACCGCAACGTTGAAGCCGCCGCCGAAGAAGCTCGGTGTCACGCACTGGTCCGCAAGGCTGCTGGCCCGGCATCTGCGAATCGATTTCTCCACTGTGGCACGGACCTGGCGGGAGTACGGGTTCAAGCCGTGGAAGGAAGAGACCTTCAAGTTCTCCACCGGCCCGGAGCTGGAGGTGAAAGTCATCGACGTGGTGGGACTGTACATGGCCCCGCCGGAGAATGCGGTGGTGTTGGGCATTGCTGAGAAGACCCAGATTCAGGCTTTGGACCGTACCCAGCCGGGGTTGCCGTTGCAGATCGGCTCGCCGGCCAAACGCACATGGATAACTACGCGACACACAAGACCGCTGAGGTCAGGTCATGGCTCGGTGAGCATCCCCGCATCAACGTGCACTTCACCCCGACCAGCGCGTCCTGGCTGAACATGGTCCGGCGGGGGACCGACTAACAAGGTGCCTTGCTTCAGCGGGAGCGTTGGAGTGCTTGGTCGCGGCGTTCGATGAATTTCGATCCTGATTCGCGGCGGGTCATCCGTCGGATCACGATGGGGGCCACGATCAGTCCGAAGGCAACCCACAGGCCGAGGACTCCCGCGGTTTCCAGGTGCCGCCAGGACTGGCCGATCTCGATGTTCACTGCGCTGGTCGGCTGCAGCGCTGACCGCATTCCGAGACCGAGCCAGTAGATGGGGAAAACTTGGCCGATCCCTTGCAGCCAGCCCGGCAGGGCGGTGATCGGGTAGAAGATCCCGGAGATCGTGATCAGGCCGATGACTGGGAACGAGAGGTATGAGGCGCCGCGGGGACTGGAGATTAGTGACCCGATAATGGCGCCGATGGCCTGGGTTGCAACGAGCCCGAGAACCAACACCCAGGCCAGCGTCAGCCACGATGCGGGACGGCTGAGATCCAGCCTCCCGCCGACGATGAAAAGTCCGGGGACCAGGATGATGATCAGGTAGGCAAGGACCGAGCCGGAGACGGTGACGAACTTCCCGATCAGGTAACCGCGGATGCCGTTGGGAGTGGCCTTGGCGCGCAGGAGCGTGCCGTCTTCGCGGTCGGCGGAGAGGTATTGGATGATCAAGACCATGCCGAGTGCGGCGAACATGCCGAGGGTGCTGGGCAGGATGAACCCGCCCAGGCCGACATTGCCCGCGCCGTATTTCGTGTCGCGGAGAAGGATGATCGCAACAAGGGTCGCCACCGGCCAGAGGAGTTGGCCGATCAGTGCCGTGCCTGTAAAGGATTGTCGCAATTCGATCAGGCCCCCGGTGACGCCTGCGCGCACCGAGTTCGCGAATGACGTCATCAGGATGTTCCTTTCAAGTCTTCTGCCTGGTTGCCAGTCCAGGCGTCGGGGGATTTTTCGGCCCGACGCACGAGGCTGAGATAGGTGTCCTCCAACGAGGCGCGGCGGACTTCCAGGTCGCGGATCGCGTAGCCGTGCTGCGTGAACAGGCCGCGGACGAACCCGGTGGAGTCACTTACGAATTCTCGGAAGTGTTCCCCTTGGAGACTCCAGCGGACCTCATCGCGGCCGAGGATCTCTTGGGCCAAACCGGTAGGTGTGCCATCGGCAATGATGCGCCCCCCGGAGAGGATGATGATCCGATCTGCAAGCTTCTCGGCTTCGTCCAGGTCGTGGGTGGTGATGAGGATTGTTGTCTCGAAACGCTCGGTCACCTCGCGGATGAGGTCATGAAAGTCGCGGCGGCCCTGCGGGTCCAAACCCGCGGTCGGTTCATCCAGGAACAACAGTTCAGGACGACCGACCAGCCCGATCGCGACGTCGAGTCGACGGCGTTGCCCGCCGGAGAGCATTCTGACCTGTGTGTGCGCTTGTCCGCTGAGACCCACCGCGGCCAGCAGATTGTCCGCGCCCCAGGGTCGGACGACCGACTCAGTCCCGTAGGGCGTGTAGTAGGACCCTTGATAGGCCAGCAACTCGCGCACCCGCCATTTAGGGTGGTCCCGCCAGGACTGCAACACGATTCCCAGACGCGACCGCCACCCCTCGCCCCCGCGGACGGGATCGGTGCCGAGGACCGACACCCGGCCGGCGGATCTGACCCGGAACCCTTCCAGGATCTCGATCGTCGTCGTCTTGCCTGCCCCGTTCGGCCCCAGCAGTGCCAGCACCTGCCCATGGCAGGTTTGGAAGGTCACATCATTCAGGACAACTTTGGTGCCGTAGCGCATCCGCAAGCCCTCTACGTCGACTACCCGCTCATGACGCTTTGTCCCTGTTGGCATTTCAGCTCCTTGTCAGATCAAACTGACAGCCTTTGATCTTGTCAGTTTGGATTGACGGCACGACTTTGTCAAGCTAAGCTGTCAGCTATGTTCACTGGTGACCTCCCGGCACAAATCAAGTCGGCCGATCCCGTGGTCGGCCTGCGCGCGGTTGGTGCGCTGCACCGGCTGGCGGAGCAGGTTGAGGCAATCCATGTCGAACTTGCGCGTAAGCAGGGTTGGTCCTGGGAACAGATCGGAGACGCGCTCGGCGTTACCCGGCAGTCAGTCCATACGAAATACGCGAAGCAGGAAGCCAACCATGACTAGCCGGCTCTCACCCGCCGCCCGCGCGGCCATCGAGTCCAGCCGCGACGAGGCCGTCCGACGCGGCGACCGCCGCATCGGCACTGACCACCTCTTGCTCGGGATCCTCCACGACACCGACATTGCCACGCTTACCGGAGTCGACGTTCTTACGGCGCGCACCCACGCCCACGACCTCGATCGCCGCGCCCTCGCCGCGATCGGCATCACCGCCCCAGAGATAGATCCCATGTCCCGCGCCCACAAAAGCAAACACATGCCGCTGAGCTCTGGAGTGCGCGCCGTCATTCCACGGGCCCTCGCGATGGCCACTGCTAGGAAAGCCCGCCAGGCCACCACCATCGATCTCCTTGACGCGCTCCTGGAACGCAAACAACCGGACCCGGCCGCGGTCCTGCTAAATGACCTGCACATCAAGCCCGGCAGTTTTCACGCCAATCAGTAAAGCGGCCGGCTCGTTGCGTGCAAGAACATTGCCGCCCCCTCCGACCCATCCCAGCCACGGAACGCAACTCGGGTGTCCGCCGAAGGATCCACTTACTGTGATGAGTTGGGAGTCCGACGGACCGGAGGGAAAGGTGGCCGGAAATATCGTCCATCGTCGTTCGTCGGGCTGGTGGCCCAATACGTGGTGTCGAATTGCGAGCTGGATGACCGACGCTGCACGCGTTGGGCTGCCCGAAGTCCCAGGGGAAGCCATTGGGCTGGCCCCCTCCGGTAGAGAGGTTGCGCCCTGCACCGTTGCGTGGGAGAGCGAACGGCCCTCCCGTCCCGGACTGGCGCGAGCGGCTGTTGTTCTGGCGGCCCGACGGATCTGATATATCTAGGGTGAGCCGGATAGTGGTTCTTTGGATCGAGGAAGAGGCCCCGCATTGTGAACGGAACATCTACTGTCGGCCGGACCAGGGCGGAACACGCGTATATTGAGTTGCGGGAGCGCATCATTGACATGCGGCTGCCTCCCGGTGCGGCCTTGAATGAAGACGAATTGATGGCCGAGCTGAAGGTTGGACGCACGCCAATGCGCGAGGCCGTCAAGCGCTTGGAGTCTGATCGGATGCTCACGGTCTATCCACGCCGGGGAACCATTATCGCGGACGTGAACATCCGGGACTTGAAGGCCATTTCCGACGCCCGCCGGGTGCTCGAAGCATTTGCTGCGCGTCGTGCTGCCGAGATGGCAACCGATGATGACCGGCTTCGGCTGGAGGACTGTTTGCTGGCTTTGACGGACGCCGCGCCGGCGTCCAACAGGGCCGCGATGGATCTGGACGGGCAGATCCACCGCATGGTGTACGCCATCATGCGCAACAGCTACCTGGAGGCGACACTGATCCAGTATTTTAGTCTTTCCCAGCGGATGTGGAACTTCGTGCTTACGGGGCTTGCCCCGATTGCCGGGAATGTCAAGGAGCATGAGGCTTTGTTGCGGGCGATTATCGATGGGGATGCGGATCGCGCTGCTGTCCTTGCTGAAGAACATGTCACGCACTTCGAACTGCTTGTGCGCGGCAATCTTTAGGCGCGGTGGGGGATGGGCGGTGGCCTGAAAGGGTTGCTTTCGGGCCACCGCCTGATGGTGCGTGGTCAGGCGCGGATCTTTTTCATCTCGGGATCGACGAGGGGCTCGGCGGCCACGGTGGCTGTAATCAGCCGGCCGAAGTATTCAATTTCCACCTTGGCGTTCTCGGCCAGGGCCGCTGGCAGCCAGGCGTATGCCACGGGCTTGCGGACCGTGTGCCCGAACGCTGCGCTGGTGATGTAGCCGGCCCGCTGTCCATTGGCGAATACCGGTTCCTTGCCCAGCACCATCGATGTCCCGTCGTCTATGGTCAGGCAGCGCAGGCGGGTGGTCGGGGGCTGGGCGCTGCGCAGCTCCAGCGCTTCCTTGCCGATGAAGCCTTCCTTGTTGGGGCGCACGGCAAAGCCGAGGCCGGCCTGGACGGGGTCATGCTCGGTGTCCATGTCGGTGCCCCAGGACCGGTACCCCTTCTCCAGGCGGAGGCTGTTGAACGCGCTGCGGCCGGCGGCGGTCACGCCGAGGGGCTGGCCGGCCGCCCAGAGGGCGTCCCATAGCCGCAGGCCGTTCTCGGCGCTGGTGTAGATCTCCCAGCCGAGTTCCCCGACGTAGGACAGGCGCATCAATCGGACCGGGATGCCGGCGACGGTGGTGCTGGCGGCGCGGAAATACTTCAGGCCTTCGTTGGACAAATCCTGTGGGGTCAGCGGCTGGACAAGGTCCCGGGCGTGGGGTCCCCACACGCCGATGCAGCAGGTGCCGCCGGTGGTGTCCCGGACCTGGACCCATTGCTGCGGGGTTGCCTCCGTCTGCCCGGCTGCCTGGCGGGTGATGTAGTCCAGGTCGAGCCCGCCGTTGGCGCCGATTTGGAAGAGGGTGTCAGTGATGCGGGCCACGGTCAGGTCGCTTTTTATCCCCGCCGCCTCGTCCAGCATGAGCGTGTAGGTGACCGAGCCGATGCTCTTGTCCAGCTGTCCGGTGGTCAGCCGTTGCAGCAGGCCCAGTGCGCCGGGGCCGGAGACTTCCAGCCGCTTCAACGCCGTCATGTCGTACATGGCCACGTTGGTCCGGGTGGCGTGAGCCTCGGCTGCGGCGATGGGGGAATCGAATTTCGCCGACCAGGCGTCGCGGGCCGGGGGCTGCCAGTCCTGGGGGAGGCGCTGGAGCAGGCTGGCGTTTGCCTCGTACCAGTGCGGGCGCTCCCATCCGCCTGTTTCCAGGAAAAAGGCGCCGAGTTCCACCTGGCGCTGGTGGAAGGGGGAGACGCGCAGTTCCCGCGGCGATTGGCGCGGTTCGAGGGGGTGGCGGATGTCGTATATTTCGACGAAGTTCTGTTGTGAGGTTTCCAGCACGTACTCGGGCTGGAGCTGGATCTCTTCGAAGCGGGCGAGATCGAGTTCGTGCAGGTCCGTTTCGGCGTGGCCGTTGACCAGCAGTTCGGCAACGGCCTTGGCCACGCCGGCGGAGTGTGTGACCCAGACGGCTTCGGCGATGAAGAATCCCTTCAGGTCCCGGGATTCACCCACCAGTGATCCGCCGTCGGGGGTGAAGGAGAAGATGCCGTTGAATGCGTCGTCGATCGCGGCGTTGTGCAGGGATGGCAGCAATTGCTGGCAGGCTTTCCACGGCTGGTCGAAGTCTTGGGCCGTGAACTCCAGTCGGGACGGCATGGAGTGCTCGGTGATCCGGTCCACGGCCGGCATTTCGTCGTAGCCGACGGGGATGGGGCGGTGTGCGTAGGAGCCGATGCCCAGTCGCTCACCGTGCTGGCGGAAGTAAAGGTCCTGGTCCTGGTGGCGCAGGATGGGCAGGCTGGCATTGTTGCCGCTGCCCAGGACCTGGTCCGGGTGCCCGGCCAGTTCGGCCAGCGGCGTGGTGGTCACGTACTGGTGGGCCAGTGGTATCAGGGGCACCGTCATGCCGATCAGGTCCCCGACGGCCGGTCCCCAGAATCCGGCGGCGGAGACCACGATGTCCGCCGGGAATACGGTGTCGGCGCTGCGGACCCCGGTGACCTTGCCGCCGGCGCGTTCGATGCCGGTGACCGGGGTGCAGCCGAGGAACCTGGCGCCGCGGGACTCGGCGCGTTCGCGGAGCAGTTCCACGGCCAGCACCGAGGAGGCCAGGCCGTCGCTGGGCACGTGCAGGCCGCCAAGAACCAGCTTTTCGTCGATGAGCGGATGCAGGGACTTGGCCTCGGCTGCATCCACCAGGCGGGCCTCCAGCCCCCATGCCGTGGCGAATCCGTGACGACGCTTGAGTTCGGTCAGCCGCTCAGGGGTGGTGGCGACTTCGAGGCCGCCGACGGCGTTGAATGCCCGGGCTCCGTCCCTGGCCAGGGAGGCAAGTTTGCGGCCGGTGTAGGCGGCGAATTCGGTCATGGTCTTGGACGGGTTGGTCTGGAAGACCAGCCCCGGGGCGTGGGAGGTGGAGCCGCCGGTCAGTGGGATCGGGCCCTGGTCCAGGACGGTGACGCGGGTCCAGCCACGTTCGGTGAGTTCGTCGGCCAGGTTGGCGCCGACGATGCCGGCTCCGATGATAACGACGCGGGGTGATATTTGCATGGTGGTCTTCCGTTCTTGGGGTCGGGTTCGTGGGGACGGTGCTTGGCCATGTGGCCGGGGGCGGGGCTGGCGTGTTGTCGGTGTGCGGTAGGTCCGGCCGAAAGTGCTTGGTCAGGTAAAGATGATGGTGCGGTGTCCGCTGAGCAGCACGCGCTTTTCGGCGTGCAACCGCACTGCCCTGGAGAGCGCAAGTGCTTCGGTGTCCCGTCCTGCGGTAGCCAGCTGGTCGGGGCTGAGCCGGTGGTCGACCCGGATGACTTCTTGTTCGATGATTGGGCCTTCGTCCAGGTCTGCGGTGACGTAGTGCGCGGTCGCGCCAATCTGCTTGACCCCGCGGTCGTATGCCTGCTTGTAGGGCCGTGCGCCCTTGAACCCGGGCAGGAAGGAGTGGTGGATGTTGATGGCGCGGCCGGAGAGTTGGCGGCAAAGGTCGTTGGAGAGGACCTGCATGTAGCGGGCCAGCACCACCAGGTCCGTCTGGTAGGACCCCACGAGCTCCAACAGCCGTGACTCCGCGTCTGCCTTGGTCTGTGCCGTGATGGGTATGTGGTGGAAAGGCAGGCCCGCCGCTTCGGCCATGGGCCGCAAGTCCTCGTGGTTGGAGACGACGGCGACCAGGTCTGCGGCCAAGCTGTCGGTCTGCCAGCGGAAGATCAGGTCGTGGAGGCAGTGGCTGAACTTTGAGACCATCACCAGGACCCTCGGGCGGGCACCGTTGTGAAAGGTGTATTCCATGTCGAATTCGGCGGCGACCGGCGAAAAGTCGGCGGTGAGCTTCTCCACGTCGGTATCTGGCGCGGTGCCGGTGAACGCGGTGCGCAGGAACAGCCTGCCGTCCACGACGTCGTCGAACTGCTGGTGCTCGGTGATGTTGGATCCCCTCTCCATCAGGAAATGGGAGATGGCATGGACGATCCCGCTGCGTTGCGGGCAGGACAGGGTCAGCACGGTATCGGGCCCTCGGGCAGGTTCCGGGCTTCCCGCCGTGGTCTGGGACTGTGGGTTGGCGGCCAGTGGAAGGGTGGTGGTCATGGTGTCTCGTTTCTTGTTCATCGGGCCCCGCGGGGCCTGGGGGAGGGTTTCGCTGGTGGTGGGGGCGCCGGGTAAAGGGTGCAGGTTTCGTCCGGGACCCTACCTTGGCTGAAGGTTCACCCGGGCGGGCAGGCCCCCTGTAAAGCGGCCTTGGCGCGGTGTGGGACCGCGGGCCCGGCTTCCGCGGGCAAGCCCTGGACGGTATTGCGGAAAAGAAGTGCCGTGGTGATGGTTCCGACCCCACCCGGGACCCTGCTCATGGCGGCTGCGACGGCCCCGACGGCATCGGCCTGGACGTCTCCGACGAGTGCGCCGGTGTCGTCATAGTTCGTGCCAACGTCGATGACCACACTGCCCGGACCCACATGCTCGGGGCCGATCAGGCCGGCCCTGCCAGCCGCCGCCACGACGATCGCGGACCCCGCGGTCTGCCCGGGCAGGTCGACCGATTTGGAATGGGCGATGGTCACTGTCGCATCACGGTTGAGCAGCAGGTGCAGCAAGGGCTTCCCGACGACGAGCGATCGCCCGACGACCGTGGCCTTCCGGCCCGCGAGCGCTATGCCGTGGTGGTCCAGCAATTCGATCACGGCGGCCGCCGTGGCTGGCGGGAAGCACGGCTCCTGTGCCAGGAGCCGTGCCAGCGAGGCGGGATTGGCGCCATCGACGTCCTTCTCCACCGCAATGGCGCTGCCGAGCCCTGCCAGGGTGATCCCGTCGGGCAACGGGGTCTGCATGATGATCCCGTGGATGGCGTCATCGGCGCTGGCTGTTTCCAGGACAGACCGGATACGGGCAGCGGAGGCTTCCGGGCCCAGATCGGCGACGGTTACGGTGACCCCCACCTTTGCCCCGAACCGTTGCAAGGCCCGGACGTAGGATGCGCTGGAGGGATCGGGAGTGGCCGTCACGATGAGAAGCTGGCGGTCCTGGCCCTGGCGGTGCAGTTCCTCCATGACGTTCGCGAGCCGCGCAAGGATGGCCTCGGCGACCGGGCGGCCCGAAAGGATTCGGGCGTTCACGCCGCAACCGCATTCCGGGCGGCATCCGTGACATCATCCAGCCGCAGCAGCAGAGCTTCGACGCTGTCCGCAGCAGCCCGCAGTCCTCCGCCGTCAACGCCGGCGGCCTCCACCGCCGGCAGGTTTGCCTCAAGATTCACCCGGGCAGTGGACACCGCGGCCCGGGCCGAGGCGGCCGCCGCAGCGACGTCCGCGACCACGCTGCGGTTGCCAATCGGGAGCAGGCCTTCGGCCACGGCCGTCAGCTCCGCGCAGATGGTGATGAGTTCACGCGGCGCCCTCGCCGCACCCACCAGGGCTGACTGAATGGCCGTCCGGCGCCCGGCCTTTGCGGCCTCGCCCTCGGACGGAAGCCCATAGGCGGCCCCCACCTTCGCGAACGCCTGTGCGTCGTCTTCACCAGCTTGGACGGCCCGTGCTGTCAACTGCGCAGCCCGAACGGCCAGGCCACTGATGACATCTTCCACATCGGCAAACTTCCGCCCGCGGGAGTAGCCGGCCACCATGGAAAGCAGACTGCCCGCGAAGGCCGCCTGGAGCCCGGCCACTGTGCCGCCCCCGGGCGCAGGGATGCGTTGTGCGACCTGGTCAAGCAGAACGCCGACTGATATCGAACCCAAATTTTCCAAATTCCTGGCCTGTCCGAAGTAGATTTCAAAGCTGACAACTGATCATACAACTCATATATAACAAACGTTAGTGTTCCACATCACGCGTGTCAACGCCTCCACGGGCTTTCCTTCACCCGGGCGCAGGCGCCCCCATCCCTGCCAGGCCATTCAGCTCGAGGACGGGCCAGCGGGTCGGCAACGGGGTTCGTGGCCGAGGGCCTTAGCTCTGGCTCGAAGTCACCGTGCAGTCCCGGTGTCAGTGGGATAAATGTGCTGAGATTTCGGCGAGGGTGCGCCCCTTCGTCTCAGGCGCGAGCCATTGCGAGAGGACTGCGCCGAGCAATGCGACGGCGGCGGCTACGATCATGCTTGGGCCAAGGCCGATGTTGATGATCGCCCATGGCAGGGCGAAGGTGCCGAGTGCGGCTCCGATGCGGCTGAAGGCCGCGGAGAAGCCCATGCCGATGCCGCGCAGGTGGCCGGGGAATACCTCGGCCGGATAGACCTGGGTCAGCGTGGTGTAGCTGGCATTGAAGAAGGAGAAGGCGAGAAACAGTACGAGCACGATGATCGATGGTGCGTCCGCCCAGACTCCGATGATCAGCAGGATGCCTGCGCAGAGCCACTGCCCGGGCACGGTGAGGATTCGGCGGCCGAGCTTGTCAATCAGAAGTACGGTGGTGACAACACCCGCGGCCGCAAGTGCGGACAGGCCGACTCCACCGGTCCAGCCGCCGAAGCCGAATCGGTTGAGCACGTCGTCGGCGAAGGTCGCGATCGCGAAGTACGGAGTGACCGCACAGAACCAAAAACCGGCGGTGAAGAGGGTGGTGCGCCAGTGCTGCCTGGAGAACAGCATTCCAATGGAGGCGCCCTTGATTTTGGTCCCACTCTTCGCGGCTTGGGCCTCCTGGATCATCCTCAGATCCATCTCTCCGGTGATGCTGTCGTGCATCTGGGGCGATTCGACGTATCGGCGTGCGATCGCGAGTGCTTCCGTGTGCCGTCCCTTCGTAATGAGCCAGCTCGGCGATTCGGGCAGGCCCAAGCGGGCGAGGAACAGCACGAATGCGAGTATCGTGCTCGTGCCGATTATGAGGCGCCATGGGGTGCCGGCGTCGTGCAGGAGCGTGCCGATGATGAATGCCATCATGAAACCGACGTACCAGGCGATCAGAGTCAGCCCGAGCAGTCGCCCGCGGAGCTTTGGAGGTGAGAACTCTGATAGCAATGGCCCACCGATTGAGTACTCGCCGCCGATCGCGACGCCCATTATGAACCGGATGATGGCCAGCTGGATCACGGCCCCGTCTCCGGAGGTTACGAAGAACTGGGCCCCTGAGGCGATCAGGAACAGGCCCATGTCCACGAGGAACATGGGCTTGCGTCCGAACTTGTCAGTAGCCCAGCCAGCCAGCGGGGAGCCGACGAAGATACCAACCAGCGGGCCTGCAGCGATCATGCCCAGAGATAGTGCGTTGAGATGGAGCTCTGACCGCATGAGTCCGGTGACGGGGCCGATGATTCCGAGGATGTAACCGTCGAGGAACATCCCGCCGATGAAGACAGCGACAAGCCGCACCATGAAGCGGCGTTTGAAATTGGAGCTGGTCTCTTTTGATTTGGAGGCGTCGACGGAGGCCGTCGGAGTGGTCGGATGGGTCATTGAGATTTGTTCCCTTCTTGGTTCAGCGGTGACACTGAAGACTGCTTTAGGGTTCTGTATACTTCTGGGTTCTGCGTCGGGGGAAGCTGCTGCCAAGCTGTTCTCGGCGGCCAACTCCTTGGGCGTGGAGGGTTTTGAGTCATTGCTTGTAGACATGAGTGAATCCTCTGCTCGGTGAATCATGAGCTTGACGGCGATGCTGGTTGCCTCAGACTGTCTGCGAGGTGGTTGTTGTCGGTTTTCGTGAAGCGAGTTGGGCCAATTGATACATGCAACGCATACCGCTGCCGGGCAACGAAGGCGTTCAGGCTGGCTGTGCCGATGGAGGGGGGTGGCCGGCAACATGTCCTAGATGCACTCGGGCCGGTGGTGCATTTGTATCCCCCGAAACGCACGGGGTGGTTGGGGGGAGCCCGCGAATCCATAGAGGGCAAACCAAACGCCACGCCTGACATTCTCGGACTTGTCACTGTTGCTGCCCGGCCTAGAGCAGCTGGAAGCGGCTAGGCATCGATCACCATGTCTGTGCGCGCGGTGGAGCAGCAGGGCAGGAACTTGCCTGCAGAGATTTCCCGTGCACGGATCCCGCCCTGGTGGTTCATCTCGATCTCCCCTGAAAGCTTGACGACCTTGCAGGAGCCGCACATGCCTTCCTTGCAGTTCGCGCCAATTCTGACGCCCGCACGGTGGGCCACCTCGAGGATGCGCTCACTGGGCTCGATCCGCACATTGATGCCGGTGCGCATGAAGGACATGGTGAGGCTGCCTGTACCCACCGTGTCGAAGCTCGAGGCATCAGGTGAAGCGGCTTCCGGCTCCCCGCCCGCGCTCTCGGCTGAGGCGTCGGAGCCGGGCGCCTCAGGGGCGACGATTTCCAGGGGCAGCCCCGAGGCCTCCAGGGTTCCGTCGGCGTCGTAAACCGGCTCGTAGAGGCCGAATGCGGTGGGCTGGCTTTCATAGTAGTCCTCGGCGGATTCTGCGATCTCCTCGGCGATCCCTTCCGCGAAGTCGGCCGCGAGAGCCACCTCCGCCTGGTATTCAAGGAGGGTCTGGCGGTCCCCGGAGAAGAACTCCATGTAGATGGAAGTGTCGTCCACACCGACCTTCTTGAGGAGCTCGGTGGCGGTGTTCAGGTAACCCTCAGGTCCACATGCGTACACCTGGCGGCCATTGGCGTCCGGGGCCACCTCCTCGAGCATGGCCGCCGTCAGCCTTCCGCTGAGCCCTTCCCACCCATCGGGTATGCTGCGGTCGCCCAGGGAGTAGAAGACCTTGACGCGCGAGTCCACGGAGGCGGTGTAGGCCAACTCCTTGTGGAAGGCAAAGCCTCCGGCAGCCGCTCCGTGGTAGAGCACAACGACGTCGGCCTGTCCGGGCAGGGAGTGGATGGTCCGCACCATCGACATGATGGGGGTGATGCCTGCGCCGGCGGCAAGCAGGAGGTACCGTGCCCGCCGGTCGGCATCGGGCAGGTGGAATGCCCCGACCGGTCCGAGCATCTCAAGTACGGTGCCGGGTTTGACGTTCGCGTGCACCCATGGTGAGACGAGTCCCGTGGGGTCGCACTTGACGGTGATGTTGAAGGTCCACGGCTCGGTGGGCGAACTTGACAGCGAGTAGCTCCGGTCCACCGGCTCCGGCTCCTCGCCATTGACGGGAAACGCGACGTTCACGTACTGGCCGGCTCGGAACGCCAGGGGCGCACCGTCGCAGCGGCGGAACACGAAGGTCATCATGCCGCCTGCCTCGGGAACGGTTTCGACGCATTCGGCCATGAACTCCTGCGGATGCCAGGGTCCCAAAGCGTGGGCCGCCCGGGCGGCACCCTCGTTGCTGCCCATCACCCTGTTCCACGGCATTTCAAGACCGCGAATCCGCTGTGGTTCCTGGGTTCCCGTCTCGGTGAGGACTTCAATCATGCCAAGTGCTCCTGTACGCGCTGCACGTACCAGTTGATGAATGCCTCGACCTGGTATTCGCTCTTCATGTATGGACCGGGCTCATAGGCGGGACTGCCGGCGCCCTGCTGGCACAGTTCCACGAACGCCTTGTCCTGCAGGTTCGTCTGCTTCCAGGTGTAGGTGAGTTTCTCCGGGTCGTAGTCGATGCCTTCCACGGCGTCGTCAGCCACCAGCCAGGTGGTGCGTACCAGTGTCTGGTGTTCATTGATGGGGAAAACGCCGAACGTGACGACGTGGTCGCCGAGAAAGTGGAACCAGCTGTTGGGCTGCAGGTGCATCGAGCAGCGGCCAAGGCGGAAGTCACGCAAGTCGCCAAGCAGCTTCTTGGAGAGCCTGTGCCCGTCGGGCGAAAACGATTCACCGTCACCGTCGAGCGATTCCCGAGAGATGCGGATTCCCGCGATGCGCGTGTCAAGCTGCTCGACGACCTCATAGGGAAGGCCATAGCGGCGGCACCGGTCCTCGAGCGTGGACTGTGCTTCCTTGTTCCGGTCCCACACCTCCTGGAGATGGGCCGGGATCAGGCCCTCCGTCAGGCCCCAGGTGGGAAAGAGGGAGCAGGCGAGCTCAGGGTGGCCGTCGCAGTGGTAGCACTCACGGTTGTTCTCCATGACGAGCTTCCAGTTGCCCTCTTCGATGATGTTCTGCTGGTAGGCGATTTTTGTCTTCGACAGATCGTGCGGCGCGAGGTAGGGCTCAAAGATCTTTGCGGTTTCGTCGAAGTCCGCTGGCGGTTCATCCGCAATGCAGGCGAAGATAAGTCCGGCAACCTCGCGGCCGTGGGCGCGCTTGAGGCCGAAGCAGCCCTTGTCGAACTTCGTTTCCCCGGGCGCGGAGGCATGGATCAGGTTGCCCTCCGGGGAGTAGGTCCAGGAGTGGTAGCCGCAAACGAGGTTCCCGGTGGTCCCTGCGGCATCGGTCAGGACGCGGGCGCCGCGGTGGCGGCACACGTTGTGCAGGATGTTGACGCCCCCGTCGTCGTTGCGCAACACAATCAGGGAGTATGGCCCGTAGTCGACGGTGACGTAGTCGCCCGGCTCCGGGAGTTCAGCGGTGCTGGCGGCAAAGATCCAGTGCTGGCCGAAAATGGCTTCCATGTCGATCTTGAAAATTGTCGAGTCGGTGTAGAAGGGGGCATCGAGGGAGTGGCCGGTGCGCCGGAACTCAAACAACGCGGTAATTTCTGCCAGCTGCTCGGCAGGCAATGTTGCAGCGAGTTTTCCGCGTGAATTGAGGGGCACGTTCACTGAAGCTGTCATGGGTTTCCTTCGGGAGGGCTGGGGACGTGTGCGATTCGGGGGGCGAGGAGGTGGGGTGGCACCGGCGTCGTCCTCGCAATTGGTGTAGCTATGAGATTAGTCACAAATCTTCTGCGAGAAAAGCGCAAAATTTGAGAGAATACAATGCACAATGGATGCATGATCGATGCGAGGCTCGTCACACTCCGCGTATTCGCCCGTTGCGGGACGATAGGCGCCACAGCGGAACTCACCGGCTATTCTCCCTCTGCCGTCTCCGCGCAACTGCGAGAGCTCCAGCGCGTGCTAGGAATGCAGCTCTTGACGAAAGAGGGGCGGGGCCTGCGGCTTACCGCCACGGGGCGCTTTCTCGTCGCGGGATCCGATGCCCTCATTGCCCAGTGGGAGAGCCTGCGTGCCTCAGCCATGGAGGCCGGCGACCAAGTGCAGTCCCACTTTGGCCTCGGCGGATTCTCCTCTGCAGCCGCCCAGTTGCTCGCGCCGCTGGCCGCCACCCTGCGTTCGACACACCCCCTGCTGGAGGTGCAGGTTCTTGAGGCTAATCCCGCCCGTTGCTTCGACCTGTTGATTGCCGAACGCATCGACCTTGCAGTTATCGTCGCCATGCAGTCCGACACTTATGGTGAGGACGATCCGCGCTTCGAGCAAAGAGTCCTGCTCGACGATCCACTGGACGTGATCGTTCCCGGTGACCATCCGCTGGCATCACGGGAAACAGCGACGCTTGAAGAGCTGGCATCGGACCCCTGGATCACGGAGGCCGCCGGTTCCACCTACCATTCCCTCTTCACCGCGGCGTTCACAGCAGTCGGAGTGACTCCGCGGATTGCCCATGAAGCCGTTGAATGGGAAACCCACATCGCGTTCGTGGGTGCGGGGCTGGGCGTCGGCCTGCTGCCCCGGCTGGCACCTTTGAATGGTGCCGAAAACGTGGTTCGGCTACGCATCACCGGCCACCCGAAACCCACCCGCCGCATTGTCGCCGCGGTGCGCAGGGGCAGCACCGCCTCGCCCCTGATCCAGGAGTCGATGGGCATCCTTCAGGTCAGAGCCAATCGGATCCTCGCCGCCCGACCCGACGACGATCTCTGAAATCGCATGGCCACGAGTTGTTGTCGACGGGCCAGCAGGTCTAGAAGGTGGCGACACGTCCGCGGCCGGCGCCTCGTCGAGCACACGTTCCAACACGGCCAGACCGGTCCGGGCTGCAGGCAGTTCACACTCACTGAGCTGGGCCGGCAGGAATTCGAGCGCTCAGGACAGCCTGGCGGCGAATGAACGAAGCTCTGACCGCGACCAGACGACGCGACGGGAACAACCCTCGGCTACGAGGAAAGCCTGGCTTTCAATTTCCGAGTGCCTCGGCTGCCTGAGCCAGAGACAGATGACGTCCTGGAGGAAGCCCGGTCGCCGGCGAAGACGACCACATCACCAAACCTTTCGGACTCGACGAACTGCCCGCACGGCTCCGGCCCTTCACCGGCGCACTATCGATCCCGACAAAGAATCCACGGTGATGACCACCGCATCCTTCACCGTAGACCTAGCCACGAAACGGGTGACCCTTGCAATTTCCTGATCAAACCTGCGAACGTTTCGCAGATGCCCCGGGGCCACGAGATTGCGAAGCCGTCGGTGGTGGCCCGCGACTGATGCCAGGCCCCCTTTGTGAGGCAATGATTCAAGATGGAAATTAATCGACAGTCGGGAATGTCTGGCGTGCTTTCTCCAGCATCCGTCTTGCAGCCACAAACTTATCCCGGTTGTGGAGGGATTCGGTTGCTGGACCAGTATCCATCAACTGGCCGGGGAAGTCTTCCTGGTCGGCCTGGTCCGCCGCCGAGCCGATCCGACCCGCTCCTCTCCGAAGATGCGATCACGGTCATCCACGAAGCGTCCCGCGGCTACCCACGCACCGTGAATAACCTCGCCCTCGCCGCCCTGAAGGCCACCCGCTCAGCGAAAAGTGCGGTCGTGGACCAATCCGAGGCCCAATCAGCGGTGAGCGAATTCAGCGAATAACCCACCCGGCACCGGCGACGACCAGCCCGCGGCGATGACCACGAACGCCCCGCCAGGACCATCCCGGCGGGACGTTTCCATACTCGGTTCGTCGCCAAACCCTATGGCGGCCCCATCGTCAAATAACGCGACGGTCAACACCAGTGCCTTGGCCGTCATCGCCGCCCCGCCGTCAGCGTGCAGGGCCCGGGCGGGTGGCCGCCGGTGTCCGCGACGACTCGTGCACCAGGCCGGCAGCGAGCTGGCCGGGCCGGTGAAGGGGAAGTAATTCGACTGCTACATGATGATCGATATCGACTCGCGCTTCATTGTCGGCGCGCACGTCCATGCCACCGAATCAGCGGTGCTGGCCGTGAGAATGATGAAGGAAATCTTCGGTATCCACGGCGTCCCCGAGGTAGTCCACGCCGATCGGGGGACGTCGAGGACGTCCAAGACCGTCGCCGAGCTGCTGGCGGATTTGGAAGTCACCCGGTCCCATTCCAGGCCGCGGGTGAGCAACGATAATCCGTACCGTGAGAGCTTGTTCAAATCGTTGAAATACGGTCCAACGTTCCCGGAACGCTTCGCCTCCCTCAGCGACGCCAGGGCCTTCATCAGCGGCTTCGTGGAGTGGTACAACCATCACCACCAGCACTCCGGGATCGGCCTGCACGCGACCGCCAACGCCCACTACGGGCTCGCCATCGCCGTCGCAGCCGAACGCTCCAAAACCCTCGCCGCAGCGAGAGCCAAAACCCCGAACCGCTTCGCCACGACCACCGACTCCAAAATCCTTGCCCTTCCCGGGCCCGCATGGATCAACCAACTCAAGGAAAACGCAGAAAAACTAGCAGCCTAACTCCCGACGGTACCGCCCGACTTGAAAAGTTCCGTTCCGGAATCACGGCCTCCAGTAACCAACTTTGGCCAGCAGCAACGTCTCTTTCGTGGAGTCCTCCGGTACCTGGACCTCTGGGGGAAAGACACCCATGGCCCGGAACCCGTCGATCTGCGGCCCGATGATTTCCCAGAGCCCGTCGACGAGCGGATCCGGCAGGGAATAGTTGAGTCCGAGGAAGTGCGCGATCGACCAGGCCTGGAACGCCCGATAAGTACTCGTGTGCTCGAGGTATTCGCCGAGGGAGAAGTCCCCGTAACTGAGGTGTACTACCTGGTCGTAATCGAGGTCATAAGCGACGGCTTGAGCTGCGGCGTCGTTGATCTCGTTGTAGCCCGCGACGGGATCTTCCCCGAGTAGGTCTCCGTCATACCGGCTGCCAACTTCCTCTGCGGTGCGGCCCGCGAGGACGTCTGGCACCCAGGCCTCATCAAACGCGTGATAGGCAAGGATGTCCCGCAGGGTCGGGTTGGCCCTTCGCGACCACTCGGCGGGCGCGGCAAGTGAGAGCTGGTCCGGACCAATCATGTTGATCACATCACGAAGGGCTGCGTCGGACAGGAGAAAGAGCTCTTGGCGGTTCATGATGGAACGCTACCAACGAACAACGCCACGGGGAAGGTCCACCCCCTAAATGCACCCCGATCCGGCGCGGCTATTTCTGGTGCGCGGCGTTGATGCCATGAGCGGAGCTCACCATCGATACCACTGACGCGATGGCTGCGACAAAGAGCACGATTACGACAGGAACGACGCTGCTGAACAGAGTGGCGTTGCGACCAAGAAATGCGGCGATCACGCTGCACAAGCTCATGGCGCTCAAAACGACTGCGAGCCCGGCCCCGAGGAACAAAGGTGCGCGCAGGGTCGAAGTCGTTGCCTCAAGTCTGCGCAGGCTCACTGTTGGCCCAACACCCAAGCAGCCAAGGAAGGCCACCACTGCGACCAACCAACCAGTCAAGGCCCAGAACAGGCCAGCCGGAGGCTGCCCGACTTTAGGACGGATCAACACGAGCGCCAGGAACCCTATTCCCACAACCACCGCCAGGACTATGGCGGGAATGAGCGGGCCGAGCACTCTCCTTCGCTGCGACCGGAGGGCGGGAATGAGAACGCGGGCGACAATGAGGCCCAGGCCAACCAGTGCGATCGCCCAACCGACACACAGGAGGATGGCCGCGGCATCCATTAACCCCCTGACTGCTGCTACGGCGTCTGGTCCTGCCGGGTCCAGGAGCGCCTTGTATAGCGCCGGCACGATCAGGAATCCAGCGCACCACGCGATCCAGGTGGTCGAGATACTCGCCTGCAGGCGCAGGCGTTTACCGTCCGGGCCGTTGAAATACGGCCGAACCCATGCCCGAAGTGCGCCACCGAACAGATCCGCCGTCGTATGCGCCGACCCGGGCACTTCCTCAACAAGGGCCGCCAGCTCGTCACCATATCGCGCACGAAAGGAGGGCGGATATGCGCGCAGTGCGAGTTTCGCCAGGCGGCTCATGACTGGGCCGTCTTCAACCGTGCCAGACCGTGCGAGGCGAAACTGCTCATCGCCTTCAGCCGCGCCGTCAGCAGCGCCGAGCCGGCAGTCGTGATCTCATACGGTCGACGGCGATCCTCACCGGGAAGGGCGCGCACGTAACCACGAGCTTCAAGTCGGGACAGTGCTGCGTAAAGCGTGCCTGGACCAAGCGTGACCCCGGCGGATTCCTCGGTGTCCTGCACGATCGCGTATCCGTGTTTCGGGCCGGCAGCGAGGCTTCCGAGGATCAGCAGTGCGGGATCCGCCCATGCCACGTCTTGTTTGCGTCGAACCATCATTTACTCCGTCTCCCGTAGTACGTGAAACGATACTACACTGGGCCTCATGAGCAAACCATCCAGCTTGACGGCCCTTCGGCCAATCCTTGCGGCGGCACTCGGCGCCATCCTGGGTCTGATCGGCGCGCGCTACATCTTCGTGGGGTCCTCACTGAGCCTGATCCCGTGGGGGCTCGCTGCCCTCTTCGTCGGGTATTTCTCCACAACCTGGGCGACCGCGCTTGGCAGCAGTGCGCTCTTCGGGTTCTGCCTCGCCGGCACGTTCATGCTGGCAGGCTATCAAGGTACAGCCCCCGTGACGAACGATCTGATCCCATTCGCCATCATTGGCCTAGTCGGCGCGCTCTGCGCCATCGCCGGTGCAACAGTCGGACGGCTGGTCCGAATGAAGGTTGGCGCGCGGCCTTATCCAACCAAAGCCGACAGCCGATTCTGATGCGCGCGCGCCCTCGACATGAGGCGCACTGCCGGGAAGGGGTGCGGGAGCTCTCGTTTCCTGTGGTCCAGGATGCCCTCCTGCAGGAACCCAAACCACGAGGAAATACCGTCCTGTAGAGGGTTCCTCTGAGGGACGGGTTCGGAGTCTGGCCGGCTGGAAGAAAGGCCCGGCAGAATGGATCGGCGGCAGCTCTTCGTAGGGCCGCTGGTTCACGGCAATGTAGCCGAACTGCGTGAACCTGAAGATCGAATCTGCCGCGTCGGGCCGGTCGCAGTCCCAGGGGAAGTTTTTGGCTGGTCGGCGGTGCTCCGTGTCGTGAGTAGGGCGAGGCGATCGGAGGGCCAATAGTTGGTAGCCACGGTCGCCAAACGTGACCAACTTTTCGATCAATAACGTGAGTAGAACGTGATTTGGACACTCGGCGTGCCTGGCTGAAACAGTAAAACCGCAGGTCAGAGGCCCTTTGGGTGCCCCGGGCCGGACTCGAACCGGCGGGCAAGAGAAACTAGTCATCTGGATGCTGCTGTGTGTCGTTGACTCTCAAAAACATTGAATTTTAGGGACTTTGGGGCGGTTTCAAAGTCGATGGCATGCCGTAGGTAGCGGTAGTTTTCGTTTGACAAGGGGGAGTAAAGGGGGAGTTCCTCTTTGTGAGCCAGTGGCACTGCCTGTGAACGGGTTGATACTGCGGGCAAAGTGGCTCATCTTTACGCCGCGCAACCGCGGGGAGGTTCACCGTCCAGGCCGGCCATTTTAGGCTCGGAGGCCCTCCGGCGGATTCAGACCGAGAATACCCCCTGGATTCTGAAGAGCCTCATATGCTCATGAGCATTTGGGAAACAGCGCGGCAAGCTTGAGGAGTCCGGGTACGATCCGCTCGTTAGGGATGGAGGCGAATCCAATGCGCATGTAGTTGTTTGAGGTGTGACTACTGGCGAAATATTTTTCCCCGGAGTCAAACAGGATCCCGTTCTTCTTGGCGAGGACCCGCAGCTCACGCGTGTCTATTTCGGAGGGGGCCTTGAGCCACAGGCCTGTTCCTCCCGGGGGGAGGGTCTGCCCGTCGGGAAATATCTCACGCGCAATTGCTGAGGCAGTATTCCAGCGGGTGCCCAGGGCTCGCCTGTAGGACTGCAGCGACGAACGGAAGTCCCCGTTTTGGTACAGCAGCGCCACGGCTCGTTGAATTTGCCCGGGCGGCTGCCTGTGTTGATAACGACGTGTTTTGCGTAGGATGGCGATAAGCGGTGCCGGTCCTACGAGGAATCCGACGCGAATGCCCGGGGCCAGGACCTTGGACATTGTCCCGAGGTAAATGGTCCGGCCGTGGGGGTCCAAAGCCGCCATTGCGGGGGAGGGTTGGCCTTCGTAGCGCAGCTCTGAGTCGTAGTCGTCTTCGACAATGATGAAGTTATGTCGTGAGGCGTCACCAATGAAATCGAGACGACGTTTGGCTGTGAGTGTGACGTTCGTTGGGTGCTGGTGACTGGGAGTCAGATAGATCATTTTTGCATGTGAATAGGATTCCTGCGGTATGGCCCCCTCGGCATCCACCGGAAGGTACCCGAGGTTGGCTCCGGCTCGCGAAAAGACATGGCGGGCATCGAGATACCCTGGGCTTTCCACAAGGACGGAATCGCCGGAATGCAGCAGGCTTTCGCCCAAAAGCTGTAGGCCTTGTTGGCTGCCAAGCGTGATGAGGACATTGTCCGGTTCGGTAAAGATCCCCCTGGCTGGCAGGATCAAGCGGCAGATGGTCTCAAGCAGCAGTGGATCGTCCATGAGTACGTCGTCCAGGCTGGCGTGGCGGTGTTCGTCGGTGGCAAGTGAGGCCTTCAGGGCCCGCATCCAGGCTGCCGCAGGAAAGTACGCGGGGTCGTGCTGGCCGGTGACGAAGGGGTACTCGTAAGTCCACCATCGCGGTTCTCTATCCAGCTCTGGAAGAGCCGGGGCGGCCGATGAGGCCAGCTGGACCCAGTCGATCTCGGATCTGTCGGATTGCACGTCAGGACTTCTGTTTTGGTCAACGCTGATGGGGGAGATCTGGTGGTTGACGAAGAACCCTGAGCGGGATTTGGCGACAATGAAGCCGTCATCGAGGAGTCCACTGTATGCGGCCTGGACGGTGGTTCGGGATACGCCAAGAAGCTCGGCAATTTGTCGGCTTGAGGGGATTCTTGTGCCTGCGGGCCAGACTCCGGAGGCGATAGGGCCCTCCACGGTGCGGCGAACCCGTAAATGCAGCGGTGTTCCGGGCGGTGCCTGAAGCAGGGCTAAGTCTCTCGGCGTTTGCTGCTGTGTTCTTGCCATGGCCCGAGCCTATCAGCACATCGCCTCTTTCTGGACTGGTCAAATAGCAAAATACTGGACCTTGTCAGGTCCAAAGAAAGCCAGAATAATGTGACTCACCCCACTTACAAGGAAGAAGCCATGATCCCCAAAACAGCGAGCGTTGTTATCGCTCTGATTACACCCGTCGTCCTCGTGACGCTTGGCGTGCTGTTGCTCGGAGGTTCAACGGCAACCATTTTCGGCGTTCCGTTGATACTGATGTTCATGTTCGTCATGTTTCCAGTGACGAGCCTGCTGATGTGGATCAGTTGGCGGTTGTTTGACCAGAACGCGGACTACCAGCTCGATGAACTTGATGACTCGACCCCGGAGGTGGCCCCGTGACCATTGCCATGTTCGTGGTCGTCCTGCTGCTTGCCGTGGCGATTGGCCTGTATTCGCGTGTCGGTGCTGGCAAATCAACGGCCGACTTCCTGGTGGGCGGGCGAAGCTTCGGTTCCGTTGTCGTGTTCATCATGGTGGTGGGCGAGGTCTACTCCATCGGCACCATCATCGGGTTCCCCGGCGGTGTCTACGCGCACGGCGTGGGATTCGCTGTGTGGTTCATGGGGTACATCCTGCTGGGGTATCCCATCGGCTACTTCTTGTTGCCTCTGCTGTGGAAAGCTGGGCGCCAATACGATGCGATGACCCTTCCGGATATTTTTCGCGGACATTTCAATTCCCGGCCGTTGGAGCTGACGTCCGCACTTGTTGGTGTTGTCTTCCTGATCCCTTGGGCCCAGCTCCAGCTCACGGGCCTGGAGGTTGCCCTCAACGGATTGGGCCTGGGTCTGACTCCGTTGGTCACGGTTCTCATTGGCGTCGGAATCTCTCTGGTCTTTGTCCTCCTTTCGGGCATCAGGGCACCAGCTTTTGTCAGCTTCCTGAAAGACTTTGCCTTGATCGCCGTCATCTTGGTCGTTGCTGGCTTCGTGCTGAACAAGGTCCCCAACGTCGCCACCATCATCACCCATGCGAATGTGGGCACGGAGCACACCACCATTCCCGGCGGGGCCCCGATGCTCAACACGGTCTCGACCCTCCTGTTCCAGACCATCGGGTTTTACATGTTCCCGTTCGTCATCCAGGCCGTTCTTAGCGGCAAATCGCCCGTCAGCATCAGGCGCACCCAGATTGTCATGCCCCTCTACATGTTGATGTACCCCTTCATTCTGCTTACCTCATTCTTCGCCATCTCGGCTGTCCCAGGCCTGACTGGTGCGGGCACCAACCTTGCTTTCATTGAGGTTGCCCGACAGCTTCTGCCTGGCTGGCTGGTGGGCGTGGTCGCCGGGGGAGCGGCCCTGTGTGCCATCGTGGTCCTTGCCGCGTCAGCACTGGTCATCGGAACGCTGTTCTCCAGGAATGTTTTGACTAATATCAGTGAAGTCAGGCAAAAGTCGATGACGCAGGTCGTCATCGTCGTCTATCTGGTGATTTCCATCGTGCTCACGCTGGTAGTGCCGACCATCATGGGAACCTTGATCAACACCGCCTATTACGGGCTGACTCAACTCGTTGTCCCTGTCCTCCTCATGATCTTCCCGACTCGCGTGCGTCCCGGCGTCATGGCCGCAGGACTGGCGGTGGGGGCCCTGACCTCCATAGGCATCTACCTCTCCGGAGCCACTTTGGGTGGGCTCAATATCGGGGTGCCTGCGTTGGCGGCGAATCTCCTGGTTGTCGGTATTGGCAGGCTGGTCGCCCCGGCCGCCGGGCCTACCCGATCCCTTGCGGCCCGACGGCGCACCCTCCCCACCGACGCCACAACCTCGGCCCACGCAATCCACCACGTGGCCAAGAAAGAGAGCCACTCCTAAATGTCAGCTGCAATCTTCACCAACGGAACCATACGACTGGACGCTTGGAGCGATCCTGTCGAGGCCATCGTCGTGGACCAAGGCACGGTCCTCAAGGCAGGGACACTGGAAGAAGTTGAAGCCGCCGCCGGCCCGGCACCACGACGCATCAACCTCGACGGTGCTACTGTGGTCCCCGGCTTGATCGAGTCCCACGTCCACCCCGTCTTCTTCGGTCTCACCCGGAACTGGACGGACTGCCGCAGCCCCCTCAACGGAAGCATTGCTGACATTCAAGTGGCCCTCCGCCAAGATCTGGGCACACTGGCCGATGGCAAGTGGCTACGAGGCTGGGGATATGACGACACCCTGCTGTCCGACGGACGCCATCCCAACCGTGAGGACCTGGATGCAGTCAGCAGAGATGTGCCCATCGTCGTCTCCCACATATCCGGGCATTTTGTTGCTGCCAACTCCCGTGCCCTTGAACTCGCCGGCATCCACCGGGATCGGGCAGATCCCTCGGACGGCAAGTTCGTCCGAGACGAAACCGGGAAATTAACGGGGTTGATGTGGGAAATGGGGGCTGTTCATACCGTTCTCGATGCCATGCCGCAAGCCTCTGCCGCAGATGTCCGGGAGGCCGCCGTCTATGCGTTGGAGGTAGCCTCTGAACGGGGCATGACTTCCATCCACGACCTGGGCGTGGGAATCATGGCCGGAGACTTGGAAATTGAAACGTGGCGCAAGCTCGCAGCAGAGTCGTCCGGACTCCCGATCCGGGTGACCGGATACGTCAGGTCGGACCTCGCCCTCCGATATTTGGAAAAGTCACCCGACCTGTTTTCCCAGCCAGCTATCGGCAGGTACAGGGTGGCCGGCGCAAAATTCTGGTCGGACGGCTCCATTCAGGGACTTTCAGGCGCACTCAAGGAGCCATACTCATGCCTGGACACCGAGTGTGGCGAACTGCTTTATTCCCCGGAGGAACTCGCGGGGCTCCTGAGCCGAATTGACGACGCCGGCGGCCAATGCGCGGTTCACGCCAACGGCGATCTGGCGATCTCCACCGTAGCCGGGGCGTTTGCCACCTTGCGCGGTAGCTCGGAACAAAAAGATCCGAGGCACCGGGTTGAACACCTCCAGATGGCATCGGCCAAAGACATCGCGTCCCTGGTCGCGTCAGGCTCCGTGGCCTCCATATTCGCCAACCATGTCTACTACTGGGGCGATCGACACCGTGACCGGTTCATCGGTGCCACACGTGCCGCTAGGATCGATCCCACTCGAGATGCGCAGGACGGTGGCCTCCACTTCGGAATGCATTCAGATTGCCCCATTACGCCGATGGACGCCCTCGCCACCTTCCGCACATCCGTGACGAGGCTTACCAGCGGCGGTTCGGTCCTGGGCGAGGCACAACGGCTTGACCCACGCGCAGCTCTGCACGCGCTGACGGCCGACAGCGCCTACCTGACCCACGATGAGGCCCACCTGGGCACACTGAGGGCGGGCCTGGACGCGGACATCACCATTCTGGACCAGGACATCGTGGGACTGCCGATTGAACAATCTCAAAACGTTTCAGCCGTGGCGACCATGGTCGGGGGCGAATTCGTCTTCAACCGCGGCGGCTTCTAGAAGCCTAGACGTACTGGCCATTGCTGCGCGGACTCCAGAAGGCATCCGGGGAATGCAAGCTGATCGTCGGCTGCCACAACCTGCTCAAACTCTTCACCTACCGGGCCCGAACCGCCTGAAGATCCCGGGCAGCAGTCCCACGACTGCAGCTGCGGACCCTGCCAGCGTCCCATAGTACTACAGTCGCGTTTGTGGGGTGTGGCCGCGGGCTTTGTAGTGGAATTGTTGGGCGTGGTATTGGTGTTGTCGGCGCCAGAGGGAGCAGCGGATTATGTGGTGGGGGTCTGGGTTCCGGTGCCAGGCGATCCGTGTGATGAGGTGCCTGATTTCGGGCAGGGAGAGTCTTACCAGGTGCTCGGCGCCTGGCTGCGGGCCCCCTTTTTAGAGCGGATGACGCTCAGGAAGGCGTGGGCGAACATGGAGAGGGTGATGTGCCGGTACCAGCCGGTGTATTGGCGCACCTGGTAGTGGTCGAGTCCGGTTTCGCCCTTGGAGGTTTGGAAGGTTTCCTCGATGGCCCAGCGGGCTCCGGCGACCCGGGCCAACTCGGCCAGGGTGACGCGCTCGGGCGTAAAGCAGATGAAGTAGGCCAGGTCCGTGGGGTCCTTGAGGGAGCGGCGGGCCAGCAGCCAGTGCTCGCCGGTTTCGGCGGGGCCGTTGATGCGGATCCTGGCCCAGGCATAGAGCCTCTCGCCCTTGGTTCCGGTGCCGGCGGTGCGGGTGCGCCAGGCGCGTCCGTCCAGGGCGGCGAAGAGCTCATCGGCCCGCCCCTCAACGCCCAATGTTCCCGGCGCCGGGGTAATGGCACGCTGGTTCATGGGCACGGCCATGACGTAATGCATCCCACGGGCTTCCAGGCGGCGGCGCAGTCCGGCGTGCTGTCCGTAGACGGCGTCGCCGGTGGCCCATTCGGCCTCGATTCCGGCATCCAGGGCGCGTTCGATCATGTCGGCGGCCAGCACGGGCTTGGTCGCCATCACCCGGCCTTCCGGGATGCCGGCGCGCTTGCACCGGGCAGCGTCATCCATCCATGCCTTGGGCAGGTAGAGTTCCCGGTCCAGGAACGTCCGGCCCGCCGGTGTCGCATAGGACAGGAACACCCCGATCTGGCAGTTCTCCACCCGACCCGCGGTGCCTGAGTACTGGCGGGCCACCCCTGCCGAAGCGGTCCCCTTCTTCAGGAAACCGGTCTCGTCGATCGCCAGGATCCCCTTCGGGTCCCCCAGATGCTTTTTCACGTAACCGACCAAGGCGTCCCGGACCTTGTCCGGGTCCCAGTCCGTGGTCGAGAGCAGCCGCTGCATCCCATCCGGAGTGCCCTGTCCGGCACGCTCGGACAGGGTCCAGGAGTTCTTCCGCTCCTCATCCGACAGCAGGCCGCGGATGTAGCTGACGGCGTTGTTCCGCGGCTCCGTCCGGGCGAACTCACCCCCGATCAGCTCCCGGATTTCCTCCAGGCCATCAGCCCATTCCTGTATCTCTGCCACCCAAATATCATCGCCCACCCACCATGATTAACAGGATTCCGGGCCAAAGTCCGATTAAACCGCCGACACGGCCAGAAAATAAACGCGACTGTAGTAATAGTTGGCCTTCAGAGCTTCCCACCCTGAAAATGCCCGGTGCCAGGCCTCCCCACCGGCAAAAGGGAAACCAGCGCAGGGACCTCACCACGCAAGGCCGCGGAAACCCCGAACCGCTACCGACCCACGCACCTAGGGGAAGCCGGGAACAGTGCCGATCACTAGTATCCGGTAGACGAAGTGGGTCTTGAGTGTTCGGGCCAGGGTGCCGACGTCGCTGGCGCCGAGGTTGACGTGCTTGAGCTTCATGGTGTCGAGTTCCACGCTTGGTGTTTCTGGGTTGCGCCGGGATCGGCTGGGTTGACGGGTTTCATGCTGCTTGTGGTGGTGCGTGGGTGGCGGTGAAGTGGTTCTCCCACTCGGTTTGCCAGGGCCACGCATCGGGCAGATGGAGGCCTTGGGGCCGGGAGCTGGAGGCAACCCTGCCGGGGACTTTGATGAGCTTGGTGCGGATCGTGCCTGTCCGCGCTTTCGCGAACGTGCCTTGGGCGAGGATCCCGGCGGTGCGGGTGAGGTTGTCGCCCATGACCGCGGCGACCAGCCAGGCGGGTTCGCCGCGAACTTTCCGGAGGGCAGGTGGGTCAGGACACTGTCCTTCAGGTCAGCGTTGACCTGCTCGATCCGGGCAAGTTTGCGGTGGACCTGGTCCGTGGCCTCGGTATCGAGCATGGCGGCTTTGACGGTGGTGAAGAAGGCATGGAAGCGGTGCGTGTCAAAGAGCGTGGGCTGGCCTGCGGTGGCTTTGGGGTTCAGTTACGGGATGCGTCGCACGACCAGGCGCCCGGGAACCCTTTCGCTTGTCTTGCCGAAAGCGATCCCTGAAATTTTGAAAACCTAGTTCATCGCCAGGCAGCCTTGGCCGATGAGGCTGTGGTGCTCACGTAGTTTGAGCTAGATCGATGGCCCTTGGAAGAGACGACTGTGCCCCAACTCGCTGAACCGACCACGCTGCGACCTTGGTTCCGAATTCGCACGCACACAGCATACTCTCCCGACCGATTTTCGCCTCAGTAGCAAGCGAATGTACGAGCCCCCCTATGAATGAATCGCCCGCAGCAGTCGTATCCACTGCGCTGACCTTATGGGCCGCTACATAATCGATGCCGGCCGGTCTGACTAGTGCAGTGCCCCGGTCGCCGAGCGTGACGACTACCCATGAAGCTCCACGGTCGAAGAAAAACTGTGAACCGGCTGAAAGTTCAGCGTCGGACGTCGCTTTGTGCCCGGTGATCTGTTCGAACTCAACCTCGTTGGGCACGACGATATCGCTCACGAGCAGAAGCTCGTCCACATTCGAACAAGCCGGAGCAGGGTTGAGGACGGTAACGGCACCTGCAGCGCGTGCCCGCTGGAATGATGCCGTAGTCGTTGCAATTGGTAACTCCAGCTGCCCGAGAACGACCCCGCCAAACCCACGTTCCAGGGCCGTCCGAATGTGTTCTTCCCGGACCGAATGATTGGCGCCGGGAATGACGATTATGCTGTTTGCGCCGCCGTGGGCGACGGTGATGAAGGCGAGGCCGGTTGGTTCATCCGGGAATCGCGCAATCGACTCGGTGTCGATTCCTTCACCATTGAGCTGCCGGATGTACGACTGTCCCAAGTCATCGTCACCAACTCCGCCTACCATGCGCACAGAATTGCCCAGCCTGGCTGCGGCGACAGCCTGGTTCGCGCCCTTTCCGCCCCACGACCGCGCGAGCTTGTCGCCGATAATGGTTTCACCCACACCCGGGATCCGTGGAGAAGAGACTGTCCAGTCGATGTTGATCGATGCGATGACCGTGATGTCAGGAGCGACTTTGCACGGTGGTTCGGCAGTTCTTTCGTTACTCGGCATATCTGTGGACATTCACATTTCACTTTCGTTGGAAGCAGCCACGGTGGCGCTGGTTGTGTCACCATGGGTAACCCGGATGGGACCTATAGTTTTTGGGATCCCGCAAGCCATCGCGCGGGATTCCGCGAGGTTAGAAGACTGACGGTCTCGTCGGATACTCCGCGTGCACGGAGGAGATCCGAGAAGATCGCGGGAACGAAACTTAGCCCATTTCCGCCGTTGGCTCTCCACATTTGCTTCAGGAACAGGTCATGCGATAGCAATAGCTGCTCCTCATAGCCGGCGTCAATAAGCCCGCAGAGGGCCGTGAGCGTCCCAGCGACACCAGGGGAAGCACCTTCGCCAGGGAAGCTGATGTCGAGGCCGATCATATCGAACTCCAGAAAAACACCTCTATCCAGAAGTGAAAGCTGATAGTCAATGTCCGTGGCGGAGGTGGCGCATAGCCCCAGATGGTAGTGATCGTCTGGCTAGTTGGTGTGTAATCTCGCTACATCGTGGACAGTGAATCTCACCTCTTCGTGGACACCGGGTCTCAATACTTTGTACACAGCTACCGGCACTGGCGGGCCGGTAGCTGTGAGTGGCTATCGCGTGGCCATCACGTCGGGCTGTTCTTCTTGGCGGTGAGCGAATTGCTCCGCGTAGTGCTCTCGCTTCCGGTCCCACTGTTTTGTCGAGTACGCCGCCTGAACGCCTAGAACGGAATACGAAGCAACATAGCGGCCCCGAACGTTCAGGGCAACCATCGGCAGCGGGAAAGAGAACACGATCTCACCGGTGACTGGATCGGTGAGCAGGAACGAGTCGTCGGTGATGGTCCGGTAAAACAGGCGGCCCGCGTAGGTCATGGGCAAAGAGACGTGGAAGCCTTGGTAATAGACCTGCCGGTTCGCGCGGGTGATCTCCACCAGCGACTGGTCCGCGGCCTTATCCTGGGCGTTGTCGTCGGGCAGAATGGCCCCGGTCTTGGAGATCGTCAGGGTCGCCCGATCGAGGTCTCCCTGACGGCGGGCGCGGACCTGTGAGTAGTGCGACGCTTTCGCTTCCAGGACCGATAAAGGAATCGGCTCCGTTGCCGGTGTATGTTCCAGCAGATCCCACGCCGTGCGCGGTGTCGCATGGTCCAGGGATTGGTGCGGACGGCGGTTGTTGTAGTGGTCCCGAAACCGGTGAATCCTGCCCTGGAGCTGCTCGAGCGTAGCTGGCTGATGCGCATCGAGGAACCGCAGCAGGGTTTGGTGGGAGCGCTCGTTCTTCCCCTGCGTGGTGGGTTTGCCCGGCAGCCCGCTGATGGGCATGGTGCCTTTGGAGGCGAGGAAGATCTCCACGGAACCAATCCGTCCGGCCCGCAGCTGATTGAATGCCAAAGAGTTATCGGAAAGCACTTCCCTGGGCGGACCGTAGGCAGTGATGGCTCGTTCGAGGACGTCCTTGGCATCGGCACTGTTCTCGGAACGGGAATACGCTGCTGTGCCCACATCAAAGCGGGAAGCGTCATCGAGCAGCTGGTACACGGTGACGATCTGTCCGCCGGCGAGTCGGTACTCGAAAGCATCGAGTTGCCACAACGACATCACGGTGGCGCGCACGAACGGGATGTACGAGGATTTCGGGCGCTTTCTGGGGGCTGCGTCAACGTGGCCGACGCTGGATAGCAGGCGGGCTATCGTCGCGACCGAGGGAACCTTCCCGCCGGGGAACTTCTCTTGCTGGCTAGCTTCGTAATAAATTGAGCGTGGGCCGTAATCCCAACCATCGGCCTTGAGTTGCTTGCGGATCTTCACTAACTCGTTGACAACCGCGGGGCCATATTTGCGAGCCGGAGTCTTTGGTGCACGGGAGCGGGGGTGAAGGGCCGCCGTGGATTCATGGACAGCCCGGCCGCGGATCTTATAGAAAACGCTACGCGAAATCTTGACCGAACGGCAAAACTCCATGACTGACAGTGCATGAGGCTGGGTCGGATCGTAGTTGATGATCGCGGCGCGAGTTTGGGGTGAAAGAGAGTTAGTCATCCAATGACTATCACCGCCAACCCGTCGGTAAAAGTGTCTCCGATGTGGTGAGACAGCGTGTCTCCGATGTCATGAGATCGTGTGTTCACGATGTGGTGAGACAGGACATACAAAGTATTGAGACCCGGTGTCCACGAAGAGGTGAGATTCACTGTCCACGATGTAGCGAGATTACACACCAACAACGCAGACCCTCGCTACCATCTGGGGCTATGCGCCAGCGGAGGGGTCGCTGTGGGCCAATGCAACTTTCTCGGGGCTCACGCAGTAATCCGCGAGAACGATATCGAGGACTTCGTGCCCCCGTCGCTGCCACCCAGGCATGTGAATATTGATTGGTACGCGCGGACGTTCTATCTGAGCAACGCAGGTCGCGGTGACCTTCACCGCCACCGCACATCTGGCCACCGCGATCCTGGAGTCCCCGGCATACACGGGCCGCGGGCCCCGCGGGCTGCCCCGCTGCCGCGATGAGACACTGTCCCTGAAGGCCCTGGCCGTCGCGGCAGGACGGAAAGAACTGCACCAGGTGACCTGGTGCCACGTCACCAAAACTCGGCCCGGCAACAGAACCGCGGCCATGAAATCCCGGTATTGGCCATCCGCATCCGCCCCGCCAACCGCGACATCCCGCTCCAAGACGACGGTCCCTGCCCGAGGCGTGGATGCTGGCCGAATGGCCCGTGCACGAGCCGGCACCGACCAATTACTGGTTCAGCGACCTGCCCGCCGACGCGCCCCTGAAAACCCTCGTCCGGCTCGCCAAGACGCGCTGGCGGATCGAGCATGACTACCGGGAGCTAAAGACCGCGCTCGGCCTGGACCACTTCGAAGGACGCTCCATCAACGGGTTCCACCGCCACCTCACCCTGGTCACCGCAGCCCAGTTCTTCATCACCAGGAAACGGCTCGCCCCCCCTACTGGGCCCGGAGCTGGTCCAAGTGGCCCACGACGAACATTCCATTCCGATGGCAGATGCCCCGGGCCGGACTCGAACCGGCCAAGAGAATGTCACCGCCTGGGTGTTGATGTGTGCGTTGACTCTCAAAAACACTGAATTTTAGGGATTTCTGGGCGTTTTCAAAGACGATGACTTGGCGGTGAACAGCCATTGTTTTTGTTTGAAAAGGGGGGTAAAGGGGGAGTGGCTCTTTGGGGAACGGGTTCAAGCTCGTCGCAATGCTGGCCACGAGAGGCAGAAGGAATAAGTGGCAATTGGCTTTCGTCCGCTATGGGTGTTCGTCGAAACGACAGATGGGTCACAGCGTGGACTAATGGAATCGGTGTCACGCAGGGGACGCGGCAGTGGTCATGGCGGGAGCCAACCGTGGCCGGCTACGCACTGGAGTCTGAATTGCAGGAGCCCTTGGCTATGCACCCTGAGTTGATGCCCGGTGTGAGCCAGGGGGCGAGGACGTGCCGGGAGTTCCAATTAGAGGTCTGGCCTGCGGGCATTGTCCTAACCCTAACGGACGTGATGGAGGACGTGACATTGGTCGAGTGCAAAGTTGGCTTCGAACCCGAAAATCGGGCGCGAGATCGTGGGGCAATGATTTGTCCGCGGCGGGTTCCACGCCTAAGGTCGACTTTGTGAGTTCAAGTTCCTTTCCCGCCGTGCGCAAGGGCGGATCCGTGACGGACCTGCGTGAAAGCAACTTGTCGTTGGTCCTTCAAACTTTGTCCACTTTTGGCGCACTTTCGCGTGCGGAGATAGCGGAACACTGTGGGTTGGGAGTGACGGCGCTAACGTCGTTGGTTCATGAGCTGACGGCGCGCAGGCTGGTTGTTGAATCTTCTGAGCTGGTTCGGCCCGCGATCGGCCGACCTACAAGCCTCTTAGAAATGGACACCAGCCATTGGTCGGTGGTTGGAATCCTATGCGACAGGGAGCAGATCTCGATTGCGACCGGGGGACTGGACGGCGTCGTCGTTAGCATCACGAGATACCCCGTACCAGCGGGTTCTGTGCTTGGCTTTGATTCCTACCGGCCGTTTCTTGTCCGGGCCGTTGCCGATGCCCTCATGCAGTCTCATGGGCGGGGACGGACAGTGGCGGCCGTCGAAGTGGCGGTTCCAGGTGCCGTCAATCGGGATTCCGGGGAAGTAGTCAGGTCCATCTTGAACGGCTGGTCGCGCGTTGCATTGCGCGGCGAGATCCAACATATGTTTACTGCGTTGTCGCAGGACCCGGGATGCAAACCGTCCCGTGTCGTGCCGGTACTGGTCGGGGTGGATAGGGAAACTAACTATTCAATGCTGACGCAGGTTTATGGGGGCAAACGGAGCCTATCTGGTCGCAACCTGGCCTACCTCGGGGGGCGGAACGCCTTGAGCGGTGGGTTGTACAGTCGCTCGGCGATCGAACACGGTGCCGCGGGTCTGGCTGGGGAGTTTGGTCATCTGGTGGTTGATCCAGAGGGTTCAAAATGTTGGTGCGGCCGACGGGGCTGTGTAGAAACCCGGCTCGGGCTGGCCCACTTGTATAGCGTTTGCACCGGGCTGCCGGAGACAGATTCGTTCAGTCGGTTGGGAAGCGCCCACCAATCGATGCTCAATGAACTTCTCTCGGGCGCGAAGGAGCAAGATCAGCGGTATCTTCTACCATTGAAAGAAGCGGGGCGTTGGCTCGGCATCGCCATAGATACGATCGCCGCCGTCGTAAATCCTGACGAGTTTGTTGTCGATGGTTACCTTGCCTGCTTGCAGGAATACCTCGAACCAGGGGCACGAGTTCAGCTTGATGCACTGAGTGCCCTTCCATCACTGTCGGGCCTGCGGATCAAATTTGGTTCCGGCGATGAAGATGGCTCCTTGCGAGGTGCCGTTCTGGCCGCCAGGGACGCGCTGATCAGGCATCCTGCCGCTGCTACACGCCCAAAGCGATTGTCTGGAAAAATACTCTAGAGCAGAGCTAAAAAATTTCCTGGCCCCTGGGGCGTGACATAATCCACGGCATGGAATAAAGTGTGTGAGGTAGCCCACGAACTATTCTCGGGGCATCCCTCGTATACGTCCGCAGTCCCACGGGGCAGCGGACGGTCGGAAGGAAATTGGATGGAAACCAGGTTCAAAAACGCTCAAGGCGTGGGTTCGCAAGTTGGTCCGCTGAGGATCATTGATACCCCAGTGGAGCAGCAATGGAGCCGGCGTCAGCTGGCATCGAAGCGTCCGGTGCTGCTGGCGATGATCTGCATCGCTTTTATCTCCGGGATCCAGGGTGTTGACCCGGCTTTGAACTCCGTTGCCATGCCGGCAGTTGCCAAGGCGATGCACCTCGACGCGTCGGCAACGGGATTTCTCAAGAGCTTGGGAACGATTGTGTTGGCGGCCAGCCTCCTTGGTGCCGGAATCGTCGGGGACCGGCGGGGACGTAAGAAGGTGCTGGTCCTCGGAGTTCTCCTCATGGGCGTTGCCGCCATACTTAGTGCCTTTGCACTCAATCCGTTGATGCTCGGATTCAGCCGGGTGTTGATGGGCGTCTCCACGGCAATGTCTTTTTCCATGTGCCTTGCCATAACGACGACGTTGTACAAGAAGTCCGAGCTGCCCAAGGCCTTCGGGCTTTTCTTTGGTGTTGGTGCTGCCTTGATTGTTGCCGCAACAGCCGTTTCCGGAACCGTGCAGGGTCACTTCGGCTGGCGAGCCACGTATCTAGTCACTGCGGTGCTGTGCATTGTGCTCTGCATCGCTGCCATCTTCCTGCTCCCGGAGAACCGTTCCGCAATGGTTCGGAAGTTTGATGGGCCGGGGGTGCTGTTGGCCGGCGTCGGATTGGTTGCTCTTGTGTACTCGATTGGCCAGGCGGCTGTCCGGGGTTGGGGTGACCCGATCGTTTTGGGCGGAATGGCCGTGGCCGTCGTTGTTCTTGGCGTGTTTGTCCTGTGGGAGCGGCACTGCCCCGACCCGGGGTTCCCTGTTCAACTCTTTAAAATTCCGGCATTCACCGCGGCATGCCTGGCCGGGGTCCTGTTCAACTGGGCTGACGCGTCAATGCTGGGGCAATACCCGGCCATGGCACTGCCTGCCGGCGTGCCTGCCGCCGTGGTCTCCGTCGTTGTTGCGCTCATGTATGTTGGCATGATTTGTGGCGCGGTGCTCGCCGGCATAGCACAAGGCCGATTCAACCTGAGCAACAGGTTCATGTTTTCCTCCGGCTTGCTGCTGTGTGCGGCCGGCCTGGGCACGCAATTGTTCCTGCACGATGCCCACAACGTCCTGTTGCCGGCTGCTGGCCTTTTGATCATCGGCATCGCGGTGATGTGGATGCAAAACCCGGAAACCGCGATAATCATGGGATCCGCCCCCGTCGGCAACTTCGGCGCCGTCGGGGCCGTCAAGCCGGCCGTGGGCCAGCTTGGATTCGGGCTCGGCTTCGCACTGGCAGCACCGATTTCGAGCATTTTCACGGGTGGCGGACTCCTGACGCCTCGTGCCTATGGCATGGGCCTGGGTGTCCAGGCACTGTTCTTTGTTGCCGCCGCCGTCGTCATCGGGCTCATGCTCAAGCCACGCCGTACCGTTTAGGGGACCTCCATGTATCCAGACGTCATCTTCATCAACGCCACAGTGCTCACGGTCGACGAGGACTTTAGCTCGGCTGAAGCGCTGGCCGTGACGGACGGTCTCGTTGCAGCTGTGGGAAGCAATGCCACGCTGCTTGAAACGGCGGGCCCGGAGACGCAAATACGTGACATGCTCGGCAAAACCATTCTGCCAGGTTTCATCGAGGCACACGGCCACCCAACGGCCGAGATGAACTTCATCGGTCCTGACATGGTCGACATCAGGGCCAGCGTGTGCGGCACGGCAGGAGAAGTGCTGGAACGCCTACGCAGCGCCATTGACGCCGCCGAGCAGGCTGGGGGAAACGCCTGGGTGGCTGCCTTTGGGTGGGACCCCCTCCTGCTGCCGGAACTGCCGGTGATCAGCGGCAGCTATCTGACAACGCTTTCCCCCGTGGTCCCGGTCTCCGTCATGCACTATTCCGCACATTCTTCCTGGGCCAATGCAGCAGCCATGGAGTTGCTGGGCATCAACGAGGACACCCCGAATCCCGGGGCATCGCAATACCTGCGCGACGGCGTTGGCCGGCCCACGGGCGAGGCAAAGGAGATCCCGGCCTGCATGACCCTCATGGGGCCCAATGCCACCGCAGGTCCGACCGCCTTCGACGGGTTTCTGGCCCATGAGCTACAAAGGACGTCTGCCGCGGGGGTGACCACCACAGGTGATCTGGCCTTCCACCCCGACAACTACCCACTGGTGCAGGCATTCATGACCGACCACGATTCCCCGGTGCGGATCCGAACCTACGAAATGTCGGGGGCGCGGGAAGAGGCGCCCATGCCGGGGCAGGACCCCGTGGTGGGTGCCGGAACGGCCATGCTGCGTCCGGTCGGCGTAAAGGTGTGGACCGACGGATCACCCTGGATTGGCAACATTGAGACCAGCTTCGGCTACAAGGACAGTGAAACGACGCGAAGTATTGGCCTGGAAGGCGGCCATCGTGGATGTTCCAACTACACCCGCGAGCAATTGCTGGAGGTCTGCCGACGCAACTACGCCAAGGGGTGGCAGATGGCCTGCCATGTCCACGGCGACATCGCCGTGGACATGGTCCTGGACGTCTTCGAGCAGATCCAAACAGAATTCCCCCGCCCCGATGGGCGGCTGAGGATGGAACATTGCGGAACCATCACACCGGCACAGGTCCACCGTGCGGCCGGCCTGGGAGTCAGCATTTCGTTCTTCGTCGCTCACATCCATTACTACGGAGACGTGCTGGTGGAATTATTCGGGGACCGCGCCGAGGACTGGACGCCGGCTGGCGCCGCGGTTGCCGCCGGCATGAAGTTCTCACTGCACAATGATCCTCCAGTTACGCCTGAATCCCCGTTGTTGAACATGCAAACTGCCGTCACCCGGGCAACCGCCAGCGGCCGCATCCTCGGGCCTCAGCATGCGATCGGTGTTGAAGACGCCATTCGTGCACAGACCAGCCATGCGGCCTGGCAGCTCTTCTCGGAGCACGAAGTGGGATCACTGGAACCGGGCAAGTTTGCGGACCTGGTGATTTTGGAGGAGAACCCCCTCGAAGTGGAAGCCGGCCGCATAGGCAGCATTCGCATTTTCCAGACGTGGCTGGGAGGAAAAGAAGCGTTTGACGGCCAGGCATCGACAACATTGCCCGCCGCGCCTTTGGGCGGTGCCCGACAAGTCGAGATGGTTCCTAGCGGCGGCTGATGGGCTAATCGCTGACTCGTCTCGACGCTGATCTTACGGCGAAGTCTGCGCTGCTGAAAGAGTGGAAGTCCGCCCCGGTTGAAGGCGACCTTTTGACACTTTTTGGTTTAGATTGGCGATTTGCTTACGGCAGGGAGCAGTTGTCGGTCGTCTTGGCCTGGCCGCTGTTCGCACCGCGACCGTTGCCTTGTGGTCTAGGGTTTCTGGCGGCTGGACCAATATTTCATCAGCAGTTCTTGTCCTTGCTGTGCCGATATTTTGGCGATCTCGTCCGGGCTAAGGTTGAGTTGGTCGTGGAGTGCGGTCTGGAGCCAGTTGGGCACAGTGGTCTCTCGAGGGGGTTCCGCGGCGGCCTCGACGGATTCATAGAGACGTCCCATTTGGGCGATGACGTCCTTGAGCGGTTGTAGCCGGGGGTCGTCTCCTATCCGTGCCACGCGGGCCTTGAGTTCCTCGTAGATCTCACTGTCGGATCGGACGCCTACGGCCCAAACTTCGGAGATATCAAGGATGGGTTTGCCATCGGTGTCTGCCGTGACCCGCCAGACGATGCGCCAATGACGGTCACCGACAACGAGTTTGCGGAATCCTATCAAGGCGCCCAGCAGGGGTTCGCCGGCGTTTGGCGACCGCTCCAGGAGCAGCATCTTCTTGAAGACGGTACGGACTTTGTAAGGGTCTTTCTTACCGAGCCGGTGAAGGTCGGCCACTGCATCCTCTGTGAGTCGGACGATGCAGACTCGCTTCGGATGTGTCGTCACGCTCGCCCTGCAGCGATGGGATCCTAGATCGCCGTGAGGTTGGGAGCGGTCATGAGCGGAATATTGATTCGTCAAGGTGATGGAACGTGGCTCGAAAAATAATCAGCTTCTCAGAATCTTGACTCACCTCAGTGCCATCGTCGGTGAAGTTGTGGCGTATGTGTTGTCCCCGGTGGCGGCGATACGAACGTCGAGTCGGGCTCGCTTATCGGACTGGTCCACTTTCGTCGCGCGTGAAGGTGCCCAAGGTGCAGTAGCGGCGTTGTCGATTTCCCAGCGGTCGCGGAAGTCGGCGACGTCACCCGCAACGCCCTTCCACGTCTCATCAGTGGCTTGCAGTCCTGGTTGTGGGCGCAGTTGACTCATTCTTAGATATTCGAATGCCATGAAGCCAATTCAACGGTCAACGGATTCGTATCGTGAATGTCCGTTCCGATCCTCTGGCTGGTCGGCGTCTGCCCGCCTGCCGGCTGGGTGCCGCAACAGCGGCAGTGTTCTGCTGACGGGCCAAAGCCTGGATCGATATCGTTTGTATGACGCGACCGTACCCACGATTTCCTGTGCGGCCGAGGGTCGTCCACGCCTGCAGCCGAATCAGTTTCCTGCCGGAGCCGGGCCGGGCAGGAGCATCCTGGGAAGGATATCGCAGAGCCACGCCATGATTTGGTCGTGGCTCCAGTGGCGCTCGGTGGCGAGCAGGTTGTAGGTGCTGTCGCCGTAGACAGTCATGAACGCGTCGGTCAGCTCATCGAAGGACCGGTCATCCCGAAGTGGCCCCTTACCCGTGAGTATTTCCAAAACCTGGACGAACCCGGCCCGGCGAAGGGTCTCATGGTGCTTGTGTGTCCGGCGCACTTCGTCGTCGGTGAGTGCGGCCGCGCGGAGTACTTCGGCGATGGCTGCGGCGCGGGCAAAGACGTCCCCGGCACCGCGGATGAAAATTCGCAGAGCCTCCGCCGCATCGGGCTCCGCCACCATGTCCGTCCACCAGGGCTGGGCCTGTGGCGACTGGGGATCCTCGTCGCCCAGGACGGCTGCATCGATGACGGCACTGATCAGTTCGGGTTTGGCATGGAAGACGAAGTACACGGTCTGCTGGGCCACTCCCGCGCGGGCAGCGATGCCCGCCATGGTGGCCCCGTGGAATCCCCGGGCAATGAATTCCTTGTGCGCAGCCTGGATGATCTTGCGCCTGGTGGCGTCTGCTTTTCTCCTGCGGCTGCTATTGACGGGTGCTGTCTCCGGGTCCATATTTATAGAGTATGGCACTAGAGTGTCACTCTAGTTAAATTCATGGACAAGGAACGTGTCATGAGAACGCACTCCTTCCGCGCCCGCAACGCCGCGTTAATAGCGATCGGCTCAAGCTGCGGTATTGCCTGGGCCGCCGGGTTCCGTGGCTACATGGTGGAACTCGCGGGCCCGACATCCACCATCAGCTGGTGGGGGACGTTCGGAGCGATCCTTGTCCCCGGAGCCATTGCGGGCGGACTGCTGGGCTGGGCGGAAGCACTCCGGCGCACCGGCGGGCGACGGGGATGGCGCTGGCTCGCTCTTGCGCCACTCGCATTTGCCATCGCGCCAATGCTGAGCCCCGGCGCCATTGGCATCCTTCTGACCCAAGGTCTCGGCGGAGGGGCGATCGCCGTCCCTCTGATGGGGATCGGAGGGGGCTACGCCCTCTCCCGGCGGGGGCCGCTCTGGGCCAGGCTCGTCTGCGGCGTCCTCAGCGCGGCCCTCGTCGTGTTACTCGCCCTGTCGGGATCCGGCATCGCTGGAGCCAGGCTCGCTCTTACTGAACCGCGCGGCGCCTGGGTTGCCGTGTTGGCGACGTCGTTCGTTGTTGTGCTTGCAGTCGCATCGTCGATCCCGCACCGGCCTACCGTTACAGCCGCGGACCGGGCTCCTTCAGGCCGGACGGGCCGCCCCGAATCCGGCGCGGCCCGGTAGTCCACCCGGCAATGGTTCTCACGATCTTGTCGGATGAGACAGCGCTGGAGAGGACGAATACTGGAACCTGGTCATGAACACCTTCCCTTGCAGCGACGTGGGGCATCGTTCGCAATTGGGTCCCGCCAACGTTCGATGGGCAGCTATTGAGGAGCCGGACCGCTTGCCTGCTTTGACCGCCTGAGGGGCCCGGAAATCATGTCGGACTACGAAAGAAATGATTGCCGTGGTGCTTAAACGGGGAGTCCGCCACGTTGAAAAGGGGGACCGAAATCGATCGAAAATTTTGACGAATTGGGGTGGGGTAAAAGGGCAGTTGGGCCCAAAAGGCCGAGCCTTCATCGGGACAGATTCGATACAGGATCGGATTATCCCGCCCGAGGTGACCCACACGGGGTGATGGCGCACCGGTGCGGTCGGAGAACCAGGGCCGCCCGGCCGCATCCGTCAGACCCGCCGACGTCGAGCAGGGACCGATGGTGGCCGCGCACACTGCCTGTTTCCTGATAGCTGGTCGATTGATCAGCGTGGACGGTGTCCGCCGTCCACGCCCCCGCCCGCCATCTCGACGGTGTCAAGGATTGCGGGGATGCACCAGATATCTCGTCGCGATCACAGGCCTTCACGGTGGAGGCGGGGTGGCGAGCGGCTCGAACAGCAGAGAGCAGCCAATGCCCTGCCGGAGCATTGGAGGCGGCAGGGTGCCTCAGCAAGCTAGGAGATGTAGGACAGGAAAGCCAGGTAGATTGGCAGGTCCGCGCCCGCGTGGAAGAGGGATGAGGGAATGATGCTGCCGGAGCTGCGCGTCAGATAGCCGCAGAGCAGTCCGAGTGGGAAAGTGACCAGAACGATGAAGACCACAGCGGCGGACGTGTACGTGACTCCGACATGCCAGGACGCGAAGATGGCCGCCTGGATAAAGGTCGCCGGGTAGGGCCCGAAGGCGATGTTGAGCCTGGACATCAGTAGCCCGCGGAACATCAACTCCTCCAAGAACCCGTTGGCAGCCACGGCGGCCAACAGCGCAGGCGTCAAGCTGAGGTAGCGACCGAGATCAAAACCACCATGCACGGGCATGAAACGTGAGTGGGACAGTGCACTAAAGGTGAGCACATAGAAGGCAACGAAGCCGACGATTCCGATCACATAGGCTCTCCCGAATCGGCCCCTGTGGACATATATCGAGGCCAGCGAACTCCTCGAGATCCAGACCACCACCACGACAGCAAGGACGGTGAGCAGCAGCTCGACGAGCTCGACGACCACCGTGCCCGGAATCGTCGAGGCCAGTGGGTTGCCTGGGACGGGAGGGCTGGGCAGGACCCGGTTTGCAAGGAATCCTGGCACGTAGCGGTCGGCCAGGACGAAAAGGGCCATGCCGAAGAATGCCAGAGGGATCTCCCAGTAGCTGTGCATGGTCGGACTGCGCCTTGCCAGCAATGCCAGGGCCAGAAAGCCGGCGGCGACGGCGACACCACAGGCCAGCCGGGCGGCGTTGCCAGGGACGTATCCGACCGCCACAGGAAGGAACCCGGCTACGATGCAAGCGACCGCGAAACCCGCCTTCCGGCCCGGCGCTTCCAACACGCGTCGCTCCGCTGCCGGTGCACCCGTCGATGCTTCTTGCCGGTTACGCGGGGGCTGCGCCCTGGAGTTCATCGCCTAACGCCCCCTCGCAGGATCACGGACGACCGCCTGGCCGGTGTTGAGCCTGTTGGCCCGGCCCCAGATGACCGCGTTCTGCGCGGCGAACGTCGCCGCCAGGGCCAGGAGCAGCTCGCCCACCACGAAGCCCTGAGGACGGTCAGCGGCGAGGCCGAGGAGCGCGAACGGCAGCCGGACCACGATGAGCACCGCCCAGGTCACCAGCGTCATCGCCGTCCCCTTGGCCATCAGACGGCCGGCCTCGACCCAGACCCGGAAGGTCTTTCCCCGCCACAGCCCCACGGCCAGTGCAATGGCGAGCCCGACGGCGAGGACGACCACACCGCCCACGCCCGTGGCAAGGGGTTGACGGGCCAGCTGCACGAGTCCAAACAGGGCCAGGGCCGCCGGGAGCACCACCAGTCTGAGACCCTTGACGGGCTGGGCACTCATCTGCCGGTAGAGGATGAAGGCGATCAGGCCCAGATAGATCGCAACGTTGACCGCGAGGCCCACAAGCTGGTCTGGGGACATCTCCACTCCCTCCGGAGCGTACTTCTTACCGTATATAGTACGATACATTCATGCAGGATCTTGTCAAGACCCACCGGAAACGGCGACCACGCGGCTCCCTGACTCGAGAGCAGGTGGTCGAGGCGGCGCTCGAGCTGGCCGACACCGAGGGCCTCGATGCGCTGACGATGCCGATGCTGGCCCGCCGCCTCGACTGTGGAGTGATGACCATCTACGGCTACGTGGACAGCAAGGAAGACCTGCTCGATGCCATCGCCCAACGCGGCCTGCGCGACCTCCGACTTCCCCGGCCGCTCCCCGCCAGCGCTGCGGCAATCCTGCTCGCCTGGGGTCGGGCCCTGCGCCTGAATCTGATCGAGCACCCCTGCCTGGCGATGATCTTTCTCTCCCGCGCGGTGATTGGCCCCGGCATCCTGCACGGCCTCGAGGCGGTTCTTGGCCCGCTGGCCCGGGCCGGGATCGCACCAGCTTATGGAGTCCACGCGGTCTACGCCGTCCTGACCTACACGACCGGCTTCGTCGCCTGGGAGATGCCGCGCACCCGCCGCCAGCCGCAGGCCGCCTACGCAGCAAACTGGCGACGGGAAGTTGCCAGCATCCCGCCAGGCGCCCTTCCACTAGTCTCCGGCGCCCTCGAACAACTGGCAGAAGTCGCCGGCGAGGAGCAGTTCGAGCTAGGGCTCACCGCACTGGCCGCCGGCCTAACAATCAACCCCGACGACTGACCGTTGGGCGGAGGCCCGCCGTGCAGCATCTCACTGTGCCGGAACAATACAATCGAGACCGCAGTTGGAACCGGGCGGGGCACGACGACCGATTGACTTCGCCCTCCCCAACTGGACAGACTCTGGAATGGAGTCGGTGTAGCCGCCCCAGTCGTCCCAGGTGAGGATGAAGGTGGTGTCTGCCCAGCCGGTGCCGTCGATGACCGCCTGAACCCTGTCCCACACTAGGTTGTGTCCCTTGGTCACGTAGTCGGGCGTGCTGACGTGCGGTGCGTGTGCGTCGTAGCCTGCCGGGCTCCAGACATAGCAGATCTGCGGGAGGGTGCCTGCCTTGGCCATGGGGATGAAGTCGCGGAAAGACCTGTGCAGAGCCCGGCGGGGTGCTCAGGCTCTTGTAGAACTTGGTCGGGCACCCGGAGCCATCCGGGAACGCGGCCCAAGTGACGCCGCCGGCCTCGGAATTTGTCAAATCAAATGAGACGTATCGGTGGTTGTTGATGGATTGATGGCACGGTCCTTTTTGCGACTGAGCTGGTGCTCGACTCACCATTCGTGGCCCCGGACGTGTTGGCATATGCGGCCGGGGTTCTGGTGGGCTCGGGTTGGAAACGTTTGTTCCGGTTCCGCCGTCCCGTGCCAGCATCCTTGGGTTGATTCACCCGGTTCAGGGCCGTGGGAACGTTTCGCGGTGGCGCATGGTCGGCAGGATCTTCGCCGGCACTGGAACTGTGCCGCTCAGGGCTTGGTCGAGTAGCACCATGATTTCCCGACCGCAGTTTTCTACGTCGGCGGCCACCGTGGCAATCGTCGGGCGCACGTACTCGGCCAGGCCCACTTCCTCGCAACAGATCAGCCGCAGCTCCCCGGGGATGGGGTGACCGTGTTCCGCAGCGGCCCTAATCGCTCCTAGCGCCATAGGGGTGTTGGCTACCACGAGCCCCTCAAGCGGCGTTCCGGCCTCCAGCAGTGCACCGACGGCGCACCGGGCTTGTTCGAATCCGTAGTTTCCTACGATTTCCAGTGCTGGGCCGGCTTTTGTTCCGCTGGTACCGGTGAGCGCCTGCCTATAGCCGGTTCGCAGCTGTGAGGAGTATGAATCCGTGGGGTTGCCTACCATCAATCCGACTGACCGGGCGCCGGCATCGAGTAGCGCGGCGGTGGCTGTCCTGGCCGAGCGGGCGTGGTCGAGGCCTAGGACGTGCACGTTCGGTATCTCCAGCCCGCCCAGCGAGTTGATTATCGGGATTCCTTGGCCTGTCAGGGTGGCGATGGCACCGGCTACCGGAGCCGAATCGAGCAGGTCGGCGGTAGAGAGGACCACGGCGTCGATGCCCTGCTCGGCGAGGTTTTCCAGCACCGTTACCAGGCGCTCCTCGCGGTGGGAAAGGTCGTGGAGCACTACAGTCATGTTCCGCCCGCCGGCCTCCCTGGCGACTGCCTGGGCCAGCGCACCATGGAATGGCTGGGAGATGTCACCCACGACCAACGCGATAGTTCCGGTGCGGCCACTGCGCAGGGTGCGGGCCGCGGCGCTAGGGTGATATTTCAGTGATGCTGCCGCGGCCCTGACCTTCTCTAGGGTCGGCGCGGTGACGCGTTCGGGTTCGTTCATGACCCGGGAAACGGTGGTACGCGATACGCCGGCAAGTGCGGCGACATCAAGAATCGTGGCCGGGGTCGAGGATTCCCGGGCGTCCCCCCTGATCACGGCCTCGTAGCCCAGTCCTGCGCGTTGGGGCGCAGGCACACGTCGGATGCGGCGGCGACGGCGCGGCCCAACAGCACGCGCTTGTCGGTGCCCGCGGCGATCCCGGCGGCCAGGGTGCCGGTGAACGCATCCCCTGCTCCGGTGGTGTCCACGGGGGTGATCTTCGGGGCCGGGACGTGGACGTTGTCCCAGCAGGCCCCGCCCGCGCCTAAGGTCAGGCAGATGCCATCTCCGGTGCGGCCCAGATGCTCGGCCTCCAGCGTGTTGACGACGACCAGGTCGGCCAGCTCGATCAGCTCGGGGTTGTCCCGCCAGGGCGAAGGGTTCAGGATCGTGAAGGCACCGGCCGCACGGGCGGCCTGCAGGGCCGCCTTCACGATGGGGGTGGGCAGCTCGTACTGGGTGGTGAGCACGTCCCCGGCCCGCATCAGCGGGGCCATCAAGGCGATGTCGTGTTCGGTGACGGTCCCGTTGGCCCCCTCGAGCACGATGATCGAGTTCTCCCCCGCATCATCAACCATGATCGTGGCCTGCCCGGTGTCGCCGGCCGATGCCGCCACCAGCGTGGTGTCCACGCCAATCATGTCCAGATGCGCCCTGTAGGTGCGCCCCAAGGCGTCGGATCCGATGCGTCCCAGCATCTGTGTCGGGGCTCCGGCGCGTGCGGCCGCGGCGGCCTGGTTCCCGCCCTTGCCGCCGGGTGCCGTGACCTGTCCGCGGGCGTGGACGGATTCTCCTGGCCGTGGGTGGGCCTTGACACGGATGACGGTGTCCACATTGATGGAACCCACCACGAATACCCGCCCTGTTCCTGACACGGTATCGCCCATGTTCGTTCTACTTCCCCGGATTGGTTGCAAATGCGGTGCCCCCCGCAGCTGCCAGTGTATCGAGGAACAACGTGGCGTAGCGGGGACCGTTGACATCCAACACGACTTGGATGTGGCTCGTCTGCTCGTGGGTTTCGGTGCCGCCGGCGCCCAGTCCGGTGCGCAGGTCCACCACGGTCTGCCCGCGCGTGGGACCTTGGGCCAGGGACACTTCGACCGGGGCAGCCGTCAGTACCAGGGCTCCGGGGTCGATGACCGCGCAGACCGTGCCGGCATCACCGATCGCCGCGCTCCCCTTGTCCGGGATCCGCGCTTCATCGGCGGTGACCGTAGCCAGATGACTGAGCAGTCCGCCCAGGGCCCGGTCCACAGGGTTCTGTGAGGCGACCAGTACGGCGATCCGCCCGGCATCCACGGTGACCCGGTAGAATGCCTCGAGCCCGTACATCGTGGTGGGCACGCCGGAGCGCAGCACCATTTCGGCCGCCTCGGGGTCGTGCCAGATGTTGAATTCGGCGCTGGCGGTGGCGTTGCCGGTGCCAACGGAGCCGCCCATGAATACGATCCGTTCAATCTTGTCCCGCACCTCGGGGTGAAGGGTCAGCAGCAGTGCGATATTGCCCAGCGGGGCCAGGGCAATGATGGTGATCGGTTCGGTGGAGGCTGCCAGGGTGCGGCGCAGCAGTTCCACCGCGTGGACGTCTTCGACCCCGCGCGTTGGCGCGGGCAGCTCGATCCCGCCCACCCCGTTGGACCCATGGACGTAGCTGGCGTCCTGGGCCGGCTCGAGCAGCGGCTGGGCCAGGCCCGCTGCTACCGGGATATGCCCGGCATTCATGAGTTCGAGGATGCCCAGCGTGTTGGCGACCACTTGCTCCAGCGATACGTTGCCGCCCACGCAGGTCACGGCCCGCACGTCCAGGTCCGGGTGGGAAACGGCCAGCATCAGGGCCAGGGCATCGTCGATGCCGGTATCAACGTCGAGGATCACGGATTTCATGCGGTGGTTCTTCCTTACTCGCTGGCCAGGATCGCGTCTGCGTATTCCCGGGTGTCATCGGCTGCCGGATGCACCTCGATGACGATCTTTTTCAATAGGCCCGCATCAAGTTTGCCCAGTGGCGCCGTGCTGAACGTGCTCACCGGCACCGAGGCTACATCCATGCCCCAGAAGGACAGGTGTGCGGAGGTGATGGCGAGCTTCGCGCGCGCCACCACGCGGCCTGCAGCCAATAGTTCCACGTCCCCTGTGCGGTCGGGATGTGCGGTGAGCCTGTACCCTGCATCTCGCACCTGCGCCCCGAGCGGCTCCGGGGATATGAGGACCACGTGGTCCTTGAGTATCGAGTGCTCAAAGACGAGGTGCCCGCCGACCAGATGCAGCACGTAGCCGCCTTGGGCATTGCCCGAATGCAGCAGCACGCCACTGGCGACCGACGCGTCGGCGGCGAGGTGTGCGGTCACGTCGACGTCGCGGTTGGAGCCGGTAACAGCGCTGGCCAGTGGCACGTGGCCCTGTCCGGGGCGCAGCACGAAACGCGCAGCGGAGTACAGTCCGACCGGGCCGCGCACCCCGATGGCCTCATGGAGCGGACGGTCATCGAGCGGGAACACGTCGTTGGCGTAGGCTGCTTCCCACCACTTCTGCTGCAGCAAGGCCAGCCGTTCGGGCTGTGCCGCGGCCAGGTCGGTTGCCTCGGAGAAGTCGTTGGCGGTGTCGTAGAGTCGCCAGGCATCCTGTTCATAGTCCGCCCCGGCCACGTGCCGGGTCACGGCCCGCCAGCCCTCGTGCCAAAGCGCGCGGTGGCCCATCATTTCCCAGAACTGGGTGGGCCGGCCGGCCGGGTCGGGGCCCGGGTGCAACGATGCGGCGGCGCTAGCGCCGTCCATCTGTTCGGGGGAGGGGATGCCGGCCAGATCCAGCAGGGTCGGAGCGATGTCGATGGCGTGGACGAAGTCCCGGCTGACCGTACCGGCGGCCAGGTTCCCGGCCGGCCAGGAGAGGACCAGCGGGGAGCGGACACCGCCCAAGTCCACGAATTGCTTGTATCGGCGGAAGGGCGTGTTTCCTGCCATCGCCCACCCGCTCGGGTAGTGGGCCCCTCCGGTGAGGGTACCCAGATCTTCGAGTAGAGGGAGCATTTCGGCCGCGGTGCGCCGCACCCCGGAATAGGGGGCATTCGTGTCCACGTCTCCGCCGGGTCCGCCCTCGGGGCTGGCCCCGTTGTCGGAGAAGACCATCACGATGGTATTCTCCTCCTGGCCTAGCTCGCGCAGGGTGGCCATTAGCCGGCCCAGCTGCGTGTCAGCGTGGTCAAGGAACCCGGCGAAAGCGGCCTGAAGGGCAGAATAGACGGTGCGCTGGTCCTCGTCCAGCTCGTCCCATCCGGCGATGCCCTCCACGCGCTCGGTCAGTAGTGTTCCGGCCGGGGCGATGCCGAGCTCGATCTGACGTTCGAGCCGGTCGCGGCGGGTGGCGTCCCAGCCCTTGGTGAACGTCTCCAGATACTTCTCGATGAACACGCGTGGTGCCTGGAAAGGCGCGTGGGTGGCGCCCAAGGCCAGCTGTAGGTAGAACGGGTCATTGGGGCGAAAGGCCACGTGGTCGCGTACGTACCCGGCCGCCTTATCGATCAGGTCCTCGCTGAGATGGTAATCCGCGGTATCGGGGACCGGGACCTGCTGGTTGTCCTGGTAGAGCTCGGGTTCGTACTGGTCGGTGCAGCCGTCCATGAAGCCGTAGTACTTTTCGAAGCCCCGCGAAAGCGGCCAGTTGTGAAACGGTCCGGCGGGGGTGATCTCATGCAGGGGGGCCAGGTGCCACTTGCCCACCAAATATGTGCCATAGCCCGCATCCCGCAGGATTGCTGGCAGCATCGGTACGTCGGGGCGTATCGCGCCGCGCGAGTTGGGGAAGCCCGTGTCGGTGTCCGCCAGGAAGCGCATGCCCACCGAGTGGTGGTTGCGCCCTGTCAGCAGCGAGGCTCGGGTCGGGGAGCACAGCGGGGTGACATGGAAGTTGGAGTACCGCACCCCGCCGGCGGCCAGTGCGTCGATCACGGGAGTCGAGATTTCGGAGCCGAAGCAGCCGAAGTCTGAGAACCCGGTGTCATCCAGGATCACCATCAATATATTGGGTGCCTTGCACCTGGAGTCATCGGGAGTATCCCACCAGGGGACCGAGTCGGCCGTTGTGGTGCCGATGACACCGGGGAAGGGTGCGGGAATGGTGTTCATGAGGTTTTCCTTTCCGCGATTCAGCGGACGTGAGCGGGTGCCGCCACGATGTGGCCATGGCCGTGGGCGCGGGCACCGAAGCGGGGCTTAACCAACTGGGTGGCGAGCAAGGCCAGGATGGCGACGAAGAGGATGTAGGTGGATACAGACCAGGTTGCCCCGCCGGTTGCGGCGGTCAGGCCCTGGGCGATCAGGGGGCCGAAGCCGCCGCCGATGACGGTGCCGACCTGGAAGCCCATCGACATGCCGGAATAGCGCACGGCCGGGTGGAACATGTCGGCGAACAGGGTGGCCTGCTGGCTGAAGAGCAGCCCCACGAGCACGCCGCAAACGCCGGTGGCGGTGAAGAGGCCCCAGACGGTGGCGGTACCGATCAGCCAAAACATGGGGAATGCCCACAGTCCCATGAGCACCAGACCCACGGTGAGGATCCGCTTTTGTCCGAATCGGTCCCCAAAGTGCCCGGCGATCGGGGTAATGATCAGGTTGCAGACCGAGGAGAACATATTGGCCAGCAGCACGATGGTCGGGTTCATCCCCAGCACCCCGGAGGCGTAGCCGAGCACGAACACGCCCTGGACCAAGCCCAAGGTGGTGTCGGACATATGGATGAAGATTGACGAGGCGATTTCCTTCGGAAAGCGCATGATGGCCTGCACGACCGGGAGCTTGGCTTCGGCCTTGGTTGCTTTGACCTCATTGAATTCGGGGGTTTCCTCGACCTTGAAGCGCAGGAACAACCCGACCATCAGCAGAACCGAGGAAGCAAGGAACGGGATCCGCCAGCCCCAGGCGATCAGTGCATCCATGCCCAGGGTGGCAGTAAGCAGGGCCACGACTCCCGAGGAGAGCAGCACACCGATGGGGGCACCGGCCTGGACGATGGAACCGTAGAGGGAACGGCGGTTTGCCGGGGCATGCTCAACCGCCAGCAGCGCAGCGCCTCCCCATTCCCCGCCGATGCCCACTCCCTGAAGCACGCGCAACAGCACCAGCAGCATCGGGGAGGCGATGCCGACCTGGGCGTATGTGGGCAGGAAACCGATCAACACCGTGACCAGGCCGGTGAGCATGAAGGTGAACAATAGTACGCGCTTGCGCCCGACCCGGTCGCCGAAGTGGCCCAGGATCACCCCGCCCAGCGGCCTAGCCACGAATCCTACGGCAAAGGTGGCCATGGCCAACATCCCGCCGACCACCGCATTGTCGGCCGGGAAGAACACGTGGCCGAAGACCAATGCAGAAAAGGTGCCGAAGACGAAGAAGTCATAGTATTCGAGCACCGAGCCTATGGTGCTCGCTGCGACGGCCCGGACCGAGGTCCGGTGTGCTTTCTGGTGTTGCGCGGCGGTAGTTGCCGTCGGGGCGCCGATGGGCTGGTCCATTATTCTCCTCATTGAAAGTTTAGGACTCGAGTGGTGGTGGCAAAGGCAGAGTGCGGACGTCATCGAATGGAATCGATTCTGGAATCGATTCCATAATCGTGTTGAAATATACCCCACGCCCGCGTAGGCCGTCCACTGACTCCCGGGATTAACCGTACCGATCGGCGTGCCGTGGAATCGCAGCAGGAAGGATCCGCCATGAACTGCCGACTCCCATGCGCCGCCCGTCATTCCGTGCACCGACCCGCGCTCTTGTCAACAACCATCAGTGTGTGCGGCAGTGTGCACCGCGGATTTTGAGACCGGGCACGTAGTTGTGATCTAGCCCTTCAGCTCAGTGCGCCATTGATGGCCAAGTTCCATTGGGTGGGCGGCTACCTTCAACCCGGAACGGCTGCCCCGGTAGACGACAGCGTTGAGATTGAAGCTCGTAAGGTAGTCGGTTGCAAATGGCTATGTCTGCCGAGGAACAACGACAGCCAGCCATCACTATTTCGCTCAGAAGCATGATGTTCCGTAGGTGAGGACGGGTGGCGTCGAAGCGTGGCCGTGGTCACCCAGGTCGGTCAGTTTTGTGAGTACGGCGATGGCAGGGCCATTTCTTGACAGTCAGACCTTCAAGCGCCCGGACACGAAGAAACCATGGGATCCACGGCTTTTGGTGGCGAGGGTCAGAAGAGCTTGCCGACTGGAGTCTGCCACGCCCGCATCCGCGGCATCTGCGAGAGGCGGAGATGAAATCCCTTCCGGTCGCCCACCATTGAGTTGCATAGGACGGCGTGCTTCACTCAGCTGCTCAATTCGCCGGCGGTCGGTATCGGCGTCCTTTTCCTATGCCCAGGCGACCACTACTTTGGCCGCCTGGGCAGGAACTGCGAGGTCGATGCCGGTGAGTTCTTGGAAGCGGCGGAGGCGGGTGAGAATTGTATTGCGGTGGCAGTATAGGGTGGCTGCTGTTGTTGAGACGCTGCCGGAGTCGATGTAGGCGTCCACGGTCGCGACCAAGCGTTCTCGTTCAGCGCCCCGACAGTTCGCGAGCCGCTGATCAACCACTGTACCGAGGTCAAGTCCGGCGTCGCGCAAGCTGCGCCGTGCCATTTGCGCCCAACCGGATTCCAAGGTGATCGGCCCGTCGTCCTTGTCCCCGAGGAGCTGAGCGAGGCTGGTGGCGACGGCTGCAGCTGCCGAGACGCCACGTAGCCCCTTGACGTCGTCTGCCAGGCCGCAGCGCAGCTCGGACAGACCGGCAGGATGGGCTCCCCATTCACGGGATCGACGCGAACGCGGCCAGAACACGACCGCCACACTGTCGACTTGATGGATGAAGCATCGTCTGCGGCGCGGCCCCGTGGAAGCCCAGCGCCGCAGGGTCTCGGCATCGGAACCGGCCGCGGCAGCCACACCAAGCTGGTCCTCGACATTGAGGCCGAGCGCCGAAGCGGCCTTGGCAGCCACGTCGGGGGCCTGGCCAGCGGGACCGAATAGCCGGGCGATGAATTCCTGCCGGTAGTCGGATTCGTCTTGGGCCATCCTCACCCGTTCTGCCAGGTAGCTGGCCTGGGTCTGCGAGGCGTATTCGTCCACCACCCTCCACACGGGTTCGACCCGTGAAGCCAGCAGGATGGCGTCCTCGGGCCGTGCGATGGCTAGAAGCTCAGACCACATGATGCTGAAGTCAAGCCGCACCGCATTGATCAGCGATTCCGGCGGGATCCCCTGCCGTGCCCTCTTTGCGCCGAGACCGGTGGCGAATTCGAGCAGCTCGGCCGCCGCATGCCCATCGGTCAGGCTTTCGGTTAGCAGTCGTAGGGAAAACTCGGCGGTGTCCCGCACTTCGTTTAGGTCCACCAGCCCGGACGTGTAGTCGGTGATCTGTTCGAGGCGCTGCATGAACTCATCAGCGAGCTCGGCTTGCCGGCCGCCCAGCTCGCTGGTCAGCTCGGCCCAGCGTCGCTCCGGGTTCTCCGCCCGCGACGCCGCTCCCGGAATAGTGTGCATTTGCACATCATAGCCGAGGCATTCCGTGGTGATTTGTTAGTTCAATTGGGCCAATCTCCTGAGATCATGGAGATAGAACACAATTCGCTCGCTTCCGGACCCTCGAGCTCGCCCTGACCGGCCCAACGAAGGAACCCGTCACCACGGCTCCCGAGGATCCAACGGCCGCTCAGATGCCGGCCTGATAATGAATACTGACCAGAAGGCCCCGTTATGAACATGCTCATCGGATACACCGGCATTGTGTTGTTTTTAGTGCTCATCATCGTGGTCTTGGAACGCACCAGACACAAGGACAAAACCTTCAGCGAATATGCGACCGCCGGACGCTCTTTTGGCTCCTTTTACGGCACCATGGCCTTCACTAACTCATGGATGTCAGGGACCGTTTTTATCTCCTTCGCCGGGCTCGCGGCAAGCGCCGGTCTCATCGGCTTCTATCTGGTCGCCTATTCGTTGGCGGCGGTGGCGCTGATGGTGCCGCTGGCTAAGCCAATCCACGAGTGGGGCCGGAAATTCGATCTCAGAACCCAAGCCGACCTACTCGGCATGCGGTATAACTCGCGAGCGGTTCGCGTCGTCGCGGCCAGCATCGGGCTCATCGCCACCTTGCCTTGGATCATCTTGGGCATGCAGTCGTTGGCGTTGGTGTTTTCGTACCTCTCCTTCGGTCTGGTCGGCCCACTTTTCGCCGTTATTATTAGCGTCGGCGTCATTGTGTTCCGCCAAATCTGGACCGTCAAATACGGCATGCGCGGGATCATTATCAGCGACATGGTGCAGGGGATCTTCGCGTACCTCATCGGCCAACACGACGACGGGCCTCGTCGCCCTGGCCTTGGTTTCCTATCAGGGCATAGTCCAGCTCGCCCCGACTCTGTTTTTCGGCATCTTCTGGAAGCGTGGCAACGCAATCGGCGCCGTGGCCGGCATGGTGAGCGGCTTCGCCACCGCCGCGGTCCTGCAGTGGCTCTACCCGGTTTCCATTCCGTGGCTGGGCGGACTCACCTCGGGGGTGGCAGCGCTGTTCCTCAACGTCGCCGCTTACGTGGTCTGCTCCTACGCCTTTGGCCGCGACCAGGCGGAAGAGGATCGAATCGAGCGACTCTGGGCTGTGCACAAGGGCGCCACAGCCCCTGTAGCCGAAGTGGCTGCGGCCCATTCCGTGTGACCTCCCGGATCGGCCGTCGGCGGACCCGTCGGCGGCCGTCATCCGGCAACCTACTTGGAGAATTTTTGATGCTCACCAGCCTGGCGCAAGCCCAACGGCGCTTTCGAGACGATTCACAGCGAGCAGTGACCGACGTCGCCGCGGCAGTCCGCAATGACGCCGAGACCTGCGGCGCGTACATCACGCTGGCAGGGCCGCCCGATCCGGGAACTTCCCTCCCGGACGGAGCGTTGACCGGCGTGCCATTTGCAGTCAAGGACAACATCGAAACTGCGGATCTTCCGACGACGGCGGGCACCGGACTTCTGCGCGGTCACCGGCCGGGTATCAACGCGGCCGTCGTCCAGAAACTGCTAGATGCCGGCGCTTACCTGGTGGGCAAGAGTAATTTGCACGAACTTGCACTCGGAGTCACCAGCAACAACGGGGCATTCGGCCCGGTCCGACACCCGTTCGACTTGTTGCGCAGCCCCGGAGGATCCAGCGGAGGCAGTGCCGTCGCCGTCGCCACAGGGTCAGTGCCGTTCGCGCTTGGGACCGATACTGGTGGGTCGGTGCGTATTCCTGCCTCGTTCTGCGGCATCGTCGGATACCGGCCGACGGTGGGCCGCTACAGCTCCGAGGGCCTGATCCGGGTCTCATGGACCCGCGACACGATCGGCGTCCTGGCCCGTTCGGTGGCGGATGTGATGCAGGTAGACGGCGTCCTGGTCGATTGCCCGGCCTCGGCCCATGACCTCAACCCGCAAGACATCCGCCTCGGCATCCCGCGTCGGGATCTCTATGAGGACCTCGATCCCGAGGTGGCACGGCTGACTGAGCTTGCGCTCGAGCGCTTGGCGGATGCCGGCGTCACCCTAGTCGAGGTCGATATGGGCACGCCGCGCGCCGATTCCCTAGCTGCCGGATTCGCGATCATGAACTTCGAGACCGAGCGCTGCCTCAGCGAATACCTGAATGCCATCTCAGACGACCACATCACCTTGAGCCAACTGGCCGAGTCCGTTGAATCGCCCGACGTCCGCGCCATCCTGCAGGACATTGTGAATGCGCCGACGCCCACCGAGGCCTACAACGCCGCGCTGGGAGCACGCGAAGATCTGCGCTCCCGCTATCGGGAAGCTTTCCAAACTAACGGCATCCAGGCTGTGATATACCCGTCCGTGGTCACCACCGCCCCGCTGCTCGGCCGGGAGGACTCCTTCATCCACAACGGCCGACCTGCCGATGTGCTGCGCACCATTGTGGCCAACGCCACGCCGTCGGCGGTGGCCGGAACCCCTTCGATCTCCCTTCCGGCCGGCTTCACCACGGACGGTCTGCCGGTGGGCCTGACCCTGGATAGTCTGATGGATGCCGACCTCACCCTCTTGACGGTGGCAATTGCCGTCGAGCCTCTTCTCTCCGACCCCATGGCGGCCTCCTGATATGAAAATCGACCTTATTCTAAGCAATGCAAACGTCATCACCATGGACCCGGCACGGCCCGCGGCCCATACCATCGGGGTGCTCAACGGCCGGATTGTCGCCTTGGACGATGAGCTTCGTGGGCTGGGTGCACGGGAGCACCGGGACCTGAACGGGGCTACGGTGACGCCGGGATTCAATGACTCGCATTGCCACACCACCTGGTTCGGATTGGGTCTGGCCGAGATCGATCTGGCCAGCGCCCGCGGCCTCGACGAAGTGTACCGCCGGCTCGAGGAGGCCGCCGGAGGCACCGCGGCCGGGCAGTGGTTACGTGCCACCGGCTTCAACCACCGTGACCACGGCGGCGCATTTCCCGAGCTGGCGGTGATGGACCGTCTCACCGGAGACCGACCCCTGTACATTCGTCACACCTCCGGGCACATGGCACTGGCCAACTCGGCGTCGATGCGGCTGGCCGGCGTGCTGGCTGCCGACTTCCCTGATCCGGACGGCGGCGTGATCTGCCGCGACGACGCCGGCCACCCCACCGGCCTGCTGCAGGAAAACGCACAGCAGTTGATCCAGAACCTGATCCTGCCTTACTCGCAGGCCGATATTGTCGAAGCGCTTGACCGTGGCACTACCCGTTATGCCCAGGAGGGCATCACCAGCTTCACGGAGGCCGGTGTCGGTGGCGGCTGGATCGGGCACAGCCCGGCCGAATTCGCCGCTTACCAGCGGGCACGAACCGCCGGGAGTCTGCATGCTCGCGCCCAGCTGATGCCCGCCCTGGACATGTTGCACCCGCTGGCAGCCAATCCGGACGACGACTTCGGGCTGGGCCTGGATCTGGGCATCTGCTCCGGCTTCGGCGACGAGTACCTATCCCTCGGCCCTGCCAAGGTATTCCTCGACGGTTCGCTGTTCAGCGAGACCGCTGCGCTGACTGAGGATTACTGCGGACATGCGCACGGACCGGCCGGCCCTGCGATCGCTGGTGTGGAGGGGACGCGCGAGGCCCGGCGCCGCGGCTACTTCCAAGCTGACCCCAGACAGATGCGCGATCGCATCCTTGGCGCCTATCGCTCCGGGTGGTCCATCGCCGCGCACGCCATAGGAGACCGGGCCGTCGATCTGGCCCTCGACGTCCTCACCGAGGCCGTGCGCCGGTACGGACCGCCATCGATCCCCAACCGGATCGAACACGCCTCGCTGACCCGGCCCGAACACCTTCCCAAGCTTAAGGCCGCCGACATCGCCGTCACCCCGCAATCGAGCTTCTTCGCTCCGATGGGCGACGCCATGACGGCCTCGCTCGGCACCGAACGCGCTCGCTACGCCTACCGCGCCCGCTCGTTCATCGACGCCGGCATCCTAATGCCCGGAAGCTCCGACCGTCCGGTCGCCGACGGCAACGTTCTTGCCGGCATCCAGGCTTACGTCGACCGGCGCACCGCCAGCGGGCAGATCTTCGGCTCCCCGGACGAGCGGATCACCGCCTACCAAGCCCTCGCCGCCTACACCAGCGTCGCCGCTCGGGCCACCGGCTTCGGGGCAACCAAGGGCAACATCGCTCCTGGCATGCTCGCCGACTTCGCGATCCTTAGCGATTCCCCGCTGAGCGTTCCGACGCAGGAAATCGCTGGCATCAAGGTCCGCGCCACCGTTGTCGGTGGCACCTTCACGAACGACCGATTGGACTAACGAGGTTGACTAGTGCTGTGACCGGAATGTCCGGTGGTGTTTCTCAGGCTGTTTGAATGCTGTAGTGGCGTCCCCAGTGGTGTTCTTTTTCGCTGCGGATGCGGGCTCGTTCAGGGCGTTGGGTGTCTAGGGCTTCTGGTGCGCGGGCGTGGTTGTTGCGCCACCGGAGGTGGGCCTGGAGTTTGCGGCTCTGCACTGTGCGGTTGGGGTGGTTCGAGTTGGCCATGGTGAACTGGTGCAGGGGCCCGAAACGGCTTCGATCGGATCGATCCAGAAGGAATACGTCGGGGTGAAACACAACTCACGTGGTGCTTTTGCGCCCACCGGCTGATCAGCTTCCCGGTGTGAGACGAGAGCCACGTCCAAGATGATGTAGATCCTCTCTGTCCCGGCAGGCGGCGCGGATGCTGCGCAGGGCCTGTAGCGTGTTGGCAGTTCCTTTGTGGTCGCGGTTCCCGCGCCACAACGTGTCATCGCCGATCGAGTAGCAGCCGTGGAAATACCTGACCCCGGCGGTGCGGTGGTAGTTGGCCGGTAGCCGGTCCCGCCGGGTGCTCTGGGTCGGGGTTGCTGCCGTTCCGTACTGCCATTCGTGCCGCGGTTACGGCGAACGGAACATCCAGGAATACCGATGCATCCCAGTAGGAGGTGACTGCATCGCGGTGCAGGAACATACCTTCTACAACGACCAGCGCATCTGATGGGGCGCGAACGACTTCCGCTTGTTTCATTCGACCGGTCGCTGCGTCATAGGAAGCCAGCGAGTACCAGCCGTCCCCATTTGGACCGAGTGGAGCGAGCAACTGGTCCTGTAGGGCCGCGTAGTTGTAGGTATCCTCCCAGAATCCTTCGGGTGAAGTACGTCCCTTGGCATACCTCACGGGCGAGGGGTTCAAAAAATCGTCGGCGTGGATGACGATCACGGGTCGATTATGGATCTCGAATGCGACGTTTGCGGCGAAGGATGTCTTGCCACTGCCGTCGACGCCGTCGACGGCCACTAATCGGAGCCCCGGACCGACGGCGCTGAGAATGTCAGTGGCCAGTAGTCGCATGAACTGCCTCATATCGTCATTTTCCTATAAGCGGCCCCTAGCCAGCGTCCGCAAGCGGATCCCTCAGCGGGCACTCGACGCTCCATCGAGCCCAGAACGAGAACGAGTTCGCAGCGATTACGACCACGACAGCGACGCCCCCGCTATCGTCGTCAAACTGTCGGTAGTGAATTTCCGGACAATCAGCTTCCCTAGCTGTTATTCCCCGTGAGGTTGTGAACGCGGGCTGAGGGGTTTGGCCGCCGAGTGGTCACTTCCTTCGGCGGACGACGTACAGAGCGACAAGGACCACGAACAGGGTGACAAAGACTGCGACCAGGGCGCCGGTGGTGATTCCCACTATTGTCATCTCTCCTCAAATAAGTCGCTGAGTCGCCCCGGGGTTCGACGAAGACTCGCGTATGTGATGTAGGACGCCGTGGGGACTGATTCCTGACGGTACACATACTCTATCGATCGAAGTGCCGCCGCCTCTGCGCGCGGAGCACGTTTGGCCATCAAGCAGGCCGCCATAGACCAGACCAGACCACCCAACGTCAAGCCCGGAACATACCAACCAGAACCCGACATCCTGGCCTGGCTCACATCCCTGTGACTATGCCGACCTTTCGAACCTCAGCAGTATCAATGACCTGCGCCATTACCGAATCATCGGCATGGTCCGGAGGTCGGCATAGGACATCACCTACATCCATACGTGGCAGGGATTCATCTACCTGGCCACCGTGATCGACTGCTATTCCAAACGCGTGGTCGGATGGGCCATCGCAGACCACATGCGTGCCGAACTCGTTGAAACGGCCCTGCGCAACGCAGCCGCAACGACCCTGGTCCGCCCCGGCGCGACCTGGCACAGCGATCGTGGCAGCGTCTACACCTCCGCCTCATTCCGCACCCTTGTCAAGGACCTGGGCATGCGTTCTTCCATGGGGCGAACCGGGGTCTGCTGGGACTGTGCGATGAACGAGTCATTCTGGTCGACCCTCAAGGCTGAGTTCTACGACCGCCGCATCTGGCACACAAGGGCCGAGGCCAGGCGTGAGGTCGCACCCTGGATCGAGATCGTCTACAACCGGCGCCGGCTGCACACGGCACTGGGCATGGTCCCACCGGTCGAATTCGAACAGGAAACGCAACAGGAAAACAACAACCAAAAAGCACTCACGCAAGCAGCGTAAGACGGATCACGTGTCCACTACTTGCGGGGAACCCCATTCCCTGGAAGTGCGGGAGTAGCTGGCTCTCGATCCACCCCATAAACAAAGAATCCCTCCGCAGCATCAATAACGATGCTGCGGAGGGATTCTTTGTTGGGGAATTAGCCCAAGTGGCTGACAGCGTAGTCAGCCTGTGCCTGTGTGAATTTGTCACCGTAGTCGCTGACAAGCTGATCACGGATTGCCTCGGGAGACATAGACATTGATTCCTGGTAGTTCTTTGCTGATTCCAGGGCGTTCTGGTTGTAGTCAGCCTTGAGGTTATCCACAGCGTATTGGGCAGCTGCTGGGGAAAACTTATCTCCATAAGCGGATGTCAGCTGGTCGTAGATGCCGGCCTTGCTCATGTGCATCATATCTGAGTAGTTTCCGGCGGACTTCAATGCTGAATAGTATTCCGTGGGAACGGCCGGTGCCGGCTTGGGGGCTGGTTTGGGTGCCACCGGCTTGGGTGCAGGTGCTGCCACGGTCGCTGCTGGCTTAGGCGCAACGGTCTCTACCGGCTTGGGAGCCACGGTTGCTGCAGGCGCTACGACTGGGGCGATGGACGGCTCAGTGGTAGGTGCAGCCTGCTCCTGCGTTGCGCTCGGCACGGGTGTCGCATCCACGGCGGATCCCTTCGGGGAAAACGCTGAGATCAAGAGGCCGATAGCAAAAATGGCAATGGTGACGATCCTGGCCATCTTCTTATGCTGGTGGTAGCCAACGAGAGGGCGCCCTGCCTTATCTCGCTGTACCCCGGTGAGTACCAGAATGAGGTCGATCAACACCCAGATGCCAAATCCACCAAACGTGATGAGCTTAAGGATTCCCGTGCCGATCTTGCCCAGGTAGAACCTGTCGATTCCCAATCCGCCCAGAAAGAGTGCCAAGAGCCAGGTGACCATAAAGCTCTTCCCGCCCTGATTGCCTGCCAGCGGGTAAGGATATGGCATGGTCTGCGGAGTCATAGGTGCGGGGTCCTGGTTTCCGGGATAGTTACTGGTGGGGCCAGGGGCGGGATAAGACATCAGGCGTGAGACCTTCCATAATGATTTGTGATGATGTAAACCTCTGCAGTCCACAGCCTACTGGCACTGTTAACTAAGATTTTGCCAACTTTGAATACTGGAACACATTGTTATTGATTTGTTCTAAAAAGATGTTACAGGCAGCGTTCTTATGGGCCTTTGAGGCGAAAAAGTGTGGCGCTACTGAGCTGCAGGCTTGGAGACACGCAAGCGTACGCCAGCTACCCAGTACAGTATGACGGAGACGATGTCTACCGGCTGCGAGAACTCTCTTGTCGCGTAGATCGGGATAAGCGGGTTGAACAGGATTGCCATAGCTACAAACATAGTTGACAGCCCGCCGTTCACAGTCGCGAACTCGATGCGCGAGGTGCAGCCGGAGATCAATCTGCTCGTCACCCCTAAGAAGGAGAAGCTCATGTCGTGGGAACTTCAAGAAGAGCCGGAATGGGTACTTGCTCCTCCTCTGGACGGAGAATCTAATGACTGAAATTCTTGAAACTGGGGGGGACTTTGGACCCGGTTGGTGACTTGGAATTTGGCGACTCTCAAGCGGCGACCAAGAATCGAGCAAAGGTCGGTTCAGCGCGGCCGTCGTCCTTGTTGTACACCTATGGCCCCGGCGCCACGATGGACCTTCCGTCATTTACGATCATGCCCGCCGGCCTTGACGACCGGGACCGGGTATGGGCGCGTAGAGGCTCAGTGCCAACGGTTCATGCTCCGCGGCTGTTGGACGCCGTCAAGGTTCATCTTGGACCGCAATTATCCGAGCTCCGGCCATTCCCGTGGGCGCCGAAGCCGTCGTCAAATTGTAGAGAAGGCGACGACCTTGGCGTGCCTGCGCGCGTGTTCCCACAGTGGCTGCGCTGCACCCACTGCGACATGCTCGCCCCGCTCACCCGGTTCTCCTACCGCAACACCAACCCCTATCGACCTGACCAAGCCCGAATCGAGCATGAGAAGTGTCCCGGCCACAAGGGCCGTAAGGCCAAGGCCCGCTGTCCCGGCCCGCTATTTGCTCGCTTGCCCCGACGGCCACCTTGACGAATTCCCCTACAACTGGTGGGTCCATGAGGGTGCCAAGTGTACGGCTGTGGAAGTCCCCAGTCTTGCGATGCATGACCGCTCAGTAGGGAAAGGTGCTTCGGCCATGATCGAGTGCGGGGCCCGTGGCCTGAAACGCCCAATGAACCAGGCCCAGGGTGGAGCCGGAGCTTCGAAACTCCCGCGTTGCCGTGGTAGGCACCCGCACCTCGGTCTCTTCGACAAGAATGGCTGCCCTAACGCGACCAAGCTCATGCTGCTTAGTGCCTCCAACCTCTGGTTCCCTGCCAGCCTCTCGATCGTTGTCATGCCGGAGGCCACTTCCGAGACTCATGCGACGATGGCTGCCGACCTTCTCAACGCCGCTGGCGTCAAACGCCTTGAGAAATACGGCAGCAATCTCGCCAAATGGCGTGAATATCTGGACGATGAAGACTCTCCCCTTGCTGAACTTTCAGATGACCATCTGGCTGCAGCGATCGCTCAACTGATGGAGCCACCGCCATCGGAGGAGGAACTTGCCGAACAGCGACGCAATTTCGATCCAATCTCGCTGCTCGTGCCGGAATGGAACTTCTTGTTGCGCGATCCCTCGGCAAGCTGCACAAGGCAGATGAGAAAAGCGGTCTGGTCCTGTCGCCCCCACTGCGGGAGGAGTGCATGCCGATCTAACTGCCAGGCACGTTAGCCGCGTCATGGCCATTGACAAGCTTCGCAAGGTCAATGCGGTCCTCGGCTTTACCCGCATCGATGAGATGGAACGCGCCAACGACATTGGCCAGCGCCTGGTCCACCTGAGCCGTAGCGGCCGTCCGAAATGGACGGTCGCGACAGAAGACCGAGGCGAGGGGATCTATCTGCAGCTTGATGAGAAGGCCATCGCCGACTGGGAAGCGACGGTGGAGAAGACCCACCTGTGGGAGGCCCATCGCTCCGCGCACGTACGCAACTTTCTGGCACGATTCTCCGACACAGCCAAGGACGTCGACCCTGAGAGCCGCTTCCGCCCCGCCCGCTACTGGCTCATGCATACCCTCGCCCACGTGCTCATCCGCGAGATGGCTATGTACGCTGGTGACTCGGCGGCCTCACTATCCGAGCGCATCTACGCATGGAAGCCCGAGGCAGACCGTCCTGCCGCCGCCGGGCTGCTGATCGTGACGACGGCGTCGGACTCCGACGGAACGCTCGGCGGGCTGGTCCAGCTGAGTGCACGCGACAACCTCGAACGGGTGATGAGCCGGGCACTGGAACGCGCTCTCCGGTGCTCATCCGACCCGGTATGCGCGCATCGGACTCCCAAAGATCCCGAAGAATTCCTGCACGGTGCTGCATGCCACACGTGTGCCCTGGCCTCCGAGACCTCCTGTGAACGGGCCAACCGCTCCCAAGACCGCAGGTTTCTGGTCGACCTGCCAGGGTCGGTGGGACTTGGCTTCTTTAGTTGATCGGTCTTCTGCAAATTCAGAGGCATTCCGGCAGCTCGGAATCCTGCTTACAGGAACTGAAGCCGGCCTCGTTGCCGAGGCACTGGAAGATGGAGAAAGCCTGACTTCGGCCGTCGGAGTAATCGACGTCGCCAAACGGCCGGAAATCTCCCAGATTATTGGCGCAGCTGGCCTGCGCTTCGACGGCGAGCTCGTTGCGGCGGTGCTCCGCGGTATTGAGGGTGCGCGGTCCACGACACGTGCTGTGGAAACGCTATGGACGTCCCCCGGGCACGTCTTCGGAACAAGTGCATTGACGACAGCCTTGGTGTCGATGGTCGAGGGCGCACGATAGTCGGTAGTGTGCTCGACCTTCAATTTCCAGAAGACCTCTGGCATGTGGACTGCCCTCCACGATGCCGCAAGGCGACCTGGAGTCTCGGTCCGAGCCTGTATAGACGCCGAAGCCAATACCGGTGGACGCGGTCCGAGCGCCGATGACGTGGCAGGGTGGTTATCCCCAGGGGAGGTGCTCCAAACGAAACTGTTCGATGGAAAATGCGGACAATTCGACAGCTCGGAAGTCGTCGGCCGAAGACATAATTACCCAGCTGCTGATGGATCCCACATTCCGGGCGGCACCGCCCCGGAAGCGATTGGCGGTGGCCAAGGGGCTCACACCTGATCCTGATAACGGGGACAGTTCTCGCAATTTAGCACTGGCGCTCCTCTCGGGCCGTTGGCGGCGGAAACGACGCGGCTCACAATGGAAATAAGGTCTCGGCTAGATCAACTGGCGAACGGACTCGCGGCCACGGCCAAATGGTCCTCGACCAGTCTCCCGCGGTCTAGGAAAACGTTGGCGGCAGACTACTTGGCAGAAACCACGGGCGGATGGGCCATGGAACCAGCACTCGCCGAAATACGACGAGACCGGGCCATCGAGATATCAGACGGTCGATAGGCGACGCGATGTGCAGGCCCAGTCGCTTGCAGTGGCACTACCTTCGCCAGGGAGGCGGGCTGGTCGATGTCGGTGGACTCGCCAATCAACCGCGCGAACGCGCGAACCGCGCGAATCACTTCTGGACGAACCGCGCGCCACGGGAGGATCCGTCGAATAGCAGTGAGCTGAGCATGCCGATCCCGGATTTGGCAGGAGCGAGGGGCGGACGCAGGTCAATCGTTCCTTCCGCCAACCAGGGCGGAATATCGAACCTTCGGCTGATTGAGCCTCCGACTGATCGCTGCGCAAAACGTCGGCGTGGTCCGCAGTGTCAGTCATCCATCGTATAGTCAGCTTATGATCATCGAAAATGCGCCCCTGCCCGATGACATTTTCGCGAAATTGCCTGGTTCCTCTGCTGTAATGAGCCACGCAGTATCCGTGGATGGTGCCCGGTGGAAAAGCGCTCTCGCGGCTCGTGGATTGCCACCGTTCGGGGGGGGAAACTCGCAGGCGCTGGACTTACATCGGTGACACGCAAGGATTTATTCGATCTTGGAGATCAGATCCCGACAGTCGAGAACGCCGTGCAGTTGTTCTACTACTCCCTGGCTTGGGGCTTGGGTACTCGCGCTCCGCGGCTCCACCAGCGGCTGGATGGACTAGTCGCTCACCAGGAGAAAGCGGGGCAGCTTCTCGTGGCAGCCTGGACATTGGTTCAGGACGGAGCACCCATTCGGGAGGCCTATGGAACGTTGATCACCAATCGAGGCGCTGGACGAATCCCGTGGTTCGGGCCAGCGTTCTCCACCAAATTCCTTTACTTCGCCCAAGGCGGCGCGGCCAACCCCCGCTACGTCATCTTGGATCAAGTTGTCTCAAAAAATTTGCGTCAGGACGCCTGGCCACAATCGCCAACTGCAGGCTGGTGGCCAGAGACATACGAACGGTACTGCGGACTGCTTGAGCGTTGGGCTGACCATGCAGGCGAACGGCTCGACGGGGCAAGGCCCGTCAGAGCCGACGAGATAGAAATAACCCTCTTCAGACGACTCCGGTCGAGCACATAGGGCTGATGTTGGTTTAGGCGGCGATGTCGGTGGTGTCACCTATCCTGAAGGTTCATCACTTGCGTAACGGGGAAAATTGAAACTTTATGAAATGACGGCAGTCGGGATCGCTGCGACGTTGCTGTTGGCAGGATGTTCTCCGGCGTCTACGGAGGCTGTGCGAACCGAGGCAGTACGGACTGCAATTGCGTCCACCACAGTTGTGCCGGCCACCTCGGACGCCGCGCCACTGACGGCATCGCCGACGCCGACACGCGATGTGACCGTTCGTGGAGAACTTATAAAAGAGATCGGTCAAGAATCCAGTTGGGGCTATGACGACACAGGTATCACGCTGCACTTCAAAGTCACGTCCATCGCACCTATTGAGTGTGACAGGTCGGGGGTCGAGCCCAGCGGTATGGCACTTGCCATTGGTCTTGAGATCTCCACGGATGCAAATTTCTTCGGCCCGTTGGAGGTCAATGGAGTCGATGGCCAAATAAGCTTCGGGTCCCACTATTGGCGGGGCTACGAACCTGACGGCACGCGCATGAACAGCGTGGACACGAGTGCTGCGAACAACTGCCTGCAGGACAGGGGCCGGCTCATTCCTGACTACTTCGGGAAGGGTGAGAAGCTGAAAGGAATCGTGATCCTGGATGTCACCACGCCGTCAGGAACGATTGTCTTCGACCCTGCCGGTGGGGACGGCTGGGCTTGGAAATACTAATTATGGACCGACGGGATTGACCTGCCGCTGCACAACGCATTGGAGGGTCACGGGGATTGACTCCGCGAAGGCAACCGTGAATTCGCTGCAAGAGACGGTGTCATAGTTGTACGCCTAAGGACGAAATCGAAGCTCGTGGCCAACTTCCGCTCCCGGCTTGCCGCCGCAGAGCCGATTGATCTCTCAAGTCACGGCAGGGTTGACTTCGTCGTTCTGGGGTTGCGCCGATACCTAGCTCAAGGTCCGCGGCCTAGCCTCTCAGTCACACTCGGGGGTTGGTCGCGCGGATGCTGGCGTGCTCTGGTAATTGACGGCCGGGCAAGGCGACACCTCTCCTGGAGGACGCCTTCGAATCATTGAACGTTGAGATTAAATGTGCGTCCATTGTCGCCGATGTTTGAGTGCCGCCGACTTTATCCGCGATCGTCCAGGTTTGACAATCTGAACGTTTCCAGTGGCGCCAATTCGCGGCAAAAGGGGGGGAGTTGACTTGCTGAAAAGGGGGAGCGAAAGTGAAAGAAAATATTGATGAATTGGGGGAGTAAAAGGGGAGTTGCTCCCAAATGGCCCCGACCCACTGGACATAACCGCAGGTCAGGGCCATAATTGGTGCCCCGGGCCGGACTCGAACCGGCGGCCAAGAGAATCTCACCATCTGGATGCTGAGGGGTGCCGCTGTCTATCAATAATCGTGTATTCTCGGGAACTTTCGGAGTTGTTGGCGCCTATGACATGTCAGTAATTGCCGTGGTTTTCGGTTGAAATAGACGAGAAAAAGAGGCTCTTGTGACTCTTCCGTGGGTTCGTTTGGCGTGGCTTAACGAGGACACGCCGCTTTCCGTCTAGGTTTCTGACTGTCTAAGAAAAGAAACTGAAGATCGGAAAGCGGCGTGCAAGATGCAACACTATGGCGAACCCTGCTCGGTGTCGAAAAAACGGTCGTGGAGGACGTCAACTATGACAGTGTCTCCGGGGTTCTGATTGCTTCTGTCAGGCCTTCCGCGGCCAGTGCGCGTCGGTGTGGTGTGTGTCGGCGGCGGTGCCCGAAATATGATCAGGGTGAAGGACGGCGCCGCTGGCGGGCCCTGGATCTCGGCACGGTCCCGGCGGTCCTGGAAGCCGACGCACCAAGGGTGAGGTGCCGGGAGCACGGCGTGGTCGTAGCGGCCGTTCCCTGGGCCCGACACCAGGCCGGACACACCCTGGCTTTTGATGCCCAGGTCGCCTGGTTGGCAACCCAAACCTCGAAGACCGCGATCACCGAATTGATGCGGATCGCTTGGCGGACCGTCGGGGCGATCATCACCCGGGTCTGGGCTGACACTGCCGCGACCTTTGACCCGTTCGCGAACCTCTCCAGGATCGGTATTGACGAGATCTCCTACAAGCGCGGACATAAATATTTGACCATCGTCGTTGACCACGACACTGGCCGGCTGGTGTGGGCCTGCCCGGGCCGGGATATCGCGACGCTGAGCAAGTTCTTCGACGCCCTCGGCGCCGAACGATCCGCGCAGATCACCCATGTTTCCGCTGATGGGGCCAGCTGGATTGCCCACGTTGTTGCCGCTAAATGCCCCCACGCGGTCCGCTGCGCGGACCCGTTCCACGTCGTTTCATGGGCCACCGATGCCCTCGATAACGTCCGCCGTGGCGCCTGGAATGAGGCCCGTAAAGCCGCCCGCGCCAACGAACCCTACCGGGGTCGGGGACGCCCTCCCCAAGACGCCCCGCCACGGCCCGACAGCGCCCGGGCAGCAGGGTTGAAAAACTCCCGCTACGCGCTCTGGAAAAACCCGGAAGACCTCACCGAACGACAACAAACCAAACTCGCCTGGATCGTGCAAACCAATCCGGATCTGGCTCGCGCCTACTTCCTCAAGGAAGCCCTGCGGACCATCTTCAAACTACCGCTGGAAGATGCCGACGAAGCACTCGATTCCTGGATTTCCTGGGCCCGGCGGTCCCAGCTCCCCGCCTTCGTGAAACTACAACGAACCATCGTCGACCAGCGTCCCAACATCCTGGCCGCCATCGAACACGGACTCTCCAATGGCCGCATCGAATCCATGAACACCAAGATCAGGCTCATCACCCGCATCGCCTTCGGCTTCAAGAAACCCGAGGCACTGATCGCCCTAGCCATGCTCAGCTTGGGAGGCCACAAACCCGTCCTCCCGGGCCGAAACTAACCCACGGATACGTCAGGAGAGCCGAAAAAGATGGGTGTTTCTTGGCGACTGGCGACGTCATCGCGGATTAGGGCTGCCGGTATAGTCGAAAGCAAGTTCATCAGTGACCCCCTTCGGGGCACTGCAGGTTACCGCCCGTGAATACCACTTTACGCTGGGATTAGGGGCAGGGGCAGAGTACCGGCGGATGGTCTCGAGCGCGGGACGTCGCCAGTGTCAGTGCCGGGGGCACGAGTTCGGACATGATGATTATTTGGATCAGAGCGACGGTTAACTCAAACTGGAAGTGATGGTTTCCATGTCCCGCACGGGAATCCAGAGGTTATGCAAAGTCGGTGACGGGGTAAGCGGATCCCTTGAAATTCCCCTCGATTCACCTGCAATGTTGGGCCGAATGCCGACGGTCCGCAGCCTGTGTCTACAGTCCCGCCGTCAATCTGGCCGTCACTGAGGCTGGTTCGGTGGCGCGCGTCCGGTGACACAGTTTTTATGCCATCATGGTGGCGAACATGAGGGCCATGACGGCGGCACCGAGTGCTTCTAGTGCGTGATCTGCGCGTTTGGAGATTTTTGGCGCGGCCGTGTTGTAGTGGGTGGTTTGTGTGGCCCGGGTTCGGAGTAGCAGGATGATGAAAGTGATGGCTGCTGCTGTGAAGACTGCTGTTAACAGGATGGCCAGGTTAGGGGAGTGGCCGATTGTTGTGGGTGTAGTTTTGGCTGGGCCTGTCATTGCGTGATTGCCGTGATACATGGACATTCCGGCCATTGCGTCGGTAGGAGCCCTTCCTGTTCCGGTGGACATTTGTCCCATCATGGCGATCATCGTTGCGGCACCGGCCATGCTCAGGCTGTGGTAGAAGCATTTGAGTCGGCCTGGGCCTTTCGAGCATAGGATTTTGAATTCGGGCCGGGCGACTGCCTGGATGATGAACCATAGTGCCGCGCCGGTGAGGACCGTGATTTGAGCCAGCACGGTCGAAGGGGCCAGCTGCCATAACATGGCGGCCATCAGGATGTGCATAAGGGCATGGATGCTGTTATTGATCTGTTCCGTGCGTCGGGGAGACCTGGCGGCCTGCCGGAGGTGGTAGCTGCCGCTGAGGAGAAGCAGGGCCGTGAGGGTCCAGGTAATTGCCGGGATATTCAACACGTGGATCACGCTTCCTCTACGGGGTTGGGGGTGAAGTGCGGGAAAGGTCCCCGATGCTGCTTTGGAGAGCAGCATAGGGGACCTCTTGTGAAGGATTGATCCTTTTCACACTCAGGTTCAGGTCGTCCAAGATGTCCTCTTCATCCGGTGTCCCGGAAGTATCGCGAAGTCCTTGGGGTCCGGAACCGTTGGGAGTTCTCCGATGCCGTTGAGGATGCGGCTGACCATCCCGGCTCTTACACCGATTGCATGTCTGCGAGTTTTTCCTCAAGGAAATCGATGGTGCTGTCCTGGGCGGCGTGGTGTTCGTTGCGTTGTTGGGCACCAAGGTGGGCAAGGTAGCCGCGTTGAATCGCGATTTGCTCAGCCAGGTATTTGGCGTCATGCCATACGCCCCAGATGAAGCTAGATCCACGGTGAGACTGCCACGGCAGTCCCAGGAAGTAAATGCCGCTCTCCGGGGACACGCCTCGCTGGTGGCGGGGGCGGCCGTTGTCGTCAACGACGTCGACGTCGAGCCAGCTGTAGTCGACCGCAAAGCCGGTTGCCCAAATGATCGTCGTAACGCCGGCGCCAGCGAGATCGAGCTCACTGATCGGGTCCGTTACATCCTGAGGATCGGCGCCAAGATCCCGGGCGAGGGGTTCTTCCGGGAAATCCAGGCCGTTGCGCGCGATGTATGCATCGGCCTCATCGAGTACTGACAAGTAGTTCGCATCACCGTTGGCGATGTTGCGTGCAAGGTCCGATGCGAAGTGCATGGTCCCGTGGTCATACGAATTGGTCCGGCCTACGAGCCTGATGCCGTTTGCGGCGAGGGCACGGAAGTCCACTGTGTGCCCGCCGTTGGCGCCACTGACGGCTATGGTGACGTGTTCTGCGCCCCGGGGGGGTGCGACCGCAGACCATTTGTCCAGGACGCCAAGCCACCAGCAGAAGTCCTGGCCGCGGTAGTGCCGCGGGGGACGATCATGCGGACCGACGGAGAGGAACACCTGCCGCCCTGACCGCCGCAGTTCCTCGGCGATCTGCACTCCCGATGATCCGGCGCCCACGACCAGCACCCCGCCCTCGGGAAGCTGCTGCGGGTTTCGGTAGGAGCTGGAGTGCATCTGCAGCGGTCCTGTGTCTGCGTCAACGACTGCGGGAATCACGGGTTTCTGGAACGGCCCCGTTGCGGCGACAACGTAGCGGGCGTTGATGGTGCCTTCGGATGTGTCCACCTGGAAGCCGGGTCTGTCGGCGTTCCTGCGCACCTTCTTGACCTCGACGCCGCAATGGATGGGAGCGTCGAACTTTTCGGCGTAGGCCGCGAAGTAGTCCGCCACCCGTTCCTTGGGAGCGAACCCTTCGGGGTCGACATCGTCAAATTCCAGGCCGGGAAAGCGATCGTGCCAGGCGGGACCGTTGGCCACCAGGGAGTCCCACCGTCCGGTGCGCCACCGTTCGGCAATACGGTCCCGTTCCAGAACGAGATGGGGGATGCCTCGGGCACTTAGGTGCTCGCTCATTGCCACTCCCGCCTGGCCCGCGCCGACGATTACGACTTCGGTCTCTTGCTTCGACATGTCAACCTCCATTGCTGTAGATAGTCTGCTCCAACGTGACGATGCACCTGTGGGTGCTGGGGGTGGCTCCCCGGCGGGGAGGTTTTTCGTCCATCGGAATACCTTTACAAAACCGTATTTTCATTCATCTTTCAAACATTCGTTAGCGGTCAATCGCATCGATTATTCAGATGCAGATTGGCGCCGTCGACCCACTGCCATCGCCACCACCGTGTCGACGGGAAATCGATGACGCCAGGTGATGCGCCATCGGGGCCCCTCAAGTGGCTTTGCGTTAGTGCGTAGGGGTCGGGACTGGAAACCCTGCCAGGGCGGAGGGCGAGAGCAGGGCATCGAGGCGGTCCGCCTCAAGGAGTCCTTGCGCGATCACGAGTTCCCTGATGCCGCGGCCGGTGGCCAAGGATTCCTTGGCCAGCGCGGCGGCGTGTGTGTAGCCGATGAATGGTGCCATCCCGGTGACGATGCTGACGGATTCGGCCATGCGTCGGGCCAACACGGGCTCATTGGCCTCGATTCCATCAACACACTTGGTGCGCAGCGTCCGGCACGCTGAGGTCAACCACTCCATGGATTCGAGCAGGCAGTCGGCCATGACCGGCTCGAACGCGTTTAATTGCAGTTGTCCCGCCTCCACGGCCATGGTGACTGTTGCGTCGGCGCCCACCACCTTGAACGCCACCTGATTGACGACTTCCGGAATCACCGGGTTTACCTTTCCCGGCATGATGGATGATCCGGCTTGAACGGCGGGCAGGAAAATTTCGTTGAAGCCCGATTGTGGTCCGGAGGAGAGCAGACGCAGGTCGTTGCAGATCTTTGAGAGCTTGACCGCTGAACGCTTGAGTACGCCGGAAAGCAGCATGAACACCCCGGTGTCGGATGTCGCCTCGACCAGGTCGTGGGCGGAGACCAGCCCGAGGCCCGTCAGCCCATTCAGTTCGAGCGTGACGCGCGATCGGTATTCCGGATGGGCGGTGATGCCTGTGCCTATGGCGGTCGCCCCGAGGTTGATCTCTTTGAGATGGGGGCTGAGTTCGTTCATCCGAGCCAGGTCCTCACGCAGCGTCTCGGCGAACGCGCCGAATTCCTGCCCAAGGGTCATGGGGACGGCATCTTGGAGCTGGGTCCGCCCGACCTTGACGATACCTGCGAACTGGCTGCCCTTGGCAGCGAAGGAATTGATCAGCAGCTGGTGTTCGCGGCAGTAGTCCAGGAGCGCTGACTGAAGTGAGATCTTGACCGCCGTGGGATAGGTGTCATTGGTGCTTTGGCCGCGGTTGACATGGTCGATGGGATCGAGTTGGGCGTAATCGCCCTTTTCGAAGCCGAGGATCTCCAGTGCGCGGTTGGCAATGACTTCGTTGACGTTCATGTTGGTGCTGGTGCCGGCCCCGCCCTGGATCCGGTCGACGGGGAATTCTGTGTCGAAGACCCCGTCGCGGACTTCCAGCGCGGCCACCTCGATGGCCAGCCCGCGCTCTGCGTCGAGAAGGCCAAGGGCGGTGTTGGCCCTGGCGGCCGCACATTTGACCGACCCAAAGGCCCAGAGGAGCGAGCGCATGCTGCCCACCGGGCGTCCGCTGATGGGAAAGTTCTCGACGGCGCGCAGTGTGCTGATGCCCCAGTAGGCGCCTGCCGGGACCTCGCGCTCGCCCAGGGAGTCCCGCTCGAGGCGGACCGGCGCGCCCGTCTGACCCGCCTCGTCGGTGGCGGCCAATGTTTGGTGGTCCATGTTCTGTTCACTCATTTCTTGCCGGCTCCGGGGACCCTGACGTAGTCCAGTGCGGTAAGTGCCAGGGCGACTGCCCCGTCGTGTATGGCCAGGTTGGCTGCGTCGCCGATGCAGTGGGCGGCGAATTCTGGCTGGTGGTTGGCTGCAGGGAAACATCCAAGGCCGATATAGGGGTGGATCGCCGGGACGATCTGCGAGACGTTGCCCATGTCGGTGGAGGCACGGTTCATGGTGGCATGCTCTGGCGGGGCGTCGAAGGAGCGCCCCAGTGCCATGGCATGCCGTGTGTAGATGCCCAGGGCCCGTTCATCGGTACGAAACTCGGAGTACGGTTCAGATTCGGCGGTGATCTCCAGTTCGCAGCCGGTGGCCAGGGCGCCCGCCTCAAAGCACTTGTTCACGCGCTCGTTCAGCGGCCCCAGCTCGGCGAGGGTTTCGGCCCGGACGTACCAGCGGCCTTGGGTGGTTTCCGGGATCGCGTTGGGTGCCTCTCCGCCGCGAGTCTGTATCCCGTGGACACGGGTTTCCTTCGGCAGCTGCTGGCGCAGCAGCCCTATGGCCATCTGTGCTATCAGAAAGGCGTCGTTGGCGTTGACTCCTTGGTCTGGGTAGGCGGCTGCGTGGGCGGACTTGCCGCGGTATTCCACGTGCTGGTGGGCGACGGCAAAGGGGTTCGCCACTGCCGAGTCGACGGGGCTGGGATGAACCATCATGGCAAGGTCCAGGCCCACAAAGGCCCCTCGCTTGAGCAATTCGATCTTGCCGCCGCCGCCTTCCTCGGCAGGGGTTCCGTAGAGCTCGACGCTTAGGTCGTATTCGGCGGCGAAACCGGCCAGTGCACACGCTGCACCGACAGATGCAGCGGAAATGATGTTGTGTCCACAGGCGTGCCCGAGCCCGGGGAGAGCATCGTATTCGGCCATGAGGCCGATCCTCCGGCTGCCGGTGCCCAGTATGGCCCGAATGGCGGTCGGGAATCCGAGGTAGCCACGTTCGACGGCGAAGCCGCGGGCTTCCAGGAACTCGGCGGTCCAGGCCGCTGCCCGGTGTTCTTCCCAGCCGAGTTCGGGATTGGCATGGAGGGTCTCGGAGTAGGCCACCAGGGCGGGGTGTTCGGCCCGGACGGAGTTAAGGACGCGCTCGGTTGCCGTTTCGGGGCCGGCGCGGAAGGGTACCGATCCCGGGGGGAGACTATCGCTCATCGCCGGGCACCCCGTAGCCCTCGGAGACGCGCGGATCCAGCCCGCGGGTCACGTAGGCATCGCGCTGCGGCATCCAGACCTCGAGCACCCTGCCCAGCTCGGCAATCGGATCATCGTGCCAGTCGACGCGCAAGTCCGTGTCGCGCCATCCGTGACCGGAAACCACCGACAGCCCTGCGGAGTGCACGGGCCCTGCTTCGCCGCCTGCCGACATGGCCCCGTTCAGCCCTGTCAGGAGCCGCCCTTCAAGTTCGCCGTTGGCGGCCCCAAATGCGTCACAGGCAGCCTGCAGCACCCCGGCGTCCGCCAGCATGTTGCCGGCAGCCACACAGGACGGGCCGCTGCCCTGCCCGAAGACCCCCAGGGTCCTGGAACCGTTGTAGACGGCCGAACCTCCGCAGGAGTCGAGCACCACGAGTTGGCGGAAATCAATGTTTGCGGCCGTGGCGACCACGGCGTCCAGGGCCTGCTGGGCGTTGTCGCCGGATTCCAGGCGGTCAAGCAGGGTGCTGCCCAGCCGCGGGTCGGTGATGTTTTGGGAGCTGACGGCCCCCACGCCGTCGCGCAGGTGGACGCACCTCGCCGCCACGGCCGGGGAGGATGATGAAACAGCCATGCCAAATCGACCGTTGCCGTCGGTGCCGAGAATGGAGAAAGTCATGTTCACTCCTGCGAAAGGACGGCGGTGGCATCGATTTCAACGAGCCATTCGGGACGGGCCAGCGCAGTGACGACCAAGCCGGTGGAGACGGGGAACACGCCCTTGAGCCAGCGCCCCATGGTCCGGTACACGGCCTCGCGGTAACGCGGGTCGATGAGGTAGACGGTCACCTTGACAATGTCCTCCAGTGTGCCGCCTGCCTCCTCGAGCAGCATCTTGATGTTGGCCATGGCCTTTTCGGCTTGCGCCTCCACATCTCCTATGCCCACGGACTCGCGGGTGTCCAGGTCCTGTCCGATCTGGCCCCGCAGGTAGACCACGCCGCCGGCGACGACGGCCTGGCAAAGATCGTTGTCCAGGTTCTGTTCCGGGTAGGTGTCCTTGGTGTTGAAGGCACGGATGCGGGTGTGTTTCATGGGATCGTCCTTAGCTGTGGCAATGTGGTCTGGAAGGAACCAGCCGGTTCAAACCGGCGTATGCTTCCAGCTTCCAACGGTCGTCCAAATCTGTCGAACAGTTTTTTCCGAACTAAATCATCTGTTTTGCAGATGCAATGCCGTAGGCTCGGTGCATGGATGTCACGCTCACCCAGCTGAGGTATTTCAGTGAGGCCGCCGCACGGCTGTCGATGACCGGCGCCGCCGAGCGCTTGAACGTTGCCCAATCGGCGGTGTCCAGTGCGGTCGCCCAGCTCGAACGCCAGATCGGCTCCCAGTTCTTCATCCGCCAACGGTCCAAGGGCTTGGTGCTGACACCTGCCGGTGAGTTGTTCCTGCGTGACGCCCAGGCTGTTCTCGCCCATGTGGAAGAAGCGGTTGAGCACGCCCGGGGGGAGCAGACCACGATCGCCGGAAACGTGCGGTTGGCATGTTTTAGCACTCTCGCGCCGTTTCTGTTGCCGGGTCTGCTCGCCAGGTTGCGGACCGACCACCCGAAATTGGAGCTGGAGGTGGTTGAGGCCGATGCCGCGGGCTGCTCCGCGGCCCTGCTTGGCGGACAGGTGGACGTGGCGTTGTGCTACGACCTGGGGCTTCCGGATGATGTCGCCGCCACGGCCGTGCACGCTGCGCGTCCCTATTTGGCGCTGCCGTCAACCCATCGTTTTGCGCACCGGGCGGAAGTGGCGCTGACGGAGATGCGTAACGAGCCGTTTGTTTTGCTGGACCTTCCCCACACCAAGGAGCTGATGCTCTCAATCCTCACCAACGCCGGAGTGGAGCCGAATGTGTGCTTTCAGTCCGGCAGCTATGAGACTGTGCGCACCTTTGTGGCCAGCGGACACGGTTACTCCATCCTGCACCAGCGCCCCCAGCACGATTTCACCTACGACGGCGGTACCGTCGCGCCCGTGGCCATCAAGGGAGATGTACCTGAACTGCAGACAGTGATTGCCCGGTTGCGCACCCAACGTCCCACGGCACGAATCCGGGCGGTGGCGCAGGCCGTGCGGCAACAGGTGGCCGGCTTGTCCGCCGCCGCGCCCCGGACACCTAGCTAGCGTCAGGATCGCAGAGCCGACGGAGTATCGTTTCGATCAGCCTGCGCTGGCGCGAGCCGCTCATGGCGTACGGATCAAGCATCGCCGTGATGTGCAGTCCCATCATGGTGTTCAGCAGTTCGTCGGCAAACAGGTCCGGATCCGCCGGTCTACCTGTCGGCGTGTCGGCCTGGGCCTCGGCCAGGCAGCCCATGATCTCCGCATGCCAATGCGAGAGGGCGCCCCGGCCCACCTGGCGCAGGGCTTCATCACTTTGTGCCCGCTGCCAGAAGGACACGGCAACCTTGGCCTCCACAGTGGTCAGGTCTTCGGCGGGAATAATCTCCATGCACAGTGATCGCAGGGCCGTGAGTCCGCGTTTGCCCGCAGTGGATGCGGCGATGCGCTCATTGGTCCGCTGGCAGATCAGTTCATAGGAAGCCAGCAGCAGGGCTGTCTTGTTGGGGAAGTAGTGGGCCAGGACCCCTGGGGCAGCATAGCCGCATTCACGGGCGATGTCGCGCATGCTGGCGTTTTCGATGCCCCGGTCCGCAATGACCTGCCACGTCGTTTCAATGATGGAGCTGCGGCGTTCGGCATGGTCAACCAAGCGGGGCATGTGTTTCTTCTTCCTGGAATGGGACGTGCGGCGGGCAGGATCCAAGGATCCTGCCCGCCGCCACTGTATCAGCGAGGTTTTGGTTCCCCGCGTCAGTTCTCGTCGTGGCAGCCGCTGGGGCTGCAGTGTCCTGCCGTGGAGGCGGGGAGGTTGAGCGTGGGGTTCTCGTCAAAGAACCCGTGGGGCTTGAGCTTGAATCCGGTGGTGTCCACGGGCATGATCGGCCAGTCCTCGGGCCGGGGGAAGTGGGTGAGGCCAAAGGAATGCCACACCACGATGTCCTCGCCGTTGATGTTGCGGTCCTGGGCGGCAAAGGCAGGAAGTCCCGCTCCGCCGGGGTGCTGGTTGACGAAGTCCCCGGCCGCGTAGAGTTCGTCCTCGGCGAACTTCGTCACCCACAGGTGGTGTCGGGCGAAAGCTGCGCGGGAGGCGATGGATGAGTCATCGGCCATGGCCAGCGTCGGGGAGTTTTCCGGAAACAGGGTGAAGCCTACGGGCTGATCCATCTTGTTCAGCGACTCCGGGTTGCTGATGTGCCAGATCCGGCCCACCGTGCCGTCCGCGTCCCGGATGGCCTGTTGTTCGGACTCCAGCACGGTCCGCTTCTGGGTGAAGGCGTTCCCGTGGGGGTTGCCCGGGCCCTTGGGCAGGCGCACCAGGTCCAGTTCCTCCACACGGTTGGAGTTGCCGTCGATCATCATGTCCATGCGGGCGCTGAAGAGGTGCTGGTGATAGGGTGCGCCGAGTCCCGGCGCAATCTCCGAGGCGTATTCATAGCCCTTGTGCGGCAGCGCTGCAGTGAAGACAATGCCGGTTGCCTTGGCCTCGAATTCGATGGTGCCGTCGAGGTAGAGGTACCAGTAAAAGCCGTAGTCGTAGTTGCCGACCGTGGTGAAGAAGGAGACGACGAGGCGGCGGTTGCGACGCACCTCGTTGGAGTTGGCCCATTCGTCTGTGTGCTTCCAGGCGATCCCGGCATCCTCTTCATGGATGCAGATGCCGTTGGGGATTGTGCGCGGGTTGCCGAAGTCATCAGCAACGACGGGGGAGAGGTAGGTGATTTCGCCCAGGCAGTCGCAGCCAAGCTTCAGTGAGTTGGCGTCGCGGCCGACCAGGTATTCGCCGGAGTCGAAATAGTTCTGCCAGCTGCGGTAGGGGGCGGGATCGCCGTAGGGGACGACCATCTCGGAGATGGCCGCGCGGTGCATGATCGGGCGGCGGTTTCCGTTGAGCGTGTGGTGCAGCTGGTGCAGGACCAGGCCCTCGCGGGCGTCGAAGCCCACGCGAAGGTCCCAGCCGAGCCAGGAGAGGTGGTTGCCCTCGATGGTGAAGCTGGCGCCCTCCGGCTGGATGACCTCAATGGGCTTCAGGTCGGTGCGCAGTTCCCCGTGGATGGCCGGGTCGGTGTAGTTCCCGTTGACTTCCGGGACCGGGACCGGGCCGTCGTCGAGCAGGTGGTTGACCCGCCGGTTTTCCACGTCAACGAACGCCACGAGTCCGTCAATCGGGTGGGCCCAGGCATGGTCCCCGGGGTGGTCCTGGCGGAAGCCCAGCCCGCGCAGCAGGCGCTTGCCGGTCTCGTTTTCGTAGTCGAAGACCCCGGCGGACAGCGGCGCCACCCGGACCTGGGCGGTGGTGAGGCCGCGGGAGGCCAACGAGGCGATCCAGCCCTCGTCCGCGGCGAGGATTTCCTCGATGAGGTCGAACTCCTCGAGCAGCACCGGAAGCTGTCCGTCGACCGCCGGGTCCAGCTCCACCTGGCTGAGCACGGACTTGCTCGTCAGGGAAAGGGCGACGTCCAGGGAACGGGAGAGTGCCGCGTCCCACAGCATGACTCGCACGCGGCGGTCGGTGCCCGGGGCCGGTGTCGGGTACAGCTCGGCCTTGGCCGGTTCCAGCAGGCCCACATAGGCGAACCGGGTGGTGTCCTGCACCAGCCCGGCCTTCTCCAGCACGGAGCGCACGGCGTGGAAATCCTCGGTGGTCAACTGGTCGAGCGGGTGTGTGGTCTGCGGGGCCCTGCGGTCGGTCTGGAGTGTCATGGGTCTTCCTCAAATTACGGTTTTGATGATACAACTGTTCAATCAACAAGTTTGATGTTACCCAAGTCACCGCATCTCGTAAAGGGTGCCAGGGAAAAGTCGCTGAAATAGGCGAGGGAAGGCAGAACGGGGGTGGAATGCAGCCAATTTCCTGCGGTGGGCGCCATTCGCGTGCTGCCTTGTCTGTTGGGCTGCACTGCCGTCACCGCAGCCGTGGTGCACGTGCTGATGGCGCTGGGGAGCCAAGGCGCCATGGTTCCGGCCCCGCCGCCGCCACGGCTGCCGGCGCCGGCCACGCGGCAGCCATGCTTGCCCTGATCGCCATGGAGCTGCTGGCCCTGACCCTGGCATCTGCGGTGATGCGCATCAACCGTTCCATTTCCCTGGGCGCAGCCCAGATCCCGGTCCACTAACCACTTCCAAGCAACGGAGCAGAAAATGACCAACCCAACCCTTTCCGCCTGGGATGCCCGGGCCGATGCCCTGCAGATCGACGGGCGCGCATTCGTCAACGGCGAACGGCGGGGCGCCGCATCCGGTTCACTGCGCATGACGTCGAGCCCCATCGACGGACGCGAGCTGGCACAACTCAGTGCCTGTGGCACGGCGGACGTCGACGCGGCAGTCGCGGCGGCCCGCAGCGCCTTTCCCTCCTGGTCCCGTTCGGGGGCCGAAGCCCGGAAGACGGTGCTGCTGGCCTGGGCGGCACTGATGGAAGCACACGCGGACGAGCTGGCACTGCTCGAATGCCTCGACAGCGGCAAGCCAATCCTGGAAACCTCGACAGTGGATGTCCCCGGCGCGATAGCTACGCTGCGCTGGTACGCCGAGGCGATCGACAAGCTGTCGGGGGAACTGCCGGCCGTGCCAAGGGGCGCCACGGCCATGGTGACCCGAGAGGCCCTGGGTGTGGTGGCCGCCATCGTTCCGTGGAACTTTCCCCTGGAAATAGCCATGTGGAAGCTGGCTCCCGCCTTGGCGGCGGGAAACTCGGTGGTGCTCAAGCCCGCCGAGCAAACCTCGTTGAGTATCCTGCGCGCTGCCGAACTCGCGGCTCAGGCCGGGATGCCCGCCGGCGTGCTGAATATCGTCACCGGTTCAGGGCGGGAGGTCGGGGCGGGGCTGGCATTTCACATGGATGTCGATGCCCTTGCGTTCACGGGTTCCACCGCTGTTTCGCGAACCCTGCTGGAGGCATCCGGGCGCAGCAATCTCAAGCGCCTGAGCCTCGAGGCCGGGGGAAAGAGCTCTAACCTGGTCTTTGCCGATACCGCTGACCTGGCCCTTGCGGCCGAAAAGGCGGCGTTCGGTGCCTTCTACAACCAGGGGCAGGTCTGCTCGGCCAACTCGCGCATCCTGGTCCAGCGCTCCGTCCACGATGAGTTCCTGGCGTTGCTGGCTGAAGCGGCGCAAGCCTACGCCCCGGCAGATCCGCTGGCCGGGCTGGCAGGCAACGGCTCCCTGATCTCCACGGCCCACGCAGATTCGGTCGAGGCGTGGATCCATCGCGGCCGCCGTGAGGGCGCGGTGCTCTTCGGCGGGCAGAGGCTGGACATTCGGGGTTCGGATGCCTACCTTGAACCCACCCTGCTCGGTGGACTGGATTCCGGCCACGACGTGCACCGGGAGGAAATCTTTGGACCCGTCGCCGTGCTGCAGCCCTTTGATACGGAGGAGGAGGCCGTCAACATGGCCAATGACACCGACTACGGGTTGGCCGCCTCCGTGTGGACCTCGGATCTGTCGCGGGCCCACCGGGTCGCCTCGGAACTGGTCGCTGGCACGGTGTCCGTGAACACCGTCGACGCGATGGGCAACACCACGCCCTTCGGCGGCTTCAAGCAATCGGGCTTCGGTCGCGACCTGTCACTGCAGGCGTTCGACAACTACACCGCCGCCAAGACGACCTGGATCCAGTTCGGCTAGCCAGAGGCACAGATGAGGCCCCCGTCTACTGACGGGGGCCTCATCTGTTTTATTGATGAACGGCATCATATCAATATGCTTTACGTGATGTAGCTCATAGCTTTAACGTTATGAGCAGTCCATACACCGGCGCCACGTCCCAAGCGGCACCTCCCACGTCAGGAACGCCATGAGTACCAAGCAAAAATCCCGGCTCTTTGAAATCGAGCAAGAATCCATTGCGCCCATTCCAGAGAACGCCCGTCACGGCAAGGCCCGGGAACTGTTCACCATTTGGTTCGGGATGAACATGACGCCGCTGACTGTCGTCACCGGAGCCACCGCCACGACCCTGCTGGGACTTCCCCTGCTGCCCTCGATTCTCGCCATCCTGCTAGGGCATGCACTGGGCGGGATCGGAATGGCGTTGCATGCCGCACAGGGTCCCGCGTTGGGCGTTCCGCAAATGTTGCAGGCCCGCGGCCAGTTCGGATCCAAGGGGGCCAGCCTGATCGTGGCAGTGGCAATCGTGATGTTCGTCGGATACTTCTCCTCCAACCTCATCATCTCCGCCCACTCGATCACCACACTGGTGCCCGGTGCGAACAGTTCGGTCTTGATCATCGGTTGCGCCGCACTGAGTTTCGTCATTGCCGCCTTTGGCTACAACCTGGTCCGCAAGGTCACCCAGCTGGGTGCCGTCATCGTCGGCGCCCTTGTCCTGGTCTCGTTCGTTGCCTTGTTCCTCAACGGGGACTTCTGGGGCAACGTCACGGCCGGGACCTTTTCCTGGCCGGGATTTTTGGCCATGCTGGCCATCGGCATCGTCTGGCAGCTGACCTACGCACCCTACGTTTCCGACTACTCCCGCTACATGCCCGCCAAGTCGGGCACGAAGGGCGCGTTCTGGGGAACCTATCTTGGCTGTGTCACCTCCAGCGCGCTGTTGATGGTCCTCGGGGCCTCTGTCGGATTGGCCGTCAAAGGTGCCGATACGATGGCCGGCCTTCACGGCATCCTGGGGCCGATCCTGGGTCTGGTGGTCTTGGTGTGCTTCGCTCTCGTTGCAGCGTCGGGCAATGCCGTCAACGCCTACTGCAGTGCGCTGTGTGCGCTGACGCTGGTCGAAACGTTCCGCAGCGGGTGGCGTCCCGGGGCCAAGGCCCGCTTGGTCACCTCGGTGGTCCTGCACCTGGTGGGGGTCGGGCTGGCGTTGACCGCGGCCACCAACTTCGCATCGTCCTACTTCAGCTTCCTGAGCATACTGCTCTACGTTTTGATCCCCTGGTCGGCCGTGAACCTCGTTGACTACTACATCATCCGCCACGGCTCATACGCGGTTTCGGAGTTTTACGCTGCCGACGGCGGCCGCTACGGTAGGTGGAACGCCGGTGCACTGTTGGTGTTCTTCGTTGGGGTGGCGGCCCAGATCCCCTTCATGTCGACGCCGTTTTACACGGGCCCGGTGGCCAGGGCCATGAACGGCATTGACATCGCCTGGTTTGTCGGCCTGACGGTCAGCGCCGTCGCGTATATAGCCATTGCCAAGCTGGCTCCGGCCATGGTGCGCATGGCCATTCCCGGCACCCCCGTCCCAGCCCTCAGGAAGTAATTGCGATGTCCCACGCCGACCTGCTGTTCGCCCATGGAGCCGTGCACACCATGGACACCGCCAACCCCCGCAGCCACGCCCTGGCGGTAAAAGATGGGAGGATCATGGCGCTGGGCGATGAGGCGCTGCAATTGCGCGGCCCCGGGACCGAAGTGATCGATCTCGCCGGCAGGGCTTTGCTTCCCGGGTTCCAGGACGCCCACGTCCATCCGCTGATGGGCGGGTTGCAGATGGTCTCCTGCGATCTTTCCGAATCCCACTCATGGACGGACTATCACAGGATCATCGCCGGCTACGCTCGCGCCAACCCGGACCGTGAATGGATCGAGGGGGCGGGTTGGTACGGGGACGTCTTCGACGGCGGCTTCCCACGCCGGGACCTGCTCGACGAGTTGGTCCCGGACCGTCCGTGCTACTTCATGAGCCATGATGCCCATGGTGCCTGGGTCAACTCCCTGGCGATGGAGCTGGCCGGCATCACCGACTCGACGCCCGACCCCGACGGGGGAATCATCGCCCGTGATGCAACGGGCAGGGCGACGGGCATGCTCATCGAAAATGCCGCCGAAATGGTCTCCCGGCTGATACCGCCACACCAGCAGGAGCATGTTCGCGGCGCATTGTTGGCGGCTCAGGCGTTTCTGCATTCCAAGGGTGTCACGGCCTGGCAGGATGCGGCGGTGGGGGACGCCCTCGGCGTCCCAGACGTCTTCGGCCACTACCTGGCACTGGAAGAACAGGGATTGCTGACCGCCACCGTGACGGGGGCCTTGTGGTGGCACAGGGACCAAGGTCTTGAACAGCTTGATTTCTTCCGCGAACGCCGGTCCCGCGCCCAGGGTCGATTCAGGGCTACGGCGGTGAAGCTCATGCTTGACGGCGTGTGCGAAAATCTGACCGCGGCCATGACACGTCCATACCGGGGGCATCCGCATGAAAAGGGCATGACGCTGATCGAGCCCGAGGTCCTGTGTTCAATCACGCGGGCCCTGGATGCTGCAGGATTCGACTTGCACCTGCATGCCGTAGGGGACCAAGCGGTCCGGGACAGCCTGGCCGCCCTGGATCTTCCGCGTCGCAGCGGATGGGACCCCCGCCATCAAGTGGCCCACCTGGACATCATTGATGGGCACGATCTCGAGAAATTCGCCCGGATCGGCGCGATCGCCAACATCCAGCCCCTGTGGGCCCGCCAGGACCCGGTGCTGGTGGACACCAAGCTGCCATACCTGGATGCCGGTCACCAGGGCATGCACTTTGCCTTCGAATCGCTCCATCGGGCCGGGGTCCGGCTCGCCATTGGCAGTGACTGGCCGGTGTCCAGTCCCGACCCGATGTGGGGGGTGCACACGGCCGTGAACCGCACCGCACCTCCTGCCGACCCACATGCGTCAGACGAGCGCTCCCAGCACGATCCCCTGCTCCCACATGAGGCGATTGCCTTGGATGCGGCCCTGCATGCCGCGACCAGCGGCGCGGCCTATGCCAACCGGCTGGACGCCGACCGCGGCCGTCTGCGAGCGGGCATGGTCGCCGATCTTGTCGTCCTGGACAGCGACCCCTATGAAGTGCCGGCCTCCGAACTGGGGTCGGTGCAGGCAGAACAGACATTTGTGGATGGATCGCGGGTCTATCAAAAAAGTTAGCTTCACCGTCCGGCAGGGGAAGGCCCAACGCCACCCATCTGAATTTCTGATGCAGAAGATCGAAAACTAGTTCTTTGAGTGATGGCAATCACATCCTAGGCTTTGTCCACACGGAGCGTCCGGAACGGTTTTCGGCACGGATGCCCACACCTTCCACTCAAGGGCAATGACAGAGGACTGATCATGGAACACCCCACTTCATCCACACTTCTTGCGCAAGAGCAGACCAAGCATCTGCAAAAATCCCTCGGACGCATGGACATACTCCTGCTCGTCATCGCAGCCGTTATCTCGATCGAGGTCCTGGGCCAAGTTTCCGGCTTTGGCGGCGAGACATTCACCTGGACGCTCATACTGGCGGTGACCTTCATGATTCCCTACGGACTGATCTTCGCCGAGACGGGCGGGGCGTTCGCCGAGGAAGGCGGTGTCTACATCTGGACCAAGATGGCGTTTGGCCGGGTGACCGCCGCCGTCGCGGCGCTCTTTACGTGGGTGACCCAGCCGGTATGGGTTGGCGGGGCCATGGCGTTCGTGGCGGTTGAGACCTGGAGCGAATATGTGTACCCGATCCACGCCGGCGGGGTGGGGGACTACCTTTTCAAGCTCGGCTTCATCTGGATCACCGTGACATCGGCCGTCATCAGCCTCAAACACGGCAAGTGGCTTCCCTCACTCGGGGCGATTCTGAAAGTCGTGTTCCTTGCCTTCTTCCTCGTGGTCACTGCCGTTTACGGGTTCCAGCACGGATTCAACGGCCTTGACCTCAAGTTCTTCTCGCCCACCATGGCAGGTTTCCTCGGCGTCACACCGTTGCTGCTCTTCTCCTTCCTGGGCTTCGAATCCGGGAACAGCGCGGCGGGAGAGATGAAGAACCCCGCGAAGGACGTGCCGATCTCCATCGCCCGGACCTCACTGCTTGCCGCAGCAAGCTACCTGCTGCCGATACTGGCCATCTTGCTGGTGGTGCCACTGGACCAGATCACCGGCATCGGAGGCCTCTTCGGGGCCATTGCTACCGTCTTCACGGTCTTTGGATCCGCAGCACCTCTAATGCTCGCCATCTCAGCGGTCGTCTTCTGTTTCGTCCTGGTTTCCCAGGGCGGGGCCTGGATGATCATCAGCGACCGCATGCAGGCCATGGCTGCCGCTGACGGCTCCTTTTTTGGCGGCTTTTTCGGGCGCTTTCACCCCAAGCTGGGGACACCGATTCGCGTGAACACGCTCTCCGGCATCGTGGCAACCATCTTCATGCTCGCCGCCATGCAGTTGACCGGGTCAAGCAGCGCACTGTTCGGGGTCGTGCTGACGATTTCGATCTCCACCTTCCTGCTCAGCTACCTGATTGCGATTCCTGCCGTTGTCCGGCTGCGCACCCAGTACCCCTCGGTGGTGCGTCCGTTCAGGGTTCCGGTGTCTGACACCGGGTTTAAGGTCCTCGGCGGCATTTGCCTCACCTGGATCGCGATTGGCTCTTGGGTTGCTGTGTTCCCGGGTACCCTCGAGCGGGTATTCGGCATTAAATACGACTTCGAAGGGGTTTGGGGCTTGTCGCAGCCGGCGTTTGAGACCTTTGCTCTCGGGACGCTGGGAAGCATCATGCTCCTGGGCATCCTCGGCTACATCTTTGGCAAAAAGGTCCGGGGGGAAATGCAAAACGATTCTTCGAATGATGTGGATCTGCCCGAGGCAGTACCCGCCATCGACCTGCAGAGCTGACGCAGGAGAAAGTTCGAATTGATTTCCACGGTGACGTGCCGGCTGACAGAGTTACTGGACAGTCCGGTGCGTCACTTTGCCGCCGGGATGATTATACCGCCGGCAATGCGCGCCATCTTGACCGAACTAGCGCCAACTATCGTGAACATGCGCGATCCGCGACGATGATTGGGCCGGCCGAATGAGGTTGTCGACTTCACCTGGATATGTGCAATGGCCCAAATGCGTGTATCTGAGCATGACTCCCGGCATCGTCCACGATGTGCAGCCAAGGACACTAACGACAGACGACCTACGCTCTCCTCACTGAACGAACCACAGGAATGGTCGTCATCAGGATCAATAGTCTCGAACGGAACGATGTATCGCAGTTTGCCCCCATGGTCTTGGGCTGGGAATGATGCCCTGCCAGAGGACTCGTTCATAAATGGGACGATCGCAGGCTCAATGCTTGGAAGCTAAAGCCGAAACTTGTCCAGCCTGAAAACCGCGGAATCCAGCCACTTTGGGACCCCGACGTTGAAAAAGATGAGCACAAGGTGCACCCAGCTTCACGAAAAAATGCCAAAGAAGCTGACAAATTCTCGTTGAAAAAAATGAGTAAAAGATGAGGGGGGCAACTTTGGCACCTGCAAACCCTGACCTGTGAGACATAACCGCAGGTCAGGACCATGTTGGTGCCCCGGGCTGGAATCGAACCAGCGACCAAGAGAAACTCAGCATCTTGACGATGATGTGTGTCGTTGACTCCCAAAAACAAGGGGTTTTAGGGAGTTGGGTCTGCGATTTCAAAGGCGATGACATGCCGTAGGCGACGGTAATTTTCGTTTGAAAAAGGGGAGTAAAGGGGGAGTGGCTCGTCGTGAGCTGGTGGGGCTGTCTGGAAGTGGGCCCAACTTCCGGGCAGAGTGGTCCACGCGTGTGGTGACCGATCGCGTGGATGTGGCTGTCCATATTGACCATTTTACGAATAATGACTGAGCGATAGTGAGTGTCGCTGAGATTAAGATTCCGGCGATGTGAGGTGGAAGTCGGGTTCTTTGGCTTGCGTGGTTTCCGAAAAGGAAACCTATGCCGGCTCTGCTGTCGGCGTCCGCAACTTCACCAACTACGTCGCCAGATCAGTGTTGGAATCTGGGCAGGACTGTAGACCGAAAATATACTCTGGATTCTGAAGAGCCGGATAATCTTCAGACGCAAATTACTTTGCATCCTTGATTTCTAATTCGCTCGACGATGTCCAGTGGTGCCCTGTTGTCGGTGATGAGAACATCGATTTCTGACATTTTGCATACCTGGGCCAGAGTGACTCGTGAGATCTTGGTGGCGTCTGCCAAGACTACGGTCATGCGTGCCCGTTCTTGGAGTGCGCGATTGACTCGAGCGCCAATGGGGTCGTAGTTGGTACAGCCTGCTTCGGGATCTACCCCGTCCACTCCGAGGAATGCAACATCCACGTTGTAGTCCGAAAGAAACGACTCCGCCATCGGGCCAATCGTCTCTTGACTGCTAGAGCGAGCTTCACCTCCGGCCACGTACACGCGCAATGCTGGGTTGGCGAGGAGGCTGATGGCAATATTCAGGGCGTTGGTGACCACCCCGAGACCGTCCCTGTCCATTAGTCCGCGCGCGAACTCCGTGGCTGTCGTGCCGCCGGTCATTCCGATGACGCGAGCACCTTTGAGATATCGCAGGGCGTACTCGGCGATTCGTCTTTTTTCGGGGAGGTCCTGGGCCGACTTGTAGTTCAGGGGCAAGTCGTTGAAGGCCGAATTTGTTGCGGCTCCCCCTCGTGTGCGACTGACGAGCCGCTGCTCTTCCAGGAGAGCGAGGTCACGTCGGATTGTTGCCTCCGACACGTTGAAGTTCCCTGCCAGGGTGGCGACATCGGCGTTGCCAGCCTCGACTACCGCCGAGACAATGCCATTCAATCGTTGTTTACGAAGCATGGTGCCACACTAGCCATATGCGCATATATTTGCAATATGTTGTCCGTACTGAGCATTTTATGAGTGTTTTGTGTTCATTGCTCATTGATTGATGCCAAACTCTTGTGTGCTCTACGTAACATGTGCAATTATTGCAGCTGTTCGCTCACAACGCGCATTTCGAGCAAGTTGTCGCAGCGACGGCTCATACAAGGCTCCAAGGAAGGTCATCCGATGATATCGATGCGAATTGGTCGAAGAGGTGCCGCGCTCATCGCCAGTGCCGCCGCCCTCAGCTTGATGGCGGCAGGGTGCAGCGGCGGTAGTACTGCTGCTTCAACTCAAACCAGTGGGGTTACGATCACGGTGGCTCTCTTCGGCGCCCCGCCGCCTCAAAGTTCTCTGGATGCGTTCACGAAGAGTACGGGTATCACTGTTAAGTGGTCGACGGTCGACTGGGACAGTTTGCAGACGAAGATCGCTGCGGCGGCGACCTCCAATACTTACTTTGCCGATGCGACCGACGTTGACTGGTCCAGGGTCGGACAGGAGGGCAAGCTTGGTTGGTTCCTTCCGATGGAAAAGTACATCGACGAGCCCGCCTATGCTGCGGACATGCCGCAGTTGGATTCGTTTAAATCCAGTGGACATCTCGTTGGTGTGCCGTTTGATTCGTCATTCCTTGTGACGACAGTGAACAAGAAGATGTTTGCTAAGGCGGGCATCGCAACCATGCCGACAACGATGGATCAGTACACAAGTGACCTTCAGAAAATCAAGAGCACAGGTGTTTCTCAGACTCCACTGAACATCCCATTTGCAGCTGCCGAGGGCCTTTCCACCTACTGGTACCAGACCACGGAGGCATTCGGTGGAACGGTCTTGGACGGGCAGGGTAAGCCGCAGTTCGAGGCACCTGACTCAGCCGGGTACAAGGCAGCCACGTGGATGGTCAATGCGCTCAAGACTGGCTTGGTCCCCGCCGGCAATATCAACGTCAGCGACAGCCAAGGCCAGCAGACGCTCATGGCTAAGGGCGTAGTGGCGAGCACTTTCGCAGACTACTCGGGGAACTTGGGGAGCCTTTATGAAGTGCCTTCGTCCTCCTCTGTCGCGGGACAGGTCGAGTACCTGCCAACGCCGGGCGTGAGCGGTACGACTGCGAATGTCAGCAACCCGGATGGCATAGGAATCCCGAAGACCGCGAAGTATCCGCAGGCCGCTGCCAAGTTCATCGAGTGGTTCACTTCGGCCCAGAACCAGGCGGATTTCGCGGGTGCGAACGGACCGGCCAAGGTCATGCCGGGGTACTTCCTTCCGTCTCGCCTGTCGGGATTGGCGAAGCTCACAGCCAAGGGCAACCTTGTCGGCGGGAAGGAACTGACGACAATGCTCAAGTCCAGCAAGCCCGTGTTTCCTGATGGCGCTCCGACCTGGTATCCGCAGTTCTCCAACGCTGTTTACACGAATCTCCACGCAGCCGCGACAGGCTCAATGACTGTTGACGCTGCCATGAAAGCCATCGCGGCCACAGCGACCAGCCTGTCAAGTAAGTAGGGTTTGATGACTATCAGTATCCGCTCCAGACGGCGTCCCACAGTTGGGTCCGGAGGAGGTGAACTCGGAAGACGCCGACGTCGGATCGATGTGCTGCCATACGTCTTGGTAACACCGCTGACGCTCTTTATTGTCGGGCTGGCGCTGATACCGGCCGGGTTCACGGTGGTTGAGGCGTTCTTCCGTATCCAGCCGCTCAACCCGCCGGACGCTTTTAATGGTTTGGAAAACTTTCGCCAGCTCTTCAGCAACACTGCTGTCAAGGCCAGCATGGGAAACACAGCGATTTACGTCGTCATTGGTGTGGTGTTGTCTACTGTTTTTGCGATTGCCATGGCGGTCACACTACAAAAGAAGTTTGCTGGACGCTCTGTGCTTATCGCCATCCTCATCCTTCCATGGGCGCTTCCGGGCGTCGTCGAAGGCATCGTCTGGGGGAGCATTTGGGACAGTAACTCTGGTCTGCTCAACAGTGTCCTTAGCTCGCTGCACTTGATAGATCATTACATGGTGTTCTTGGGCCAGCATCAATTGCTGACCATTTTGGCCATCGAGTTGGTTCAGGTGTGGCAGATAGCTCCACTGTCGACGCTTCTTATCCTGGCTGCCTTACAGAATATTCCCAATGATCTCTACGAGGCAGCCAATCTAGATGGCAGCTCTGCATGGAGCACCTTTAGAAGGATCACCCTTCCGCTGGCCCGACCGGGTGTCACCATCGCAATGGTCCAGGCGATCATCGCAACCCTGAACGTTTTCGACCAGCCATATATTCTCAATGGTGCCGCCTCCACGGGGGCATCCCTAACGATGCAGACCTATTTCATCAGCTTCCAAAACCTTAACTTCGGAGAGGGCTACGCGCTGTCGCTGCTGATCACGGCGGCCACACTCATAGCGTCACTGATCGTCTTGAAATTCGTCTATCGGCCGGTGGAGTTCTAATGAAACAACGTACCCCCATAGCCCGCAGGCTCGGCATTGCCTTCATCCTTCTGTGGTCACTCGTCCCGCTGTACTGGGCTTTCAATATCAGTCTCCAGACGGACGCGCAAGCCAGCTCAAAGCCATCAAATTATGTGCCCCCGACAGCGTCACTACACAATTATGCTTCGCTGTTATTTGGGAACGGGGATCTAGCACAATCCGTTCGCCAGTCTGCCGTGAATATAACCATTGAGTGCTCTGCTGCAACAGTCGTGACCATCATTGTTGCAACACTGTCAGCGTACGCATTTGCACGGATGAAATTCAGGGGACGGAACGTACTATTTTACGCGGTCCTTGCGACAATGGCCTTTCCGGCCTATGCAACTCTGATCCCGCTTTACCAAATCCTGACGACATTCGGCCTCGTCAACACCTACACCGGTATCGTCCTAGTATACGTGTCAGGGTTTCTTCCCCTCGCAACGTGGATCCTCTACAATTACATGTCGAGCCTTCCCATAGCTTTGGAAGAAGCCGGAAATGTCGACGGTGCAAACAGGATGCAGGTCCTTTGGCACATTGTCCTGCCCTTGGCGAGGCCAGGCGTGATTTCGACAGCGATTATTACTTTCCTGTTTGCGTGGGGCCAATTCCTCTTCCCGCTCGTGCTCTCAAGCGACCTTTCTACGCAGCCCCTAACCGTCGTGATCGCTTCCCTTCAAGGACGCCACCTCGTCCCCTACACGTTGCTGAATGCGGCTGGCGTTCTGGCATTGGCCGTCCCTGCCGCAATCGCCCTCATTCTCAACCGGTACATAGTCAGCGGTCTCCTCACTGGAAGCGTGAAGTGAGACTACGGCCCGGGCCCATGCTGGGCCGTTGACGACAACAAATCGCCTAACTCTGATCGAAGGTAATACATGACTGAGCATGATTCCCACGAACCTATGATCGCGCTTGACGTGGGGGGAACAGCAATGAAAGGTGCAGTCTTACAGAGCGACGGTCGTGTAAGGGAATACCGCCGTTGGGCCACGCCGCGTGCGGATGGCCCGGAAGCCGTTGTAAATGCCGTGATGACCGCGATCGACGACCTCATCACCCAAGCCCCAGATGCCCGCTCTGTAGGACTTGTCGTCCCGGGACTGGTGGATGATCAGGCCGGAGTCGCGATCTATTCCGAGAACATTGGCTGGCGCGACGTACCGTTTCGAGAGATGCTGATGAACCGCACCGGCATCAGCGTCGGATTTGGTCATGACGTGAGGGCGGGAGGCCTGGCCGAGCGCGTCCTAGGCGCAGCCCAGGGGGCCAACGACGTTCTTTTCATGCCCATTGGCACTGGTATTTCAGGTGCCATGTATGTCGAGGGTCGATCCATCGATAACAAGTTCGCTGGCGAGATCGGCCACATTGACGCTGGCACCGGAGAAATATGTGCCTGCGGAGCAACGGGTTGCCTAGAGACTATCGCTACTGGCCCCTCCATCGCCCGACGCTACAACGCACTGACGGATTCCTCGGTCACAGGGGCTAAACCTGTCGTGGAACGCATGCTTGCGGGCGACGGAACCGCTACTCGGGTATGGGAAGAAGCCGTCGAAGCCATCGCTCACGTTTTGGTCCAGTACGTGACCCTTTTGTCTCCCGAATTGATCGTCATTGGTGGAGGCCTCTCAGCGGCAGGGGATCATTTACTGGAACCGCTTAGCGCTTCGCTTCACCGTCGCCTCGTATGGCAAGAGCAACCACGTATCGTTCCCGCGGCACTGGGGGACAACGCCGCATGTCTTGGCGCCGGCATACTGGCCCGTCAAGCCTTGTCGGACCCAGCGGTGCGACTGGGACTCTGAGCGGCGATCCCTTACATCCCGGCATAATGACATGCTTTCTGTGGCCGGCGACCTTTTCCAACGATTTCTTAGCCAAGGAGAATACTTTGTACAGGATCACCGAATCCGCTGTCGAGCTCGCTGCAGGATCTGAAGCAACTACTCGCGAAATCGCGCAGCAGCCAGAAGTATGGCGTGAAACTGCCCTTCTTCTCGCCGAACGCAACGAATATTTGCAATCATTCCTCGCCCCGTTATTAGGGCGACCCGATCTGCGCATCCTGCTCACCGGAGCGGGCACATCCGCTTTCGCAGGCAGCATCGCAGCGCCAGCGCTGGCACGCATGCTCCACCGCCGGGTTGACGCAATAGCCACCACCGACCTCGTCTCTAACCCAATGGAGTTTTTTGCCGAAGATGTCCCAACACTACTGGTCTCCTTGGCCCGCTCTGGCAACAGTCCGGAGAGCACTGCCGCTACCGGTTTGGCCGACCAAGTCCTCACCGACGTCAGTCACCTAGTCCTAACATGTAGCGAGGACGGGCGGCTCTATCGAGACCACCACGACCGCCCCAAATCCTGCGTCGTGCTCATGCCGGCCATGGCGAACGACGAGGGGTTCGCAATGACCTCAAGCTTTACCACGATGCTTTTGTCTTGCCTGTTGATCCTGGGTGGTCCTAACGACGAGGCAGTGGATGCGATGGCCACAACTGCGCAACGACTCATCGATTCTACGCAGGGCGCCGTTCGAGAACTGGTCTCGGCCGGGCACCAACGTGTGGTCTTTCTCGGGAGCGGCCCACTGGCAGGACTCGCCAGAGAATCCGCGTTGAAACTCCTTGAACTGACGGCCGGGAAAATTGTCGCTTACCATGACTCTTCCTTAGGCTTCCGGCACGGACCCAAAGCGATCCTCAACGACGAGACCCTAGTACTTGTGTACGTGTCCTCCGACCCCTACACGCGCTCCTACGACCTCGACATCATCGCCGAGTTGAAAACGGCCCTTCCCGCAGGCAGTGTCGTCGCAGTTTCCGCCTTGGCCCTCACGGAACAACAAACGCCCACATGGAATCTGTCCGAACTCAAAGACCTAGACGACGCATTTCTCGCACCAGTTTTCGTCTTGATCGCTCAACTCTTAGGGCTGGCCTATTCCCTTCACTTGGGGCTAACCCCTGACAACCCCTTCCCTGGCGGCAATGTGAATCGGGTGGTGAAGGGAGTGCTCATTCATCCACTGACTCGAACTGAAACTGGTAATGCCGGTTAGGAACCGCCAGCATCGGTTTTGGGTGGCGCAGCCCCAACAATGCGATTTGTCTGGCGCTTGAATTAGCGAGCTTGGCTGAAAAGTGCAGCGCAGAGAGCCGTGCACTTCAGGGGCTGCCGGGAACCCTACAGAGAATCCTATGCAGACCGGCAGTTCGGAAAGCATGTCGTTGCCGAGGGATGCCCCGGGGCCACGCCAGGGTCAAGAAGTGGAGCCCAAGGTCGAGAGTGCGCTCAAGATGCCGAGCAGTCGGGTTGGAGCCTCATAAGTCACGTTAGTTTCGGAACCTCGCCAACTATTCCCTTGACTACGGCGCTCGGAGGCCCAATTATTGCTCGGACCCGCCCGTCACTGTCCGGCCGAGTTCGGGAAAGTGAAAACCGCGCAATCCGAAAAATGTCAAGCTGTGTGGAGTCACTAGGCGGTTAGTTTGGCTGGTTTTGTTTCGGGGAGGTTGATGCCGACGTGGCCTGCCGGGGTTGGTGTGGTGGGTCGCTGTCGGAATCTTCCGGGGTTCTTGTCGTAGTAGTCCTGGAGTGCGTGGTCGCGTGTCTTCCACGCGTCCTTCCAGGACCCGTCGTGGACTTGTGAGGGTGAGAAGAGGGCAATTCCTGAGTGTTTGTGCTTGGTGTTGTACCAAGGCACGTAGTCGCCAATGTAGGACCTGGCGGCCTCGACGTCCATGAAGACGCGCGGGTAGCCGGGCCGGTACTTCATGGTGCGAAATCCCGACTCGCTGAACGGGTTGTCATTGGAGACGTAGGGCCGGTTATGGGACAGTTCCACGCCGTGGCCGGTGAGGGCATCGCGGAGCAGGTTGGACTTCATCGCCGGCCCGGAATCGGCATGGACGACCCGGGGCGCGCCGTAGAGGGCGATGGCGGTCTCGAACATGTCCACGGCAAGGTGGTCTGCCTCGCGTTCTTCCACCCGCCATCCGACGATCTGGCGGGAGAAAATGTCCATGATGGAGTAGACCTTGAAGGCTTTTCCCCGCCAGGGCGAGTAAATGTCAGTAATATCCCACGACCAGATCTGGCACGGGCCCGTGGCCTTCAGCACGGGCTTCTGCGCGGATCTGCCGTTCTTGTTCCCGCGCTTGGTGGGGATCGTGGGGCGGAGCATCTGCTCCTCGATCTCCGCGGCGATGCGCCACCAGGTGCGCTGGGAGGCGAGCATGACGCCAGCGTCCCAGGCCACCGCGAAAGAGTGGTCCACGGAGACCTGCCCGGCCCAGCCTTCCATAATGTACTCGGCGATCCGTTCACGGTCCTCGTCGCTGATGCGGCACTCGTACGCCCGCTCCGCCTGGTGGAGCGGGTCCTTTACCCGTGCGCGGGGATTTTGGCGGTAATGCCACGTCGAGCGCGATATGCCCGACAGCTCGAGGGCCTGCCGCTGGGAGCCCGTGAGCTCCGTCAGGGTGCGGATGAGGCGGTTTTCCGTCTCTATGAACTCTTTGTATCGTTCGTCGGTTTCGCATCGGGCTCTGGCACGTTCAACCCGTGCAAGAGCCCGATAGCTTTTCCCAGGGCATCGTTCGTGCCCTCAAGTTCCCGGATGCGGCCCTTGAGCTGTTCAACTTCGGACTGGTGGTCAGCGATTTCCTTGGCGCGCGCTCTTTCCAGCGCGGACCGTTCGCCATGTGTGCGGGCCATATCCCCATGATCCCTTGGAATAAGGGTTCGGTCGAGGTCACCTTCAAACACCATCTTCCGCCACTGCCGAAACGTCCAATCCGCCACTGACCGCGACGCAAGCCATACCGACTTCGACCCATGGGGCTGAAGATAATACTCATGGACGAACTGACGGATCTCCTCACGGGTATACCCCTGCGTAGCAACGCTCATGGCTGTCTCCTTCAATCAATAAGAAAGAACCGGATGGCTCACAACCAGCTTGACGTAGAGGGATCTAGCCACTTTTTGAGGCTGAATGTTGAAAGTGATGACCATCAGGTGCTGAAAAAGATGACCAGACGTTCCGCAAAAGTTTGCTGAATTAGATGACGTAGACGGCCTGGACCATTTTTGGCCTCAAAATGCCCCTGACCTGTGGATCATAACCGCAGGTCAGGGGCCATGAGTGCCCCGGGAGGGAATTGAACCCACGACCAAGAGAAACCCAGGACTCTCATGCCAACGGTCGCCGTTGACCGTCAAAAACGGTGCGTTCCCGGGGGAGTGCGGGACAACGGGGCCCCTTTGACATGCCAAGGACTGGCGTGGGTTTTGGTTGAAAAACGTGAGTCAAACGTGACGTGGACCTGCAGCGCGGCGCCGGGGCGGCCTTTTGATGGCCGTTTGCAGGCTCATCGGCGTCGTCAACGGCATGCCAGCTGTTGTCGAAAGCGGTCCGTCGTATTTCAACGCACTGCGTTGTCCGGGGCGTGGTTTCGGGCCTGTCGGCCAAAACGGCCAGTTGCCGCTGCGAAATATGGATTTTGGTGACTTTTTGTTGGGGGAGTGGAGCATGAACTTCCCTGTTTTTTCGCGGCAATTTGCTTCAGATTTCGCTGCCCCGGCGGGCCTGCGTTTGGTTCAATTTCGTGACCAAGCTGCGAACGTCGGAATCACGGCGGCACTGACGTTAAGGGAACGTTTGGTTTGACGCGGGTCCAATAGGCCGAGGACCGAGAGTCCTTCAACTGCTGGAATCGCGCGTTGAGTGGCCGTGGAACGGCGGGTTTGCCGACCGTCCGATCCGTCCCAATCCGCCGTGTCCAGTAGTACACAAACGCGCCGGTGTTGCCCGATCGTGCTTTCACGATTCCACCAAGTCAACCCGGGCTGGGCTACCGCCGCGACGCTCGCGCGTGTGTGGGGAAGCCGTGGCGAATCGGGGTGGGCCCCGGCACCGTCGGCCTACCGCCGCAGCGCCGGCACCGTCCAGCCGGCCCCTCGACGGGACAGCCGAGCGGGACCCCCAAGCGCAACGGCGCTCTGGCCGCCATGGCGGCCAGGGAAATGCCTGGTATGAGGTTGCCGGTGGGGAGCGCTGCGGTGGCGGGGTGCCGCTGTTCCCGGCGACGGCTACGTCACGATCCGGGGTTCCGATACTGATCGGGCTTCAAGATTTAGAGCTAGGTCGGCCAGGAATATGGCTAAGAATAGACTTAGAGAAGCCGCCATCGACACAGATGTCTTGCCCGGTGACGTAACCCGATAGCGGGCCTATAAGAAATTCGATCACGTTCGCAATGTCCATGGGGTCGCCAATTCTTGCCAGCGGGATAATATCTTCCCTTGCTTTCTTTATTTGGGGATCGGCATACATTTTTTCAGTCATCGGTGTATGCGTCATGCCGGGGGATACCACGTTTACGCGAATTCCGTCAGGTGCCCATTCCAACGCGAGTGTTTGGGCTAGCATTGTCAATGCAGCCTTGCTGGGACTGTAAGCGCCTGAGCCGGCATGCGGGAGCTGGCCGGACATTGAAGATGTGAAACAGGCGGAACCGCGGCTATCCCTCAGATGCGCGTAGCTTGCTTTGGCAAGAAGCCACGATCCGCGGAGGTTGACGGAGAACATGCTGTCCCAGTCCTCAATGGATAGGTCACATATTGCGCCGGGGCTGGCAATTCCAGCATTCGCTATCAACGCGTCCAGGCCACCAAATTCGGCCACAGCCGCTTCTACCAGTTGACTTGGCACATCGGGGTCACCGAGGTCGCCCGCCAATGCGATGGCGGCACCTCCCATTGACTGGATTGAACGAACAATTTGCTCTTGGTTAGTGTTCGTTTCATTTCCACACACCGCAATCATCGGCTGCACTCCCCGAGCAAGAGCAGCCTCTGCGAGTCTCAGGCACGTTGATGCGCCTATGCCGCTACTTCCGCCACTGACCAAAGCTCTCATCGCACACATTCCTTTTGATTAGGATTCGCAGGGAATCATTCCTAGATAACTAAAATATGATCTTCAAACGCGAACTACAAAATTCGGACGATTTGTAGCCCAATTGAAAATGGAAACGGGCTACATTATTAGGTCATTGCCATCGGCCGACGTACTGGAGCTTCTAACTCTGGAGTTAGTTGTCCAAGTCCCAGCCTTGATTTCTGAGATCATGCATCGCCTGGGTAAATTCATGCACAGGATTTTCCGGGCGAATGATCTCGAGAACCACGTTTCCTACGCCGCATGTTGCTTCGACGGCGTTGCCTAATCCATGCCAGTCGATCACTCCAGTTCCGATTGGATCATGTCCCCAGGTTTCCAAGCTCGTATCAGAAATATGCACGAGTCCAATTGATTCGTGATGTGAGAGCAGGCTCGTTGCGGGATCCTCCTCTATGTAAGCAGCATTGGCGACGTCGTACACGAGTTTGAGCGAATCGTCGTTGACCGTGCGTACGATAGCTGCGAGGTCCTGGATGGTGGGAGTGAAGCAATAAGGGGTGTTTTCTAAAAGCAGCCGTGTGCCAGCCTGTTTTGCCAGCGGAATCAGATTCCCCAGACTCTCGTACATCCACCCATAGGTTTTTTCCAGTGACGGTGAAATCATAGGACGCCTTGTGCCGGGTGATATCACAACCTCGGGGACATCCCAAGCCACGGCCAAATCAATCACTGCATTAATGTGCTCAATACTTTTGCGACGCATATTAGCGCCAGGGCTGGCCAAATTGATGTCATAACCGCCTGCATTCAGAGAACGGATTTTGGCACCAGAGTCATTGAGTCTTGCAAGAATTGCGGAGCGTTCCGAGCTGGATATTTCATCCGGCCAACAATGGGGAGAGCTAATCGGTACTTCAAAACTTTCAAATCCATTGTCGACCAATTTCGCAATCGCATCAATCGCCGTTGCTGACCATAGATAGGAGAATGTGTTAATAATCATGTAGATCGTCCTCGCCGTTCTGTGCCTATAGAGTAAACTTGTTTCATTGCTTAGCTCAATGTGAATTTCGATCCTGCGTAAGGGATCGCACTCTTGGCGGGCCACGCGGCCCGACGAGGCCCGGAGCAGACACGCCCCCTCTTGCCCAGTCGAGCCGCCACGGCTTGCTACGGACGAGCGTGCCTACTGGGAACGCTTGCCCTCTTCGGTGCCCGACGAAGTGCTCGCGAGCAGGTGCTCGCCTTGGAGCACCTCGGCGTCGGCGAGAGCCACGGTGGCCCGGCCGGCCCGGCTGCCGGTCTCGGGGAGGGTGAAGTAGGCGATGAGGCAGATGGCGACAATGGCGATCATGTAGATCGCGACGTACATGGGGTGCCCGGCGCCGACGAATGCGGCGGCGATCACAGGCGCGGTGCCGCCGAAGACGGCGATGACGATCTGATGTGCGAACCCGATGCCGGATACACGGACTGAGGCGGGAAACAGCTCGGCCTGAATGGTCGGGTAGACGGCCTGCCAGATACCTAGAACCACCCATCCGGATGCCGATACCAGAACGTAGACGCCGAAGCCCGGCTGGTTCAACAGCAGGAGGAGGGGGTAGAAGAGGACGATCATGCCGATGGCGCCGATGATGGGGAAGATTTTGCGCCGGCCGAGTCGGTCAGAGAGCGCACCGCAGATCGGCACGATGATCACGAGCAAGGCCAGCCCGATAACGCTCCCGGCCAAGGTGGAACCCAGGTCCCGGCCGGTGGTCAGCTTGGCGTAGGTGGGGAGGAATGTGGCCCAGGTGTAGTAGGCCACCGCCGGCGCCGAGAGCGCGGCGGCCTGCAGCAGTGCCTTCGGGTGCTCCCGGAGCAGGTCCTTGAGGCGCGCCCAGGCGGACTTCCGGTCGACGAGGGCGCTCGCCTCAAATTCGGGTGTCTCGTCGGCGCGGGCCCGCATGACGAGACCGATGAGGCCAAGCACGCCGCCCACGAGGAAGGGAATGCGCCAACCAAAGGCGGCGAGGTCGGCAGGAGAAAACGTCAATGTCACCATCGCCGCGCCGCCGGTCGCTGCCAGGGTCGCGAGGCCGCTTGCCATGTTGGAGAAGGAGCCGAACAGTCCCCTCCGGTTCGGGGGAGCGTGTTCGACCATGAAGGCGATCGCGCTCTGCTGTTCGGTGCCTGCGGAGATGCCCTGGATGATGCGTGCGAACAGGAACAAAATTGGTGCGGCGTAGCCGATCGTTGCAAATGAAGGAGTCAGGCCAACGATCAGGGAACCCAGTGCCATTCCGGAGATGGACAGCGTCAGGATAAGACGTCGGCCGAAGCGGTCAGCCAGTGGAGAGATGATGATTCCGCTGAAGGGGCGTACAGCGAAGCCGATGGCATAGGTGAGTAGGGCTTCCACAAGGGATGCGAACGGGGAGTGGCCCGGGAAGATCTGGGCCGAGAACACGGCGGCCAGCAGCCCGTAGGTGTACCAGTCGTACCACTCCACGAAGTGGCCGATCGTGCCCGCCACCATGTTGACGGAGCGGCGAGGGAGGAGGGACACGTCGGGAATCCCCGAAGGATCCGGACTGCCGACGGCTTTATTTGAGGTCTTCATTGAACTCTCCATATTTTCACGTTTGCTGCGGTGGGGGTATGGGCAACGCATGGGCGCTGCCCGGCTTTCAATGGAAAGAAGCTGGTCCAGCCCTTCCCCAGTGAGATCGATTGCAAAAGTTCTTAAATGAGATCGGTTGCTGAGATCGGTTGCAAGCAACGATACTGAGGCCGGCCGGCTCTGTCAACGGTTATTTCTGACCAAGGGAACAGGAGGTCCAAACGTTTCGCCAGCACGTAACGGGAGGGCAGGCGGGGGCCGATCCACACGAGCCGGACTTAGGTGGTCATCCCTGAATTGGCTGGGACTTCTCATTGTTGAGGTCAAGGAAGCGGACTCCGGACCAGGTGCAGTCCAGGCTGCCGTACCTTGCCCAGTATTCGTCCCAGTGCGCAAGTTTCCACTGGTCCCGCTCCAAACCCCGCTGAATGAGTCGCTCCCGGAGAATATCCTGGGGAACCTGCACCCGCATCACCGTGGTCTCCGAGGGAGGCCAGTGGAATTCTTCCGCGGCGCGCGTCAGGTAGTCCGGTACGGCCAAGTACGCGCCGAAGGGTGCATCGAGTACGACCGAACGTCCCAGCCGTAGATTCGCTCCGGCTATGTCCATGAGCGTCTCGTACTCCAGGGGCAGAACATTCTCCCGGTAAAACCCGTTGGATTCCCGATCGCTGGGGTCGTGTCCGGCTGTCTTCAAAGCAAACTCTACAAGCCGGCCACAGATCCGGTCCTTGTCCAGATATGCAGCTCCACGCTTGTTCGCTGTTTGCTGGGCAATGGTCGTCTTTCCAGATCCCGCGGAGCCGATGACAATGAAGACTTCGGGGCCCGTCATTGGCGGGCCTGTGCCACTGCTGAGAGAAATTCCCTGGCGGCCTCGGTGACACGGGAGAAGTCGCCGTCCGGTTGCCATGCCTTTGTCACGGCACTGCCAACGCCAACGCAGGCGACGCCGGCGGCGAACCATTCGGCGACATTCCCGGGGGTGACGCCGCCTGCCGGCATGACAGGCAGGTGTGCCAGCGGGGCGAGGACCGATTTCGCGTAGGGGATGCCGCCGGCTTCGGTGGGGAAGAGCTTGAGGATGTCGGCGCCGGCTTCGGCAGTCTCAACAAGCTCCGTCGGCGTATATGCGCCGCTGATAGTCGGAACCTGGTAGCGGTTGGCCATCCGGATCATTGCCGGGTTCAGCTGGGGACTGACCAGGAAGTCGGCGCCGGCGCGGATGCACTCGTAGGCTGAGTGCTCATCCAGAACTGTTCCGGCTCCGATCGCTACTCTATTGGGCCCATGCTTGGCAGAGAGCCGGCGAATCACGTCCACAGCACCCGGGATCGAGAGTGTGATCTCAAGGGCCTGAAAGCCTCCGGCTATCGCGGCCTCCGCCACGCGTTCTGCCAGATCTTCATTGTCAAGGCGCACGATGAGGACGGCACCGGACCGGTCGATCGTTTCGAGGGTGCGAAGTTTTTTGTACATTGCTTGCCTTTCTTCTGACCCAGGCAGTTTCCTATTCCGGAGCACCCCTGGATCGTGCTTGAAGTGTCGTTGACAAACTCTCCCACCATCCATAGGCTGAATGCAACCGATCTCAGCAATCGATCTCAAATTTAGCAAAGGGGCTGGCGGATGAGTAGACCACGCACGATCATCCTTGGTGCTTCGCACTGGCATTTCCCGCTCTATTCAGGGGCGATCGGCGAAGAACACCAAGTCGTCGGCATCAGTGACGAGGACGTATCGCTCGTCCGGGGGATTGCGGAGGCGTGGAACGCTCCAGTAGTGGCCAACTGGCGGAGACTGGTGGATCTGCCGGATCTCGGGCTTGCCTATGTCTTCGGCCCGCACAGTGGCATGGCGGAAAAGTGCCTCGCGCTGATCGAGCGCGGCATTCCGGTCGTGGTAGAGAAGCCTCTGGGCACCTCCCTTGCGGAACTTTCCGAGGTGCGGAAGGCAGCGGAAGCGGCCGGTGTGCCCGTGACCGTCCCGTTCGTTCAGCGGGACGGCCCCACCGAGAGTTGGCTGGCCAAGGCCGGCCGTCCGACGTACCAGAGAATGTCCTTTATCGCCGGGCCGCCCTCTCGCTATCTGGAGAACGGCAATCCTTGGATGCTGGACCCTGCTGTTGCGGGTGGTGGTTGCTTGGCGAATCTGGCACCGCATTTTGTCGACATGTTCCTGCAGAGCACTAACGAGTCAGCGGAGAACGTAGATTCCCGGCTCTCTTCCGTTCTGCACGGTGCGGATGTTGAGGACCATGCCAGCCTCATCATTACCACCCCGAACGGGCGTGAAGCCATCATCGAGGTCGGGTACGCATTCCCGAATTCGCCGTTGAAGCGGTATTGCAGCTTCACGTCGGCAGGGGAGGCCGGATTTGCCTCTGTCGACTCAGACGGTTCCGCCACCTTCACCACGCTGGACGGGGCGACGGAGTCCGCCGTGATCGATGTTGACAGTGACCCTCTCTATGATCTGTTCGTTCGCCGGGTCGCGAAGACGCTGGAGAATGGATTCCGGGGGCTGCCCACACTGGCCCAGCTGGAAGATGCGATGCACCCGATTTGGCAGGCCTATGACGACCACGGAGGAAGAGAAGATGGCAGACCCTAATATTGATGTGGTCGCGAAGGCGGCCGGCGTCCACCGCTCCACGGTTTCCCGGGCGTTCTCCCGGCCGGAGGCGGTGAAAAGCGAGACCAGGGAGCACATTCTGCGCATCGCCGAGGGGCTCGGCTACACGATGAGCCCGCTCGCCCAGGCGTTGCGTCGAAAGACCAGCACCTTCGTCCCCCTGATCGTCCCCGACATCACCAACCCGTTCTTTGCAGAACTTGCCAAGACCATGACGCAGGCCGCTGATGAGCGCGGCTACCAGCTGCTGCTGTGTGTCACGAATGGGGACCCTGCCAAGACCGAGGGGTACTTCACCGCAATGCAGGCCATGTACGCACCCTTCGGAATCGTCGCTCCGTCCACGAAAGTCGATACCGACGTCCTCAAGCGTTTTGATTTTGGCCACCGGGTGGTAGTGATCGACCGCGTGGAAGGCGACGACTCGGTTCCTACCGTCACCGTCGACAGCCGCCGCGGCATAGTCATCGCCCTGGAGCACCTGCGTTCCCTGGGGCATACCTCGATCGGCTATGTTTCCGGTATCTCCGGGACCCATACGGCGCAGGACAGGATGGACGCGTTTCTGGAGCTGTCAGCGGAAGGCGGCGGCACGCCCCTTGTCCTTGACAGCGGCTCCGATCCGGACGCGGGGGCGCGCGCGGCAAAGCACTTTCTTGAGATGGAAAATCCCCCGACGGCGATTATCGCCGCCAATGACATGGTCGCCTTCGCGGTGATCTCGGCCCTTGGCCAAGGCGGCATCCGCGTGCCGGATGACGTGTCGGTCATGGGCTTTGACGGCTTGGCGTTGGGCGCCCGGTTCAACCCGGCCCTGACCACAGTGCGGCAGCCGATTGCTGACATGGGAAACATTGCGATCGAGCTGGCGGAAAAGCAGAACCTGAACGGATCGGTGGACCACGTCGTTCTGGAACCTGAACTTCTGGTGCGCGCCTCCACCGCGGGGCCGCGCACATGACCGGGGCCAGCGCAAGGACGCTGCGCCGGCTGCCCGGGCTGCGGCATGCCGACCACGTCGGTCTGACAGTTCCGAACCTCGCGGACGCAGTCAGCTTCTTCGTCGAGGTGCTTGGTGCCGAGGAGCTGTACCGCTCCGAGCGCGGACCCGACCCCGAGTTCATGCCCACGAACTTCGATGTCCCTGCTGATGCCCGGCTCACCCTGGCCATGCTGCGGCTGCCTCCGAACCTGAACATCGAGCTTTTCGAATGGAGCAGCGCGGAACGGCGGGAAACACCGCCACGGCACTGCGACGCAGGCGGGCACCACCTGTGCTTCGTTGTGGACGACGTGGACGAAGCGGTCGCCGTGCTGCAGGAAACCCCTGGAGTGCGCGTGCTCGGGGAGCGCAAGGAAGTCGCCGGTGACAGTCCCCGCGTGGCGGGCAACCGCTGGACCTACTTCATCACCCCCTGGGGGCTGCTGATGGAAATCGTCGACCGTTCCCGCGTCACGGCCCCGCCACGGCTGGTCGGTCCCGCGGACTGGGCGGCAGTTCAAGACACTTTCAGGAAGGACGTTTAAAATGCGACTGGCAGGCCACACGCTAGGCACTCCGAACCATACGGTCCCGCAGGCCATCAGGCTTTTCCGGGCCGCAGGGCTCGATGCCGCAGAAGTCATTTACCAGGATGGCTACACTTCGGGTCTCCCTCAGGGGGACCGGCGCGCGGCCATGGAGGCATTGAGGGCGGCGGAAGATGAGGGCCTGCCCATCATTGGCCTGACGCCCTACACCACGGCCATCAACGCTCTGGACGAGAGTGAATGGCGCGGCGGCGTGGACGAATTCCGTGGCGCGATTGAGACCGCGCATCTGCTCGGGGCCGACCGGGTGCGCGTGTACGCGGGCTCCTGGCATCCGGGTGACGCCGAGCATGCCCGGCGCTGGGCGAGACTGCGGGAGGCCCTGCAGGCCCTGGCACCTGAGGCTGAACAGGCCGGGGTGCGTCTGTGCGTGGAGAACCATTTCGGGACCATGACCCAGACTGCGGCCGAAACCGCGGCGCTCGTCCGGGAGGTTGCGCACCCGGCCGTTCGTGTTCTCTACGACCAGGCCAACCTGACCTTCACCCACGACGAGACGTTCGAACAGGCCTTTGATGTTCAAGGCGAGCTGATCGGTCACGTACACGTCAAGGATCTCGTGTTCACCGATCCCTCGGCGGCCTTCCGCGCAACGGAAACGGCCCGCGTCAATGCCTCCGAGCGTTCCATCCGGTCACGAGTTGTCGGGAGCGGTGTCCTGCCCTGGCCCGGGATTCTCGCTGCCCTGCTGCGCCACGGCTACGATGATGTGCTGAGCATCGAGTATGAGTACCGCTGGCACCCGCAGGACCTCCCAAGCCCTGAGGACGGGTTCCGGGAATCAGCGACCGCCCTGCGCGGAATGCTTTCCGATCTCGCGGAAGTGCAGGAGGCACGATGAACGGCCAGCGTCTGCGCGTCGGCGTCATCGGCGCGGGAAATATCGCCTCCATTGCCCAATTGCCCACACTCGTACAGCGCGACGATGTTGACTTGGCTGCCCTGGTGTCCCGGCGGGAGGACCCGGGAAACCTGGTCCGGCGCTGGGGTTTCGGTTCCGCATACCGGTCAGTGGAGGACATGCTGGCCGCCCAGGAGCTGGACGCCGTCTTCGTCCTCACACCGCGGTCCGAGCACGCGCACGCCGTCCAGCTGTGCCTGGACAATGACGTCGACGTGTTCTGTGAAAAGCCCCTGGCTCCGGCCACCGTGGAGGCAGCACGTTTGGCGGACCTCGCCGAGGAGCGCGGGCGCATCCTGATGGTCGACTTCAACCGCCGCTACGCACCGGTCTACACGGCAGGGCGGCAGGCGTTCGGTGAGAAGGGCGCCACCTTCTGCGTCGCCCAAAAGAACCGCCCCGGTTCGGAATACCGCGCGACGTTCGAGAACGCCATTCACATGGTCGACCTGCTCCGCTGGTACTGCGGCGGCGACCCCGTGGACGTGGCCGCGCATGCAGCCGGCGATGACCCCTGGGAAGAAGACGGCGTCGCAGCCCTCATCCGCTTCAGTACCGGCAACACCGGAGTGCTGATGGCAGCCCGAACCGCAGGTGCCTGGAACGAAAAACTGGACGCCTACGGCGACGGAAAGACCGTGGAGGTGCGTGCACCCGAAACCGTATCGACCACCGTCAACGGAGTCACCACATCGCGCGAGCTCAGCGCCGAGGCCTACGGTTGGGCCACAGCGACCGACACCCTCGGATTCTCCGCCGCCGTCCACCATTTCCTGGACCGCGTCGTCGACAGGGCACAGCCCCTCACCTCCGGCCGCGAGGCCGTGCATACCCAGCGGCTGCTCGATCGGATCCTCGCAGCCTCCGGACTGCCCGCGGAGGAACAACAAGGCCGGCCATGGCAAAGCCATGCCACGGCTGGCAACAGCCAAGCCACAAGGGCACCACGTGCCGCACCGGGCGCTCCCGAGGCGGACGCCGGTACAAACACCCCCAGTAAGGAACCAGGCAAATGAAAAGAGCACCCCGGAAATCAACCCCAGGGACAGTGCGGATCAGCCAGCCCACGAGTGGAGATGTCGAATGAGCCTCAACGAGCAGGTGGTTCTGGTGACCGGATCGAGCGGCGGAATCGGCAACGCAGTCATCGATGCGCTCAGAGCCGAAGGAGCCCTCATCATAGGGGCCGACCGGGCCCCCAAGGAGGGCCAGGAGTTGGCCGCCTTCTTCCCGCTGGACGTCACCTCCGAGGAACAATGCGCCGCCGTCGTCCGGGACGTTACCAGCAAGTACGGGCGCATCGACGCCCTCATTCACGCCGCCGGAGTTCTGGGCGCCACCCCGGACATCATGGACACCACGACGGAAGAATACGAATCCGTCATGCGGATCAACTCCTCCGGCACGTTTTCCATGGTCCGGGAAACGGCACAGTCAATGATTGGGACCGGCACCGCCGGCGCCATCGTTATCCTCTCCTCCGTCGCAGCCAAGGAAGCCCGCAGCAACTACCTGCCCTATAACGCCAGCAAACTCGCCGTGCTTCACATCATGTGGTCCTTCGCCGAGATACTCGGACCCCGCGGCATCTCCGTCAACGCCATTGCCCCCGGCCCCGTGAACACTCCCATGTGGGCGCAGTTCGCAAAAGACTCCGGCCCGGATGCAACCGCCAACCGGGCCAAACGCGCCGCCCAACTTCCCATGCGCCGCTTCGCCGAACCCGACGAAGTCGCCCGCGCCATCCTCTTCCTGGCCGACCCCGACAACCGCTACATCACAGGCGTTACCCTGGACGTGGCAGGTGGGGCGCACCTCGGCATGGGGACCTGACCTGGAGAACCAACCCCGCAGTCGGTTACCGTGCCCACGCACCAACAAGATCAAACCACGCAAATACAGGCCACTACGACGCACGAAAAATCCCTAGCGTCGGATATTCCTCTATAAGGGGTATCCATCTTGGTGCCCACGGGTTCCCGATGCTCGCGAGCTTGCGGTCTCAACGTGTCATGGTCAGGTCGGGCGAGGACGCCGCCAGGGAGGATCGATGGCAAGGACATCCAGCGTCCCGGGGGTGGGCGCGAGTGCTGGCGTGTACTCCGGTGGGGTGCGTTGCCTTCGGCCGTGAGATACGCACAAGCGCGCGGTAGGTCACCGGCTTGGACGCGAGGGCTCGCTGCAGGAGCCGCATGAACACCAGTCCCCGGTTGCGCGTGTGGCGCCGGTTGAAGCGGAACACGTACTCATCGAGGTACTCCCGCAGATGCTCGTGGGAGCCACCGCCCTGGTACGTGCCCTCCAGGAGACGTTTCACGAGCGAGAAGATGCGATGGATCGCGGGGAGCGACTCGTGCGCCGGGCTACCGGAGGCAGAGACGTTGAACGGCTCGTGGTCGTACCCGTCCATCGCCGGCGGGTACCCCTTCCACGCGTCGGAGATGATCGTGGAACCAGGGGCGATGTTCGCCGTGATGAATCCCCGCAGCGAGGCCGCTGAGGCGTCCTCGATGACGGCCATGCGGGCACGCCCCCACCCGTTCTCGGTGATCTCGACAGCGCCCGCGACCCACACCTTCCCCGCCGCGCCGCGACCCGGCTTGCCTGACTTGACGCCGCCGATGAACGTCTCGTCGACTTCGACGCGGCCCGTCAACGGCTCCAGGTCGCTCTGGGACAGCACGGCCCGTAGCTTGCCGAGCATCGTCCACGCGGTCTGGTAGGAGTTGATCGGCAGGACACGGTGCAACGTCGTCGCCGAGACTCCGGTCTTGGACGACGTGAACAGCCAGACCGCCTCGAACCACGTCGTCAACGGCACCCGAGCCTTATCGAAGATCGTGCCCGCCGTGACCGATACTCGACGGCGGCAGCCGCGGCAGCGATACACGCCCGACCCGCCGATACTCGCTGACCCCGCCTCGCAGTGCGGGCACACGAACCCGTCCGGCCATCGCAGCCAGTCCAGGTATGCCAGACACGCCGCATCGGTGGAGAACCACGCTCGAAGATCCGCGACCCGGCCGGGGTAGTGCCAGCCAGCGACAGGCCTCGCATCGTGCGGATGGGCAACGGTATCCTGAACCACGACAACACCCCTTCACGGTGTAGTCCGCGTCCCCGGAGGTTGCCGCCTCGCGGGGACACTCTCTTATCCAACGCCCTCAGCCTACGAGCCCCGAGCCCCGAGCCCCTACCCGCATCCAGCCAGCGCATTTGGCACCAAGATGGATACCCCTTTCCTCTTTTTCACAAGCCGCACCCACTAGCGTCACACGCTCGTCAGGCAGGCAGCTCACAGGGACCGCTGCGGGAGGTTGTCACTGATCGTCTTTTGGTCTCTCCTGACGTGTGTGTGGGTCCGGTTGGTGTCATCGTTCGCAGGTCTGGTCGGTCAGGAGAGGTATCCAATGGTCAGGCTGTCCAGGGTGGCGGAACCTCCGTTTGCGTAGGCGGAGAGTTCCTGGCTGGTTTCGAGGGGGAAGATTTGGTCTGTGATGGTGGCCAGTCCGTCGGCGGTGAAGACTTCCACTGAGGATTTGTCCAGATAGATGTGTAGGGCCAGTGTTCCGTTGGAGAGGTGTACGGGGACGGATTCGATGGAGGAGAATAGCGAGTTGAAGGCAACGACGCCGGATTTGGTTCGGTCGAGGTGGAGGCAGCCGGTGGATGTGTTGTAGGCGATGCGGGTGCCGTGGCCGTTGCCGCCGCGGATGATCAGGCCGAACTCGGTTCCGGTACCGGGGGTGAAGACGGCATCGATTCGCTGCGCTTCGTTGGCGTCGTGAGTGGCCAGGAGCTGGATTTCGTCCTGGATCACTCTGGGCCCGTCACTTGACGCCGCCGCGGCCTTGAATTTATTGTCGATTTCCGGGACGACGTGCTGGCTGGGTCGGATGACTCCGTGGTGGCGGGTGAGGGTGATTTCTCGGGGCAGGGTCATGGCTCCGCACCATGGTTCATGCGGCACGTCGGCGGCGTAGTCCCAGTTGTTCATCCAGCCGGTCATGATCCGCCGCCCGTCCGGGGCGTTGTTGTAGGACACGGCCGCGTAGTAGTCCCTGCCCCAATCGAGCCAGTCGTATTGGCGTAACGGTTTCGTGCCGGCGTCGGTCCCGGCGGTGGTGGTGTTTTCGGGGGTGAAGGTCGTGCCGTTGAAGGTACCGATGAAGTATTGTGCCCCGGAGCCGCCGGCGACGCCGCCAGGGTTGAGGTTGACCACGAGCATCCAGCGCGTGGTGTCGGGGTCCCCGTCCACGGGCAGTTCGAAAAGGTCCGGGCATTCCCAGACGCCGCCGGTGGCGTTGGCGGGTCCGAAGCTGGAGAGATGGGTCCACTCTGTGAGGTTCTCCGAGCGGTATAACTCCACGGTGCGGGCCTGGGCCTCGACAGCCACCATCACCCAGTAGGAGGCTTCGCCTTGGGTATGGCGGAAGACTTTGGGGTCGCGGAAGTTGGCGGATCCCCGGTCCAGAACGGGGTTTGCCGCGTACTTGGTCCAGATGCTGCCCCCGTCCAGGCTGTAAGCCAGGGACTGGGCCTGTCTGCCGGCTAGCGCGGACGGGTTGGTGTAGGCGCTGGTGTAGACGGCCACCAGGGGTGGGTTGTCGACGGTGCCGAGGCCGCTGGAATTGTGGGCGTCGAAGACGGCGCTGCCGGAGAAGATCTGTTCCTCCTCGTCACAGGGAATGGCGACCGGGTGCTCTTCCCAGTGGAGTAAATCGGTCGAGCTGGCGTGGCCCCAAGACATGTTCGCGTGCACGCTGGAGTTCGGGTTGTATTGGTAGAACAGATGATAGAGGCCGTTGTGGTGCAGTAGTCCGTTGGGATCGTTGATCCAGTTCCTGCGGGGTGTGTAGTGGATGGCTGGGCGGTAGTTTTCTGAACCGGACACCTCGCGGGGTGGCTCAACGCCGTCGCCGCCTGGCCGTGGCTTAGCTGCGGGCTGGAGGGCGTGGTTGATGGTTTTGGGGTTCATGGGTGGGACTTTCCGTGGGTGCGTGGGGGAATGACGGGGCTGGTTAGCCGGCAGCCGGGATGCGTGCCTGGTTTTCTGGCAGGTTCAGTTCCGCGGCCGTTGGCGGCTGGGCTCCGCGCCTGCTGACGGTGATCGCAGCAGCGGTGGCTGCCATTTGCCCCAGTGAGGCGAGGGCCGGGGGTGGGAGGGTGCCCGGGTCGGTATCCAGTAGGCCCGCGATCAGTGCGGCCATGTAGGAGTCGCCGGCGCCGATGGTGTCCACTACTTTGGTGCGCACGGCGTGGACGGTCACCCGGTGTTTGCGCGTGGCGAGGATTGCTCGGGCCGCCCCGTCGGTGACGACAACCAGCTCCACGCCCAGCCGCAGGATGGTGTCAATGACGTCGTGCTGCTCGGAGTCAGGGTAGAGCCAGATGGCGTCCTCCTGGCTGAGCTTGACCACGTCGCTCAGGGCTGCGGTGTCCTCGAAGGTGCATCTGGCGTGTGCTTGCGATCCGAGCAGGGAAGGACGAATGTTCGGGTCGTAGCTAATGCGGCAGGTGCCGTGAAGGCGCCCGAGCAGAGCGCGCAGGGTAGCCGCTCCGGGTTCCAGGAATGTGGCTATGGATCCGGTGTGCAGTAACAGTGGTGTGGGAAGGTCTTCGGTTGATGGCAGCTGCCAGGTGGTATCGAAGGCGTAGCTGGCGGAGCCGTCGGGGGCGATGGTTGCGGTGGCTGTTGACGTTCTGGCCAGGGAGCAGGATTCGGGCAGCAGCCTCACCCCGGCATCGGTGAGGTGGCGGCGGATGGTTTTGCCGCGGGGATCCGGGGCCAGGGCTGTGAGGAGCGATGTGGAGACTCCCAGGCGGGCGAGCCCGTAGGCGACGTTGGCCGGGGAACCGCCGGGATGTTCGGTTGATCCGTGGGGGGTGTGGACGATGTCGGTGAGCGCTTCACCGACCACCATCACGTTCTTTTCGGGCACTCCGTCGGGGGGCGGGTGGTGGGGCATAGGAAGGTCCTTGGGGATGGGGGTGCGGTGCGGGTGGGGTTGTCAGCCTTTGACGCCGGTGCTGGCGATGCTGTTGACGAACGAGCGCTGGAAGGCGATGAACAGGACAAGGATGGGCAGGGTGATCATGGTGGTGTAGGCCATGATTTGTCCCCAAGCCACGTTGAGCTGATAGAAGTATTCGACGCCGACCATGACCGGACGCAGGTTCTCGGATTGGATGACCATGATGGGCCACAGGTATGAGTTCCAGGCCGGGAGGAATGTCAAAATGGCAACGGTCGCAATGGCGGGCCCGGAGAGCGGCATGAGGATCTTGCGGTAAATGGTGAACCAGCCGGCGCCGTCCATTCTTGCTGCTTCGTCGAGTTCCTTGGGAATACTGTCGAAGTATTGGTGGAAGAGGTAGACGGAGAAGGCGTTGGCGATGAAGGGAATGATTTGGACCCGGTAGGTGTCAAGCCAGCCGTGCGTGAGGGACAGGTCGAATCCATTGATCTGCAGCCAGGGAAGTTGGTTGACCCACCAGACCAGCGGCAGTGCGAGGGTCTCGAACGGAACGACCAGTGTGGCAATGATCAATGTGAGAATGATCCTTTTGCCCCGTATCCGCATGCGGGAAAGCGCAAAGGCGGCCAGCGAGTTCACCAGCAATCCCAAAATGACTGTGACGGCGGAAATGCCGACTGAGTTCATCAGGAACTGCAGGATCGGCACCCGGCTAAAGACGTCGGTGTAATTGGCGAAGGAGATGTGTCCGACGGGCAGGAAGGCCTTCAGGGAGCCCAGATCGGCGAATATTTGTGAGTCCGGCTTGAGCGAGGAGATGAACATGAAGATGATGGGAAGCACGAAGACCAGGGCCAGGACGGTTTTGGCGACGGTGGCAAGGATGTGGCGGGGTGCGCGAGGGCGCTTGCCGACTGCTGTGGACTGGGCGTGGGCGGATGTTGTTGTGGTGGTAGCCATTGCTCAGGCCTTTTCTCGGGTGAGGAACCGCTGGATGGCGGCGACGATGAGGACCAGGGCGAAGAAGACCAGTGAAATGGCCGACGCGTAGCTGGTTTGTTGCTGCTGGTAGCCGGTCTGGACGGCTTCGTACACCATGGTCGTCGTGGAGTAGAGCGGACCGCCCTGGGTCATGACACTGACCTGGGTGAACAGGCTCAACGCTTGGATGGTGATGGTCACCAGAACCAGGGCGCGGGTGTTGCGCAGCCCCGGCCAGGTGACGTAGCGAAAACGCTGCCACGGCGTGACACCGTCAAGCGAGGCCGCCTCGTACAGGTCCGGGGCAATGGTTTGGAGTCCGGAAAGCCAGATGATCATGTGGAAGCCGACACCTTGCCAGACGGACATCAAGATGATGGCGGGCATCGACGTTGCGGGGTTGTTGAGCCAGTCAGGCCCGGTCACCAGGCCGAAGCTGAGCTGGTGGATGACCTGGTTGATCAGGCCGTGTTGCTGGTACATGAACAGCCAGAGCATGGAAACGACCACCATTGAGGTCACCACGGGCAGGAAATAGATGGTGCGGAAGAAGCTGGTGCCGCGGGTCTTGGTGTTGACCAGGATGGCCATGACCAGTGCCGCGCCGGCCTGCACCGGGACGACAACGACGGCGAAATACAGCGTGTTCACCAGGGACCGGTAAAACACGGGGTCATGGAAAAGCTGGATGAAGTTCGTCAGTCCCGTGAATTGGATGGGGTTTGGCGAGATGAGCTGGGCATTGGTGAAGGCCAGCACGAAGGCAAGCAGTGCCGGGATGAAGATGAACAGCGCCAGCAGGATCAGGGCCGGGGCGACCATGCCCAAGCCGGTGAGTGATTCACCGCGTGAGCCACTAAGTATGTTGCGGCGTCTGCGACGGGGAGGGCGAGGGGCACCCGTTGCGGCGCGGGTGGTTTGGGATAGAAGCATGATGTGTCCAAAGGGTTGGACCGGGTGCGGGCGTGCCGCCCGCACCCGGATAAAGAACGAGTCCGTTGATCGGCTACTTGTAGCCGTTGTTTGTCTTGATGTTGGCATCAATGCTCTGAACGGCCTGGTCAAGGGTGCTCTTGGCATCGGCCCCGGCAAGGATGTTCTGGGCCGCGGTCGTAAACGTGGTGGAGATGAACGGGTACGCCGGTGTCGGGGGACGCAGTTCGGCGAACTTGCTGGACATCTTTGCGAAGATCTCGTTCGTTCCGCCCGGGCCGTAGCTGGGGTCGAGTTTCAGCGAGGCGGGGGACTGGTCGGCAGGGATGGTGCCGGCAGCGACGGCGACTCCGGTTTGGTACCGGGGCTGAAGGGAGAATTTCAGGTAGGCGGTGGCCGCGGCCTTGTTTCCACAGCTGTTGGTCATGCCCCACTCCCAGGAGCCGCCACCGATCTTCGGACCGGCGCCGAAGTTCACCGCCGGAAGGACGGCGAGGTCGCTGCCCAGTGCCTTGGAGAGCGGCGCGGCCGCCCAGGAACCGCTGTACTCGATGGCGGTTTTGTTGTTGATCAGATCGGCATTCGCATCCGCACCCGATTTTTGGGCGATGATGCCCTGGGTGACCAGCCCGCGCATCCACGTCGCCCACTTGACGGCGGCAGGACCGTTAAGGGCCCCATCGGCGCTTTGATAGTCGGAGCGGTTGACCAGGTCGCCACCAAAGCTTTGCAGCATCGGGGAGTAGGCGTACGTCCACCATTCACCGGTTCCGCTGGTGCCCAGGTCCAATGGCGCGGCCCACTTCCCGGTCTTTTTCAGTGCGGCCAGGGCGGCGTTGAATTCAGTTCCGGTCCAGGGATCCGAAACGGTGGGAATCCTAATGCCAGCATCGGCGAGCACGGACTTCCGGGCGAACATGGCCAAGGCCACGTCGTAGTAGCCCACCGCGTAAACCTTGCCATTCCACTTGCCCACCGTGCTGGGCAACTGGTTGGCGATCGAGGATCCCAGCTCCAGTGGAGCCAGATATTTTGCCCAGGCCCAGTCAGGCACCGTCGGGCCGTCAATGTCCAGCACGCAGGGGAGCTTCCCCGCGGCCGCGGCGGCGACCACCGACTGGTTGTAGGAGGCCTGCGGGAAAGCCTGGACATTGACCTTGTATTTGCTCTGGCTGGCGTTGAAAGCGGTCACGATCTTTTGATCCGCCGCCAGTTCGGCCGGGTTGCCCGCGTTGTGCGTCCACAGCGTGATCGCGTTGCCGGACGCGCCCGAAGAGCCGGAGGGCGCAGGGCCGGAACTGCATCCAGCGAGCGAAAGACCGGCCACCAGGACCGCTATACTGGCGGCAGTGAGCTGCCGTACTTTGTGAGATTTCACAGTGTTTCCTCCATAGATAATGTGGGACGGCGGCTTCGCCGGCCCTCGAGATGCCCGGTGCAACGGGCAAGAGTGGCCACGGCCCCGGTGCCCGACCATTGGCCGGGCGCCGGGTCTACCGGGAAGGTGGGGCGACCGAGTCGCGACGTACCAGGGGGCAGTCCAGCAGGACCTGCTTCACGGAATCGTCAGGACCGGCGGGCCGGGCAATTTCCTGTTCCAGCTGCTCTATGGCCCAGACGCCCATTTCGTAGTGGGGAAGTTGCATAGTGGTCAGTGCTGGAAGGAGATTGCCGGCGATGATCTCCAAGTTGTCGAAACCAATGACTGACAGATCGGCGGGAATGCTCAGCCCTGCCACCGCAGCGGCCTGATAGGCGCCCATGGCCATCTGGTCATTGAAGCAGAACAGGGCAGTGGGGCTGTCATCCAGCGATAAAAGATGGGCGGCCGCATTGAAGCCGCCAGCGGCCGTGGACCGGTGCGCGACTACCAGGGAAGGCTCATACGCGACCCCGTAGTCCCGTAAGGCCGCCTTGTAGCCTGCCAGGCGCTGCCTGGTTGCTGGAATGTTGTCCTCGTTCGTGACGAATCCGATCCGCCGGTGCCCTGCGGCCAACAACTCGGACACAGCACTGCGTGCGCCGCGCTCCTCATCCGGCACCACGGAGGAGACCCGCGCCCCCGGAGCCGAGGCGTCCGCCAGGACCGTGGGGATGCCGCTGAGCAGTTCGGGAACGTCCACCTGGCGGTGGTACATCGTGGCGTAGACGATCCCATCGACCTGGTGCTGGAGCAGTGCCCTGATCTCCGCTTCCTCAACCTCAACGTCACCCGCGGTGTTCAGCAGCAGCAGCAACAGGCCCTTCTTCTTGGCCGCTTCCTGCGCACCAAGAATCATCCGCCCCGCGAAGGGTGTTGTGGAAATTTCATCGCTGATGAATCCGATGGTCCCGGAACGCTGATTGCGCAATCCACTGGCCAGCCGGTTGGGTGCATAGTTCATTTCCCGGGCCACCGCCTGGACCCGCTGTCTGGTCTCCTCACTGACACGGGCGCCGCCGACGTCGTTAAGCGCATGGGACACCGTGGTCACCGACACCCCCGCAGCCTTCGCCACCTGACGTATCCCTACCCTGCTGCTCATTCCACACTCCCAAAACGTTTTGGCATATTGTGTGAACCACGTTACGAAAACGTTTTGGCATTGTCAAGGATTCGAGCCGAATTGGTTTAACTGGCGGCCAAATTCGACACCTTCCACGACACGCTGCCGGTTGGCCTGCTCGTTATGAGCCCTCTGGCTACAGTTTCGGACCGCTCAGCCAAGGAAGGACAGTTTTTCTGCCCTTGCTGAGAATATTGACGTGCATGGCTCCGCGTTTCAGGAGGTGGAAATTTCGCTCGCCGAAAGGTTCCAGGGAGCTTCTTTCACAATCGCCCCGGCTTCGCTATGTTCAGCTGCCGCAGCTGCCGGCGGTGCCCTTATTCAGCTGGTTGGTCATTTGCTGCGGTGGAAAGCTGAAAACGACGACATCCCTGTATCGGCTACTGTCGCTCGGGTCATCAAGGCGGTCCCGGGCAATGCAGGCATGGCAATTGATGCAGCACGGCCCACTGCATCTCCCCCCAGGACCTTGAATTCCTGCATGCCTCGGCCAAGGGCGGCGGTTCGACTAGGACCGACGATATCGGCGCGCGGCTCGGTCAAAGTCAAAACCCGCCGCCAACTGACCCATCCGTGCACGGTGCAGAAAAGCTCTGTGACTGGCCGGACAAGGCACGACAGTCAAAAGGGGAGTGAAAGGGGTGTGAAATTTTGATGAATTGGGGGGAGTTGGCCCCAAATGACCCCGATCTATGATTCAGAGCCGCAGGTCACGGCCATGGTGGGCCCGGGGCCGGACCCGAAGCGGCGGCCAAGGGAACGTCACCGCCTGGTGGGCGCGATCACGTCGCACATCTGGCCTTCCAGGGTCACAATGGGGGGCATCCTTGCCCGCTGATCAAAGCCAAGGGCGTAAAATTCACCCCGGGCTCTATCGTAGATTGTTGACAATTGTTAGGATGAAGAACGTGCCTTCCAATGAAGGAGGGCACGTTCAGTAGAGGGGCGCAGCCCAAGAAGGAGTAACCATGGTCAAGGCGACCGTCATGAGAGATGCAACAACGGTGAACCCTGGGGAGCACAAATCAAAGGAAACCTCGACTACCCCGGGACAGACCGAGGTTTCCCTGGGCCTTTGGGCCAGGGAGGACCTCAGGACCGGAATCTGGGAGGTAACACCGGGGACGTTCAACAGCACCCGCCCCGGCTACGACGAGATCTGCCAGATTCTGAGTGGGAGCGCCACCATCATTGAACCGGATGGCGGCAGCTTTGAGATTGGTCCCGGTTCTTTGTTCGTGACGCCTGCCGGTTGGGAGGGGACCTGGGTCATCCATGAAACGCTCCGCAAGATGTGGGTCGTGAAGGACCTTCCGGCCTAATCCGGACTCGCAGCAACGCGAAAGCGAGGGTTGCCGGCTTGCCGAATTCCAATGCTCATGGCAACGTTGGCGGCTGGTTCGCGCGCGACTGACCTGAAGGGGCCCCGGGCGGGAGCAGCCGCCCGGGGCTCCTTCCCGTCTCGGAATCCAAGTGCGAAGCCAAGGACCGGCCACAATGCGGGGACGACGGCACCGAATGGCGTTGCGGGAAGCGCGTCGCGGGTAAAGCCCCCGAAGTACTTAGCTCCGGCCCTACGACGACGCTGCAGGCCAGGATTCTTTCGCGGTGACTTCGTTCTCATTCCGTGGGGCGGTCAGATCCTCCACGGCCTTCCGCATGTGCTCTTTGATGGCCTCCTGGAGGGCTGGTCTTTTGCCTGCCAGTAGCAAGTCGAGGATGTTTTGGTGTTCCTCCACGAGGACGTCTATCCGGGGGTAGGCTACGGCCAGGTTGAGAATACACATCCTCGATTCCGCCACGAGGGTTTGGTAGATCCGGATCAGGCGGGTGTTGCCGGCCCCGGCCACGAAGGCGGTGTGGAACCGCATATCGAGGCGTGCAATCTCTTGCCAGTCCGAGACGGCAACCTGCTCCGCCAGGTCGCCAATGATGGCCTCCAGGGTCTGACAGGTGTCCTTGAGTTGTTCCTGCCCTCCATCCAGCAGTGCGTTCGCTGCGGTTGACTCCACAGCCTGGCGTACCGCGTAAATCTCCCTAATGTCGTCGTCTGAAAGCTCGAGGACGAACACTCCCCGGTTCCGATGGCTGACCAGAATCCCTTCCTGGGACAGGCGCTGCAGCGCCTCACGGACAGGACCCCTGGATGAGCTCAGCCTGCCTGCCAGGACAGATTCGTTAATCTGCTCGCCGGGGCGGAATATCCCCTGGACAATTTGTTCCCGCAGCCGGTCGGCGATCAGCTGCGCCGTGGGCCTTCCCTCCACTACCAACGATCCTTCCGGTGCCGCCATTGCTGTTCCCTCACTTCGCTCTTGGGTTGATTGCATTTCTTAGCCAGTTATGGATCCATGATGCCTTGGGCGCCTTCATCGGGCACGAGGCTTTCTCGTTCGGCTCGGCGCCGTCCACCTCCTGGTGGGTCAGCCGTGATGCTCAAAAAGGGAAGTCCGGATCCGTTGGATCCGGACTTCCCTTTTGATTGATGCGCGAGGAACGTTTCAGGAGGTGGAGTTCGCCTCTTCCCTTGTGACGGTGAGGTCCTCAACCGCCGTTTCCATGTGGCGTTTGAGGGCTTTATGGAGTTCCTCCCTGTTGCTTGTCTCGAGCAGATCGAGGATGTTTTGGTGTTCCTCCACGAGGACGTCGATCCGGGGGTAGGCGACGGCCAGGTTGAGAATGCACATCCTTGATTCCGCCGCGAGGGTTTGGTAGATCCGGATCAGGCGTGTGTTGCCTGCGCCGGCCACGAAGGCGTTGTGGAACTCCATGTCCAGCCGGGCAATGGCCTGCCAGTCCGAAACGGCAACCTGCTTCGCCATGTCACCAATGATGGCTGTCAAGGCCTGGCACGTGTGCTCAACCTGCTCCTGACCGGCATCCAGCAGCGCGTCTGCCGCGGTTGATTCCACGGCCTCACGGACTGCGTAGATCTCCCTGACGTCATCGGTCGAGAGTTCCAGGACGAAGACGCCCCTGTTTCGATGGCTGACCAGGATCCCTTCCTGGCACAGCCGCTGCAACGCCTCACGGACGGGACCCCTGGAGGTGTGCAGCTGGCCTGCCAGAACCGATTCATTGATCTGCTCACCGGGACGAAACGCACCCTGGACAATCTGTTCCCGCAACTGGTCCGCGATCAGCTGTGCCGTGGGCCGGCCCTCCAGCATGAATATTCCCTCCGGTGCCGCCATGGCCATCGCCTCATTTCACTCTTTGACTAACTACATGATTCTTAGATTGATATTGCGGTGTACTTGGTCTCAAGAAATTCCTCGATGCCAATCTTGCCGCCTTCGCGCCCCAGTCCGGACTGCTTGACGCCTCCGAACGGTGCCGCGGGATTGGAAACAAGGCCGGTGTTCACTCCGACCATGCCGACTTCCAGTTCTGCGGAAAAGCGCAGTGCCTTGTCCATGTTCTCAGTAAAGACGTAGCCAACGAGGCCCCACTCGGTGTCGTTGGCGAGGCGGAGTACTTCGTCCTCGCTGTCGAACGGGGAAATGGCGGCCACCGGACCAAAAATTTCGGTGCTCATCAACTCGGAATCCAAGGAGACGTCCGTCAGGACTGTCGGGGTGTAAAAGTATCCCGGACCCTCCCGGCGGCTTCCACCGGTCAGGACGCGTGCACCCTTGGAAACCGCATCCCTGACCAGGCCCTCCACCTTGTCCAGGCCCTTCTGTTCGATCAGGGGGCCGACTTCGGTTCCTTCCACCCCGCCGTCACCTACCCGCAGTTCGGAGATCTTCTTGGCGAACTTCTCGCTGAATTCCTCCACCACTGACCGGTGTACGAAAAAGCGGTTCGCGGCGGTGCAGGCCTCGCCCATGTTCCGCATTTTTGCCTTCATGGCGCCGTCAACAGCCTTTTCAATGTCCGCGTCGGCAAGGATAATGAACGGGGCGTTTCCGCCGAGCTCCATGGAGGAGCGCATGACGTTCTCGGCGGCCTGCTTCAGGAGGATCTTGCCCACCCCGGTGGAGCCGGTGAAGCTGATCTTGCGGGCAATTCCGCTGTCCGTCCATGTCCGCACCACGCTGGAGGCGCCCGAGGTGGTCACAACGTTCAGCACGCCGTCGGGAAGTCCTGCTTCCTTGAAGAGGGCCACCAGCGCCAAGGACGTCAGTGGTGTCAGCTCGGCGGGCTTGAACACCATGGTGCATCCCGCGGCAACGGCGGGCGCGATTTTCCGGGCGCCCATGGCCAGCGGGAAGTTCCATGGGGTGACCAACACGGACGGGCCGACCGGTTCCTTGGTGATGAGGATGCGTGTGTTCCCGTCCACGGACGTGGCGCTGTCACCGCCGATGCGGACAGCTTCCTCGGAGAACCAGCGAAGCATGTCGGCGCCGTAAGCCACTTCGCCCCGGGCTTCGGCCAGCGGCTTGCCCATCTCCGCGGTCATGATCGCCGCCAGGCGGTCGGTGTTGGCAACCACCAGCTCAAAGGCGCGCCGCAAAATGTCGGCACGTTCCCGGGGCGTGGACTTGCCCCACGTGGCCTGGGCGCGGCCCGCGGCCTCGATGGCCGCGCGGGCTTCCTCCCGGCCGCCGTCGGCCACGTGGGCGATGATCTCATGGGTGGCGGGATTTTCCACCGGGAACGTGGCGCCGCTGGCGGCGTTTCGCCAGACGCCATCGATGAACAGTTCCGTGTGAAGACCTGTGGGGTCGAATGAGGAGTTCATGTCACGCTTTCAAGGATTGTAGGGGACGTTAGGAGGTGGCGCTCTTCAGCGCCTGGGTGAACTTGGCCAGGCCTGTCTGGATTTCGTCACTGCTTACGTTCAGCGCCGGAATGATGCGGACGACGTTGCCATTGGGTCCGCAGGTGAGTAGCAGAAGCTCTTCCTTGACGGCGGCCTGCTGGACTGCCAGCGCCATGGCCGCATCAGGCTCGTGATCGGCAGAGGTGAATTCGACGCCTTGCATGAGGCCGCGGCCCCGTACATTTCCAATTCCTGCAACTTCTGCCTGGAGCACCTCGAGCCCTGCCCGCAGCTCGTTCCCCCGGACCATGGCATTCTCCACCAGGTTCTCCCGCTCAATAACGCCCAGGGTGGCAATGCCGGCTGCGGCTGCTACGGCGTTTCCACCGTAGGTGCCGCCCTGTGAACCCGGCCACGCCTTGCCCATCAGCTCAGTTGACGCCGCGATGGCTGAGATGGGGAAGCCGCTGGCGAGGCCCTTCGCGGTGATGACCACGTCGGGAGTGATCTCTGCCCAATCGTGGCCCCAGAACTTTCCGGTCCGGCCCACCCCCGCCTGGACCTCATCCAGGATGAGCACTATTCCATGACGGTCAGCGCGTTCCCGCAATCCCTGCAGGAAAGCGGGGGGCGTGGGAATGTATCCGCCGTCTCCCAGTACGGGTTCGATGATGAAAGCCGCCGTATCCGCGGGGCCGCTGATGCTCAGGAGGAGGTGATCCAGTTCCTTCAGGGCGAAGTTGACTGCCGTTTCCTCATCCCATCCATAGCGGTAGGCATGGGGGAAGGGGGCGACGTGCACTCCGCCCATGAGGGGGGAGAAGCCGGATCGGAACTTCGTGCCGGCCGTGGTGAGCGAGGCGGCGCCCACTGTCCGGCCGTGGAAGCCGCCGTGGAAGGAGATGATGTTGGGCCGTCCGGTGGCCATGCGCGCGAGGCGGACGGACGCTTCCACTGCCTCGGAGCCGGACGTGGCGTAGAAAACACTGTCCAGTCCCGAGGGCAGGAAGTCTCCCAGTCTTTCCGTGAGCTCAAGCAGGGGCTTGTGCATCACGGTGGTGTACTGGGCATGGACAATCCTGCCCACCTGCTCGCGTGCTGCCGCAACGACATCGGGATGGCAGTGGCCTGTGCTGGTCACACCGATTCCAGTCGTGAAATCGAGATACCGTTTGCCGTCGGTTGCATAGATCCAACTGCCGAGGGCATGGTCCACGACAACCGGCGTGGCCTGCTTGAGAAGGGGACTGAGAGTTGCCATAATTTCATACTTTCTTAGAAATTGTCGATTGTCAACAATAGGCGGCAGGGTGGGGGCCGCCGTCGGGTGACGTGTGTGTCAAAGTGCCTTGAAGCGTTGGGGACGCGCAAATCCAAGCCCGTCGAAGGTGTGCATGCCGAGGGCTTCGCCGGCGGCGATTTCACCGTATCCGGTGGCCATTTTGAAGCCTTGGCCGGAGAAGCCGGTGGCGAAGTAGATTTTGCTTTGGTCGTTCAGGTAGCCCATCAGGGGGTTCCCGTCCACGGTGAAGAGGTCCGGGAACGCGTCCGAGCGCACGATGTTGGGGACGAGGCCGGGGAAGAAATCCGTGACGGTTTCTGTGGTTTCCTGGATTTCCGCCGGGGTGAGTTCCCTGAGCACTGAATCGGCATCCTCTGCCGGTGCTCCGCGGCCGTCCAGGGTTGCCTTGACCGTCGCGCCATCGACGGCGGGGGCCCCGTACATTGAGCGTTCCCCGGAGATCCGGATGAAGATGGGGAACTTCTCTGGGCAGAACTCCAGTGGGTTCCGGGCGACGAACCAGGTCAGGAAGCACCGGTTGGGTTCCGTTGCCGCCTTCAGATAGTCGGGCATCAGCCGCTGGGACCAGCCGCCGGAGGAGACGATGACGTTCTCAAAAGTCCAGGAGTGCTCGCCGGAGGTGATGAGGACGCCGTCGGCGGTTTCGGTCATGCTCTCGATCGGAGTGTTGATGTGGATCGTTGCGCCGTTGGCTTCCGCGGCCTGAACCGCGGCGGTGACTGCGAGGTCGGTGCGCAGGGCGCCGGCGTTGGGGTCGAAGACGGCGATGTCGTCGTCGCGGAGGTTGTGTTGCGGGTAGCGTTCGGCCATGTCTTCGCGGCTGAGGATTTCGTGTTTGGCGCCGTTGGTCCTGGTGATTTCCAGAAGCTTGGTGATGTAGGGCCCGCCGGCGGTTCCGATGGAGAGCCCGCCGCAGCGGGTGAGGATGTTTTGGCCGGTGTTCGCTTCCAGTTCGGCCCAGAGATCCCGTGAGCGTTCCAGGATGGGGTAGTAGTCGGGCACTCCGCGGTAGTGCATCCGGAAGAGGCGGGTGTCCCCGCCTACGGCGCTGCGGGCGTGGGCGGGGGCCTGGGCTTCGAATCCGACGACGTCCTGGGTCAGGCGTGAGGCCTGCCAGAGGGCCATGCTTCCGATGCTGCCCAGTCCGATGACGGCGAGTTTTCCGTCCATGGTCAGAGCACCTGCTTCAGGAAGGCCTGGGTGCGGGGCTCTTTGGGGTGGGAGAGGACCTCGCGGGCGTCGCCGCGTTCGACGGCGCAGCCGTCGTCCATGAAGATCAGGGAGTCGGCCACTTCGCGGGCGAAGCCCATTTCGTGGGTGACCACGACCATGGTCATGCCCTTCTTGGCGAGGTCCTGCATGACGGCGAGGACTTCGCCGACTTTTTCGGGGTCCAGGGCGGAGGTGGGTTCGTCGAAGAGCATGATCTCGGGGTCCATGGCCAGGGACCGGGCGATGGCGACGCGTTGTTGCTGGCCGCCGGAGAGCTGGGCGGGGTAGCAGTCCCCGAATCCGGCCAGGCCAACGCTGGCGAGCAGTTCGTGGGCGCGTTTGGCGGTTTGTTTCTTGTCGGCATGTTTGACCAGGACTGGGCCGGCCATGATGTTCTCGTGTGCGGTCATGTTGGGGAAGAGGTTGAACTGTTGGAAGACCATGCCGACCCTGGTGCGCTGCTGGGCGAGTTTCTTCGGGGTCAGGGCGTGGTAGGCGGTGTCGGTTTCGTAGTAGCCGAAGTCTTCGCCGTTGACTTTCAGGACTCCCGAGTCAACGGTCTCCAGGCCGTTGATGCAGCGCAGGAGAGTGGATTTTCCGGAGCCGCTGGGTCCGATGATGGTGCAGATTTCGCCGCTGGCGATGTTCAGGTCGATGTCCTTGAGGACTGTTTTGGGTCCGAAGGACTTCCGGATGCGTTGGGCGAGGATGGTTCCGTCGGCGCTCATCGTGCGATCCCTTCCGGTTCGGTCAGCACAACTTTTTTCGCCTTTCGGGGAATTCGGGAGGTTGTGTGGGAGTATTTTTTCTCGAGTTTGGATTGCGGGTAGCTCAGCAGCAAGGTCATCAGGAGGTACCAGAGGCTGGCGACGATGAGCAGCGGGATGGTTTCGTAGGTGCGGGCGTAGATCAGCTGCGCGCTTTGGAGCAGTTCCGCGACGCCCAGCACACTGACGAGGGAGGTTTCCTTGAACATGCCGATGACCTGGTTGCCGGTGGCCGGGATGATCGAGGGCATTGCCTGGGGGATGATGACCTTGCGCATTTTCGTGGCGGCGCTCATGCCCAGGGAGTCGGCCGCCTCGATCTGGCCCTTGCCCACGGACTGGAAGCCGCCGCGGATGATTTCGGCCATGTAGGCGGCTTCGTTCGTGGTCAAGCCGATCAGGGCTGCCGTGATGGGGCCGATCAAGGCATTGACGTCGACGGCGGTGCCGATGTTCGTGAACGGGATGCCAATGGTGAGATTCGGGTAGAGCGCGGCGATGTTGAACCAGAAAATCAGCTGGACCAGGACCGGGGTGCCACGGAAGAAGGTGAGGTAGACACCGGCCGTGGCGGCGACGGGCTTGATCTTGGAGGACCTCATGATAGCCAGCCCCAGCCCGAGGAGGGTCCCCAGGACCATGCTGGCGACCGTGAGGAAGATCGTGAGCATCAGCCCGCGCAGGATGCTTTCCTCGGTGAAGTACTGGGCAATCACATCCCAGTGGAAGTTCGGATTGGTCGCAACCGAGGCCAGGATGCCCAGACCGATCAGGCTGCACACAACCCAGGCGACGTACTCAAAGGTGCTCCGGCGCCGGAGCCTGGGCTTGAGGGCCGGATCGGTCCCGTTCATAGTGGTCCCGTTTCTGTGACTGACGGTCTGCAGCATCGGAGCACCTCTCCTAGTTGAGCTTGGCATCTGTGATGGCACCCGATTCCAGGCCCCAGTTCGCCAGCGCCTGCTTGTACTGCGGGCTGTCCATGGTCGACTGCATGGCCGCCTGCACCGCCTTCGTCAGTGGCGAACCCTTCGGCAGGGCGATAGCCACCAGATCGGTGCCCAGGCTCGCCGGCTTGGCGTACTGCGCTGCGGCGACGCTGAAGGCGTTCCCGTCCTGCTTCGCGGCGTAGGCCAGTGACGGGGTGTCGTAGAAGATCCCGTCGATCCGGCCTGAGGCGAGCTGGGACAGCGCCGCATTGACGTTCGGCAGCACCACTGCCCTGACTGCAGGCTTCCCGCTATCGGTGCATTTTGTTGAGACGAGCGGCAGGTATGTCTGCTGCTGCGTGGCCCCGGGCAGCACCGCGATCGACTTGCCGCAGATCGAGGAGTCGTTGATGTCGAGCTTCTCCGGATTTCCTGTCTTGACGCCGAGCGAGGACCCGTCTTTCCAGTAGTCGATCATGTCCAGGACCTTGAGCCGAGACGCGGTCTTCGACATGTCCGTGGCGGTGAAGTCGTAGCGCCCACCGGTAAGCCCGGGGATGATCGTCGCGAACTGCACATTCTGGATATCCAGTTTCAGACCAAGCCTGGCCGCGATCAATCGGGAGATGTCCACGTTGAAGCCCGCGGGCACGTTCGACGGGGTCAGGAACGAGGTCGGCGGATACGCCAGCTCCATCGCGACCGAGATCGTGCCCTTCTTCTTGATCGGGTCCGGCAGCAGCTTGACGGCGTTCTGGTCGGGCTGGACGCCTGCGGAGATGTCCGCCGTGTCGGAGGTCTTCGAGTTGCCGGACGCCGTTGTGCCTGCGGCGGTGCTTCCACAGGCGCTGAGGGCCAACACAACGGCAAGTGCCGCCGCTGCGGTCTGTACTTTGTTTCTGGTTTTCATGGTGCTTCCCTTCGAATGATTCAGCGGAAGTTGATCCGCTGAGATGGGCGCAGCTGTTGTAGAATCCTCAGGCCCGCCCGGTGCTTGCACAATGTGAGGAGGCGCTGGGCTGGTCCTGCCTGCGGATTGTGATCAGGATCTCGTTCCGCATCTAAAGCAATGCAACCCCCCGGATCGCCGATTGTCAACAATTGACGAAAAAATAAATCAACTAATTTTCGTCGCGCCCCGGGTGGGAAGAATCTCCCCGCCCAAACTGTTGACAATCTACAATCTCCGGTCCTACAGTCGGTACAGCGGGCATCTGGCCCCGCCCGAAGGGCCAGAAGACGCCGTCCCGCGCAGACGAATGGAAGGCAACAGCTCGGACTTCCGGGCCTCCCCTTCAAGAACCAAGGAAACGGACGAATCATGACGGATACGAACTTCCGGCCGAAGTACATCTCTTTTGACATCTATGGCACGCTCATCAACTTCGACATTGACCCCACCACCCGCCGCCTGCTTGATGGCCGCATCCCTGAAGAGCAGTGGCTTGCGTTCAAGAAGCAGTTCCGCGGCTACCGGTTCGACGAGGTCCTTGGCGACTACAAGCCCTACGAGGCGATCCTTCAGGATTCCTTTGACCGGGTGTGCAGGCGCTGGGGCATTGGGCCGACCGAGGGTGCCGGCGAACAGTTCGCCGAGGCTGCACGCGGCTGGGTTGCCCACGAGGACGTGCCGGCTCCGCTGAAGAAGATGGGCGAGAACTACAAGCTGGTGGCCCTGTCCAACGCGGACGACAGCTTCCTGGACATCAGCATTCCCAGGCTCGGCGCCGACTTCCACGCCGTCTACACCGCTGAGCAGGCCCAGGCCTACAAGCCGCGCTACCAGGCCTTCGAATACATGCTCGACACCCTGAACGCGACGCCGGAGGACTTCCTGCACGTCTCCTCCCACACCCGCTACGACATGCACCCGATGCACGACATGGGCTTCCGGAACCTCGTCATGCTGGACCGCGGCTACGACCCCATTGGGGAGGGCTACGACCTCACCACTGTCAAGTCCCTGGACGAACTCAACAATCACCTCGGTCTCTAAACCCACATTGAAGCGAAAGGCCACACACCGTGAAACTCATTCCCTACTGGCTGGACACTGCCGAGCCCTCCGGCGATTACCGGCAGGCTCCGGTCCCCGAGAACGTCGATGTGGCCATCATCGGCGCCGGCTTTACAGGGTTGTCCGCGGCCCTGGAATTTGCCAATCAAGGCGCGAGCGTTGCCGTTTTTGAACGCCACACCGTGGGGTGGGGCGCGTCCGGCCGCAACGGGGGAATGGCGACCACCGGCCTGGCCATCGGCTTCAGCACTGCCGTCAAGCGATATGGGGAAACCCGTGCCGTGGAAATGTTCCGCGAATACACCGACGCCATTGACAGCATCGAAAAGCTCGTACGGGACAACGGCATCGACTGCGACTACAACCGCTTCGGAAAGCTCTCGCTGGCCTTCCATAAATCCCACTATGAGGGTTTCCTGAAATCACAGGAGAAGCTGGCCGCCCTGGCCGACCACCATGTCACCGTCATCCCCAAGTCCGAGATCCACAGCGAAATCGGCACCGACTTCTACCAGGGAGCGATGCTTGACCCCCTCGGGGCAGGCCTGCATGTGGGCAAGTTCGTGCATGGCCTGGCCGGGGCGGGAGCCGCCGCAGGAGCCGTCATCTGCGAGAACGCCGGTGTCACAGAACTGAAAAAGGTTTCCGGCACCGTGCACGACGTGCACACAACCCGGGGCATCACCCGGGCCAAGCAGGTCCTGGTGGCCACCAGCGGCTACACCGGCGGGATCACCCCGTGGCTGCAGCGGCGGGTGATCCCGGTGGGCAGCTTCATCATCTGCACCGAACCGCTGCCCGAAGACGTGGTCAACCGCATCCTGCCCCACCGGCGCCAGGCGTCGGACAGCAAAATGCTGACCTACTACTTCCGGATCACCCCGGACAACAGGCTGCTCTTCGGCGGCAGGGCCCGTTTTGCCCTGTCCAGCCCGGACTCGGATGTGAAGAGCGCCGGGATCCTGCGCAAGGCCATGCTCGAACTCTTCCCGTATCTCTCCAACGCCAAAGTGGACTACATCTGGGGCGGACTGGTGGACCTTTCCATGGACCAGATGGTCCACGCCGGCGTCCACGACGGACTCTTCTACTCGCTCTGCTACAGCGGACACGGGGTGCAGATGGCAGCCCACATGGGCAAGAGGATGGCCCACTACATGGCAGGGGACAAGAGCGCCAACGTCTGGGAAACCTTGAAAAACCCGCCCGTGCCGGGCCACTTCGGCCCGCCCTGGTTCCTGCCCTTCATCGGCGCAGCAGCAAAAATCATCGACCGAGTCAAATAGGCACATTAAGGGTTCCCATGCTCACATCAACAACCGTGGCTGCCACACGCTCAAAATCTGCAGAAGATACCGCCTACAGGCGCTCAAAATTTGCGAATCTCCCGGGAGGGGCGTACTTCGAAGGCCAGTGGCAAACCGCCGACATGAGCCTTGAGGTAAGGGACCCTGAAGACGGTGTCCTGCTCGGGCGGGTATGCACCTCGACAACCGAGGACGTTCGACGCGCCGTAGCGCACCTTCACCGTCACCTCCAGGATGACGACTGGCCGTTGCGGGCCCGCCGGCAGGCACTGGAAAAGGCGGTCCTGCTTTTAGGGGAGCAGGCTGATAGGTTCGCCAACATCATCGCTGCCGAGAGCAGCAAAACCATCACCGAAGCCGAGCGCGAAGTGCTCCGCAGCATCGAGACCTTCAGGCTCTCTGCCGCCGCATCCGGCGAACTGGCGGGGGAGACCCTCGGCTTCGAGGAGAGCCTGGCCGGTGGCACCAAGATCGGCTGGTACAGCCGTAAGCCGGTGGGAATCGTTGCGGCCATCACGCCGTTCAACGACCCGTTGAACCTGGTGGCACACAAGCTGGGACCGGCCCTCATCGGAGGCAACGGCGTCGTGCTTAAGCCTTCCACGCGCACGCCGCTGACCGGGCTGGCCCTAGTCCAGCTGCTGCTCGAAGCCGGCGTCCCCTCCGGGCGCATCGCGGCGATCGTGAGCGGCCCCGGCGTGGCTGAGGCCCTTGTCACCGACCCCCGGGTGGACTTGATTTCCTTCACCGGCGGTCCCCAGACGGCGGAACGCATCGCTGCCGCGGCCGGGGCGAAGAAGATCCTCTCCGAGCTCGGCGGGAACAACGCCACGATTGTCTGCGCGGATGCCGATGCAGAAGCCGCGGCGAAGGCGATCGTTGCGGGCGCTTTCGGGGTGGCCGGGCAGAACTGCCTGTCGGTCCAGCGCGTCTACGTGCATACTTCACTGTTCGAAGAGGTCCTTGACCATGTCACCTCCGGTACCAGGGCGCTCAGGACCGGGCCGAAGCTGGACCGCGGCACCGACGTCGGCCCGCTGATTTCCGAGGCCGAGGCCCGGCGCGTCGAGGAATGGGTGGAAGAAGCCAAAGCGGCGGGCGCCACTGTCCACGCAGGAGGACACCGCCATAACGCCCACTTTGAGCCGACGGTCCTGACCGAGGTGCCCCCGGAATGCCGGGTAATCCGCGAGGAAGTGTTTGGGCCTGTCGTCAGCATTCTCCCGTTCATCGACGTTCAGGACGCCATCCATGCGGCAAACAACACCGACTACGGACTCCAGGCAGGCGTTTTCACCCAGTCCATCGACCTTGCCCTGGCAATAGCCGACCGGCTCCACGTCGGGGCTGTGGTGATCAACGAGACCAGTGACGTCCGGATCGATTCGATGCCGTTCGGCGGATTCAAGAAATCCGGAGTGGGGCGCGAAGGCGTCAGGTATGCCGTCCACGAGATGACGGAACCTAAAAGCACCATAGTCAACCTTCAAGGATCCGGATCCCGCTGGCAACAACTGCCGGGCGGGCTGCCAGAGCGGAAAACATCATGAGCACCCACAAGATCGCAGTCATCGCCGGCGACGGCATCGGCAACGAAGTTATGCCCGCGGCCATCGATTGCCTGGGGCGCATTGCGGACCTGCATTCGCTGGATCTGGAATTCACCTTCTTTGATTGGGGATGCGACTACTACGCCAGGCACGGCCGGATGATGGCCGCGGACGGGCTGGAACAGCTCGCCCGGCACGACGCCATCTTCCTGGGCGCTGTGGGTTCGCCCGAGGTTCCGGACACGGAGTCGCTGTGGGGGTTGCTGATTCCCATCCGGCGCGAGTTCCAGCAGTACATCAACCTCCGTCCCGTCAAAACGCTCGACGGCGTTGAGTCACCGCTTGCGGCCAAGCATCCGATCGACCTCCTCATCGTCCGGGAAAACAACGAAGGGGAATACTCTGAAATCGGCGGCCGGATGTACCGCGGCCTGCCCGAGGAAAGCGCCATGCAGACCACCGTCTACACCCGGTTGGGCGTGCTGCGGGCAGCGCACTACGCTGCGCGCCTGGCCTCATCCAGGCGCGGACAGCTTACCTCGGCCACCAAAAGCAACGGCATCGTGCACACCATGCCGTTCTGGGACGAGGTCGTTGCCGAAACGGTCCGCAAGTACCCGGACGTCACCCTCACCAGCGAACTGGTGGATGCACTCGCCGCGCACCTTGTCCTGAAGCCCTGGACCCTGGACGTCATCGTGGCCTCCAACCTGTTCGGCGACATCCTCTCGGACCTGGGCAGCGCAGCGACCGGCTCCATCGGCCTGGCTCCCAGCGCAAACCTGAACCCCGAGGGCGACCACCCGTCCCTCTTCGAACCGGTCCACGGATCAGCCCCGGACATCGCCGGAAAGGGTCTGGCGAACCCCGTGGGACAGATCTGGTCGGGGGCGATGATGCTGGAGCACCTCGGACACCCCGAGGCCGCCGCTCACCTGCAAGCCGCGTTCGAATCCGCCCTGCGTGACGGCAATGGCACCCGCGACGTCGGTGGAACCTCCTCGACGTCCGAGTTCACGGCCGCTGTGCTGTCCGCCATCGATGCCCTTGCCGGCAACTACGCGGAGGACGCCGCCGCAGCGGCAGCGCGATGACCGGCGCGAAGCGCAGGCGGCCCGTCGTCGCGGCCCTTTACCGCGAGGCGCTGCCGCCCCGGCTGGCGGAGGTCGAGGAGCTCGCGGAGGTCAGGCTGGCCAAAGCCGACGGACTTGCGGAGGCCCTGGACGGCGCAGACGTGCTCTACCAGTGGCACTCCTTCTCCCCGGCATTGCGGGAGAACTGGGGCGCCGCCTCGTCCCTGCAGTGGGTCCACGTGTCGGCCGCGGGAGTGAGCCAGCTGATGTTTGATGGGCTGGTGGCGAGCGAGATTACCTATACGAACTCCCGCGGTGTGCTGAGTCGGGCGATCGCGGAGTTCGCGCTCGGTTTTGTGCTGGACCTGGCCAAGGATGCCCAGGGTTCGTTTAGGCTGCAGCAGCAGCAGCGCTGGCAGCACCGTGTCACCCGCAAGATCCATGGCCGGCGCGCACTGGTGGTGGGAACCGGATCCGTCGGCCGGGAGATCGCACGGCTCTTCCGCGCCGTCGGCATGGACGTCGACGGCGCCGGCCGGGCCGGCCGTCCCGGGGACTCCGACTTCGGCCGGATTCACTCCTCCGCCGACCTCGCGGCCATCGTCCACGGTTACGACGTTGTGGTGCTCGCAGCACCGCTGACCGATGAGACCCGCGGCCTGGTCGATACCAAAGTCCTTGACGGCATGAAGGGCTCCGCACACCTGATCAACGTGGGCCGCGGGGAGCTGGTGGTTACCGGCGACCTTACTCAAGCGCTGGCGTCGGGGGCGATTGCGGGGGCAGCGCTTGATGTGGTGCATCCCGAGCCGCTTCCAAAAAGCCACGCCCTGTGGGGGATGGAGAACGTCATCATCACACCGCACATGAGCGGTGACACCGGCGACTATCTCGATGATCTCGGCAAGCTGTTTGTGGACAATCTGAAACGGTACTGCAGCGGCGAGCCACTGGAAAACGTCGTGGACAAGGCCCTCGGGTTCGTTCCGACCCCTGAGCCCGCCCTAACCAACTAGCCCAGCGTTCGCTCCATAAGCGCCATTTCAACGCACAAAAATGGAGCCTTACGGAGCAATCGACACGAGGACTGAGAAATGACAGAGCAATCGACCCTGCTGGAAGCCACGGAAAGCAGGACGGAGACCGACTTCATGGGGTCCCGGGAGATCCCTGCGGCCGCCTACTGGGGCATCCAGACCGTTCGTGCAGTGGAGAACTTCCCGATTACGGGGACAAGGATCTCTGCCTATCCTCTGCTGGTACAGGCGTTGGCCCAAGTGAAGCATGCGGCCGTGCTGACCAATTTCAATCTGGCCCTGATTGATGCCGCCAAGAAGGAGGCCATCGCGCAAGCCTGCCGGGACATCGAACAGGGCCTGCTGCTGGATCAGTTTGTTGTGGATGTAATTCAGGGCGGCGCCGGAACGTCGACAAACATGAATGCGAACGAGGTTATCGCGAACCGGGCGCTGGAGCACATGGGCCTCGCCAAGGGCGAGTACTCCGTTGTCCACCCAAATGGTGATGTGAACATGGGCCAGTCCACCAATGACGTGTACCCCACCGCGATTAAGATCGCCACCATCCAGGGGGCCCACGAGCTGTTGACTGCAATGGCGCATCTCCGCCAAGCACTCCTGCGCAAGGCCGTTGAGTTCGATGACGTGGTGAAAGTCGGCCGGACGCAGCTGCAGGACGCCGTGCCCATGACCCTGGGCCAGGAATTCAGCACGTATGCCGTGATGGTGGACGAGGACGAACGGCGGATCCGGGAGGCCTTGGTTCACCTGCACGAGATCAACCTCGGCGGGACCGCCATAGGTACAGGCATCAACACCCATCCACGTTACGCCGCCGAAGCCTGCGCACACCTGCAGGGCATCAGCGGTCTGCCGCTTGTCACAGCCGGCAACCTCGTCGAGGCAACCCAGGACTGTGGTGTTTTCGTACTGTTCTCCGGGATGCTAAAGCGAGTCGCAGTAAAGCTGTCAAAGATCTGCAACGACCTGCGGCTGCTGTCTTCCGGGCCACGGGCAGGCTTCGCTGAAATTAACCTTCCCCCGCGGCAGGCTGGCTCGAGCATCATGCCAGGGAAGGTCAATCCGGTCATTCCGGAAGTCGTGAACCAAGTTGCCTTCGAGGTCATCGGCAACGACCTGACCATCACGATGGCCGCCGAAGCCGGGCAGCTGCAGCTGAACGCGTTTGAGCCGATCATCGCCCGGTCCATGTTCGCCAGCCTCACCCACCTCACCGCGGCATGTCGAACGCTGGCGGACCACTGCATCGACGGGATTACCGCCAACAAGGAATATCTCCGCTCACAGGTCGAAGCGAGCATCGGGGTCGTCACCATCCTCAACCCGCTTATCGGTTACGACGCGGCCACCTCCATCGCCCGGCAGGCGCTCTCAACGGGGCGCAGCGTCACCTCCTTGGTCCTGGAACGGGGTCTCCTCACGACCGACGGACTCAAGGAGATCCTCCGCCCCGAACACTTGGCGAACCCTCAGGCCCGCGCCGAACCCGTCCCCATCAGCAGCTAAGTAGGCAACATGCCCACACTTGCCAAAGCCTATGTCGCGACTTCGCCCACCGCCGCCTTGGAGCCCGGCACCATTGAGCGCCGCGACCCCGGTGACTTCGAAGTACGCATCGCCATCAAGTTCACAGGAATCTGCCACTCCGATATCCACACGGCGCGTGGCGACTGGGCGAGCGTTAAGTACCCGGTGGTTATTGGGCACGAGATTGCCGGAGTCGTGGAGGCGGTCGGAGCCCGAGTGACGCGCCATGCAGTGGGGGACCGTGTGGGCGTGGGCTGTTTTGTGGACTCCTGCCGTGACTGCGTCAACTGCCGCGCCGGCGAGGAACAGCACTGCCTCGCAGGCTCCACCAGCACGTACAACTCTGTGGGCCGGGACGGCCTGCCCACCCAGGGGGGTTACAGCACCAGCATCGTGGTGGATGAGAATTATGTGCTGCGGATTCCTGACGGCATTCCGCTTGATTCCGCCGCCCCTCTGCTATGCGCCGGCATCACCATGTACTCGCCTCTGCGGAACTGGAACGCCGGGCCGGGGAAGCGCGAAGCCATCATTGGCATGGGTGGGCTAGGCCACATGGGCCTCAAGATGGCGGCTGCGATGGGCGCCGAAGTGACCGTGCTCAGTCAGTCACTAAAGAAGCAGGAGGACGCGCTCGGCCTGGGGGCACAGCATTATTACGCCACGTCCGACCCCGGCACGTTCGAAGTCCTGACGGGTCACTTTCATCTGATTATCAACACAGTCTCGGCCGATATCGACGTCGACCAGTACCTTTCGCTGCTTGCCTTGGACGGCACCATGGTTCTCGTCGGGCTGCCTTCCAAGCCACCGACGCAGCGCGCCTGGTCACTTATTTCTTTGCGGCGCAACCTCGCCGGATCCAAAATGGGCGGTATAAGGCAGACGCAGGAGATGCTCAATTTCTGCGGAGCCAGCGGCGGCCTTGGAGCAGAAGTTGAGGTCATTCCAGCCAGCAAAATCAACGACGCCTTCGACCGGGTTATCGCCAGTGACGTCCGGTACCGTTTCGTGATCGACGCCGGCACGTTCTAGGGCACTCCAAAGCGAACAGGGAGGGGCGCTCCACCAGGTCAACAGCCTCTGTGAAACCTTGGGTCAAGGGACCTCGAACATGCTTTTGGACAGGCGCTACCACCAGAGGCCATGCGCCAGCCTGGTAGCTTAGAGCACCGCAGACCTAAGCCGGCAAGGGGTAGTGCCTACGCAAGCACGACGAATCCGAGTGTCATCGGCTCCAATCCATCTTCCGGCGCTTCGTGCCTTCATTCTCTCGGGGGCCGGGCTTGCGGACGAGCTCTGGATGGTCGGTGATCGTTGGAATGCCGCCCGCAAAGAGGATGCTCGGCCCCAGACACGAGACGACTGCCCGCATCCGACAGGACGTCCGGCTCACAGCTGATCGGGCCTGGATCACCGTCTGGCGCGTCCATACCGAACCGATGGCGACCCGTCCGCACTGGCCCAGGTGAACACCAAGGTCAGCGACACCCTCGCCGGCAAAGCCTGGCCCGTCGCCGCCACCATCCGGCGCGCCGCCATCGCCCGAAGACTGAGGGCGGCGTCAGACAAACGAGCCGACGCTGCCGCCAGGCTCGACATCACAGCTGCTCGCTGGGCACGCCCGGTACCGAAGCCATCCTGCAGCGTCGCATGGAGAGCCGGATGCGGTGAGAGTCGCACATCCGGTTAGGCGGGCAGCCACGGCGAAACCGAGCCCAGCAATGGGCAAACGGGCGCGCCGTGGCTGACCAACTAAAAACTCATTAAATTGAACACCGCGCCGTATCGGGATTGGCCCTTCCAGGGGCGTCCTCTGACGTTGTCTTGACTCCGTGGGTCGTGGCTTTTGGTTGCCGCGCGGATCAGTGCCCCGTTGGCCGCGCCTTGGATTTCCGCTACCGGTCCGACAAGCTCCGCGGACGGTTGTGGCTCAAGCGTGCCATAGTTCCTGGTTCGCCCTATCCACGGGGGCGCCCAGAGTGGTGTTCGTGAATTCGGGCCGTTCAGGGAAGTTTTGAATAGTGTCGACGACTCTTTGCGGCCATTGGGAATCCGTGTCGATGGATTGCGATAGGTACGTCATGATTGCGAGGGCGTGGTGGAGCCTGACCACGGCTTTCGCGCCGGTCCTGATGGTGCCCGAGCGCGCCCCGTTTCACCGGCCATGCCGTCTTGGCGGGGCTCGTCGGCGCGCATCCACAGCAGGATCAGGGATGTGAAGTGCTTGGAGAGGACCGGTTTGGGCGTGTCGCTCATGCGGTTCTCCTAGCTGGTTTCGGTGTGGCCGGTGGTGGAGTTGGTGAGGAACTTTGCGGCGATGGGTGCGAACTTTTCCCAGTATTGGAAGATGCCGCCATGACCGGAGTTGGGGTAGATGATCAGCTCGCTGTCCTTGATGCGCTGGTTTAGGTCAACGGAGAGGATGGAGGGGACCATGCGATCGTGGTCGCCGTTGGCGATCAAGGTCGGCTGGGTGATCACGGACAGGTCCGACGGCGCGGAGCGTCCGTACCGTTGGATGGCCTTGAGCTGGCGGCTGAATGACTTGTTGCTGATGGGCTGGTCCCGGTCCGCGGTGCGCTCCTTGAGACGTTCGACGAACGCCTTCCCGGCTTGCTTTCCGTCGTTGTCGCGGTTGAAGAAGAGGAATTCCTTCGGATCGGAGCGGGTAATGATGGAGCGGAAGATGTCGTAGTAGGTCACTCCGACAACCTTGTCCATGTCTCTGCCGCCGCGCGGACCTGTCCCCGTGAGGACGAGCTTGCGGACCAGATCCGGGTGCTTGACGAGGAGGTCTTGGGCGATCATGCCGCCCATTGAGAAGGAAAAGATGTCGATCTTGTCGTATCCGAGCGCGGTGATGAACTTGTAGGCGTCCTCCGCGGCTTCCTCAAGCGTGTCGGGGACTGTGCCGGAGGAGGCGCCGACGCCTTGCTGGTCAAAGGTGATGACGTGCCTTGTTTGTGCGATCGGGTCGATGATGCGAGGGTCCCAGTTGTCAAGGGTCGCTGCCAGGTGCACGAAGAACACGACGGGAACACCTCCCTTCGGGCCGAGCTCGCGGTAGGCGAACGTGATGCCTCCTGCCGTGATGGTCTTCGCGGGGGCTTTTGCGTAGGACGTGATGACTGGTTCGCTAGCTGTGTTCATGATGTTCTCTCCTTTTGTTTCGTGACGTGAGATGTTGTTGATCTATCGGTTTGTCCGGTGCGGCGGTTCGGTTACGGGGCGGTGATGACGGCTTTTCCTCGGATCCCACCCTTGGCGAGTGCGTCGAGGGCCTGTGGGGTCTCATCGAAGGGAAAGGTCTTTCCTATGACGGGGCGCAGCGTGCCGTTGTCGACGAGTGTCGCGATCTGACGGAGCTGGTCACCGCTGGCGTCCATGAGGAGGAATTCGTAGCTCACGCCGAGCTTCTTCGCCTGCCTGCGGATCTTGCTGCTCAGTGCTGTGATCGCCAGGCGCAGTATCGGATTTAAGCCTGCCTTCTTCGCGAAGGCGGGGTCGGGTGGGCCGGAAATCCCGATCGCCTTCCCGCCGGGGCGCAGGATGCGCAGGGACTTCTCGAGGTTCTCCCCGCCACGACTGTCCAAGACCAAGTCGTACCCGGAGAGTTCCTTCTCGAAGTCCTGGGTGCGGTAGTCGATCACCACGTCCGCTCCGAGTTCGCGGACAAGGTCGGCATTCTTCCCGGCGGCAGTGGTGGCGACGTGGGCGCCGAGGTACTTGGCGAGTTGGATCGTGATCGAACCGACGCCGCCCGCACCGGCGTGGATGAGGACCTTCTGGCCCGGTTTCACGTTGACTCTGACGACGAGCGCCTGCCACGCGGTGAGGGCCACCAACGGCAGTGATGCAGCCTCGACGGGGCTGATCGTAGCGGGCGCGAGGGCCAGATCGGCCTCGTTGATCGCGATGCGCTCAGCAAAGGTGCCAATGCGGTGATCACGCGGACGGGCATATACCTGATCACCAGGCTTGAATCCTGTCACCTTGCCGCCAGCGCGGATGACGGTGCCGGCGACGTCGTGACCCAGGGTGAGCGGGGTTTTGTAAGGAAGGATCGCCTTGAATTCGCCTTCGCGGATCTTCTCATCGAGTTGGTTCACCCCGGCCGCGAGCACCTGCACGAGGACATCCCGCTCGCCAACGGTGGGTTCGGGAACCTCGGCTTCGTGCAGGGGCGCCTTGTATTTGTCGAATACGAACGCTCGCATAATGATTTCTCCTTGTTATGAGTCTTGGGGTTGATAACGGCGGTCAGCGCTGCAGGAACCGCGTGATGATGTCGGTGACGGCGTGCCTGTTCTGGGGAACGACGCTGTGGCCTGAGTCGGTGAAGACGCGAACCTCGGCGTGCGGGAACCGGGCCAACAGCGGTGCGACATTTCCCATGGGGACCATCCGGTCGCTGTCGCCATGCAAGATGAGGGCCGGACCGGTGAACGTGTCGTCGTCCGGCTGCTCGTGTCCCCATCGATTCACCGCGCGCAGCTGCGCGCGCAACACCATCGGGGTGACCAGCTTGTCCCGACCGGTGCGGCGCAGCCTAATGCGGGCCTGATAGGCATTCGCGGCCTGCCTGCCATTGGGAGTGCGGGTGAAGAACAGCAGCGTCGTGGCGGGCGTGAACGTGATTACGCCGCGGAGGATGTTCCGGATCATGACTTTCGTCATTGCTGTCAGTCCGGGTCCACCCTGCGGACCAGTACCGGCGAGAATGACGCGCTCCACCAACTGGGGGGCCAGTCGGAGGATCTCCTGGGCAGCCATGCCACCCATTGATAAACCGAGCACATCCACCCGGGTCAACCCCAGCGCATGAATCACCGAGATCATGTCCTTGGCCATGTCCTCGAACCGACCCTGCACCGAACCTGTGGAAGCGCCGACGCCGCGATACCCGATCAGGATGACCCTCCTGCCTTCCGCGAGAGCGTCTACAACCTCCGGGTCCCAGCTATCCAGGTTTGCGCCCAGATGCGTCAGCCCCACCAACGGCACGCCATAGTGCCCGTTGCCGAGCTCGCGGTACACGAAGCGCACTCCCGCCGCGGTCACGGTGAGGGTGGGAGTGTCGACGAATCGCCCCGGAACGGCGTTCGGTCCCTGCTGTGTCCTCGTCAAGTCGGCTCCTTGCTCCATTCTGTGCTCAGTGGTTATCCGGCGTGGTTCCGCTTTTATCAAAATTGAGTATACTCAAGTTTGAACATACTCAATTACTTTGTCAAGGGGGAGGGTGTTATGAATTCCCATCCGGATCCGCCGGGCCGGCGGGAGCGTGCGAAGCAGGACAAACGAGTCCGGATCATGGAAGCCGGGCGCGCTCTGTTCGCCGAACACGGAGTTGGTGGCGTGACCACACAGCAAATCGCCGACCGGGCCGATGTTGCTATTGGGACCTTGTACTTGTATGCGTCGACGAAGGCGGAGTTGTTGATTTTGGTGCAGAATCAGAAGTTCGCGACCGCCATCGACGACGGACTCACCGCCGCCTACATCGCCGCACGCGCCGGGGCGCCCACGATAGGGGCGGTCCTCGGACTCGTGGAACCGGTCGTGGCGTGTATCCGCGAACAGCCTGAGAATGGCCGAACCTACCTCCATGAGCTCGTCTCAGGCGACCCCTCTGAACCCCACCGCCGCGAAGGGCTCGCCCTCTCAGCTCGGCTGGAAGACGGCCTCGCCGCCATCCTCACCGATGATCCGGACATCGGCCCGTCCGATGCGTACAGTCTCGCCCGGGTAGTCACCTCGATCATCCACGTGACCACTATCGCCACCGTGCACCTGCACGAGACACCAGCCGAAATCCTGGACCAGATCCGCCAGCAAGTCACAGCCGTCCTGCCCCCACCACCACACGGCATAACCGCCACCAACACCTCATTCAGATTAAGAAAGAGAAACCAATGAACACCACCTGGAGCAGCCATTTCGACGTCGTAGTCCTCGGCGCAGGTCCCGGCGGCTATGTTGCCGCGATCCGCGCCGCCCAACTCGGCAAGAGCGTCGCTGTCATCGAGAAGCAATACTGGGGTGGGGTCTGCCTGAACGTTGGCTGCATCCCTTCCAAAGCGCTGCTACGCAACGCCGAACTCGCCCACACCTTCCACCACAAAGCTGATCTATTCGGCATCAGGGGGGACGTGACCTTCGATTATGGGGCCGCGTACGATCGCAGCCGCACCGTCGCTGACGGGCGGGCCAGGGGAGTGCATTTCCTGATGAAGAAGAACGCCATCACCGAGATCGACGGCTACGGCACCTTTCGCGACGCCGGCACCATCGAGGTCGCCCTCAGCGACGGTGGCACCGAGAACGTCACCTTCAACGACGTCATCATCGCCACGGGCTCCACCGTCCGACTGCTACCCGGCGTGGAGCTCAGCGAGAATGTGGTCACATACGAAGAGCAGATACTCTCTCGCCAGCTGCCCGAGTCGATCGTGATCGTCGGTGCCGGGGCGATCGGCATGGAGTTCGCTTACGTACTGGTGAACTACGGGGTCAAAGTCACCATCATCGAGTTCCTTGACCGGGCGCTGCCGAACGAGGACATCGAGGTATCGAAGGAAATTGGACGCCAGTACAAGAAACTGGGCATCGACATCCTGACCTCCACGAAAGTTGAGACCATCGACGACGACGGAACATCCGTCACCGTGGCTTACGCGGCAGCAAGCGGTCAGCGCTCGAGTATCCGAGCCGACAAGGTCCTCATGTCAGTAGGCTTCGCTCCCCGCACCGGGGGATACGGACTCGAAAACACGGGCGTTGCCCTGACTGGAAGGGGAGCGATAGGCATCGACGACTACATGCGCACCAACGTGCCACACCTGTACGCGATCGGTGACGTCACCGCGAAACTCCAACTTGCCCACGTCGCGGAAGCCCAGGGAGTCGTCGCAGCTGAAACCATTGCAGGGGCCGAGACCATGACGCTGGGCGACTACCGGATGATGCCCCGAGCCACGTTTAGCCAACCCCAGGTTGCCTCCTTCGGCCTCACTGAGCAGCAGGCCCGCGACGAAGGCTACGATCTTAAGATCGCGACGTTCCCTTTCACCGCCAACGGCAAAGCGCAAGGGCTTGGCGAGCCAAGCGGGTTTGTGAAGCTTATTGCGGACAGTAAGTATGGGGAACTACTTGGCGCGCACATGATTGGCGCGGATGTTGCCGAGCTCCTTCCTGAACTCACGCTCGCCCAGAAGTGGGACCTCACGGCGGGCGAACTCGCCCGCAACATCCATACGCATCCCACTCTCGGTGAAGCCCTGCAGGAAGGTTTCCATGGACTGCTTGGGCACACGATCAACCTGTGAGAACAATTAAGGCGAGACCGTGCCGCGAAGTTCGGGCCCAGGCGCGTGAACTTGCGGTCACGGCCAGGCGTCTGTTGCCTCTAGCGCTGCAAAATTACCTGGATCTGGGTCCTGATCTCCGCCAGCAGTTCCTCGACGGTCTTTGTCGCGTTTCCCGTGGCGGACATGGCCAGGAACATGATGGCGGAGATGATGTGCGCAAGAGTTGAGGCCGCGGTAGAGTCGATGCGCTGATCTCGTTGAAGTACGACGGCGACGGCCTCCTCTGTCTGAAGTGAGAGACCGAGCGCTTCGCGGCGGTGTGGTTCCTCCGGGTCACCAAAAACCATCTCCTTCAGGTAGCTTCGGCCGTTGTCGACCTGGATTCGGTTGCAGTGGACCACTTGGGTGAGGATCGCCATGACGGCTTGAAGCATGTCGGGAGTCTTCTCCGCGGCGGCTCTGCCCCGCACGAGTGAATCGGCGTAGCTGGAGTTTTGCACCATGAGCAGGAGCTCGCCCTTGGACTTGGCATAGAGGAATAAGGTGCCGGCTCCGATGTCGGCTTTTTCGGCGATTTGCTGTGTGGTGACATCGTCGACCCCATATTCGGAAAAGAGTTCGCCGGCGGCTGCCACGATGCGGTCCAGTTTGGCTTGCTTGTTCCGCTCGCGCCGACCGAGGGGCTGGGAAGTTTCTGGCACGATGGTCCCTTCAGGAATACAAATCGATTGCGCTCAGTTATGAGTATAGTCGGTACAGTTTGGGCTCGGATATGGGTCAACTCATTCTCCCATGACGGCCCGGAGCTCCCAGCTTTGCGGACCGTGGCACCGGCGTTGTGCCCTCCCTATTTCGAAGGAACATTTTCCCCATGACTTTGTCTTCTCTGTGGCAACCATTCACCCTGGGCCGTGTGGAACTTCCCCACCGGCTCGCGCTGGCGCCGATGACCCGCAACCGGGCCAACCCCGACGGTACTCCTGGCGATCTTGTCGCCGAATACTATGCTCAGCGCGCGTCCCTGGGGCTGTTGATCACCGAAGGCACCCAGCCCTCGGCCGACGGGCAGGGCTACCTGAACACCCCCGGCATTTATACCCCGGAGCACATTGAAGGGTGGCGGAACGTCGCCGATGCCGTGCATGCCGGTGGTGGATCGTTGTTCATTCAGTTGATGCACGCGGGCCGGAACGCCCACCCGGACAACACCCCGCATCACCGCCAGCCGGTGGCGCCGTCGGCCATTTCGGCCGGTGTGGACATTGCGACCCCGAGTGGACAGCAGCAGACACCGGTGCCGCGTGAACTGGGCCTCGAGGATATTCAGGCCACGGTTGCCGAGTTCCGCCACGCCGCAGCCTCGGCGATCGTCGCTGGCGCCGACGGCGTGGAGATTCACGGGGCCAACGGTTACCTGCTGCATCAGTTCCTGTCCCCGAACGCGAACCACCGCACCGACTCTTATGGTGGATCGATCGAGAACCGCTCCCGCCTTGTCATCGAGGTGGCCCGTGCTGTGGCGCAGGAGATCGGCGCAGACCGCGTCGGCATTCGCTTGTCGCCGTCCATGCCGTCGGGTGGCATTAATGAAGGTGAGGTTGCCGATGTGCGGGCCCAGTATCGTCACCTGGTTGGTGAGCTGGCTGGCCTGAACTTGGCTTATCTGCACCTGCACCACGTGGGCGACGATGAGTTGTTGCAGTCCTTCCGTGAGGTCTGGCCGACGGCGGTGCTCGTGGTCCGCTACGGACGCACCCGCGAGCAGCTCGCCGCTGACATCGACGCCGGCTTTGCCGATATCGCCCCGGTGGGTCGTATGGCACTGGCCAACCCCGACGTCGTCGAGCGTCTGCGTGCCCAGGCGCCGATGAACGAGCTGGACCCCGCCACGATCTATGCCGGCGGCGCGTCCGGATACACCGATTACCCCGTCCTGGCGAACGTCTAATAATCCCTGAACCGCAGAAAGTAGGAAAAACCATGCCCTCACTTAAGGGAGCAGTTGTCCTGGTCACCGGAGCCAACGGTGGCATTGGCACTCATTTTGTCCATCAAGCCCTGGCCCGGGGCGCGGCCAAAGTCTATGCCTCCGCCCGCAACCCCCGTGTCTGGGATGACGAGCGGATTGTGCCGCTGGTTCTGGACGTCACCGACGCCGCCTCGATCCGGGCCGCCGTCGAAACGGGTCCGGATGTGACGGTGTTGATCAACAACGCCGGTGCGTCCACGCCTACGCCCGGGATTCTGAGCCACACCGATGAGGAAATCCGCACCAATGTGGAAACGAACTTTTTGGGCCCGCTCTTTTTGGCCCGCGCGTTCGCACCGATCCTCTCCGGCAGGACCGGATCGGTCATCATCGATATCCACTCGGCTCTGAGCTGGTATGCCGTGGCTGGAATTTACAGTGCCACGAAAGCCGCCTTGTGGTCGGCGACGAACTCCCTGCGCCTGGAGCTAGCACCGGCCGGCGTTCACGTGGTCGGAGTACACGTCGCCTATGTCGATACGGCCATGGCCTCCCACTCCAGCGATCCGAAGAAGGACCCAGCGGACCTGGTGCGCACCGTGTTCGATGCCGTTGAAGCGGGGGAGTACGAAGTGCTGGCTGACGACACTTCCGTCAACCTTAAGGCCGGCCTGAGCGCCCCCATCGAAAAGCTCTACCCACAGCTAACCGCCATAACCGCATAAACAGCGATGGCGCCGTGGGCATGACACGACCACGGCGCCAGCGGCACGTCGAATCGTCGGCCGCTGAACTGTCCGCACCGCTGCGCTTCGCGGAGACGCCATCCCAAATCTGACAGCCGGCCCTCGGGTAGTTGCAACCCCTGGCTGGCTGCAGTCGCGACAAAGCTGTGACGGCGGAGCGTCACAGCTCGGCAATGATGAGTTTCTTCATGTCGAGCATCCGCGCAAAGGCCCCCGGGTGCTGCATGAGCTCGCCCATATTCTGCGGCACGATTTGCCAGCTCAAGCCGTAGCGGTCCACCACCCAGCCACATTGTTCGGCCTCGGGTACGCTGGACAGCGCCTCCCACAACCGATCGATCTCGTCCTGATCTGCGCAGGAAATTTCCAGTGACAGCCCTGGTGTAAACGTGAATTCGTGCTCGGTGCCGCCATCCATGCCGGAGAACCACTGACCGGCAAGTTTGAATTCGGCGAACATGATGCCGTTTGCTTCGTCCGGGTGGGGCATGACCGTGCCGGTGCCTGAATCAGGGAGAAGCCCCGTGTAGAGGTCGATTGCCTGCTGGGCCCGTGCATCGGGTCCGGTGAAAAGGAACTGCGGAATCACCTGTGGCCGCCGGTCTCCTGCAGTATCGCTCAACATCAGCTGCCAGTTCACTCCAAAGCGGTCTTCGACCCAGCCGTAGAGCTTGCTGAAAGGATATTCGCCTAACCCCATGCGCACCTGGCCACCTTCCGCGAAGGCCTCCCAGATGCTCTGGATGCGGGCGCGTGCCTCATCCTCGCCGCCGTCGAACAGGAGCGGATCCATGTTCAAGATGAACGAGATGGCAGGTGTTGGGCGGAATTCATTCCCGGCATTGATGAGGCGGATCTGGTAACCGCTGACGGTCACATCCACGACGAGGGCTTGCCCGGCGAAATCACGTTGGAAGTCCAGCAAGCCCTCCGTTGGATAGTTCATGGTTGTCGTCGCTGACGTTTGCGGAAGCACCCCAGAGTAGAACTCTCCGACCTCCACCGCGTTGCCTTGACACCATACGTTGGGCACGATCCGTTGCATGATTCCTCCTCGAAGTGACTTGTTTCAGCATGCCACGGGCGTCCATGGCCTTCAATGGAGATGCGGGCCTTAATGCGAACTGAATCGCAGGTGTCCACCGACATTGCGATGAACCCCGGAGTGCTTGGCCGTTTCTAAACGTTGACGGCACCCGCAGCCTGTTGGGAAACGCGAGTCGGGATCTTGAGCAGGACCACCACGAGCATGGAGAGGCCGGCCAGGGTCGCGGCCGCGGTTATCACCGCGGTGCTCAGGGTTCCCGAGGTGGCAAGTGCCCCGACTCCGATGGCCGTGACTGCTTGGAAAAAGTAGGCAACGAGGTAGAGCAGGGACAGTGTTGCCCCTCGGTGATGGGCGGGTGCGACGCTGTTGATAAGGCCCAGCCCGCCGGTGAAGGCCAGCGAATAGGCGCTGCCACCCATCAGGCACCAGCTCAGAAACAGGGCGCTTGATCCAAACGTGCTGGCGCCAACCATGAGGGCCAGGCTGACGACCGTCAGCGCGGCCCCTGCCCACACCTGGGTACGGGCCGGAACCCGCACCGCCAGCAGGGCGGTAAGGCAGATCGCCACGGACGAGCTTGCCAGGAGCGAACCGACGATCGCCCGGTTGTCCGTCTGGGCGAACTGGGCGATCATGTGCGCTCCAAGGGAAAGGAAGATCGCGCCCATGGAGTAGGCAAGAGCCACCGACAAGGTGGCGATCAGGAAACTCATCCGGATTCCGTGCGGAACCTTGGGTGACTGGGGGTGCCAGCGCTGGCGAACCTCGGGCCGGTCGCCCGGGGTCATGAGCAGGGCTGCCGTCGCTGCGATAGCCAGTACGAGCAGGACAAGGTAGCTCAACGTCAAGGGCAGTGGCACATATTGTGCCATCAGCCCACTGACGAAGAGGGCCAGGGTGAGCCCCGTCGCTGTCGCAACTGTCGCCGTCGTACTGGCGAAGCGGGGGCTGATTCTGGGATTGTTCTCAATCAGCGACACTGTTGCCGCTCCCATGGCCAGGCCGGAACCCATGCCCTGCAGTGCCCTGCCGGCAAACAGGAAGCCGACGTTGGGTGCGAAGGCGAACAGCAGTGTGGAGAGCGCGATGAGCGTGACTCCGCCGATCATGACCAAACGCCGCCCGTAGAGGTCGGAGAGGTTGCCGAAGAGCGGCAACACCACAATGAGTGCCAGGGGATAGGTGGCGAAGACGCTGGTCATCACAATCGGGGCAAGATCCCATTTTTCGGCGTAGCTGGGGTACAGCGTGCTCGGGGCTCCGGAGGACCAAAGCACCAGGGCGAGCACGGATGCGGCGGCCAGGAATGCGCCGCGTTTTCCCAGTTGTCCCCGCTTGAGCGCCTGCAGCTGATGTTCGCTGGGGGCGGCGCATAGACGGGTCATTGGCCGGGGCCCGGGTGGATGATCAGGCAGGTGCTCGAGGCGGTGGCCAAAACCCTGCCGTCACTGTCGCGGATATCGGCCTCGGCGAAGGCGGCCGTCCTGCCGCGGCGGGTGACCCAGCCGTGGGCGGTGACGGTTCCCGTTTCCGCGGTGATGGGCCGGAGAAAGGACACCTTGATCTCCAGGCTCGTGTAGCCGACTCCTGCCTGAAGCGTGCTGTGCACGGCACACCCGCAGGCCGAATCAAGGACGGTGGCAAAAAATCCGCCGTGAATCGACCCGATCGGGTTGTAGTGCGATTCATCCGGTTGCGCTGTCATCACCACATCCCCCTCTGCGACTGAAACGAATTCCAGCCCGATATGGCTGCTAATGGGTGGCGGCGGAACGGTCCCGTCAACGAGTGCGCGCAACTGTTCGAGCCCAGTCCGCTCAAATAGCCTTTTCTTGTCCGGTTCCGGGCTTTGGTAGTGAATGATGCGCGAACGGTTCGTCGACACCTCGGGCTGTGGAGTCACGGGCAATCCTTCGGTTTCTCGAAACAGGGAGTGTGTGCCAAGGCGACAAGAGTCATCCACCTGGCCCGACGGGCTGGATCAACCATACCGAGGCTAAATTGGTTATGGCAACCCAGCTGTAACAATTCGGATTGCGTGACTGGTGTGCGAAATGCAGTCGATGAACTGATGCGGCGGCTGGGCCAACATTGCTGCTGGATTGGTTGTGCAGATTCAAGCTACGGTTGGAACATGCCTCGTAAGTCAGCAACTCTCATGAACGCACTCGACAGCCAGTGCGGTATCGCCAGATCACTTGGCGTCCTCAGTGATTCCTGGAACTTTCTCCTGCTCCGCGAGGCACTCTTCGGGAAACGCACCTTCGCGCAGTTCCGGGACGCCTTGGGCATCGCCAGTGACGTACTCAGTACCCGGCTAAACACACTCGTGGAACACGGCGTCTTGGAAAAGGTGCCTTATCAAGAACAGGGCCAACGGACGCGCGATGCCTACGAGCTGACCGCGGCCGGCAATGAACTAAAGCTGGTGCTCGTGGCCATGCAGCAGTGGGGAGAAGCGAATGTTCCTCATGAGCGAGGGGTGAGCATGCTTCCCGTGACTCGGGCCAGCCAAGAACGCGTGCGAGCGGTCCTTGTCGATGCCAGCGGCGTGAACGTGCCGCACGAGGACGTGGATTTTGTTCGCGTCGGCGACTCAGCTGAGGCACAAGCTGCGGCACCGTACTGATCGCCGTTCGAACCCGGCGCCCCGGCCCTCGAGTTGAGATCGGCCAGCTCGACGGCATGTGCGTGGCAGGTGGTGGCGGATTAATCGTAGCCAAGTCCGGACCCGTCAACAGTGTCTTCCTTAAATTGGTCAGACGCCGTTATCGATTCGGCGCTTCTGACGCATTACATCGGACGACGTGCCCCGGCCGCCGAACATCAACCCTGGTGCGGACCCAGACTCTCCCGCAATCATCGACGGTTTGATTCACTGAAGCTGTTGGATCAGCTTGTGAGCTCGCTCCCGCGCATCTTTGAGCATCGCGGCGTCAGGCTTGGCCATCAACTCAACAACTTGCTCCTCGTCCTGGGTTTCGAAATAGTTGGCTCCACGAGTGATGTAAGTCTTCGAAGTCCGCATTGCCCGGTGAAGGTGCCAGCCGATATATCGGAGGGAAGGAGAAGAACCAGTAGGCGGCGCCAAGTCGTCCAACGACGTTGTTGCGCCGATATCTGGTAGAGATTTCGTGTTCTCAGCCAATTTCGCCGTTCGGCGGCACCTCTGGAGTTCTTGTTCCAAAAGCCTGCAGCACCTCCGTGTTGTCCGGCGCCTCATGTGTCTTCTGGACGTAGTGCTTGCTCGTGATCTGTTCACTGGAATGCCCGAGCTGTGCGGTTGCGGCGGCCATGCCCTGGGTGTTGGCCAGGATCGTCCCGACGGACTTCCGAAAGGTGTGTGGCGTGACCCACTCGAAGCCCACGGCCTTCCTGGCCTCTCGCCATTGTTTGCGAAACCCGTTGGGGTCGCGAATGGTCAAGGTACTGGAGGGGAACACCAACTCAAGAACATTCTGGCGGAGCGGATCGGCCTGCCGCCGACGCAGCATCTCCACAGCAAAGAGCGGCAGGAAGTAGCGTTGCCGTGAGTTGGCGCTCTTGGGGTGGTCCTGGATCCTGAGTCCGTTCTTGCCCCGAACGTCGATGATGGTCCCGCGAACGGTGACAGTTGGCTTCTCGGCGGCAAGGTCGACGTCGGACCACCGAATGGCCAGTGCCTCGCCGATCCTGACGCCGGTGGCCAACATGACGTCCAGGACGTCGAGGATGTCTTTTTCGTGGAGTCCATTCTGGCGTCCTGTTGGCTGCGGCCACCGGTAGACGTCGTGTCGAAGTTTGGCCACCTCGTCAATGGTCAGAGCCCTAACTTCCTTGCTGTCAGTAGGGATTCGGGCGACCTCCCGGAGCGGGTTGGCTGGGGCGGCGCCATGGCGTGTCGCCAGGGACAACATGCCGGAGAGCAGCGTTTTGGACATCTTGGCCGTTGCATTGCCATGTTTGGTGCGCACACCCTTGAGGAACTTGTCCAAGGTGGAGACGTTGGCTTCTCGAATGGTCAGGTTGCCAACGCCGGGCAGGATGTATGTGTCAATGATTTCCCTGTAGCGTCGGCGGGTATTGGCCGCCCGTCCGAGGTCTTCGAATTCCAGCCACCAGAACTTGGCGAGTTCACCCATGACCATGTCGGGGCTGATGACATCGTTGGTAGTCGGGAGCATTGCATTGAGCTTGGTCAGGAGGCCAGTTTCTGCTTGTGCCCCGGTTGGCCCGGTCATTTGGTACATGCGGGGCTTCCCGTCGTAGCCGCGCATGGTCGCCCGGGCCCTCCAAGTGGTTGGGCCAAGCTTTCGGCGGGTTACTTTCCCCTACGTCCCGAGCGGAGTTTTTGCTCTAGACAAGGGGGTCTTCCGTGGTGGCGAGCCACGCGTTGAAATCCGTGAGGCTAATGCGAAGGTGGCGCCCGATCCTGTGAGCCCTCGGTCCCGCGTGCTTGACGCGCCACTGATAGAAGGTCTGCTCGGGAATCTGCAACTCATGGCAGATCTCCTTGGGCGTCATCCACTCGTCGACGAAACCGGGACTGTCGTTTCATGGCTCGCCCTCGGTGTCCTAGTCGCCAACTTCGTGCCGCTCTAGGCGCTGTATTGGCGGTGCGACGATGGCGGCCGGGTTGCCGTTGTGCAGGCGAATTCCTTGTCCTCCAAAGACATCCTGCCCCGTGAGTACGGCGATCGGAGGGCCAATATTTCGCAGCGACGGACTCAAACCACCAGGGTCTGAAAAAACCGCGGATTTCCGCCGATTTCCCGCCCGCAGATTGAAAAACGTGACGTCGAATGAAGTCGGATTAGGCCCCGAAAATGTCAAAAACGTGACCAACTTTTCGTTCAATTACGTGAGTAGAACGTGATTTGGCCCCTCGACGCACCCGGCCCAAACTGTAAAACCGCAGGTCAGAGCCACATTTGGTGCCCCGGGCGGGACTCGAACCGGCGGCCAAGAGAATCTCAGGACTGTCATGCCAATCGTTGCCATTCAACGACAAAAACCGCCAATTTCCGGGGGAGTGCGGGACAATAGGGCCCTTTGGTATGCCAAGGATTGGCATGGGTATTCGTTGAAAAACGTGAGTAAAACGTGACGAGCACCTGCAGCGAAGCGCGGGTGCTGCTGTTTGATGACCGTTTGCAGGTCCATCGGCACGGCTGGTGGCATGTCACCAGTTGTGAAAGGACGGCCGTCGTGTGTCAACGGTTCGCGTTGTTCAGGGCGTGGTTTCGGTCCCGCCTGACGTGCGGCCAAGACCGGCGTCAAAAATTCTGATTGGTGATTTTTTGGAGGGGGATTGGAGCGTCATTTGCCATGATTTGGGGATCGTCTGCCTCCAGAAGGCCGACTCCGTCAGCCCAAATTGGGATCAATTCTGAAAGCCAAATTGCGAACGGCTAGTAGGTCGCGGAATACCCTCGGGGATTGCCAGGGAGAGAATGGGCGACGAACGCGCCGGGAGCGTCTTGGTTGGTGACAGGCGTTAAAAGCTGAGGGCCCCGCAGCTCCTGGCTACGGGACCCTCAGTAATCCATAACAGGGAACCTGCCCCTGTCTTCAACTACAGTTTACTACTGTGAACAGGCGCGAACAAATAAGTGTTGAGGCGATCCTGCTGCGGCGGCTGAGTCGGCCGAGGTTGGCGCCGTACCTCGACACGGCTGGGAGCCTGCAGGGTGCTGTGCGGCTCTACCGGTGGAACGTTGAACTTTCTGGGGCCGTATACGAGGCGCTGCACATTTTTGAGGTCGTCTTGCGCAACGCTATGGACGAGCAATTGTGCGTTTGGAACGCCGGTCAGGTTGACCCGACCACGGGGGAGTCGCATTCCAGCGATTGGCTCCTGGATCCTTCAATCTTGCTGGAGCGCGTCGTTGGCCGGGACCTGCCAGAAGCGAAGAATCGCGCCGGTCATTCAACCAGGGCCCGGCCCAAGGATCAGCGTGATCCGTTGCACGCTGACATTCTTGCCGCTTTGTCCATGGGGACCTGGCGATTCCTTCTCCCAGGACGCAATGACCTGGGCAAGCAACTGCTCTGGGATGAAGCCCTTCACCATGCTTTTCCGCATCTTCGGCGACCGGTCCACGAACTTGAACGGGCGGTCGACGGTGTCTACCGCCTAAGGAACAGGGTGGCGCATTTAGAACCACTCATCAATAGCAGCATCGCTGCACAGCTGGCCAACATGAGGACCGTCATCGGCGCTATCGACCAGGACCTGCTGTCCTGGTTCGCATCCGTGGAGAAAATCGGCGCTACCCTGAAGGCACGTCCGAAACCTTGACGGCAGAGCCACCGTGGCTGAATCAACGTCCACCACCTCCGGTTTTCAGCCCGGTCATGTTCGTCAACGACAACAAGCAAGATGGTCTGGCCTGTCGCGGACATGTCAGGACCTCGTGGAACTTGAATTTATTGGTAGATGCTCTTGGGCAGCGACGGAGTCAACGCTGATTGAAGATGTGGAGGGAGGCACAGGATGGCAACATCTACCGAAGAGATGTTGGCGAAGCACCCCTTTGGCCAGATTGCCGTGGAGGAGCATAAGAAGCGCATGTTCGTTGAGGTTCGGGGCTGCCTTCTGCGAGAACAGAAACATCACCTCGGACACGAAGGAATGACTTTCTCGAGACGGTGACGATAGCAGGACACTGTAGATCGGGACCAGTTCGCACCGCCACCCACTCCCCTGAAATCGAAGTTGAGATGTGTCCCGTATACCCTCCCGTCACCGGGCTTATTCTCGGGCGGGGTATACGGGACACCCATCGAGCGGCAATATCAAAAGGGCAGGTCAGCAGGCGGTTGTCTCACTGAGGGACCGGCTTACGAGACTGCGGTTGAGAAGGCCCCGAATTGCCTTCCGTCTCACGGCATCAGATCAGTCCATTGGTTCGCGACTTCCGCGACTATTGCTGAACCGGAGGACGGTTCCGGTAGTCGGCGCGGAGTTGTTCCCAGCGTGGCCGCCATTCGATGGGCGTTGCGCCGGACAAGCCCGCCACAAGTTGATCGACTTGTGCGTGCCATCCAGCAACGTAGACTGTCAGGTCGTCTGTGGGGAGTCCTCGCTCCTCGATCGTCAGTTGGCTACCATTTCCTGTGGCTGCGAGCACGGCGGACACAACTGTCGGCGGTTCCGTTTCGTCGACGAAGGTGGCACGGATAACTCGAGGTGGTTCACACAAGTCGACTCTGATAATGCCGCTCCATCCCGTGCTGAGTGACGCGTCGTACATCGCTGCATCGTCATCTTTTGGCTGGATTTGCCCGAACCATCGCGCGAGGCGCTCAGGAGCAGTAATCGCCTCCCACAAATCGTCGAGCGACGTGGAACATTCGGTGGTGACGGTCACAATACCCACACCATCCTCCACGCGAGTAGAGCCGGTCACGGGCATAGAAATCATGATGCTTCCTTCGATTCGATGTGACGAGTGCTGACGCTGTCCCGTTTCCCCCGCGCAATTTCTGTGTGCAGAGCACCTAACCGCTGAGCCCACTGCTCACTACGTGCCCGAAGCCACTCATCAAGAGTGGTCAACTGCGCAGGATCCAAGCTGTAGATGCGGAATTGCGCGTCAGTATCAACCGTCACCAGTCCGGCAGTACGCAGCACCCGCAAATGCCGGGAAACTCCGGGCCTGGCGATAGGCAACAGGTCAGCGAGTTCTGTCACCGACGCGGGTCCTTCACTCAGGCGCTCAACGATGCGACGTCGATTCTTGTCACTTAGTGCATGAAAAACCTGATCCATTCATCGAATGTACCAAAGTAGTTACGTATCCACAAGGATACATGCATTGTGGAATCCACGTCTGTTAGGCATCCCGGATTCCCCGGTGTCCGTCAGCCCTTCGAGGTCGACGAAGTGATGGTGCGCTTGTGTGCGGTGCGAGAATCGGGTGGTGGTGGAGCCGTGAAGCCATGGTGAGATTGTTCGGGTGTCATCTACCGACCTGACAGGAACAGTGATCGCACCGGCTGCCTCCCTGTTGCGGAAGCTCGGGGCCAAAGCGTCCTCACGCTTTCCTGCCCTCGAACTAACTTATCTCGGTCGGCACTGAAAACCCTTGGACAAGCGTCCGTACTCCGATCCCCTGAGGACAACCCAATAGATCTTGGAGCCACTGTTGCTTGAGGCGAGCCACCCAGCCGATAGTTGACCGGCTTACGGGCAAGTGCGAGGGCTCTTTGGACCGAACAGCGTCCTCGGGTACTTGTCCACTGGTCCTGGGCCGTCGCCAACACGGGCTCGGTGTCATTGTTTCCTCGCCCTGCCCCCCCCGCGGTTCCCTCGTCTGCACCCCACGCCACGAAAAAGCCCGTGGCCTGGCGTGCCGGGGGCACCCAGTGAAGGGAAGGCATCGGAGAATTGATCACGGCGTAGCGCTTGAACGAGCGTCCGGAATGGAAAGGATGACTGATGGATCCAACGGCTCAGAAACCAGGACTCCCACCGGGAGACTGGTCTGCGGATCCCTACGGGTCCGGAATCTCCAAATGGGGAGACAGCGCCGGGGAAGCCGAAGGGGATACCGGCACCCAGAGTCCGCTGGCCGCACGGTTCCCCGGACTACGGCTTCCCCGGCCTATGCTCGGAGCCCACGTGTCCGTGTACACCCCTTACATCTGGATGCTCCTTGCCGTGCCTGTCCTGGCTGCCCGCGGCGACGTCGTGCGCATGGTAGCGGCGATCCTCCACGCCGGCTCGGTCACACCGGCCACTGTGGTTCTTTTCTCTGCCGTGATCTCCTTTGGTGCCACTGGTCTTCTGGGCTACCTGGACTGGCGGAAGCTGCGCGGCGTCGGGGTCGTACGGCCTTTCCGTTGGATCTGGGCCTTCCTGCCCACGGTCTATGTCATCGGCCGGACAACCGCCATCAGGAAAGTCGCCCCGCGCAGGGGCCTGGCACCGGTATGGGTGCTCATCGCCTCATTCCTCCTGATCGCGTTGTACCTCAACCATGTCATCTAGACACGCTCTCCCACTCCGCGCGCGGCTGCGGCAGCAGCCGCAATCGATAGGGTCGGTGTACCGTCAGGAACAAGTCCCCGCGGCGCTGGACATCACGTACCAGAGTCTTCGCCGCACCCAGGGGAGATTCAGCGACTTGTTTGAGGAGAGATGACAGCAGTGGGAATCACCCCAGGCGCCTTAGTCGCAGTCTTTGTCACCCTGTTCGTGGTCTTTGTCGCGCTGTACGTCGTCCGCCGAAGGAAGTGACCGCTCGACGGCCAAGCCCCTCAGCCCGCGTACACAACCTCACGGGGAAGAACAGCTAAGGAAGCTGACTATCCGGAAATTCACTACCGACAGTTTGACCGCGATGGCGGGGTCAAACTGTCGTGGTCGAGATCGCTGCGAACTCGTTCCCTTTCTCGGCTCGATGGAGCGTCGAGTGCCCGGTAAAGGATCCCTTGTGGGGCTGACCTTCACTGATGGTTCACGTCTCAGATCTAACGGGGCTTTGCCCCTTTAGTTCTTAAAGCAGCTCAAGCGGTTCCCTGCTGCAGAATGCGGATGGGGTTGCCGAAGGGGTCTCGAAGGCCCATGTCGGTACCGTAGAAGTGCTCGGTGGGCTCCTGGGTGAAATCGGTGACGCCACGCTCGCGGAGAGTGTCGTACAACGCGCACGCGTCGTCGGTGATGAAGACGAGGCCACTCAGAGCACCCTTGGTGATCAACTCGCGTATTTGGTCTGCCGTCTTTTCGTCGTGTAGCGGCGGACCGGGCTGCTCCAGTGAGATTTCGGTAGCTCCCTCGCCAGGGACGCGAACGGTGAGCCAGCGATAGTCGCCCTGCTGCACGTCATTGCCCTTCTCAAGTCCGAGCTTGTTGACGTAGAAGTCGAGCGCCTCGTCCTTGTCCAGGACGTAGATGGAAGCGACATTCAGTGCGGTTATCATGTTGTTCTCCGGCTCCGTTCTCGTGATATTCCTCGATCTTATGCAGCTCTCCCCTGGGGTGGCTTATCCAAACGTGCTCTACTGTGTCCGGCGTCCAGCGCTGCTCCGAGGTCGCATGGCAGCAAGTTGGACACAGTGGGGCGCCACGATCGGGCCATGCCCCTCCCGATATGCGCTCGGCGTCTGCCCGACGATCTCCCGGAACGTTCGGCTAAATGTCCCGAGGCTGCTGAAGCCTACGTCGAAGCAGATGTCGGTCACGGTGCGGCCACTCTCTCGCAGCAGAAACATCGAACGCTCGACCCGGCGTCGCTGCAAGTAGCGATGGGGCGACTCCCCGAAGACGGCGCGGAAGCAGCGACTGAAGTGGGCAGGCGAAATGTGGGCCACTGCCGCCACTGCGCGCACGTCGAGCGGCTCGGCGTAGGCGCGGTCCATTGCGTCGCGGGCACGCAACAGGCGCCGGTTGAGGTCTTCGGCTTCGCGGCTCACCCTCCAAGGCTAGGCGAAACAGTTGCGCTCTTCGCAGGTCACAAGCATGAAAGACTGCACACCACCCCATGACCTTGGTGCGCACGATCAGGGATGCGCAAACGGGACGGCCTGTGTCCGACTGTCCCAGTCACCGTTCCCCGCTGGAACTGCCATAGCGTGACTTTTCAGCACCAGCGCGCGCATGATTCCACGGGTCGTTCTCCGACCGGCTTACTGGCTAGCTCACGAGGCGCTGCCGACTTGTCCGGCAGCCCTGACATTGACTGATGCCTTGGCATTTTGTCTTAGGCAAGCGATGAATAATTGTGTTACATCAGTAACTAAATGTTACAGTTAATTCATGACAGTCCTCACTGACCTCAATGACGCCCACCTGGCCGTTCAGTCCGCCAACCTTCACCTTGAGGAGGCCATCCTCCGTGCATACGAACACCGGGTGAAGGTCACGGAGATCGCGCAAGCAGCCGGGCTCTCGCGCATGCAAGTGCATCGCATCATCAATGTTCGCGGGGCGACACTCCGCCTCTCTCCGCCTGATCGCAACGGCGTCTACACCGATAGCGCCGGACGTATGGAAACGACGAAACCCAAATGGCTCGTCGCGAGCAATGGCTCAGGGGCGGTTCGCGGATGGTATTTCCTTAAGGGCGACGCTGCAAACGCGACGGAGGAAGGGCAGTACTATCGCCAGGTGACCCATTCAGAACGGGGCTGGGAGTGAACCCTCAAATACGGATTCAGCCCCCCTGAGGGACGGTCACTCCACCGCCCCTCAGCGTACGATTTTTTCCGTTTTCTGCGGCGACCCCCATGCGCCCTAGCCAATGCCCCACATTTCGCGTCGGCGCCTTCTGAATAGGAATCTGAAACCTAGCCAGAAGTTTCTCTGGCAAGTCCGACCCCGAGCGCACGTCGTCGGGCAGATCGACCTCCGCAAAGCTAATGTCTCCCCTCCCGTAGCTGGTGTTTGAGTAGTAACGGAAGAAGAAGACGCAGAAGTGCAGGGGCACCGCCTATGGGTGGGCACCACCTCTGAGGGGGAAGCCGCTGTAGGCCGGATAGCTATCTGGGCTTCAGCCGTGGAGGACAACCTTGTGGAATTGTGTGTGTCACTGATTAACCACCTCGACCCTGAAGTCGGCTATGCCGTGATTGCAAACATGAGCGCGTCATCAATGATCCTCCTTGCGAGGAAACTGGCGATTGACTCAGATGCGGTCAGAGACGAGGGCAGGGCGGAAGTCCAGGCAATGCTCGCGGAAGCAAAAGCAGCCCTAGAGCAACGCAACAAGATCCTCCACGCGAGCGTGGGAGAACTAATGTTTGGGGGCAAAACGGTCTTCCGCCACCGGAGAAAAAAGGGGTCCGGAGCGCCCGGGCCGCAGCCGCGTTGGGAGACCACCTTGCGTGGATTGGACGAGCTTGACGAGATCGGCGCACGTCTTTTCAGTGTGTCGGAAGACCTGTGGGGATACGTCAACCTGCCAGCGGAATAATTTCTGACCGTCTTCCCGCTGGACCCTGAGCCAGCGCTCGATTAGCCCTAGCTTTGCATGCGCATTCAGCTAAACCGCGCAAGTCTGTTCCGTTACTACTCAGACTCCGCCTTCTGATTGGCGCCAACTGGAGCAAACCGTCCCGTTCACGGTTCCGCATACGGGCGTGGCGATACGGCCCGGTCCCCTGATGCTTTGTGTCGGTTGATGCTAGACCTTCATGACGGGCCCGAACGTGGTACTCGCTAGGCTGGCAAGTATGAATCCGATCCATAGTGTGCCAACTGCTTCGAGCAATAATGCTGTTCTGCACAATGATGTCCGCCCTACTTGGTCGGCGGAGGTGATTTCGTGGCTGCTGGGTTCACCCTCTCACGATCAACAGCTGGCAGTGCTGGATCTAGGAGCTGGCACAGGCCTAGGAACCCGGACCATCGCAACTCTCGGACATGACGTCACCGCTGTCGATACGTCGGAAGACATGCTGTCCGTGCTCCGAACGGTCCGTGAGGAGCTTCCATCCGGAGTCGCTGCTCGCATCAGTACTGCCAACGGCTCGGCGGAACACATCCCTTTGGGAAACCAGAGTGTCGACGCCATTGTTTGTCTCCAGGCATGGCATTGGGTAGACCCCGAACCGGCAATAGCTGAATGCGATCGTGTGATGACGCCAAATGGCATTATGGGTATGGCATGGCACACTTGGGACCGCACCAGCGAGTGGGTGGAAGAACTCGCTGCAATCGCCGAGCCGGACGGAACCCCCGCTGACCAAACCCGAAGCGTGCCCGGAGGGTTTGCCGGACGAGGCACGTTTGTACGCAAGGATTTCCCTGTCAATTACGAGCTGTCTGTCGACCAGCTCGTCCAACTGGCCAGTTCTTGGGCTTTCGTTTCACAGAGAGCCGACCAACGCGCCATCTTGTCGAAAATCCGTCGCTTTGGAGAACAATCCCAGGCGATTGACACCGGGCTTGTTGGATTCCCTCACATAACGGCCGCCTTCCGCCTACAACGACCAGACGAATATGTCGTGGGATAGGTGGAGCAACTTAGCACCATGAAGTCCCAACTAACGCCGAAAATGTCCCGCAGGAGGTTCCTCTTACGGGACGAGTTGGGAGCCTGGCCGGCCGGAAGAAAGTCGGGCTGGAATGGGTAGGCCGGCTTCGTTCGCTGAGCCGCAGATTCAAAGCACTATTGCCGAACTACGTGAGCCTGGGGATCGGAGCTGCTGCGCCGGGCTGCTTGTAGTTTCAGGGAGAGGTCTTGGCTGGCCGGCGGTGTTCAATGCCGAGTGTCGGACGATCGGAGGGCCAAATTTTGGCAGCCACAGCCCAGAATCGTTCGGGCCCGGAGAATCCGCGGAATTCCGGGGATTCTCCACCCTCAGGTTGAAAACCGTGACGACAAACGGGATCTGATTAGGCCCTATTTACGCCAAAATCGTGACCAACCTTTCGTCCAAAAACGTGAGTAGAACATGATTTGGCACCTCAGCGCACCCAGCGAAACCAGTATAACCGCAGGTCAGAGGCCCTTTTTGTGCCCCGGACTGGAATCGAACCAGCGACCAAGAGAAACTCAGGACACTGGTTTCAGCGGTTGTCATCCACCGCCAAAAACCGTGTATCCCGGGGGAGTGCGGCAAGCTTGGCCGCCTTTGACATGCCAAGGATTGCCTTGGGTTTTGGTTGAAAAACGTGAGTAAAACGTGAGCAGGGCTGCAATCGAGCCACAGACCTGCCCTTCCATTCATCGTTCGCAGGTTCATTGGTCATGGGATCGAAATATCTATGGCTTTTTCGGACTGTCAATGTGTTGGTCGATTGGGCCGGGACGGATGCGGATTGTCAGGCGAGATCGGAGGCTCTGGGGCTCGATTTGAGAACAGCAATGGAGTCTGAATGGGCACCGACCGTTCGGAGTCTCGCTGGGGGTGGCCCTTCAGGGCTGGCTACTCCAGATTGCGTGTTGTCTTCCGGATCTCCCAGGTCACGGTTGATGGGGCCGGGAACGGGAGGGGAGGCAACTGAGGAGCACGCCTGCCCGATCGAACGTACGACAGGATACCCGCCTATGACGTCAGTGCCATGAGGTGCCCGCGATGTTGGCGATTCCCAGGGCATCGCCGGGCTTGCGATGGTTGCTGGGATTCAACCGCATGAGCCGACTAGAAACCGATCACGGGTGTGGCCCTAAAGGCGTTGAGGGCCCTATCTACGACAACTTGGGCTTCGCTTCCAGAATCAAGGATTGTATTCCGGGCCGATTCGGCATCGACCAAGACGGCCGTAACGGCGAGGTCGTCTGGAGCCTCGGTCGTCAATAGGGCGTCCACCTGAGCTGAAAAGGCGTTATCACCTGACTTAGCGTGAACGTCCATTGCCACTACGTGGTTGCTGGAAACGAAGTTGCTGCTCCCTTTCGTCAGCCGGATGATGACAGGCGTCGCACCGGTTGGACGGATGCTCTGTGAGTCGATCACCTCGGAGAAGTGGTTGCCGATGACCGAATTGTTGCTACCGCTGATACAGAGAAGTCCATCAAGGTCGGCCAGTCCGTTATCGATTCCCAGAAAAGGAGTCCACGGCTCATGGTCACGGAGGAAATGATTCGAGGCCACGAGGTTCTCCGAACTATTCTCTGCCAGCACCACCATCCCGGGGTAGAACGAGTGCAGGCGGTTATTGGTGATGCTTGAACGCGTGACGCCGTTGAGATAGACACTGCTCGCCCCGCGGGGGAAGACGTTGTTCGCGGTGACTAGGAGCCCCCCGTGATTCTCGGCGTAAATCGAGTGACCCTTGAATCCAGCCCCGATCAAGTTGTCGGTGATCTTTGATGCCTGTCCCCATCCACGCAACTCAATACAGCTTCCGCATTCGGCGATGAAGTTGTCGTGAACGGAAAGCGCGTCCGCGTTGTAGATGGTCAGGGCGTGCTCGAGATAGACGAATCCCATGCCGGTAACGCGGAAGGAGTCATTGGCGCTTGCTACATGGATCCCAGTCTTGCCGTTGACGTAGGTGTTTTCTGGATGCAATTCCGAGCCATCGGTGTTGAAGTGCAACCCGTCGATGCAGAAGTTGGAGAACTCGACCGAACTGATCCGCGGGCTCCCGCTCCGCTCAATGTAGAAGGCTGCGCCCTTCGGCTCCTCTTGGCCTTGGCCGAGGGGAATGTCGACGAGAATGCGACTGCCTCCGGGCCATAACTCATGCAGGTCAGGCCATTCGTCTTCGGGAACGTTGAACCGGATGCTCGAGGACGTAAAGCCGTGTCCCGAGCCCTGGATCGTGAGGAAGCTGATGTCGATCACCACCGGCGTACGAAGGCGGTAGTCTCCGGGCGGAAGGTAGATCACCGCGCCTGGCTTTCCGCCGTCGCTCCCATCGGTGGCCGTCTGGCGCTTCTTGATGTCAGCGATGATGCTGTTGATGACTTCACCGACGTCCTCGGACGGATTGCCGACAGGCCACGCGGTCACGTCGTAGTAGTTGTTGCTTGACATAGGTTTTCCCTTTGTGTCGTGGTTTTTCAGTCCCAGTCGTCCGCGGGATCGGGGAACCGGACAGGGCCCCCTTACGTGCCTGGTGTGTTATGGAGTGGGGCGGAATCCGTAACTGGTGGAGTTCGCCAGCAGCTGTGCCTCGGTTCCGCTGTCGAAGACGTGCGAGTTGGTGGTCCCGACGTCGAGCACCACCGTGTGGACCGAGAGGTTGGAGATGATGTGGTTGGTGCCGATGAGGTTCTGATCGCCGCTCTTGATGCGGAAGATCGCCGCGGTTCCGCCGGCTGGTTTGACCTGTTCGGGTGGGATGATCAGGGTGACATGGTTGGCGGTGATGGTGTTCCCGTCGCCGTTGACCTGCACGACCCCAAAATCGTCGTCGAGGCCGTTGCCGATGCCGATGAAGGGGCCGTACGACTCGACCTGGCGCTCGAACATGTTGGAACTGATCAGGTTCTCCTTGCAGTCGCCTTCGAGTGTGATGCTTCCGGGGTAGAAGGACTGGAGGCGGTTCGCGGAGATGTTGGAGCGGAACGAGTTCTTGAGGTGAACGGAGTCGATTCCTCGCGGGAAGATGTTGTTGCCGGTGATCAGCAGGCCGTTGCTGTTCTCCGCGAAGATCGTGAAACCGACCGGCCCGGCGCCGAGATGGTTCTCTGAAATTTTCGACGCTTGGCTGCCACCGATGATCATGACGCACGTTCCGCACTCGGCGAGGAAGTTACCGGAGACGTCCAGGGCATCCGGGCCCTGGACGAGCAGTGCGTGCTCAAGGTAGACCATTCCCATTCCGCGGATTCGTGCGGAGTCGTTGTCTGTTGCGAAGCTGATTCCGACCTTGCCGTTTCGGTAGGAGTTTTCGTTGCTGCCAAATGAGACACCGTCGAGGCAGAAGTTCTCGAAGGCGACTGCGCTCAGGCGTGGATTTCCCTGGCGGGAGACGATGAAGGCTTCGGCGTTGCCGTCGGTGTTCTCGACTTTGATGTGGCTGCCGCCGGGGTTGATTTCATGCCATCCGGTCGTATCCGAGTTGTAGCGAATCGAAAGTGAAGTGAATCCATGTCCGGATCCCCGGATGGTCAGGAAGCTTACATCGACGATGACGCGGGTCTTCAGTGAGTACGTGCCCGGCGGGATATAGATGACGGCGCCAGGCTTGTCTGACTGGTTCGTCTGTCGTTTCTTGATGTCGGCGATGATGCTGTTGATCACGGCGCCGATGTCGTCTTGGGGGTGGATTGGTTTCCCAGGGGTCTTCCAATCGGTGACGTCGTACACGTTGGGTTCCATCTGTTTCTCTCTCGCTGGTTTGAAAATTGGCGGTTACAGGAGGCCGACAGGGACTCGGCGCTGGGGTGTGGGCTGTTTCGTTGGGCGCGGTGGCGTTGTTTCGGCCATCGCCGGTTTGGCGTTTAGAAAGTTGAGCGCTGTGAGCGCGGCCGCGGTCGCCGCGCCCTGAACGACAGCGCGGCGCGTGGGCTGGGACTGTTCCTTCAATGGTTGACCTCTTTCTGTGTAGATGGTGTTGGCATTGCAGGCGGCTCAGGGTGGCGATTGGACACACAGATTGGATGAGGGCGGGGCTGGCCTTCGATTTCAGGCTCAGATCCTGGGTTGGCCCTCATGAGCTCGTTGAGGGTCGGGAGGTCAGCGCCAGGCCTGGAGACTGTGATGGCCGCTGCACGGGCTGCTTTCCCGCCGATCTCCTCGAGTCGCCGCACGGGAATCGGTTGCCCGTCCCAGCCGCCACCTTCGAAGGCAAGGGCCGAGATCAGGGCCGCCATGAAGGAATCGCCGGCGCCCACCGAGTCCGCGACTGTGGTTTTGACGGACGGGATACTGATCCGATGCTGACCGCTCCCGAGCAATGCGCCCCTGCTTCCGCATGTGATCCCAGCCACGGCCGGCCCGCCGTCGATGAGGAGATCGAGGACATAGTCGAGGGGTTTTCCCGGGAAGAGGAACTCGGCGTCTTCATCGCTGAGCTTTATGAGGTGGCTGGAGAAGGTGAGTGCCTTGAAGAGTTTGCGGGTCTTGTCTGAGTCTGGGATGAGGGCCGGTCGCACGTTCGGATCGAACGTTATCAGTGCACCGGCGGCTCGGCCTCGTCGGATAATGTCTCGGGTGATGTCGGAACCGGGGTCCAGGAACGCTCCCAAGGAACCGGTGTGGATGACCTTCGGAGCTCCGAGATCGTCGAGGTTGAGGGGGTCCCAACTCAAAGCGAATTCGTAGCTTGCCGATCCGTCATCTGCGAGGGTCGCGATCGCTTTGGATGTCGGGGAATTCGTTCCGGATTCTGCGGTAAGGAGCACACCGGATTCACTCAGGTGCTTTCTGATCAGTTCCCCGTCTTCGTCGTCTCCAATTGCGGTGTGCAAACGGGTGACGAGATTCAGCCGGGAGAGGCCAAGCGCCACGTTGGCGGGTGATCCGCCCGGATAGTGACCCACGCGGTCAGACTCAACGACGACGTCGTCGATGAGCGCCTCCCCGACGACGAGTGCGTCCGTGCTCACGAGGGAACTCTGGCTTCGAGCGTTTCTGCCTGGTTCTTTGCTTCGATCGTGAGCCGGCCGTTGGCCCAACTGACGGGCTGCGGGTCGGTGATCTCACCGCCGAAGCTGCCGTTTTGGTCCTCGTTCAGGAACGCTAGGAACTGCCACGCTCCGGCGCGGTCCTGAACCAGCCGACCCACATAGAGTCGCTCGTCTGTGAGCCGGTACGCATCCGCCGTCTGGAATGGCCCGGTCAAGGATTCGGTAGGGAACGCCCAAACCCCGCCAACCGGGTTTTCGGCATGGCGTTCGTGCGCCAGTTCGGAAGCGAGGCAGGAGAACAGGCCGACCGGTTGGCCGTCGACGATCAGGGTTTGGGCGACTTCGATGTGCCCAAATCCGGCGCCCGGCTCGGACAGCGGCGGCTGAACGGTCCAGTGGGTCAGATCCGGTGAGGTTGCGTGCCCGATGACGCCTCGGTTATCGGGATCGCCGTGGTTGGCTCGTGCTGTGATCAGCATGTGCCAGGTGTCGTGGTCGCGGAACACCCACGGGTCCCGCCATGCCTGGTCCGGCCACTTTCTCGTTTCGGCGGTTTCATACCACCGGGCGTCCGGTTCCAGAACCTGCCTGTTGGGCTCTCGACGCCACGTGACGAGATCGTCGGAGACGACGGAGCTGATGCGCTGGTTGAGGCCGCCTTCGGCGCGACTGACAGCCGTATAGAACATCCGCCACATGCCGGTGTCCTCGCGAACGACTGACCCGGTCCACGTCGCGAGGTCGTCGAACGTCGGTGAGTCGTCAGGGATGACCGCATCGGCGTGTTCCGTCCACGTCCTGAGATCTGTGGACGTTGCGTGTCCGATGGTGGCACGCCAGTGACGCCGGTCAGGGTCGATGAGGGCGCGGGACGCCTTCAGGAAGAAGAGGTGGTAGCGGGCGCCATCGTCGGCGATCCAGAAGTCCCATACCCAAGACGCGGCAAGTCGAAACATCGTATGTACCTTTCAGTTCTTTCGCGGTTTGGCTACTGAGCCCCGGAGGACGAGTGGGCAGTCGAGAAGTGTGGGTGTGCCGGCGGCGCCTTCGTACCCGGCGTCTGCGTTGAGCAGGTGCACGAGGGTTTCCACGGCCCATACGCCCATTTCATAGTGCGGAAGCGCCACGGTGGTTAGGCCTGGGAACAAGTTCGCGGCGATGAGTTCCTGGTTGTCGAATCCGACGACCGAGAGGTCGCGCGGAATGGTCAGGCCCAATTCGGTTGCGGCCCTGTAGGCACCCATTGCCATCCGGTCGTTGTAACAGAACAAGGCGGTCGGCCGGTCGTTCCTAGCGAGGACTTCTCGAGCAAGCTCGTAGCCGGGAAGGGTTTCTGACGGTGCGCAGGAAATCAGTGTTTCGTCGATTGGAACGCCGTGCTCCTGCAACACCTGTTTGTAGCCGGCGAGACGTCCGTGTGTCGCCGGCACGTCGTCGTCGTTGTTGAGGAAACCGATGCGTGTGTGTCCAGCCTCGACGAGGTGCGTGACGGCGGCTATCGCGCCACCCACCTCGTCAGGGACCACTGCCGGGACGATTCCGGCCCGATCGGTCGAGTCGATCAGGACCACAGGCAGGCCCTGCAGGTTTGAGGGGAGCGGGACCTGGCGGTGATACATCGTCGCGTACAGGATCGCGTCCACTTGCCTGTCGATCAGCCCCTGGACGTCGTCCCTGTGGGAGTTGCCGCTGGATTCGCGGTCAGTGTTGATGATGACCAGGGTCAAGTCGTGTTCACGTGCTGCGTTCTGGGCACCCAGAATGATCCTGCCCGCATGGGGTGTGGTTGCGATCTCTTCGCTCAGCAGGCCGATGAGTCCTGACCGGTTGGTGCGTAAAGCCTGCGCCATCCGGTTCGGTCCGTAGCCTAGTGCTTTCGCCGCTTGGCGCACTCGTGCCCGCGTCTCTTCCGCGATCCGCGTGTGCGGTATGTCATTGAGGACGTGCGACACGGTCGTGACCGAAACGCCCGCCATTTCGGCGACAGCTCGGATGCCTGCGCTTTTCACTGCCATAGCTCTTCCTCCCCGTTTCGATGTGTGGGATCACTCGTCCCATAGCGAGTCGCAGTTGCCGCCCGTGCGGCCGAAGTTGACTCCCGGCGGGTGCGCGCAGGCTCCACGTTAGCGAGTCCGTGAAACGGGCTGTCCGGTCGCAAGAAGTGCATGTGCGCCAAGGGTCCTTTCATGGAGCGACGGGTCAACCTTTGACCGCGCCGAGTGTGAGGCCTGCGACGATGTGCCGCTGGAGAACGATGGCCAGGACGATCACCGGAACCGAGTAGAGCACCGCCAGTGAGGTCATGGTGCCCCAGTCCAGGCCGAACTGGCTCTGGAAGTTGGCAATCTGCAAAGGGGTTGTGACAGCGCGCACCGAGGTCAGCAGCAAAGCGAAGATGAAGTCGTTCCAGGAGGCGAGAAAGGCGAAGATCGCGGCGACCGCCAATCCTCCCCTGGTGATCGGGATCACGATCCTCCAGAGCGACCCGAGCCGGGAACACCCGTCGACCCGCGCGGACTCTTCGAGTTCGTCCGGCACCGCCTCGAAGAAGCTCGCCAGGAGCCAGATGGACAGGGGAAGCGAGATCGTCGTCTGCGCGAGTGCAAGGGCGAAGGAGGTATCTGACAGTCCGAGACTGTGAAAGAAAGCGATCAGCGGGGCACCGACCACGATCGCCGGCACCATCCTCATGACCAGCGCGAGCAGGATGAAGACCCGGCCCAGGCGGGTGCGGTAACGCGTCACCGCGTAGGCCGCGGGAACTGCAAGGACAAGCGAGACGACGGTGCTTATCACTGCGGTCTGGATGCTGTTCACAAACGACTGCGGAACGCCTTGCGTAGTCAAGGCAGTGATGTAGTTCTGGATCGTCCAGGTCGAGGGCAGGATCGTGGGTGGAATGGCGTTCGTCTCGATCGGCGTCTTGAACGAGGTGAACAGCATGTAGACGAAGGGGAAGGCGTACAGGACGACGAGCACGGTCAGTGCCGTCCAGAGTATGGCGCGGGTGCTGCCGCGTCGTGACTCGAGTCCGTTCATCAGTTATCACTCCCAGGGCGCCAGATGGTGAGAACAGCGATGACGGCAATGACCATCAACGCAAATAGGTAGATCGTTCCCATGGCGCTCGCCAGACCGGGGTTTCCGTTGGCGATCTGGGTGTTGTAGACGAGCAGCGAAAGGACATTCGTCGAGTTCTGGGGGCCACCATTGGTTTGCACGACGATTACGTCGAATGCCCGCGCGGCGTCGACGCCTCTCACGATGAGCGCGACGGCGATCACCGGGCGCAGCAGCGGCAGGATGATCCGAAAGAGCAGGGTTGGATAGCGTGCTCCATCGATTCGTGCCGCCTCGATGATCTCGCCGGGGACGTTCTGCAGGCCCGCGAAGAGGACGAGTGAGATGAAGGAAGTGGTGAGCCAGATATCGGGCAGGGCAACGGAGAACAACGCAATGTTCGGGTCGCTCAACCACTGGATCTGGTTGGGGGACGAGGTGAGGTGCGCGTCGAACAGCAGCTGGTTGACGATCCCGGAATTGTCGATGAGCAGAAAGCGCCAAAGCAGACCGGCGACAATCGGGGCGATCATCAGCGGGTAGAGGAATACCGTCCGGAAAAAGCGGGAGCGGTCACCCAGCCCGCTAAAGAGCAGGGCCACGGTCAGGCCGAGGACGAATTCGAGGGTGACGACGATCGCGGTGTAGGCGATGGTGCGGACGACCGAGTTGCTGAAGCCAGCCGAGGTCAGGGCCCGGACATAATTGTCGAACCCGACAAAGGTGTGTGGGCCGCCGGCGATGGGGTTGTAGCGGAAGAAGCTGTTGACGACGAACTGAAGCAGGGGCCAGGCAACAAAAGCGGCGAGGAAGAGCGCGGCCGGCAGCATCAAAAGGGCAGCAAACCGATTGTCGGTCAGCCGGAACCGTTTACGGGTAGGCGAAGGGACGGGCCTGGGGCGGTGGGCGGCGGGCCGGGTGGCCGGCCGCCCAGGAGTCATGGCTGTCATCGCTATTGCTGAACGATCTGATCGATTTGGGCCGCGGCGGCCTTGAGGAGTGCGGCGTTGTCCGCCCCGGGCTGCAGGGACTTCTGAATCATCGGGATCAGCGCGTTGTTGACAATGTTCTGCCAGTTCGCGTTCGCCGGACGAGTGATGGTAGCCGGCGCCGAAAGGGTGGTCACCATCGGCTTGTAGGCCGCGTAGCCCGGCTTGTCCTCATACTGCTTGAGCGCGGAGATTCGCGCGACCAGCCCGAGCGAGGTGTCGGCACTCAGGGCGTTGTGGTCGTAGGCGAACTTGACAAATGCCGTGGATGCGGACAGATGCGCTCCCTGCCTGGGAATGCTGAGGTAGTAGGGCCCGGGGACTCCGGCAATACCGGCGGGGCCGGCGATCATGGGAGCGACTCCGGTCTTGCCGTAGACGGGCGAACTGGTGGGGATCTGTCGGTAGGCGTGGGCCCAGAAGAGCATCATCGCCGACTTGCCCTGGTTATAAAGGTTCTGCGCCGCATTCCAGTCGACGGCGGCCGCCCCCGCAGGAGCATACTTCGCGAGGCTGGTGTAGTAGTCCAGCGCTTTGAGGCTGGCTGCGTCACCAAGGGTCGATTTGGTTCCTGCCGAGTTCAGGACCATCTCTTTTTCGCCTGCCTGTGAGAGCGCCGCAAGGTACTGTGTTTCCTCGGCTCCCGGAAGAGGTGCGCCGTACATGCCGTCCTTGGTGAAGAACGCGGCGACATCCGCGTACTGCTGCCAGGTCGTCGGCGGCTTCAGGTCGTAGCCATACTTCGCCTTGAATGCGGCCTGATTGGCACTGTTGTTGAACAGGTCCGTGCGGTAGTAAAGGATCTCCGAGTTGGTGAAGGCCGGCATTCCAACGAAGTTGGCGCCGACTTTGGCTTCCTGGACGACGGACGGGAAGTTGTCCGCCGTCACCGCCGGGGTGTACAGGTCATTCATCGGCTCAAGTCCCGCGGCGAACGTCGGCAGCCAGATCGCGTCCAAGGCAGCAACGTCGAAGGACACGCTCCCCGTGGACAGCTCGCTGTTGACGCGATTGAAGAGGCCGTTATAGGGCAGTTCGACGAAGTTCACCTTCACGCCGGTGTCCTTCGCATACAGGTCGGCGATGGGCTGAAGTTCAGCATGTCCGCCAGCCTCCACCAAAACGGTGATCGACTTGACGGGCGCGGAACTGTTGGTGCTGGCGCCCGGCGTGCAGGCGCTCAGCGCCAGCAGGGAAGCGGTGGCGACTGCGGCGGCCGTGGCCGCCTTCATGCGAGGCAGGCGCACGCGGCGCGACCCCGTCAGTTTTGTGCGAAGCATCGTTACTCCGAATTCAATTTAGTGCGGCGCCAACCGCGAGGGGGGCTTCACCGGTTTGGCGATGAAGAAACGTTTTGGCAAAACGTCTTGGCACGAGCCTACGTACCCTCGCTTATCGCAGTCAAGCGCCAAAACCAGCCAAAATATGCCAAAATATTTTGGCCGCACGAAGAACGCATCAGCCCAAGAGAGACGGGCCCCGCAAGGAGTCGACGTTCTCCTGCAACGCGCACCACCTGAGCTGTTCGCACATACCGATCAGGACGTACGGATAGATTGAGTTGGTCGGAAGCGGGCCACTTCAACCGCCTCGTATTTGGTTCTACGTGAGGCTTAGAAGAGAATGCCCCAGATCGGTCACGCGGACAAGATGGCTGCGATCACAACGCCTGGGAGCGGTGGCATCGTGCTCCGGCAGTCCTAACATTTTTCATCCCATGCGGTTTGACCAACGGGACCGAGTTGCGTGCGTTGATGGGACCAAATTCGAAGCCGGTCGACGGCGGGCGGATTACGGCAATATCGTCAAAATCCGCGGGCTCAGGACTCCGGACATCACGATTTAATTGATGAGAGCCGGAGCCTTGGTTTTGATCTCGTATTTGAGGATGAGGCTGCTGCCGGGGTAGAGAGTTGCAGTGCTGTTCAGGTGCTTGCAGAGTTCGGCGGCGGCCGCGGTTTTGGCTTTGGTCGGCAGAGGGTCAAGGGTGATGGTGAGCTGGCCGGGCTTGGTGGTGTCGATGTGGCCGGGCTGGTTGAAGATTTGGCGCATGAGGGCGTGGGCTTCCTGGTTCGCGCGTTTGTATCCGGTGTTGGTGCGGATCTCGCGGGCGATGGTCATCGCGGTGTTGTAGGCGGCCATGCGGATGCCGGTGTGGATCAGCTTGACCTCGGTATCCAAGACTTGCTGGCCCGGGTTCAGATCCCCGAGGCGCAGCTTCGCCGGGATCTTCTTGTGGGCTTTCTCTGCAGCAATCAAGGCGGTTTCTGCCTCCCAGAGCGGTGCCATGGCTTGGTTGTGCATGTCGCTGGTGACCGTGACAGTTAGTTCATTGGAGCCCTCGGACGGTGTTTTCAGTGCCATCAAGTTGATGTCAGCGATCGCGGCGGCCTCGGCATGGGCATTACGGGCGGCAACGACTTTTTGGTAAGCCTTGGCCTTCGCAGGATCCGGAACCATCCGGTCTTCGTCGTCGTCGATGCTGGTGTAGGAGTCGTGGGAGTCGAGCTCGAAGTGCATGCGGGCGTAGCGGAACTGGTTTTCCTGCCGCCACCTATTGCCCATTCGATACACGAGTTCCCCGGCGGGAAGGTCACGGTCGGTGGTGAGGATGTGGATTTGCCGTGTGCCTCCACCGGTGGTGCCCACGATCCGGCTGATCTGCCGGATGCTGAAGACTTCGCCGGTTTTCTTCGTTGTTGCCAGGGGGAGGTCAACGATCGTGTCGGCGACCGACCATTTGCGTTCTTCCCCGTGGTCGTCGGTGTGGGAGACCTCAGTGAATAATTTCTCTTCGATGTCTTTGGTGGTGCCTTTGCGCCAGGTCAGCACGTCAAAACCGGCCGCATCCATGTGCTTGAACAACGCCGGTGACCAGCCTCCCCTATCGAAGCCGACCAACACGCGCCGCTCGTCCCCGACCACTGTGCGCAGTTCCGGCAGCAGGCCGCGGAGTTCGGCGGCCAGGGACGCGCCCGGTTTGGCCATGACGACGAAGACGGGGGATCCTTGGGCGTCTGTGACCCAGGTTTCCTCGGTAGCCGGGACCGGGAATTTCAACCTCGTGGAGTAGATTTTCCCGATCTTTTTCGTGCCTTGGTAGGCGCGCACGTGTCCGTCAACGTAGAGGATCGCGGCCAGGTTCTCCCCGCCCGGGCCGGTGCCGGCAAGGTGGTGTTTGGCCAGGGCAGCGATCAGTTCCCCGGCGTTGCCGGCCTCAGCAAGTTGGCTGATTCTGCGGCGGATGGTTTTTACTTCCGGGGCCCGATCCAATCCCAACACGCGTCCGAGTTCCACCGGGTCGAAGCGGGTGGCACCCTCGGCCCGGGCTTCCCCAGCCAGCGCCCGCAGCACGGCATCGATCAGGACGGACTCGAGGCCGTAGAAACCATTCGGCAACGCCCCGTACACCTCCTTCGCACAGCTGAGCAGGCCGGTGGTTTCCAGTGCCGGGAAGGCCAGGAACAATCCCGCGTGCCGGATGTGGGCGGCCGGGGAAAACACTGGGACCGCGCATTCAAGCAGTCCGGCGGCGGCACGTTCCGCTGCGCGAGGTGCCGGGACCGGCTGGAGCGGCAACCCGGGCTGCTGTGCTGGTTCCAAGGCTTCAGCTTCATCGGCGGTGGGTGTTTCCGCAGCGTCAGCAGCGGCTTGTTCGGCAGCGATTTTCAAGGCCCGGCGGACACTGAACTCCGAGACGCCGACCGCGTTACCGACGGCCTGCTGGGACAAACCGGTGCTGCGCAGTTCCACGATCCGGGCGATGACACTCTCGGTGAGCCGGGAAGCCCGCTTCGGACCCTTCTTCTCCGGCACCAACGCGGCAATGCCGCCTTCAGTCAGCAGTTGCTTCCACAGCCACACCGTGGTGGGTGTGACATCAAAGGCCGCTGCGATCTCAGCGACGCCGGCTGCCTTAAGCGCCGCGAGTCTCACCGCTGCCCAACGGCGGCCGGCCTCATCACCGCCGTCCCAGGAAAACGAGGCTTGTCCGTGCAGAAAAAACAGTGCCGCCACCATCGGCGTCGCTCACGAGTTCCCCGGCCAGGCCCAGCTTCACAGCACCGGAAGCCATCGCCACAGGAAGAGGACGTTGAGCAGTCATGAGACCCATCATTTCACCCTTCCAATAGAGGTATTTTCCTTAATCTATTATATCGAAGAATGGGCAAAATTAACAGGGTTCCAGCAAGAAAAACCCCGGAAACTCAACAAACACCCAAACCCGTCATCCGACCGTGTCCGGAGTCCTGGGGCTCAGGACTCTAGATATGGTGAGATTTACAATGTGGGGTAAATCAGCTGCGGAGGCGAATTTGGCTGCACAAAACCCCGCGAATCCGCGGGTCAGAAGATCGAGCCTGCATTGCCGTTCAACATCTATTTTCTCACAAAAGATGTGCGATTCACTTCGCATCAAACGACAAGAACCGCGTTAGAGCTAGGAACTCGGTTGCCGGACGGCCGTGCATGTCCAGAGTCCTGGGGCTATGACCTCGATTGATTCAGAGAGTACGACGATCGGAGGGCCAATTCTTGTCGGTCACCGTCTCAATGTTTCCAGGACGGCAAAAACCATGGATTTCCGCGGTGTTCCCGTTCGCCAGTTGAAAAACGTGACGAAAACCAGAGGTGAAATTGGACCTCCGCAGGCCAAAAACGTGACGAACTTTTCGTTCAATAACGTGAGTAAAGCGTCATTTGGCCCCTCCGTGCACCCCGCTAAAATAGTATAACCGCAGGTCAGAGCCATATTTGGTGCCCCGGGCCGGACTCGAACCGGCGGCCAAGAGAAACTCAGGACTCTCATGCCAACAGACTTCGACAGACGCCAAAAACCGCCAATTTCCGGGGGAGCGCGGAACAACAGGGCCACGTTGACATGCCGAGGATTGCCATGGGTTGTCGTTGAAAAACGTGAGTAAAACGTGACGAGACCCTGCAGCGCAGCACCGGAGCTGTTGTTAGATGGCCGTTTGCAGGTTCATCGGCATACTGGACGGCATGTCAGCGGTTGTCGAAAGCGGTCCGTCGTATTTCATCGCATTGCGTTGTCCGGGGCGTGGTTTCGGGCCTGTCGGCCAAGCGGCCAGTTGCCGCTGCGAAACATGGATTTTAGTGACTTTTGTTGGGAGAGTGGAGCATGAACTTGCCTAATTTTAAGGCTATTTGCTTCCGAATTTGCCATTCCGGCTGGCCTGAAGTGCGATCATTTGTGTGACTCACTTTTCGAATGTACGGAACACAGTTGCACGGTACGATACGCGATCGTTTGGTTTGCAGCGGGTCCAATAAGTCGACGACTGGTGAGATGCTTGTCCACCAGTGGGCTTGGGTGCCTATCAGCGTCGGACTTTCACAAAGCGCCGCAGAGGTGGTGGTCGAATGAAGAGAACGCCAAGGGCGATCCGGCAACTACCATGAGTACGCCCAGAGCAACGGGCAAAGGCAATCTGAAAGCATTCCGACGATACCACTCCACAGGACTTGACCCCGTCGGCAACCATCAATGCGGAATCGAAGACACCTAGCCCGCAGTCACTTGACGCGGCAGGGCTGCACGCAACAGGTCACGTGGCCCATAGAATCAGGTCCAACTGGTTGGATTCGACATCTGAGAGGCCCCGATGGATTCGATTCGGATGAAGAGGGGCAGGCCAGCACCTGCCAACGCTGGCTTGCCGCTGATGATTGCGACCATGACCGCATTGGTCGAGGACACGAAAACATCACGTGAGATGCAGCAGCGAGCCATCGCCTGGATGGGCACCACGGTCTCCGCGCTCCTTTTCGGAACTCTGGTCTACTTCTCGTCCCACAGGTCTGACTCCTATTGGCTTGTCACAGCAGTTCTGGGGATAGGCGCACCGGCCGCAGCCGCAGCATCATCCGCCATTTTCCTGGGTGAGCTGTCCCGGCAGGGAAGGGCTGCGATGGTTCGTCGGACGATCGAGGACTGGGCACTGAACGAACCTAGTCTTCGCGTCGGGCGAGTCCAGCCAATCAGTCCGATTTTCGGAGAGCAGCAATTCGCCTCAATGAGCGGATCTACGATAACAGCCGGCTACGGGGTGACCATTTACTATCTTGCGGTCCTGTCGATGTTCGGTGCCGGTGTTGCGGTCGGCCCACTCGTTGCAACTCTCACCACCTGGGGCGCTCCCGAGGGCCTAAAAATCGCGAGTCAGGGTGTTCCCCATGGCCTCTTCACCGGCTCCGCCATTCAGATCCTCTGGGCCGCCATCACCGCCGTGCAAGCCCTCGCCGTTCGGCGAATGGGCAAGAAGGGCGTCCAGCTCCCCGTCGGAAGCTAGGCGTATATGAGTCTTCCAGCCACGGTGGCCCCCTTGGTGGGCGCAAAGTCGCCAAATCCTTGCTGGATTGTTTCTGCAGGCGTCGACAACTCGCCGCAGGCAAGAATGCAACGAGACAGCATCGTCAAGCTTCTGATTTCCGGTCGGTAGCTTGAAAAATGTATGTCACGCTGCCGAAGGGGATAAACTCCGCCCCGAGTGTGGTCAGAATCTGTCCGTTTTCTGGCAGCCGATGATGCTCAGATGCCCGAGGGAAGAATCCTGGGGGAAGGGGCCTCCGGGCGTTTGGATTGTGAAATACATGGATAGCCTGAGCAAAGTCTTCTTCGGGAGCATTGGCCGTACCGACTTCATAGCTGAAGATGGACGGTGTCGCACTGTTCGGGTTATGGTTGGCGCAGGTACCTCGGCGCCAAATTACGGTCCCTGGATCGCCCAGCCCCTCTTGCTTTCCTATGCGATTGAACTGAGGAACTGAAGCACCGTTGGCAAAGATTACGGCACTTACGTCAGTCCACTCGGGGTCGTTGAATATTCCGCTCGGGATGCTCTTTCCATTCCAAAGGTGTTCGTCGATTGGCTCGGACACAACCGAAAGCTGGCCCTTAGAGTCGATCTGGGCGACGGTGGACTGACCGTAAAGGTACTCCGCCGCAACTCCAAAGCTATGAAATAGCGAACTACCTGAGTGGAAGGATTCCACCGCGATGACAAACGGCTTTCCCTTCACACATTCTAGTTCCCAGTACCGTTGCCCAGCCGCGTTGGTTTTTTGCCACTTTTTTCGAAGCGCCTTGCCAAACTGATGTATGAACTCATCGCGAGCTGCGGGTAAGTTATCTGGAACGACATCGCTCAAGGATGGCGTTTTGACGCCCCGGTCCACTTGCCCAGTGGGTTGGCTTGTGACCGCTTCAATTGCCACAATCGATTTCTGGTTCGACACCAAGTAGTCAACGACTCCCTTGGTTGGCAGTAAGTTAAGGTCGGCTTCGCTGAAGTAGGCGAACAATGATAGTTCCCATACCCGCGAGCTAAAACCGATTGATTGAAAATCCTTGATGAAGTTCTTGTCTTCATCTATGTAGTTCGAGAAGATTAGGTCCATCAGTTCGCGGGCTCCCGCTGCACCTTTGTAGTCACACATGGCGAGAAAGAGCGGATGTGCCCTATTGACAGGGACTTTCAAATCGAACAAGCTAACTGGGGTATCCATCTACTGAACTTTACAACGATCGGAACTGCGGGCTGCCCCGGCTTTGCTGGACGCCTCGAGGAGACCCTGGTTAGTCCTGTGCGATTGATGTTGGGCCTGCCCAATTGGAAGGCGTTACACCTCACACATCAACGGTCGGAGGTGGTGGAGGGGATGTGAAATCGACGAATGACCCCAAAATTGCGCCCAGAACACTGAAGATTACGGCGATCAGCGGGTTCCAACTCGTGGAAAACTCAAAACCTCCGACGTGGTGACACTGGTTCATGGACGCTCCTAAATCGAAGATGGAATCTGGATACTGTGACACATACCAAGAGCACGTCGTGGCCCAGTTGTTTGCTATAGCCATGAACCCACTTGCAAGCAGCGCGCAAACGACCAAAGCGACAAGCATTATCCAGTGGCTCGCCAACCAGAACCGGACTGACCGGTGATATTTTGCCTCTTCCACCCGACGCTGACGTCTCCCTAATGCCATGGGGACATTATGCTCCGCTGCCGTCTCCGTGAACATACCCCGCGTTGACTCATAGAACATGCCCATGTAGGTGCTGTCGGAGAATCTTTTGGTAGGGCCTGCGTTGCGGCGCAGCTGTCGTACCTGTAGTTGCTGGCGGGATACCGTGAGTTAGTGTCAGCCACGTGGGTTATGTTCGATGCATGAAGAACGAGTGGCTCCGCGGAGGGTCACTATAGCTGGGGAGAGTAATGACGACAGCATGGGTGGTCCGCCAGGGCGCAGGCGGACGCAACGCAGAAGAGATGATCGAGGCAGGCTACTTGGGGGTGGATTTCATTGGCGACTATGACATCAGGCCTCACCTCGGCCACGGAGCACAGGTCTTCCGAGGTGCGATGAACAGTGTGTTTTTGGCGATGTATCCGGACAAGTCGCGTATTGCCGCGGGTCTGGCGATGGGCAACCTGTGGGCGGCGTGTGAGGGCATCAGCGAAGGTGACATGGTGCTTGCGCCGAAACCGGGCAGAACATACCAGTACGGGATCGTCGCCGGGGGGTACGAGTATCATCCGGGCACTGAGCTGCCACACCGGCGCCGCGTTGACTGGAAGGGATCATTGAACAGGGACGATATGAGCCCCGTCCTGGCTTCCTCAGCAGGTTCATTGATGACTGTATTCCAGCTGTCCGCCCACGTCGCGGAGTTGGCCGCCCTCACGCAGCTCGCAGACCAGGCTCAACCGATCGCCCAAGCAATCTCCTCCCAGGTTGAGGACCTGCTCGCGTTCCATATGGAGAAGCAGCTCGAAGACTTTCTGGTCCATAACTGGCGAAGCACCATCCTGGGCCGAGAGTATGACATCTACGAGGAGGACGGCCAACTGGTCGGCCAGCAGTACCCCACTGACACCGGGCCCATGGACATCCTTGCTATCAGTAAGGACCGCACTAGGCTCCTCGTTGTCGAGCTGAAGCGTGGAAGGGCCAGTGATGCTGTGGTCGGTCAGATCCAGCGCTACATGGGGTTTGTGCAGGAAGCCCTACTTGAACCTGGACAAACCGTTGAAGGCGTCATCATCGCTCAAGAGGACGACCTTAGAATCCGTCGTGCATTGTCCATTGCCAAAGGTATCCGGTTTATGAGGTACAGAATTGAATTTCATCTGGAGTCTTGACAGCCTTTTTCGGCCCCCCTTGGGTGTCATCCATTCGTGGACGAAACGAGGGCTGTCGTTTCATGGCTCGTCTGCGGTTTCCTGGCCACCAGCTTCGTGCCGTCTCAGACGGTTTTTGGGGAACGACGATGGTGGCCGGGGTGGCGTTGTTCAGGTGAGGTCCTTGTTCTCCAAAGACATTCTGCCCCGTGAGTTCCGTGATCGGAGGGCCAATAGTTGGCAGCCACAGGCCCTGGCCTTTCAGGTCCGGGAAAACCGCGGATTCCCGCGGTTTTCCCGCCCGCCGAGCGAAAAACGTGACGTCAGCAGGCGGATTAATTGACCCTGCACGGGCCAAAAACGTGACCAAGTTTCCGTTCAAAAACGTGAGTAGAACGTGATTTGGCCCTTTCCGCGGGTATGGTTGAAACAGTAAAACCGCAGGTCAGAGCCACATTTGGTGCCCCGGGCCGGACTCGAACCGGCGGCCAAGAGAATCTCAGGATTCTCATGCCAACAGTCTTCGTTGACGGTCAAAATCCGGTAGTTTTCGGGGGAGTGCGGGACGACAGGCCCCTTTGGCATGCCAACTATTGGCGTCGGTTTTCGTTGAAAAACGTGAGTAAAACGTGACGTGGACCTGCAGCGTAGCGCCGGATGGTCTGTTTGGTGGCCGTTTGCAGGTCCGTGGACACCGTCGATGTCATGTCACCCGTTGTGAAACGAGGGCTCTCGTACTTCAAAGCACTGCGTTGTTCGGGGTGCAGTTTCGGTCCGGCCCGCCATGAAACAATTGTCGGCTCCGAAGCGTGCTTATGGGTGACTCTTAGTTGGGGGAGTGGAGTATGAACTTCCCTAATTTTTACGGCAATTTGCCTCCGATTTCGCCGCCTTGGTGGGCCTGAATTTAGATCAAACTCGTGAGCCAAACTGCGAACCTGAACTGACAGTCGGACACGAAAAAGTGCGAGCGTTTGGATTGCCGCGGGTTCAACAAATCGAGGACCGAGCGGCCTTGTTTATACTCCGAGAGCCATATTGCTTGGAGGTTGTATTCTGCCGATGATGTGAAACTTCGAGGTGTCACCTGTTGAAGCATGGCTGCCTGGTTTGGATCACGACTCCTACGGCCGAGCCGTTGCCGCCAATGGAGTTGTTGGCCGCGCGCGGGTTGCAGCTTGGCCGGCCCTTGGTAGACATAGTGGTCCGGTCGAGATCCAAGAACATGAAGGAAGTGCGGCCAGTGTCCAGCGGCCGGTCGGAGCTGCGGGTGTTGTTTGCCTTTGATTCGCAACGTCAGGCGATTTGGCCGGTGGCAGGGGATGGGACGGGAACTGGTCCAAGTGTTACACGAAGAACATTCCGATCGCAGGTGTCCTGTTCGATGATCACTTGAAGGCAATGAAGGCAATGAAGGCAATGAAGCGATACCGTAATGGCAAGATCCATGGAGGAGACGCTGACGAAGTGCCCTGTCGACCGGGCGGTCGTGGACGAGCACAGAAAACGCATGCTCGATGTGGTCGGCGCCTACCGCGTGCGTGAATTGTCCGAGCCGGCCCCGGCCCAAGTTGCCGGGTGGCTGTATGTCACGCAGAACTGGGTGTCGCGGATAGAGCACGGCGAGATCGACCACGCCCAGATCGACACGCTACGAAAGCATGTTGAGGCAATCGGAGGCACGTTGCGCATCGAGGTAGGACTCGGCGGCCAATGCATCCAAATCGCCTAAATAGTTGAAAGACGCAGGCGAAGTGTATGTGTCCAATACTATTTCTGTTTCTGTTGAAAAGTGGTAGAACTGGCCCATGGGTGGGATTTTTGGGAGAAACGAAGGTTGGGAGGCCCGACTTTTCAATGCCGCAACATCGGGAATTCCCATTGATTTGGCCAGCGGTCAATCCAACAGAGAGGTTCAAGCGTCCAAGAGCAAGGTCTGGGCTGGAAGTCGTTCTGTACCTGCGGATGCGATCCGCGCGGCCCTTCTCGATCCAAGGTTAGCTCCCGATCCTCGCGGGTTGCAGCTCAGAGGGGTCCGGGTGACAGGAACTCTGAACCTCGACTACGTAACGCTTCCGTGCCGTTTGAAAATTACGCAGAGCGGGTTCGACAATGAACCCTCTTTTAACCATTGCACCTTGCCCGCGCTGAACCTCCGCGGCTGCTCTATGCCAGGGTTGACCTTTCGTGCCGCCAGAATCAAAGGCGACGTGTTTCTTGAACGCCTCCAAGCGACTCGGGAAGTCAGAGCGGTTGAAGCAACGATCGGCGGCCAAATCAACCTGACGAAGTCGAAGCTAGCCAGCCACAACTCCAAGGAAAATGCCCTGACTCTTGATGGTATTAAGATAAAAGGCGATGTATTCCTGTGCAACCTCACGGCTACCGGCGAAGTGCGCGCCGTTGATGCGCAGATTGGCGGTCAGCTCAATTTGACGGGCGCGACTTTGACGAATCCGGAACCCAGGGGCGACGCTCTCACCCTAGACGGCATCAATATTGTCAGCCATGTGGTCCTGATGCGAGAAGCCACTGGGGTAGTTCGCGCGGTCGGTGCCAGGATCGGTGGTCAACTCATCTTGAACGGAGGAATTCTTTACGGTGCGACCATGTTCGACGCGAATAATGTTCTTAGCGTCTGTGCTCTCCTACTTGACGGTGCTCATGTTCGCGACGATGCTCTCGTGAATGGAATCACCGCCCACGGAGTTATCCGTGCAATTGGCGCCCATTTCATGTCCACTCTGAGCCTGAGTGGCGAGATTCTAACTAGTGGCAGGCCCCAAGGCGACGTGCTCAAGCTTGAATCTATCACCGTCGCGAGACTGAAGTTCGACAAAGGGTTAACGACCAACGGCACGGTCAATCTCGCGGGAGCGAAGATCCGTCATTTGAGTGTTGGGTCTTCCGAGGGGAAAATCCCATCGTTATCCAGTGCGCAAGGATGGGCAGTCGGCTCGATCGAGGGTTACTTTCTTACGAAACGTCACTCCGTTGTACAATGGCTCCGGGTAAATTCCGAGCATGTCCATGCTTCGTCGTCAAGGAAAGTATTTGTCCCCCAGCCGTGGAGAGAAATGGCTAGGGTATATGAACAAAGTGGACATCCTGAAGAAGCGCGCTGGATCCGATACAAAGCAGCTCAAGAAGTGACGAAGGCTGCACGTATCAGATCAAAGATACTTCGCTGGCCGTATGGTGGTGTCGTTGGTTATGGGTATCGGCCCTTGTTTGTCGTCCCCTGGATGGTCGGTATATTCGCTGTGTCTCTGGTTCTTGCCATGGTATTCCACGGGGACTTCACCCAGAATCCGATGGTCGTTACGCAGTCCGGAGTCCCAGGATTCAATGCGTTTCTCTATGCTCTTGACACGACCATTCCTGCGGCGACGACGGGGCAATCTGCGATGTTTCTGATAGGTAAAAGTGCGTGGCTGTCCGCGACCTTTGCCGTACTCAGAAGTATTGCGTGGATTCTAACCGCACTCTTGCTGGCGGGAATTAGTGGAATACTACACAAAGACTAGGCGAGGTGCTCCTGAAACTGTGTAGAAAATGCTGTGTAGTAACTCCATTTTTCCACGTCAGGCACCTTTCAGGGTTTAATTACACGGCACGGCCACACGCCGATGAAATCTCTAGGCTAATTCGGCGATCTGGAATATACATCTGACCGGACTAAAATTGGGGCGTAGCTGAGTCCCAGCTCCCAGCTGGTGTGGACTACCCGTGCTCTGGCGGGGAGTATCGATCGTGGTTTGCCTCAGACGCTGATTGTCTGGATTGTCTGGCTTGGGTTCGCTGGCCGAAGGGCTCTGTTTGCCCGCGCTGCTCGCATGCTGGCGGTTAGGCCGTGGCTGACCGGCGATATAGATGTCGGGCTTGTGGGACTCGGACATCCGTCATAGTGGGGACTCTTTTTGATCGCCGCAGGACCGGCTTACGGAACACCGATGGACCCGCCCACGCTTATACCGGCGTTCAATTTTAGACAACCGTTGTTGCCCTCACCAATAGTGCAGACGTAGTGGCGCGCGATCCATTGATGTCTAATTCAAGACCTGTAGTACGGAGCTCAGTCGTTCGAGTCGATTACCGCTTAAAATGGTAAAACGATAATCTAATTCACTCATTACCGACCGAACGGCTGAGTCGAGTCTGATTCTCAAATCGATATCATCGAAACGAATCCCATCATGTTCAAGTCCTACGTCACGATAATCGCAAAGAAAAACATGATCGTACTTCGAGTGTCTAATCTCTGAAAATAGAGCAGTTCGCGAGGGAGCTGGATGTAGCAAGACCATGTCATGAGCAAGATTGTTTATCACCCCACCGTCGACGATTTTAACCCCCCCCGGCCCCTTCATACTCGCGTTCCAAGATCAGTTGGCTGACTATCAAAAAAGCCCGTACGTCACTAAGCGCCATTGTTGCATTGCTAGACAGACCTATAACCCTTCGGGCCTGCTCCGGTATAGCCGTACACGGCATCGCCGTCATGATATCATTTGCAATTGTTGTTTTGCCACTCGAAAAAGGACCGACGAATGCGATTTTCACGGACAGCCCCAAATCGTATAGTCTTGACGACTAAACGATGTGAGAATAAATATCATGATCAAATACCATCGTCCCATGAAGTCGATGCATGGCTGAGAAATTCCTGCCTCAAGGACAAATCAGTGCGAAGGTTGCCCGAAAGAGCTTGAACCATCGGAAAATCTGATTCGGGACCACCCTTTGATATAACACAAAAATGTTTTCCCCTGAGAAGTATTCCAGCACCCTTAGGACCAGCAACTTCATTGAACTCTCTGAGAAAATCGCTACAAATAATTTCATCCATCGTATATTTTGACGCAAAAAATTTGAACATTTTAGCAATCTTCGAGTAACCGACAAAATATTTCCCCGGAATGTACCCCACTGTTGCCTTAAGTATGGCTGGTGCATAATGATGTTCGCAAGCAGACACAGCAGAAACTTTAATGGTAATAAGTTCAACCGAGCTGTGCTCCGGGACACCAAAAAGTTTTACTGACGAACGGTCATAGTGTTCACGCGGGTCGAAGAATGCGGCCTTTTGCCAGCGGGCAAATCGGTCTGCCGAGTTTAAGTCTGCTTCAGGAGACTGGCCACCAAATGCATCGGCAATTAGCCTTTGCGCTGCCTCCAGCTTTGCAACATCCAGGCCCGAACTATCATCGCTCATAATTCCTCAATTTCAGTTGAATTTTAATCCCACCGAAGAGCAGATTCTAAATCCGCCGTCGTCAAATCTCCGTCCAGGGAGACATGCATGGCGATGATCAATTCTTGCCTTCCAGCTGGGATATCGATAAGAACCACCTCTTATCACGCGAAGTTGTTTACCTGAATAGGAGACCCTCGTTGGTCTATCGTAGAGATTCAAGCACCGCTCCCAAACGTTGCCTGACATCCCACTGACCCCAAATTGGCTCACACCCCCAGTGTAATCAACTACTGGCGTGATTTGTCCGATTCCGCTGTCCTTAACGTTTGCATTATATTTTGACCACCAGTCACCCCACGGATATGACGTATCGCCATCTCCACTTCCTGCTGCCCACTCCCACTCCCACTCTAGGGGCAAACGGACAAGTTGTCCTGTCCGTGCAGTCAACCAACGAGTAAAGGCTACGGATTCATACCAATTCACATAGACTCTCGGCAGAAAATTAGTCGGGGCCCATTGATCGTAGGGGCGATCAGGTCTTTCGCCTAGGCCTCTCCACCATTCATCCTGGAAATATCCGTCGTCTGAATCAATAAAATAAGCGAATTGTTCAACGGTCACCGGGTATTTAGACACTCTAAATGCTGGGACATCAAAGTATTCATGTTTCCGTATCATGGCGGATCCTTGTGGAATGTCGCACCATTCGAACGGCCCGGGCAAAATGGTGGAAGCATCGCGGATTACAAAGTTACCAGGCCCTGAAATTTTCTCGGAAAATCGGTGAAGTTCACTCCAGAAATGATCTCGGGCCTTCCGGGAGGGATCTCGGAAGGCCAACTCCCGTAGCAAAGCCCTAATATCCATGTCCGGATTTTTGGCACTACCCTCAGATATTCTTCCGTTCCCGTCCACGAGCGCGGAAACCGCCTCGAGCCTGGCCGACTCGGAGAGCAGAAGCATTGTGTCTGTGAGTATTCGACTTCGATCGGTCTGGACGTGAATCTCAGGATTACGGCTGATAGATACATCACCAAATTGTAGCCCTGCACGCCCCAACAATTGTGGGGTTTGCATAGCTACAGTCGCCTTGCAGGAGTTCAGAATATGTTCGTAAAGTTCTGCCAAGCCCACAATGCCGTCACCATCAAGATCTCCTGGTCCCTCGATACCAGATATGAGAAACCGACTGAACAGGGAGTAATCGCTATCGTCAGCTGGGCCACTATATTCACGCGCTACTTGGATAACGTCTGTAGCAGTCAATACTGCCTTCCTACCGTATGGCATATTAAAAACATCCGCATAAGTGTCTTGGACTGGCGATGCCGCATTAGAATTGCCGCGACTACCGTCGGGGAAAGCTCCACTAAAGCAACAATCCAAAATAAGTATTTGTGTGGCTACCTGAGCCGTATCCATGAGTCGGGCGATGTTGTGGGCAGCAACCGCTGTACCTTCAAGATTATTCATTTGTGTATTCTTAAATGCTAGATAAAGATCGCCATAATCATTTCTAATTCCATGACCAGCAAACATGAGTAGGACGACATCGTTCGCATCTGAGTGCAGAAATAGATCTGTAATCAAGCCATGTGCTTCGTGCCAGTCTGCGTCAGGTTTCTGCATCACCGAATCGAAACCTCCGTGGCCCATATCGGCGAGGAGGCGATAGATGGCGCCTATGTCGGAATGTGGCTTTTCAAGACCATCAAGGGCTATATCAGTATAATTAGAAACTCCAAATAGAAGTGCTTTTCGAGCCAAGGTCACTCCTACTTCATGTGTTTATCACGTCTAATACTGATTTGAATGTCGACTGTGTCGTATTCTGCATGCTCTAAGGTGCCCGAAATTCGTTCTTCGTTTACTTTAGGCTCGCTCTTGCCTTTTCTCCTGACCCAAGCCTTTGTCACATCAACGAGCTGTTGAGCCAGAAATGGAGCAAGTGCGACGAGAAATTGCGTCGTGTCAATGTCGAGTCCAGACCTGGATCCAGTGTCCTTAACGTCAGTTGCCTTGCGGGCAATTGATGCATCGGGTATTTGCCGTCTCAAGTCTTCAATCAGGTCTAAAACCAATTTATCAGTTAGGCTGTTATCAGTGCCAGAAAGCCTGACAATCCAACTGGATACATCCTCTCGATGTAGTTCGGTCTTAGTCAATGTAACCCCTAGCTACCAGTTCTGGAATTACTTGCTCCGCAAGGATTGAGCTAAGCTCGATTCCTTCCGACTTCCATTTTGAGTCAAACCATCGATATTCCTTTACTTCATTGGCTGGTTTAGGACGACCTTCCACCAGCACATAGTACGCGTGCAGACGGATTGGCGTTCCTTCAAAAACGGCCAAATCTTCGTAGGTTCCAATGTAGTCGTACTCTTTCACCGCGACGCCGAGTTCCTCGTCCAGCTCGCGCTTAAGCGTTTGAAGTTGAGTTTCGCCGTCTTCAATTTTGCCGCCCGCCATGTAGTATTCCGAGCTGGGTTGATTAGTCTTACGCAGTGCAATCACTTTACGGTCGAGCACAATCGCTGCTCCAACTTTTTGAATCCCAGAGAAACTCGGGTCTTTCATTTCTGCCGCTTCGTTCATATCATGTCCTCTCATAAATACTTACTTTTTATACGCCAGATTTTGTTTGACGGCCTTTGTGAAAACTGGATCAAATAGTGCAATCCCACGGTCCGCATCTAAGCGAGTCGGGTTTTTGATATATAATGTATTTTCGATAATAACATCAAAGCCTGCGGTATCATACATGTAAAGATCGAAATCATAGAGGCGTTTGAAATGATTTCGTGTTGTTCGATCTTTTTTATCAATGAAAGGTTCGTACCACGATAGCTCGTGTGCGTTGTCGTCTGAAACGGCGGCCTTGAGAGTGCGAGATTTCAGGTCTGATTTTAGCCAAACCCGTACTGCCTTGTCTGTTTTTACGAGCCAAGGGGCGGCCCAAGCGTCTACTATCAAGTCTGAACGCTTTAGACAAAGTTTTAGTAGTTCATGGTCTAGTTCGTTGTCCAGGTCGGTCGCTCGACGAATGCGGTCAATTTGATCACCGTATTTTATCCAAAATTGATCGTTGATTTCCTCTGATGGGATACCTAGCAAACCCGCAAGCAAGGCCGTCGCTGAGATATATTCGTAATTCATGTTTTCGGCGAGGAGTTTTGCATGTGTTGTCTTTCCCGCAGCGGTAAGACCAGATATTAGGACATTGATGGAATCGGCCTCTCTGAATTGAACGACCATCCGTGCTGGTGCCTTGGATGTGATGCTGCTAACAGTGATTCTTTTGCCGATGCTAGCAGGGTGCGGCTTTATTTGGAACCGTATGTCGAGATTGAGTCGAAGTGCTGGCGGAATTTGTGGCGCCTGCTCGAGTCCTTTCATGTACTGAAGGGTGTGGTTTGGGGCTCTTCAGGCTCAGGTTCTGGTTTCGGTCTGAAGTCTCCTAAGGTCCTTGATCGGGACCGCGTCGAGGAAGTTTCGGCTGCGGCGCTTTTGAGTCCGGAGAACTTGCCTCTGGCCACGTCCTCGATCCCGACACGCTTGTCGGTATTCCTGCTATTAGGTCGCGAAGACTGGTTTAGAGCGGCCCTCGACCATGTCCGGCAGGTGGGAAGGGCCCATGCAGTCACGGATCGGGGTCAGTCCGCTGATAACGGTGATGTATTTGTTGCCACGGCGGGTGCGCCGATAGACGTGCTCATCAACACCCATGTTCTTCACGCCTGCGAAGCGGTGCGAATCATCAATCGGCACGGGTCAACGCTCCGACAGCACGGTCTGGTTGGCTGTATGCCAAGTGACGCCCAAGCCTTCGGCCATCCGGGCGACGGCGCGGTGTTGGCACACGATCTGTTCCAAGGCTCAGCGCAGCCCGCGGCGCGAGTGCTTGACGCGTGGCTCTGCAGCCGTGGAGGTATCTTGCCACTACGCTTGTCCTTACCCGGTGCAGCGGTAACGGGGGATGCGCACCAGCAAAGCGCTGGGCCGCCACTTGAAGGGGTTTATGGCCCAGCTGGCAGGTCAGGGTGTCACGGGGAAGTCCCTGGGACCCGCGTCGATGGCACCAGTCATCGGGAGCAACAACACGCAAGGCGTGGATGTCACCATCCGCGCGCACATACTGCCCAGTTGCGTCAAGTGCGAGTCCGTCGAGGCGGCATAATATGGCCTGGTCAGAGTATCGGAAGGAAGCGTTGAACTCGAGGGCATCTTGGTAGAAAACTCACGATCCAGGAAATCCAGGTTTTTCCTTAGGCTCTCAGACCAGCTACGACAACTCCCTCCCGGACTTCTCATGCGGAGGCGCTGTCTACACTCTGAATTCTGAAGGGTCAATTACGTGGTCGACGGTGCTACTTCGGGCGTTTGCCGAACGCCTGCAGTACCTCAGTATTGTCCGGTGCCTCGTGCGTTTTTTGGACGTAGTGTTTGCTCGTGATCTTCTCGCTCGCGTGCCCAAGCTGCGCTGTCGCGGCGGCCATGCCTTGGGTGTTGGCCAGGATGGTCCCGACTGATTTGCGAAAGGTGTGCGGTGTGACCCAGTCGAAGCCAACAGCTTTCCGGGCTTCTCGCCATTGTTTCCGGAACCCATTGGGATCTCGAATGGTCAAGGTGCTGGAAGGGAACACCAAGTCAAAGGTATTTTGTCGCAACGGATCGGCCTGGCGCCGACGCAGCATCTCGATGGCGAAAGGTGGCAGGAAGTAGCGTTGTCGCGAGTTGGCGCTCTTGGGGTGGTCCTGGATCCTCAGTCCGTTCTTGCCCCGGATGTCGATGATGGTCCCGCGGATGGTGACGGTCGGCTTCTCGGCGGCCAGGTCGACGTCGGACCACCGGATGGCCAGCGCCTCTCCGATCCTGGCGCCGGTGGCCAGCATGATGTCCACGACGTCGAGGATGTCCTTTTCGTGCAGTCCATTCTGGCGTCCGGTTGGCTGTTGCCATCGGTAGACGTCATGTCGAAGCTTGGCGACTTCGTCAATGGTCAGTGCGCGGACTTCCTTGTTGCCGGTGGGGATACGGGCGACCTCCCGTAGGGGATTTGTTGGGGCGGCGCCGTGGCGTGTGGCCAGGGACATCATGCCGGAGAGTAGAGTCTTGGACATTTTGGCTGTTGCGTTGCCGTGTTTGATGCGCACGCCCTTGAGGAACTTGTCCAGGGTGGAGACGTTGGCTTCGCGAATGGTGAGGTTCCCCACTCCGGGCAGGATGTAGGTGTCAATGATTTCCCGGTAGCGCCGGCGCGTATTGGCAGCCCGTCCCAGGTCCTCGAATTCGAGCCACCAGAATTTGGCGAGTTCGCTGATGGCCATGTCGGGGCTGATCACGTCGTCGGTGGGCGGGAGCATCTCATTGAGCTTGGTCAGGAGGGCGGCTTCAGCCTGGGCCCCGGTTGGCCCTGTCATTTGGTACATCCGGGGCTTGCCGTCATATCCGCGCATGGTTGCCCGTGCCCGCCACGTGGTGGGCCCCATCTTTCGGCGGGTAATTTTTCCCCAGGTCCCGAGCGGCGTTTTTGCTCTAGCCAACGGGGTCTTCCGTTGTGGCGAGCCACGCGTTGAAATCCGTGCGGCTGATGCGAAGGTGGCGCCCGATCCTGTGGGCCCTCGGTCCCACGTGCTTGACGCGCCACTGGTAGAAAGTCTGCTCGGGGATCTGCAGCTCATGGCAGATCTCCTTGGGCGTCATCCACTCGTCGACGAAACCATGGGTGGATGATGTGCGGTCTGTCTGCTCGGTCATCGAATTCTCCTGTTCAGCGTGCGTGTACCCTTCCATGGTGCAAAGACACTGAAACTACATGACTTCCGTTGGCATGTCGGAAGAACGACGGCGGCCGACTCGCCTGCCGCCGATCACGTGCGGGCGGGTTCCCCGCCACAGCGGCCAGGCCCTTGTGGACAGTGAGGTTCCCGATCATGGCTGCGTCGCCATTCTCGGCGGCGGCACCGCGAGTCTTGAGCCCTGCCGCCGGAGGCCGTAACGGCACGACAACAAGGGAACTTATGCGACTGGAGCAGACGAGTGCGACGACGGACAGATATGGAAAGGCTAGGGTGTGCAGGATTGGCCTTGCGTTGTTGATGATGTAGGGCCTGTTTCGCGGACTGTTCCAGTCTTGCGGCTTCTTGAAGCGTTCAAGGCGCGGGACCATACTTGAAGCACTCCCGAGGACCGGATTGGAGATACATGACGCATCACGAAACGCCCGGTGCGGCCAGGCGCACGCCCCAGGGTGAGCTTGCCCGAAAGCTCCACCTCTTGCTTGATGTCGCTGTCGCGGAGAGAGGTGAGGCACTGACTTTTCCGGAAATTCGTGCGGCGATGACGGTTCGTGGGGTTGGATTGTCCAGGGCGCGGTGGTCCTACATGAAGGACGGCAATGGGCGACTGGTCCAGGATCGGCCGCTGTTGACTGCGCTGGCTGACTATTTCAACGTGGATCCCGAGTATTTGCTCGGTGTCGAGGACATAGAGACTCCTGAGATGGTCGGCCGGCAGCTCGAGTTCGTGAAGTCGTTGCGGGCGGCCAGGGTCAAGTCATTTGCGGCAAGAACGCTCGGGGATGTTTCGCCGGAGACATTGGAGATCATTGTTGAATACCTGGATCAGGATATTGCCCTGCACCCTGGGGGAGGGCCGGCCGCCGATTAAGGAGATAGTCCTGATGGGCTGCCAATAGTTCCTTGATACGGTTTTCAGCCACCGAATAGCGTGGTGACCTGCCGTGCCGACGGCCCTGAACGATGTCCACGACGATGGCCCCCGTTTTTTCAAGCGCGATCAGGTGCTGGGCAACGCTTGCCTCACTGGCGCTGACGGCATCCACGATGTCCCCGCGCGGCACCGGCCCACTTCCTTCCAGATACCGGATGATTTCGAGGCGGGCCCGATTGCCGAACGTCTCCATTGACGCTTCCACGTCGGCCGTCCAGGCCAGGTCTACCGGGTGCGTGATCTTAGGCATGGTTCAATTCTGCACCTTTTATCCACAGAATGACATAGTAGGGGTTGACATTGGGAAACCGTGAACTGACACTGGTTTATATCCTCTCTGGGGTTTTGGTACGCAACTGGGATCCCTACCGTGGTCGCAATGCCGTCGCTCCATTTGGACAGTGTGGTGGCCTACCCCAATAGTGTGCAGTTTCTCGTGAACGAAGACGACGATGGTCTCTTACCCGTCAGCTCGCAGGCCCCACCGCAAAGACCAACTTCCGGGCGATTTCAGGCCCGGTTCCGAGGCTCACGGTCCTGATATTCGTGGTGAAGATGTCATGACGGCGGTGGGCGATATTTCCACTTTTGTGCGTTCTCGCCTGGCCAGGGCTGGGTGCCCCAACGAACTGGAGGACGTGCTGCAGGACATCCGCGTCGCAGTGTGGACCGGAGTGTCACGGGGACGGTACCAACCGCTGCCGGACGTCCGCTTCGGGGCGTGGGTCCAGGGCATTGCCAAGCACGTGTGTGCGGCCCACATCGCCAAGGCAGCCGCCCGCTACACCGTTCCCCTGTTCACGGCGGAATCCGACGACCATCCCAGCGTCGATCGGCCGCAGGACGTCGTTGCCGAGCCGGCCGGGGTTGCCGATCGAGAATGGGCCCTGAACGTCCTGAAGCTGACACGGATGTATGCCGGCGAAGAAGCCTGGGGGTCAGCCATGTTCCTTCTTTTGGATGATTATGACGACAGCCAAGGTGCAGCAACCCCCGTTGCCGACCGTGCAGACACCCCGGCCTATCGCCGGGCGCACAGGGATTTGAAATTCGTGCGCCAAGTGGCCATCACGGTGAGGAATGCACTGGCCGTGGTGGATTCGGACAAAGCAAATGCCGATACAATCGCCATGAGCGCCTCGAAATGCCTGCCCACCGAACTGCACCGGGCGATCGCGGAAACTATCGTTGTTCCCAGGTTGAGCGGGCCGGAACGTCTTGCCGCTCTTCCTGTCATCGCGGCCAAGAACAATGTCACGCCCAGGTACGTCGCCGTGCAGACTGGACGCGCCAGGGCACTCTACAGGGCGGCACTGAAAGTCATCGGGATGTCGCAGCCGCCGCAGGCCGTAGCCTCATAGTCCCCAAGCCAACAGCGTCGCCGCACCCAGCCTTCTTGCGTCCCCGGGGCAATGACATACCGACAATGCGACAGCGGCAGACAGCATCTGTGTCGTTGGACGCGCACGACTGCGTGGCCTGGCTTGAGTGCGGCGCAGCAGGTCCGCCTCGGTTGGGTCATACGCCGTTGGCTTCTTTGCCGCATGGACGGGTAAAGGAGGTCTCCAATGCGCGGACCATCAGCATGGAAAGGCTACCTGCCCCGTTCCCGACGGCACTGGTTCCTGATCGCAGTACTGGGAGCCCTGGTGGCCGTGGTCATCGCATTGTTTCTGCCACCGGGTGCAGGCTCGCCCCAACGGGCCACGAATGTTCCGACGTCCCCGCCTGCGACAAGCGAAACTGCAGCAGTGTCGAGGGGAGCAGGGCCGGGTCCTGAAGTCGCAGCGACCACAGTGCCGACTGATGCCGCGGTTTCGCCGGGCGAGCCACGGACCCTGGATTTCAAGGTGTATGCCGAGGACACTGCCCGCGCGCTGTACACGTGGGATTCGCGGACCGAAGGCTATACGCAAGTATATGCGCATGTGCGCGGTTGGTGGGTCGTCCTCGCTGATGGTTCGAATCCGCTCACGGTGTATACACAGGAGTTTGAGGGAACCGGCGTCAACGCGGCCGCATTCGCCCAGCTCTCCGCCTATGGGGCGTACCGAACGGCCCGAGTCGTCCAAGCCAGCTGTGACAATGCGCTGGCGCAATTTCGGGACCACCCGGCCCCGTGGGTCGGGCTGCATGTTTGCACCATGACCGTCAGCGTCACTGACCGTTCCACCACGGATCCACACGCGGCTGCTTACCGCGTTCCGGTCAGTGTCATGGTGAACTGCCCACCGGCCCCCACAGCTCCGTCACATCGTTGCGCATTGGCCGGCTTTTACACCTCGGCCAGCAGAATCGTCTACTGATGCCCGCTGCGGCCCTGGCCACCATCGCGAAAGCGCGACTGATCCAGCGGGTACTTGGCGCGCTGGTAGTGGTGGTCCCTGTGGGGATGGCCGCCATGCTCGGCGGCACCAGCATCCTCGTTGCCCAGATAGCGGGTACAAACACACCTTGCACGTCGGCACTTCAAGAATCGTCCTCCGCCGGAACCACCCCGCAACCGGCATCGTCACTGAGTAGCGGCGCTGGGAGCATTACTGTTCCGGGGCCCGGCGGCATACCACTGGCACTTGATCCTGAGCAGCAAAGCATCGCTGCCACCTACCTGTCCGTGGGATCGTCCCTTGGCGTTCCGGCAAAGGGGATCCAGGTTGCCATCATGGTCGCTCTCCAAGAATCCGGTCTCAGGATGCTGGCCAACCCTGCCGTCCCCGAATCGCTGTCCATGCCCCATGATGGCCTTGGCCACGACCATGATTCCGTAGGCTCAGCCCAACAACGACCCAGTGCCGGGTGGGGGAGCGTCCGACAACTGATGACACCGGCCTATGACGCCCAGGCCTTCTATGGCGGCCACCAGGGTCCGAACCACGGCTCACCTCCCGGTCTCCTGGACATCCCGGGCTGGACGTCGATGGGCTTGGGAGCCGCGGCCCAGGCCGTACAGGCGTCAGCATTCCCCGAACTCTACGAACGCTGGGCACCCACCGCAGCAGCCCTCCTGGCAACCGCCAGCGGAAACACCAGCCTCCAAGGCTGCCCCGCACTGGGACCTTCAGACAGCGCCCCGGCACCCGCCATCCCCGGAAACTTGATTGCAACCAGGAAGGCGATTCTCCATTACGCCCAGGAGGGCGTCGGCGGCACTTACATCTGGGGCGGCACGGCCTTCCAGGCCTGGGACTGCTCCGGCTACGTCCAATGGGTCTACGCCCAAGCCGGGATCCGGCTTCCCCGAACCGAGCAATGGCGGGCTGGCCGGTCCACCTCCACGCCCCAGCCCGGCGATCTGGTGGTCCAAAACCCCGACGGCCCCCACCACTGGGCCCACATCGGCATCTACGCGGGGAACGGCATGATGTACAGCGCCCTGAACCCGTCAGCCGGCACCCTCCTCCACCCTGTCAGCTGGAACACCGGATCACAGTACTTCACCGTCGTGGGCAAAAAATAGCGGCCCGCCGCCGGCCCGACGCCCAGGTCATGCGGCCGGCACCAAATTGGGCATGGAAGTGAAGAAGCAAACGCAACGTCTGTCTTCAATGTCCGGATGGAGTAATGTCATGAATTTCGCACCCGTGGACCCTGGAATCGTCCCCAACGGCAACTTCCCGTTCCTGGACTCCCTGAAGCAAATCGGCGGAGGAATCCTTGTCGGGGCCTTCATTGTCATCGCCATCGTCGCCATCATTGGTGCCGCCATGCTGCTGGCAGGCAAACTCAGCCAGTCATCCCGGCTGGCGTCCGGCGGCGGGATGATCCTGCTCTGGACCGGCCCCATTGCCGCAATCCTTGGCGGGATCAACGGCTACATCCTGTGGTCACAGACTGCCTTCCACCTCGGGTTCTGAGCGGTCACCATGCCAGCGCTTGAGTGCACTTTAGGGGGTTGGTGGCCCCTTGGGTGCGGGCTCGTTTCCGCGGCCAAGGACACAGTCACATCGGGCATTGGCGGCTTTTTTGCCGGCATCTTGGAGAGCCTGGCCTCTTGGCTGTGGTCCTTCATCTCCGGGGCATTCGGTGTCTCCAATGTCGACGATTCCCAGTGGACGGCGGTCCAGGGACTGACGAGCTGGTGGGTCGTTGTCATGATGACGCCGTTGGTGGCCGTCATGATCCTGCAACTGGTCTCGGGCCTCATCTCGCAACAAGCACGCCGGATCTGGCGCGCCCTGATCGGCGGCTTCGTCGCCGTGCCCGTCGTCAGCGGCGCCGTCTACCTGATGCAGGCCCTGACCCATGTCAGCGACAGCGCCTCGACAGCACTGCTGGCCACGATGGGATCTGACCCTTACGTGGTCTTCATGCGCCTCTTTGGGTTCAAGCATGGCACGGCCGGTTCCGGTCAAGCCTGGATTGCCACACCGTTCGGAGCGCAGTCCACAACAGGGAACCCAGCCATCGGCACCATCGTCATCACGGTGATGGCGACACTCATTGTCTGGGTTCTGGCGTTCATCCTGATGTGCTCGATGATCTTCCGCTCGTTCGCCCTGATCGTGCTGGCCGCCGTCGCCCCCGTCGCCCTGATGCTCATGCCGTGGGAGAAGACCAAGTCCTGGGCCGGGCGGTGGTGCGAGGTCGTCGTCGCCCTGCTGCTCGCCAAACCCTTGGCTGCGACAATTCTGGCCGTGGCCGTCAGACTGTACGCGAACTCCACCTCCTTTGCCGGAATGGCGGCCGGCGCAGTGGGCATGACCCTCGCCTGCGCAGCACCGCTGATGGCCTTAAAACTTGTCGGATTCGCCGGTGGCGAGCTGGCCGCCGCAGCACAATCAGCCGGCGGAGGTCATGTAGCACAACAAAGCTCAAGATTCGCCAGCCGACAGCTGGGACAGCAGCTGCACAACCATCACATGCTGACATCCGGCCGAGGTGGTCAAAGCCCCAAAGTGGTGCAATCCAGCGCGAAGCCTGAGACGGCCCACGTGAAGGATCCTGCTGTTTCCAGCTCGACATCCTCCCCGGACAAGCCCAAGATTCAGCAACGCCCCGGCGCATCGGCGACTCCGCAGGCTCCGACCTCCACTGCGCCGGACCCAGGCCAGGCATCGGCAACCGAAACTCCAAATCGACAGCAAACAACGGGCCAGCCCCGTGCGCCCCAGTCATCGCCAACAGGTAGCCCTACCGCGACAGGGAGGAGCACGATGACTCCACCACAGCAGGCGGGCCCCGGCGTGCCGCACCCAGGAGGCGGCCCGTCGAGTCCCGGCACCGCACGTCCTGGCCCATCATCTGGGCCCAAGCCGCGGCCACCGGCGTCCGGGCCCGGCAACCCACCCATCAGACCGCCCCACACTGGAGGACATCATGACTGAGGACAGCAACGCCTTGCAACCGGTGAGTTTTCCCCGGCACGAACGCCGCGGCGTCATCATGGGGTTGCAGTGGTACCAGCTTGCCCTCGCCGCAGGCGGCATCCTCATGGCAGGTGTGTCCTCGGCCATCGACGGACCAGCCGCATTCCTTGGCTCCAGCCCGGCGTGGATCTTCCTGCTGCTCTTTGGCATCCTGCAATATGCGAGAACGCCGTATCCCCTCTGGGCGCTGACCGGGACCCGGTTCCTTGTGAGGAAGCTGACCGGGCAGACCGCCTATTTCCTGCCCACCATGGACCCAGTCCCGGTCGGAACTCTGGTCCTTCCCGGCGGGCTAGCGTCCTTGGCCATCCACCGCACTGCCTTCGGTGAATGCTTTGTTGTGGATGCCCAGGCCCACGAGGCCTTCGCCGTCCTGCGCTGCCGCGCTGGCGCTTTCGCACTGCTGGATGATGACGACAAGGCTTACGCCGTCCAGGCCTGGTCACGGGTGCAGGCCGCCCTGGCCAAGCGGCCCGTCGTAGCCAGGATCGCCATTCAGGACCACACCGTCCAGTTCCCGGCCACCGCGCTCCAAGACTATTACGACCAGCAAGTCACCTCCCGTGGCGGCGAAATCCCCGCCTCCGGCTGGGGGGACAGCTCCTACAAGGACCTCATCGCCGCGGCCGGAACGGCATCGAGCCATGAAATCCTCCTGACCTTGGTGGTGAACACCGCCAAGGCCCGGCGCCGGATCCACGACGCCGGCGGCGGTACAAAAGGGCTGGAGCATACCCTGCGCTCAGAAATCCAGGCCCTGCGCACCGGGCTCAAAACCCACGGGGTGATCGTGGAGGAATGGCTGGGGGACCGGGGCTTCGCTGCAGTCCTGCGGGGAGCGTTTGACCCGGAATCGGTCATGCGAACCTCCCAACGGACAGGCGACTTCAAGGGCGTGGACCCGGGCCAGGCCGGCCCCGTGGCTTTGGAAGAACATTGGTCCTACATTCGCACCGACAGTGGCTTCCACCAAACCTTTTGGGTCGCGGAATGGCCACGCCAAAAAGTTTTCCCGGGATTCCTGCACCCGCTGGTCTACGTCGGCGGCTTCCGGCACACCGTCACCCAGGTCATCAAGGCCATCCCCACCGACCAGGCACTCAAGGACATCCGCTCGGCCCACGAAGCGCATGAGACACGTCGGCGGATCAATACAAAGTTTGACCGCCCCACCACACGCGAACAACGGGCCGAGGAAGAAGAAGTCCAACGGCGCGAGGAAGAGATCGTCGCCGGCCACGGGGACGTCCGCCCCGCCGCATACGTCACCATCACCGGCGACTCCCTGGAGGAACTCTCCAGCCACCGGCAGGAACTCGAATCAGCCGCCGCCAGCGCTTTCGTCGATCTGAGGCTGCTCGTGGGTGAACAGTGGCCTGCCTTCATCGCCGGAGGACTGCCCCTGGGAAGGGGACTGAAATGAAAACCACCCAGCTGGCCGTCGTCTTCATCCCAAGCCATGAGTCCCGCAGCGCCAGGCGAGAACGCCGCCAGCTGCAGGGCCAAGCCGTCGCCGGTCGGCAGGAACCCTTCTGGAAGAAGATGGGACTGCTGGCCGGCGACGAGGAAGGACCCGCCACCACGCACCGGCAGCAGCCCTTCGGCCGACATTCCCTCAAGGGCCCGCACCGGCTCCACCCGGCCCCGCACCGGGCCTCCACCATGACCTTCGCCGCCGCGTACCCCTTCATCACCGAATCCGGGCTCGGCCACGAAGGCACCTACATCGGAAGCGATGTCTTCGGCTCCGGCGCGTTCTCCTACGATCCCTGGGTGCTCTACGACAAGGGCGTCATCAGCGGCCCCTCCATCGTGGTCATCGGCACCGTGGGAACCGGCAAATCCATGTGCGGGAAATCCTTCGTCGCCCGCTCCATCACCCTGGGGCGAAAGGCCGCCGTCGCCTCCGACCCCAAAGGCGAATGGGTCCCCGTAGCCAACGCCGTGGGCGGCAAGGTCATCTCAGTAGGCCCGGGCCGCGCCACCCGGGTCAACCCGCTCGACGCAGGTCCCCGCTCCCAGGACCTGTCCAACGCCCAATGGCAGGCCGTAGTCCGACAACGCCGCCGACAACTGCTCGTCGCCCTCGTCTCCCTCATGCGCCAGGGAGTGCCGATGCATCCCGTCGAACACACAGCCCTGGACATGGCCCTGACCGAGGCGGTTGCCGCCAACGAAACGCCTACACTGCCCATGGTCCTGGAATACCTGCTCAACCCCTCGAAGGAGACCCGGGAACTCGTCGGCCCCGACGGCGGCCGCGCCGTCGCCCACTCCCTCCGGCGCACCGTATCAGGCGACTTGGAGGGGATGTTTGACGCACCCTCCACAGTCTCCTTCGACGCCGATGCACCGATGATGGTCATGGACACCTCCGCCCTGATCGGCGCCTCCGAACAGGCACTCTCCCTGGCCGCCGCCTGCGGGGCCACCTGGCTGGAAGCTGCCATCACCAACCCCGACGGCGGCAAACGCATCGTGGTCTATGACGAGGGATGGCGCATGCTCGCCGACCCGTACATGCTGGTCAAGATGAGCGAACAGTGGCGGCTCGCCCGCACCTACGGCATCGCCAACCTGCTGATCATGCACAAGGTCGCGGACCTGAACGAGATCGGCGACAGCACCAGCGCCCACCGCCAAAAAGCACTCGGCCTGCTCACCGAGGCAGACACCCGCATCATCTACCGCCAAAAACACGACTCCATGCGCCTGACCAAAGACGCCCTCGGCCTGACGGAGGCCGAATCCGCACAGGTCGAGGAACTCCCCAAAGGGGTCGGCCTGTGGAAGGTCGGCAACCGATCCTTCATCGTCGCCAACCAAGTCACCAGCGACGAACTCACCGTCTTCAGCACCGACCACAGGATGATGCCATGAACCTCGTCCACGCAGACTCCACACCACTCATCACGACCGGCCTGGTCTGCGGGGCAGCCTTTGTCGGGTTCAGCGGCCTCACCGAGGCCGCCGCGAACGTGGCTGCCCAATGGAAATGCGGGCGCGGGCTGGGCGGCCCACCGAGCCCGGTGGCCGCCGTCGGACTTTTCACCGGGAACCTTGCCGCCATCGGCCAGCCCCCGCCAGGCTGCGACATGGGAGTCGGCACCGTCTGGGTCCTCCTCGGCCCGGTACTGGTCCTGCTCCTGGTGGGGGTCATTGCGGCCTGGCTGATGTGGCGCAGCTGGCGCCAATCCGGAGCCTGGCTGCGCCAAGACATCCTCGGTAGGGACGGCATGGCCCAACGGGCCGAAGTTGTGCGCGAGTTTGGCCGGCGGGCCGCCCTGAAACGGGGCAGGATCACCCGCCCCGGACTGAAACACCCACACCTGGCTGACGTGTCCTGGACCCTCGGCACCTCGCGAGGCACCAAGGTCCACGTCTCGACCGAAGAATCCATGGTCATCCAAGGCGCCCCACGCTCCGGGAAAGGGCTCTTTGTTGTCATCAACGCCATCCTGGACGCACCGGGAGCGGTCGTGACCACCTCCACCCGCGCCGACAACCTGGCCGTCACCATGAAAGCCCGGGCCACCGGCGGGCGACCCGTCACGGTCTTCGACCCGCAAGGCATGTCCGGACTGACGTCCACCCTGCGGTGGTCCCCGGTACGCGGCTGCGAGGATCCCGACGTGGCCGTCCGGCGGGCACTGGTCATCTCGGCGGATTCCAAAATGAGCGGCGAAAACGCCGCATGGCAGAAACGGGCACAAATAGTCCTCCAATGCCTGCTACACGCCGCAGCCCTCTCGGGAGAGGGGATCCAGGCCTTTCGGCGCTGGTCATCGAACCCCACACTGGCCACCGAGGCACTGGACATCCTGCACGGCCCGCACGCAGCGTTGGGCTGGCATTCGGACCTGCTGGGCATCCTCGAAGACGACCCCCGCAACACGTCAAATTCATGGATCGGCGTCTCCGCCGCCGTGGCACCCCTGTCCTCACCCCGGGTCCTTGCGGCCCTGGATCCGGCGAACCGTGAGGACGAATTTGATCCCCAGGCCTTCATTCGTGACCGCGGGACCCTGTACCTGATCGGCACCAAGTCCGGGTCAGCCGCGGCGGGACCGTACCTATCGGCTCTGATCGATGACATCGACGCCGCGGCCAGGGACATGGCTTTCACCGCCCCAGGAGGCAGGCTGGACCCGCCCCTGTCCCTGATCCTGGATGAAATCGCCAACCTCTCGCCCTGGCCAGGGCTGCCGATCGTGCTCTCCGACGGCGGCGGCATCGGGATCTCCACCATGGTCGTGCTCCAATCCCTCTCCCAGGCACGCTCCGGCTGGTCCATTGAGGAAGCCTCCACCATCTGGGAATCGGCCATCATCAAGGTGATCTTCGGTGGCGGCTCGGACGAGCGGGACCTTCGCGACCTGGCTTCCCTGCTGGGGGAGCGGCGCCACACTTACAGGACCCACTCCTGGTCCTCCCAAGGCCGGCAGGAAGGGGAACAGATCAGGGACCTGCCCGTCATTGCCCTGCACGAAATCCGGCGCCTGCCCGCCGGGACGGCCCTGATGCTCGGCCGACGGACCCGCCCCATCCTGCTGGACCTGCGCGGCTGGCACCAACGCCGCGACGCAGCCGCCTTGGGCCGCTCCAAGATTGAGGCCGAGGACGCCCTCGCCCAAGGCCACGTCCACCAGCAAGTCGTGGAGAAGGAGATCCGCGATGAACCTGTTTGACGACGACGATGCCGCCGCAGCACTCTTCAATGACATTGCCTCGGGCAGCTCCCAGGGCGGGGCGCCCGGTGGATTGACCGAGCCCACGCATAGGTGGCGGGACCTGGACAGTGTCACCGCACCCAAAGCCTGGACGGCCCTGGGACGGTGGGTTTCCTGGCTGGTCGCCACCTACCGGCTGACGACCTCGGTCGTCCCGGACTGCTGGTGGCAGCACCCCGAACTTGTCGCCGAACTCTACGCCCTGCAAAAGGCGGAATTGGCCTCCTACACGCCAACAGATCCCGGTTTCGGGCCCCTCGGGTTCCACGAACGGCTGCCCCTGGCCATCGAACGCCTCCGACAGGAAACCAGGACCATCGGCTGCGTCGGGCTCCAAGCCCACCGTGAGGCCCGGCCCAGGCTGCTGCCCACCGACGCCCCGGAATTCCTGGCCTGGTCGGCCGAGCCGCACCAAGTCTCCACTGGCAACTCAAATGACGACGGTCATGTGGTTGACGGCACTTTCCGCCATGGATAAGTAACACCGCAAACACGGGGAAAACAATTAGAGGCAAGGGAGGCGGCCGTCGTGGCCCCTGCAACAAGCAACCATCCGGACAACATGTACGAAGTGGGCCAACACCCGACCTCCCCACGTCAGAGCAACGAAGACCGGCTGACCGGGCTGACCCAACAACTGCACACCCTGTTGGAGAACGCCGTTTCGACTCCCGGGCGCTGGCACATGCTCCTGGACACCTCGGCAACACTGTGGCGGTACTCGGGGGGCAACATCGCTCTGCTCATGGCACAAATGGAGGAACGCGGGCAGCAACAGCCTCTGCTTGTGGCTGGGTTCCGTGAGTGGGAACGCCACGGCCGCAACGTCGTCAAAGGCGAGCACGCACTGTGGGTCCTTGCGCCTCGAACAGCATCCAGGAGCACGGGCGCGGAACCGGACGGCGACGCCAAGCCAGGGACTCCCGCTGCAGAGCCAGCAGGCTCAGGCGACGAGAAAGGTGACCGTAGAAAGATCGTCGGTTGGCGGACCCAAGCTGTCTTTGACGTGTCCCAAACAGAGGGGCAACCCATCTACATTCCCAGGCCCATACAAGGCGTGGGATCCTCACCAATGGGCCTGTGGCCATCACTGGTGAAATTTGCACAAGGCAAAGGATTCACCGTTGAACAATCCACGAGCCAATACGGTATGGCCAGTGGATACACCGACTTTGCGAACAAGAAGATCCAAATCGGGGCCTGGCTGGGCCCTGAACAGCGCCTCGCAGTGCTGGCCCATGAACTCGGCCACGTGTGCCTCCACGGGCCCAACGACAAACTCGGGCAACTCTACGGGAGCGGCCTGGACCATCGCGGCCTCGCCGAAGTCGAAGCAGAATCCGTCGCCTACACCGTGCTGCGCGCCCATGGTATCGATCGCAGCGCCCAATCCGGCAGCTACCTCGCCGGATGGGCCGACCAAGTTCTAGCGGTAGAACAAACCAGCGCGGCCGGGAAAACAATCGAGAAGGGCCCGGCCAGCCGGCTTGAGATCGCCCGCTCAACCCTGGCCCGCGTGACATCAGCGTGCCGCTCCATTCTGGAAGTCACGGATCCCGACAACCTGGGCGGCAAGCCCGCGACGGCCGGCATGGCCGTCGCCTGTGAACGCGGCGACCTCACAGGGCCGATGACCGGCCGCCAAGCAACCGACCTTGCCTCAAAGATCGACGCATCGTAAATCAAGCAACACTCCCGGCAGGACACACCGACCGGGATCAAGAAAGGTAGGAAAACAAAATGGGCACTAGAATCCCAGTCAGCATCAACGGCAACCTTGTTGCGGATCCGGAACTCACCTACGGGGAGTCTGGTATCGCCCATGCGAAGCTGCGCGTCGCCGTCAACCGGCGCTTCCAGGCGGCCGATGGCACCTGGCGCGACGGCGTCCCCGTCTTCCACAACGTCTCCGCCTTCCGTGCGCTGGCCGAAAACGTGGCAGCCTCCCTGAAGAAGGGCGACCCGGTCACCGTCGCCGGAGAACTCGAATTCAGGTCCTACGAGAAGGACGGCGCCCAGCACGAAGCCCGCCGCATCGTCGCCGAAGTCGTCGGCCCGGACCTGCGATTCGGCACGTCCTCCTACCAACGGACAACCAAGGCAAACTTAGGAGCATCCGTCGCAGCGCACGGGCCGGACCATACGGAGCCTGGGGTGGCCAACGGATGGGGGACCGCGCCGGCACACCCGATGTCAGCGCCCTCAGTTGGGGGGATACCTTCCAACGGTATACATATATGAGGGCAGCTCGGCAGCGATTGGATAGTATGCAGAATTCGGCAATATTCGCCAACCGGTGAATATCTGACATCTACTTCGAGCGAATAATACTTGCCAGCACGGAAACCGCACCCGAACGTCGCCCTGGCCGGTGCCAAAAATTGGGGGTCGCGCAACCATGGCTCTTGACGTTTCGTTAGGAAGTCTGCGAAGTGTCGCGATCGAGCATTTGAACGAGCTTCCGAACTTCTGACCCAAATTTCCTGTGGAGCTCTTCGGTGCTTAGCCGATCGAGGACACCAGTTTGCATGCTTGGATACAGCGCCAACAGTAAACTTTCTTCATCCGCACGCGTGAACCGGTCAAAGTTTGGTATGTACCTTCGAGTGCTCGTGTTTGGCTTTGTTACGTGCCAGTAAGCGCGAACAAATGATTTGGGCTTGAAGATGGCGGGAAGGCCAAACCTAACGACTAGCCGGGATACATATGAGTCGAGACGACAAAGGAGGGTCATGTCATCCATTTGAGAGAAGTAATGAATCCAGCCCCGTGGGACGTTCTCAAAGACACAACCAGCAATGACTAGGTCAAGACGGCGGAGAAGCGACTCCGCCGTCTTGTCTGCCCATCCTGGTGACGACATCCTGGCTGACTCGTACTTGTAGGAAGTGAAGAGTCGGATGACCGTGGTTTCAAGCTTGTGAATGCTTGAACGCCGAACGGTCACTCCTCTAGGGCTGAATTTGTATCCAAGGTAGTCGAATGAGTCCGTTAATCTTCCAATTTCAGATTTGGAGCCGTCCTTGAGGTCATGTACCGTCAACCCAATAGACGCGCACCTAGCCTTAACGTCCTCGAAAAGTGATTTAGCGTCCACTCCGTTGCAGAGAAGCAAGATGTCGTCGACATACCGAAAATAAGTCGCATGAATATTTCCTCGCAGCGCCAGATCGATGTCGGCCATTGCAATTTCAGCCAATAGGTTCGAAATCGGAAGACCTTGGGGGACGCCGATGATGCTAGAAAAATTGGGGCGGGGCGACTTCACTGAAACTGTCGGCGTCGAGATGGCTCTGGTGATCAGGTTACGTAGGCGAGGTTGCCGCAACTTGCGCTCGAGGCGGGACTGAATCGCACGGTGTGAGATGGAAGGGTAGAAGTTCTGAACGTCAATTCGGACGAATGAGTCGAATTTTGTTCTTTTCAGCTCAAAGGCAAGTTCGCCCACTTTTACCTGTGCTAAAGGGGTTTTTGCCTCAGGGAAAACTTCGACGATGACTCCTGCAAGTGCTTTCAGAGCAATTCGGTCCCGGGCCGTCGCGACGGAGACCACTCTGGGACGGGATTGGGCTCCCTTGGAAATTAGAATCTCGCGATAGCTCGTGAATTCGTACGTCCCGTCTCGCATCTTCCGACTCAGAAGGGATGCCACTGCATCCCACTCTCCCTCTATTGCTTTTGCTAGCTGGCCATCGCGACCGATGACGGTGTTATCGACGACGTATGTCTGGAACACATTATGTAGCTGGATCTTTGTCGTTGCACGTCGAAACGAAGCGGAAGCAGTCATCTACTGGCCTCCCCGAAATGCCCAGGCGGCAAAAGGCAAGACGACGAGGATGGGAACCACTAACGCGATGTAAGGAAGAAATGTGAGAACTCGTGTTGCTCGAAGGGTCCATTTACTCACGGCAGCGGTCGGGTCTGAGAATCCGTAGTCCGCCGAGGTGTGGTTCTCCGAGTCATCCAGCAATGCGTTGTAGCGTTCGGAAAGCTTGCGAACGCTATCGTCATCGAAAACTCCACGCTGTTGTTGCGCCTCTGCCTCTACGGAAAGCCGTTGGATCGCCCGATAGTTCATGAACATGTCCCGGCTTCGGACACCGTAGTTGAGTCCGGCTACGACAAGGGATGCCACCAGGGCCGCAACGGAAACACACACCAGCACAGTCGGCCCAGCAGAACCATACATTCGATCGTCGCTCAGTAGAGCGATTGATGCGATAGTAGTCGCAACGGCTAAGGCAAGCAGACTCGTATTCCAAGCACGTTGGCGAGCTTGAAGACGCTCCGCCGCTTTCAAACGCGCTTTGTAAGTTTTGTAGGACCGGTCGGCGATTCGGTCAAGTTCAATCATCAGACCCCACTCGGTTGAAGGACTCGGCTGTTCGTCGCAGATGCGACGGTGACGCAATCAATCAACGCCCGTAAACGAGCTTCGCCAACGGCGAGCGGACAAGCCGCAATCTTTCAGTAACACCCCAACTTCGGAGCGAACAGCCGAGTCACTTGAATATAGCGCACAGAAGCCCCTCCTAGCACGTCACTCGCCAGACGTTGCCCGCCCACCCAGGCACGAAAGCACGCGAACCTTAAACCACAAACTGAATTGGCCAGCTATATACAACCAAAGTGGTGCTCGGAACTAGGTCCTTAACGCGTCGCCCTTGGCCAGCACCCGATATTTTGGATCCCTGAAATAGGGGAGCGCATCCGCTGATGCAAAGGCGTGGTAGTTCGCCGCCATCAGGTAGTAGATCTCTGGCCAAGGTCCGTGGACTTGGATCTGGGCAGGGTCAGGTGAGATCAGCAGCACTGAACCGCGCCAGATTTCGTCCGGGATTGCTTCCATCCAGGCACGCTGAACATGGCCGAATTTGTCCCATCGAATCGTGATCCATGTGCCGGTTGGGTCCAACGAATGGATGTCCAGAACCGTGATCTCCGTAGTGACGCCAAGGCAGCTCTTGGCGGCGGCGAAGTGTTCCCATTGTTGAATGGCGTTGGTAATCCAGGTTTTGGTTCGGCGCATCTTAACAATCCAGATGGCTGCAGCCCCACCGGCGGGAAGGATGGTTACGGCCATGAAGACCAGCCCTGAGGTCCACGCGGCCGGCTGGTTGGTGAAGAGCCGAACGGCAACGATGAGGCAGACGCAGCTGATTACGCTGAGTGTGACTGCCCAGCCGGAGGACGTCTGGGGTTTGACCATCGGATTCGTTCGCATGATGAGACCTCCGCGTATGGATCGATTTTACAGCGAGGGGCCGACAGAGGGCAGGGTTGAATGTGGTGCGATCGGGATAACCAGTGCGGGCGCCGACTCGGTTGTGGTGGGCGCACTATTCCTTGCGGCAGTGATTCGGTTCTCGATCCGGGCTCGTTGATCGGCTTGTTGCCAGTCAGTCGTAGTGGGAGGTGGCCCGAGGGGAAGTGAATCGTTGTCGATCTCCCAGCGATCGCGGTAGCCCGCTACGTCGCGCACGAGGTCTTTCCACCTGTCGTCGTTGGCTTGTAAGCCCGTTTCTGCCTGGAGCTGACGCACCCAGTCCTCCTCGTTGGCGAGGGCGCGAACGGAGATCGTCGAGATTCGTTTGGCGATCCGCTGTTCAACGACATTGAGGAGTTCACGGAGGTCCTCCCGGTCAGTGGTCACCGTTCCGGGCGCGTACCCCGTGGCCGTGGTGGCGGAATGCTGCCGCTGCACGGCTTGCAGGCGTGAGTGCACGACGGCGGCCATGTCACGGGCCCCTGCCGTAGGCTGCAGTCCGCCGATCAGGGCCCGCTCGGCAAGCGGAGGGTCGGTGGCGGCTGCTCGCCTCCAGGCGGCGACCATGGCGCCCCAGGATGGTGACTCGTGCATTTCGGCCACAAGGTTGGGGGAGTGGGCGCTGATGAGGCGGGTGGCGTCGTCGGACGCGGCGATTTGTGCCAGGTAGTCATGCTCGGCCAGCAGCCGGGACAGGGAGTTGGCTTGGTTTTGTTGTTCGTCGCGGACTTCGTGGGCAGTGTGTTCGGCCCCTTCAACGGAGAGCACAGCGCCGAGGATCTGCCGCCAGTCCGGCAGGGAGGACGGGTCAACGCCGTGGTGGTCGCGGGGGTCGGGTTCGCTGATGTAGGCGTGGTTGCCGGCCTTCCCGCGGGTCATGGAGACGTAGAAGAGTTCGCGGGTGAGCCTGCCTTCGCTGACCAGGGTGTGGCCGGTGTCCACGGTGATGCCCTGGGAGCGGTGGGCGGTGGTGGCGTAGCCAAGTTCCACGAATTCGGCAAGGTAGCTGGGGCTAAGGAGAATTCGTGCGCCGTTGTCGCAGCGGATCCCTTCGATGGAGCCATCCAGGCTGGGTGGACTGGCCACCGTGATGAGGGTGCCGTTGCGGATGAAGTCGCCGGTGGCGTCGAGGATGTGGCGGTCGTTGCGCCGGGCCAGGATGGTGTCGCCGCGTCCGGCGTTCAGTCCGTCGCTGAGTTTCACGGTGGCCTCGGCGTCGATGGCGCCCTGGCCGACACGGTCGGCTTGGGCGCGTTCGTTGAGCATGGCGACGGTGTCGTTGTCGGGGGCGATCAGGATCGAGGTCTGGCCGGAGCGGATGTCGTCGTCCCAGTGGTTGTAGGCGTCGTCGACCATGTCGTCGTAGCTTCCGCTGCTGATGCGGTGGTGGGCGTCGTAGTCGGCGATGACGTCGAAGTCGCCCTGGCGGAGTTTGAGGGATGCGGCTCGCTCCCATTCGTTCGTGAAGCGCCAGACCGTGGTGAGGCGTTCTGCGCAGCCTGTCCGGTCCAGCCAGCCGAGCACGCCGCCGGCGTCGATGGAGTCCAGTTGGGCCGGGTCCCCGACCAGCAGGACCTTCGCCCCGGCGCTGGTGGCTTGGTCGAGGAGGGCGGCGAGCTGGTAGGTGGAGACCATGGATGCTTCATCGATGATGATGAGCTGGTCGGGGCGGAACTGCCACCGGGATTGTGTGGCGGTGAGGGCGCTCATGCGCTGTGCGAGGCGTTCCTGGGACTTCCGGGCTTGTGTGTCCCGTCTGGGGGATTGGCAGGCTGCTTGGTACCTTGCTGCGGCGTCTGCGTAGTGTCCTGCGCGGATGGCTGCCCCGGGTCCGGTGGATTCGTAGAGCCATTTGCTCACGTTGTCGGTGGCCAGGCCGAGCTCGCGTCCGAGGACGTCGGCGGAGGCCGCGGCGGGTGCGAGTCCGACGACGGTTCCGGTCCCGAAGCGGTCTTCCCAGAGGGCCTTGACGGCGCTCATGGTGGTTGTCTTGCCGGTCCCTGCGGGGCCGACGACGGCGTCCAGCCGCCTCCCGCTGGCCAGGACGGTCTCGGCGGTTCGACGCTGCTCACCCTGCAGTGACTCGTCGCGCCGGGTGAGGAATCGCTGCAGGGCTTCATGGGCGGCGGTGCGCTCGACGTGGGGGCTGGCGTCGAGCGTGTGGGCTTTCATGATGGCTTCCTCGTTCGCGAGGGTGGAGACGTCGGTGAAGAGGTGGGCGCTGGCCAGGTCAAAGACGCTGTGGCCGTTGAAGACCAGGTCGGGGGAGTTGGTGGTGGGGATGCCGTAGCGGAACTCGTTGAGCGCCACTGATTGTTCCTCGGCGGAGGTGGCGATGGCCTCCATGAGGTTGAGCCTGTCGGTGGCGGTGGCGCAGCGGATCTCAAGGCATACCCGTTCCGCTTCGGCGAGGAGGTTCCAGCGGTTCCAGGTGGCCCGCCTTCTGGCCACGATGTCTTTGACGAGTCCGGCGGTGCTGGTGATCCAGGCTTCGTCGGCGTCTGAGGTGCTTAGCGGGTGGGTGTGGGACCGGTTGATGGTTGCCGCCAGCACGTCCTCGGCGGTGAACCCTTTGGCTTGGGCCCGTTCACGCCATTGTCGGGTGCGGAGGTTCAGGGGGACGACGTCGTGGTTTTTGGCGGTGCGGGTGGTCAGGGTGGCTTGTTGGCGCAGCTTGAGTTTGACGGTGTTGCTGGGTTCGCGGCCGTGGGTTTCGGACCAGTCGTTGATGAGCCGAATCGCTTCTATGTCGATCAGCCGGGACCGGCTGGAAAATTCGCGGATGAGTTCGCTGTCGACGCCGGAGAGTTCGAAGCTGTAATTGTGGATGGTGCTGGAGGGCGTACGGACTTCCGCTTCGGTTCCCAGGTCCCGGCCGAGTTGGTCGAAGAGGAGCCCGTTGTAGTGTTCGCTGGCGGCAACGGTGGCCTTGTACAGTGTGCGTGAGTCGAGGCTGGTCCAGGCTCCGTCGGTGATCCGTTGGGCCTTGTTGGCGATGACGACGTGGGTGTGCAGCTGGGGGTCGCCGGAGCGGGATTCCCAATGGTCGAACGCTGCGGCTACGGCGCCTTGGACGCCGATGTGGGCGACTCCGGCGTGGCCGGCCCGGGTGTGGATGGCGGAGGTTTCCAGCCAGGCCAGGGTGGCTTCAAGGGCGGCATGGTGGGCTGCCATGATCCTGTCCTTGTCCTCGTCGCTGGCGAGGGCCCAAAGGACGGAGATGGACTTTGGCACGCTGAAGGTCAGGTCGAAGCCGGCCACGGCAGCGCGGCGCACGGGCTGGCCGTTTCTGCCGGTGACGGTCGTGGTCTGGCTAGGCTTATGGCCCAGGGACCCCCCGGTGTTGGGGTTTTCGCCGCGTTCAAAGAGGGCCTTCGCCGCCGCATCGGTGACTGTTGAATGGGGTTCCATTCCGATGCCGGGTAGGCCGGCGCCGAGCCATTGACCCGAAGGATTGCTGGCGTTCGTGTAGTAGCCGGTCAGGTCCCTGGTTTCGACGTCGGCATGGCTGGTGGTTTTGAGGAGGTAGGAGACGCCGGCCTCGGTGGACAGGCGAGCGATGGAGACGGTCATGACCTTGCCGCCCGGGTGTTCCAGCCGCGGCGGGTGAAGATCTCCGCCGTCCTCGGATCGAGCCGCGTGTTGGTTGCCTCGTTCAGGGCAATGAACCGTGCGGCAACTTGCTGAAGGTCCCTCATCGCCTGCCGCTCACGAAACGCGAGTTCTGACTTGTCTTTGCGCAAACCCGTCACCGTGGCTTCCATCTCGTCTGCTCTCGACGCCGCCCGTGACACTGCCCGGGCGCTGTCGTTGAGCTGTTCATGGGCCTCGGCAAGCCTGCTCTCAAATGATCGCGTCACGGCGGCAAGCTTGCGCTGGTCTTTGGACCGGATTTTTCGGAGCGCAGCCTCGTAGAGGGCGGTGAGCGCTGCCGCTGCTTCCTGGCTGTCGGTCGTCGACTTATCCTGCCGCCCGGTGCCCGTCGTCGTCATCCTCTTTCGGGTTTGCCGGTACCTGCGTTGGCGCCGGCTGTGGGCGCAGGCCGGCCGGCAAAAGACTTGCCGTGGACTGGCAGGGGTGAACGAGGTGTTGCATTCGGGGCAGATTCGCATAGTCATACCTATCCATGGTGATCCGGCCCCGGTTCCCTATGACTAGGCGTCACTTTCGACCGTGACGGCAACGGGCTTAGGTGCCACAAGTGTGAGGGATTTTTTGGTTGCGGCGGCAGGGGGGGTGAATTGGCTGTGGGGGCTGGTTTGGGGTTGGCGTCAGGCGATGGTTGCGGGTGGGGGGCGATTTTGCCGGGAGGGCTGTGGTGGCGGGGTAGTACTTCTTGGCTTGGTGGGGGGGTCGGCTGAAGATGTCAGTGGCGCATCCTAGTGTCGAACACGTATTCTATTAACGAGTTTGTCTTTAGAGGTGTGTTCGATGGTGGTTGGTGAACGTGTGGACGTCTGGACGACGCCGGCGGGGAGCCCTTTGGGGTTTGCGTGGCGGTCGGGACAGTACCGGATGACGGAGCTGCCGATGCGGTTCTTCACGCGCCGTCCCTGGTGGACGGAACAGGACCGGGTCAACAAGGGCATTGGTGCCCAGGTTCTCGAGACTGAGGTGTGGCGCCTGACCGCCACGCGGCACGGCCGTTCGGCGGAGCGGGTGTTTGAGCTGACGCGCGAGGATTCCGGGTGGCGGCTCGCCAGGATCCTTGGCTGAGCACGTATGTTCATTCACTTGCATGTTGCCTCCGCCTTTTCCGCCCACTACGGGGTGGACTGGCCCGACACCCTGGCCGCCGCGGCCAGGGATGGCGGCGCCGATGCCTTGGCCATCACCGACCGTGATGGCCTGTACGGGGTTCCCAAACACATTGCGGCCTGCCGGCGGGCGGGGATTGATCCGATCCTCGGCGTGGAGCTTGCCACCTTGGACCGCGACGGCGGGGTGACGGGCCGCGTTGTGGTCCTGGCCCACGGGCACAACGAGGGGGCCGGGTATGCGGCTTTGTGCCGGCTGGTGTCGACCGCGCACACCCGGTCCCCGGTCGGGGTGAGCCCGGGGGAGATTGCCGCGCATCTGCTGACCGGGTCCGGGCCGGTCGGGACGGTGTTGTTGGGGCCGCTCTCGGATGTCGGGCGGCGGGTCGGGGCACGCCGCGAGGGCCTGCCCTTGCTGCGCGCCTGGCAAGCAGTGCTGCCGGCCGAGGCGCTGCGTGTTGAGGTGGTGTCGCACCTTTCCGAGCCCGGGCAGCCGCTCAGCCACCCGCACGCCATTCGCATGCTCCGCCTGGCCGCCCGGTCCGGAATCACACCAGTGCTGACCAACATGGTCCGGTATGCCGAGCCCGATGGGGCGGTCACCGCGGATGTCCTTGACGCGGCCCGGGCACTGGCCTGTCTGGATAAGGTGGGGGTCCAGCCCACTGCCCAGGGGTGGCTCAAACCCGTACGAACCATGAAGGCCCTGGCCTCGGAAATTGCGGTGCTGGGCCAGTTCGAGGCGGGGGAGGCCAGGGCGCTGCTGGCGCAGACCGAGGCGCTGGCGGATGCGTGCCGGATTGATCCGGTCACCGATACGGGCTGGGGTGTTCCCGTCATGCCTGAGGCCTCCATCATCGGCATCACCGGCGACCCCCTGGCCGAACTCTGGGACCGGGCAAAGGCGGGCGTGGCAAGCAGGTATCCGGGAATCGGCGCCACGTCCCGGGCGACTGTGGAGGAGCGGTTGCGGGCAGAGATGGGAACCATCGCCGAGCTCGGTTTCTCCTCGTACTTTCTGACAGTGGCCGAGGTGACCCGGCTGATCCGGGAGATGGGGATCCGCTCCGCCGCCCGCGGTTCCGGGGCCGGATCCCTGGTCAACTATGCCCTGGGCATCTCCCAGGTCGACCCCATCCGGCACGATCTGTTGTTTGAGCGGTTCCTGAGCACGGAGAGGCAAACCCTGCCGGATGTTGACATTGATGTGGAGTCGGCTCGGCGGCATGAAATCTACCACCGCATTTTCGAGCGCTTCGGCCCGGAACGGGTGACTTTGATGTCCATGCAGTCCGGGTACCGGGCCCGGGGCGCGGCCCGGGACGCCGGCATGGCCCTGGGCATGGCGCCGGGAGACATTGACGGGATCGCCAAAGGCCTGTGGAGGTTCCCCGCGAGTGAGTTCCGGGAGGCGTTGGATGAAAAGCCGGAACTGCGCGATCTGGCCGGCCGGGTCGAGGGCAACCGGCAGCTGGATCTTCTGGTGGACATTACCGAGCGCCTGGACCGGCTCCCGCGTCACATTTCCATGCACCCGTGCGGTGTCATCCTCAGCAACGCTTCGCTGTTGGACCGCACCCCGGTCCAGCCCTCCGGGATGGGCCTGCCCATGTCCCAGTACGACAAGCACGACATGGACCCCATGGGGTTGATCAAGCTTGATGTGCTGGGCGTGCGGATGCAGTCCGCGATGGCCTACGCCATCACGGAAATCCGCCGCACCACGGGACAGGCCGTCGACCTGGAGGCTGTGCCGTTGGATGACGGGCCGACCTTTGAGCTGATCCGCTCGACCCAGACTTTGGGGTGTTTTCAAATTGAATCGCCCGGGCAGCGCGAACTCATCGGCAAGCTCCAGCCGACCGTCTTTGACGACCTCATCACCGACATTTCCCTCTTCCGGCCCGGCCCCATGCAGGCCGACATGGTCAAGCCGTTCCTGAACCGGCGCGGCGGCTGGGAAACCGTCGCCCAACTCCACCCCGACCTGGAACCGGTCCTGCGGAGCACGTACGGGATCGTGGTCTTCCACGAACAACTCATGCGCATCCTGGACATCTTCACCGGGTGCGGCCTCGCCTACGCCGACGTGCTGCGACGGCACCTCAGCAACGACGACAAACTCCCGGCGGTCGAGACCTACTTTCGCGCCCAATCCAGCCAACGCGGCTACACCCCCGAAGCGGTAGAGCGGGTGTGGGGTGTGGTCAAGGGTTTTGGCTCGTTCGGGTTTTGCCGCGCCCACGGGGCTGCCTTTGCCGTGCCCACCTACGAGTCGGCCTGGCTGAAGACACACTATCCGGTCCAATTCCTGGCCGGGCTCTGGACCCATGACCCGGGCATGTATCCCAAACGGCTCCTGGTGGCCGAAGCCCGCCGGCTCGGCATCCCCATCCTGCCCCTGGACGTCAACACCTCCACGGACGAATACGTCGTGGAACCGGCGGGCGACGGCGGCCTGGGGATCCGCATGTCCCTGGCGGACGTGAAAGGCATCCAAGCCAAGGAAATCGAACGCATCATCAACCAACGACCCTTCGATTCATTGGCCGACCTCAAGCAACGCGCCCGGCTCCGGGTCTCCACGATTGAGAGCCTGGCCCTGGTCGGTGCCCTCGACTCCCTCTACACCGGAAACCACCACCGGAGCCGGCGGGACCTGGCCGCCTGGAACCAAGCCACCCGCCACAGCAAACGCGCCCACGTCATCCCCGGCCAACTCGCCCTGCCCCTGCCGGCCATCGACGCCGCCAACATGACCGCCCACGAACCGGAAATGACCCCCACCGATGTCACCCGTGCCGAGCTCGACATCCTCTCCCTGGACGTCACCCACCACCTCATGGACTCCCACCAACCCCTCCTGAACCAGCTCGGCGTCACCCAGGCCAAAGACCTCCTGGGCCTGCGCAACGGCACCTTCGTCCGCGTCGCCGGCGTCAGGGTCGCCACACAGACCCCGCCCATGCACGGCGGCAAACGCGTCGTGTTCATCAGCATCGACGACGGCACCGGCTGCATCGACGCGACCTTCTTCGCCGACGCCCAGGAAAACGTCGCCCCGCCCATCCTCTTCAACACCCGGCTGCTACTGATCGAAGGAACCACCCGCCGCACCGGCCCGCGCGGCATGTCCCTCCAAGCCACTCACGCCACAGACCTCACACAAATTTCAGCCACAGGACTGGTCGGATGAACAAATGGGATGGTCGCACAGGGGAGTGCCGCATGAGATTTCCATGCGGCACTGGATCCCCAGCTTATGGTGATTAATGGATCGCTAGCTTGAGCCGCTCGATCTCGGTCGGGTTGAATCCTGACCAATGGTCGTGGTCGTTGACAACAACCACGGGGGCTTGGGAGTAGCCGAGGTCCTGGACGTACTCGAGGGCGGCGGCGTTCGTTGTCAGGTCGACGACGTCGTAAGCGATGCCGGCATGGTCCAGGGACCGGCAGGTGAACCTGCACTGCTGGCAGCCGGGCTTGCTGTAGACCGTGACATTCATTGCCCTCACCTCACTCTCTGCTTCTGGTGCTGGGCCGCTTGAGCGGCCTATTGGTGGTTCCGGTATGCGGTGTTCTTGTGTTGCGCCCAGCCGGAGACGACGCCGGCGCCGAGCAGCTGGTCCAGCAGCCTGGCCAGGTGGTAGTCCGGATCAAATGTCAGGGCGACGTGCATGTAGTTCGCGGCAGCCGTTCCCCGGCCCTTCCACCAGCAGATGTGCCCGAGCATCGTCAACGGTGCCGCCGCATGGGTTGGGGCAGCGATGGTGAGCAGCTGTCGCAGCAGCCTTTCGGAGCTGTCGATCCTGTCCCATTGCGGGGCTTCGTCCGTGGCGCCAAAGAGTGTGGCTGCCATGGGCTCGTTGATGCCGGGCATGTCGGCCAGGATCTGGTCTCTGAGCCCGACGTGCTGCAGCCCGGCCAGGACCTCGGCCAACTGCTCGTGGGTGGGGTCGCCACCGTGGTCAATGAGCTCCATCCACAGACGGTATGCCGCGCCAAGGCTCTGGGCGGGGTTGATGGACATGTCCCGCAGGGCTGCTTCGACGGCGTTGTGGTCGGCATGGGTGGCGGCCAGCTCGGGGATAGCGGGTGTGTCATTTTGTTCAATTAGGCTGCCCTGGTAGACCAGTTCGGCGTTGAGCATGCTGGACTCAATGGCAGTCAGCGGGGTCTCCTTGCCGCAGAGGGCGGGGTTGGTGCCGTCGTAGGTGGCGAAGGATTCGGGGCCGACGATCCATACGTGGTGGACGAGCAGTCCGGTGGCCGAGAACTGGCGCTTGAGTCCCTGAATCATGGGGGCGAATGGCTTGGTGTGTCCCTTGCCCCAGTGCTGGTGGGGGAAGAGGGCGATGAGGACGGCGGTGGCGTCGTGGTCGATACCGAAGTAGTGGGCGACGCGTTCGGCGTAACTCTCGGCGAAGTCTTCCTTGCCGGGGAGGTTGACGCGGAGGGTGGGGCCGAGGGCGGCGCCGTCGAGGGCGACGCAGACGAGGCTTTCCTGGGGCCAGTAGCCGAGGCTGTGGCCCATGTCGCTGATGGCGTCGGCCGGGCTGCTGATTCTGATCGGTTCCATTGTCTTGCTCCTCTTGTGTGTTCGGTGGTTGGTTGTTCGCGGCCGCCTGCTCTGTTGGTGCCTTCTGGTAAGAGGAATCACCGCTGGGTGTTAGGGGCCGGAGGGCAACTTGGGGTACCGGGCACGGGGCAAAAATTGTTTCGAGGAAATAAGCGACGCAGGAGCGCCGAGGAAGAATTTTTGGAGGAGTGGCCGGCGCGCAGCGCCCTGGTTGCGTGAAGGACCCGCCCAGCGATGATGGGGTACCAGAAGGCACAACGCGGTTCGGCATGTGTTCATACAGGTCCATCGACCCTGATGCTTGTACGGGCTGACTGGCGGAATCGCTGAAACGCTAGAGCCACGGGTTCCTGCATCTGTTTTCATGTCTGTTCATGGGGCTAACGGAGCTGAACGACATGACTGGTTTCACAAGGACTGTGGGGTTGGCGGGATCCAGTGGGACGTGGGGCGCTGCAATCCGTGAGGATGGTGGCAACTGCTGCAGGCAGTCTGGAAGCTAGATCACGATCATGGGAATGTCGGCCGTTGACGTCCCGTGGGGGCTTGCCGACGGGACTGCGGGGGTTGCCTCAGACTCCCCAATCTGTGGTCGCGCCGCGACGACGGGCGGTTCGAGCAGACTGACAGCTGCGGCTGGGGACACGGGGACCATGTCGCGGAAAATTGGCGCTCAGCTGAAAGGCGAAGCTCCGGCTCTAAAGAATTCGACAACCGCATGCCCAGTCTCCTGACGGGCCAGAGTAGTAAAGTCCCGGCGGAGAATGGCAAGCCGTTCCAATTCGGCTTGAAAGGCGGCTTGCTGTTCATTCGTCCAGGCATGGCCTCGAAGCGTGGTCCCGAGCGGTCCTCGAGCCTTACCAGGCTCTGAACCCTTCGCGATCAGCAGGGAGACCTGGTCTAGAACCTCATTGGCGAGTGTGATTGCCTCGCGAGATCCAACCGTCCACACGTTCGACCAAGACTGATATAACGGGTCAAGGTCGTGTCGAAATAAGGCAATAATTCCTTCGGGGTCGACTGGTTTGTGACTCCCCGTCAGAAGTCTGGCCGTCTCCACGATGCCGGAGCGGGTAGCGATGATCAGCCTAGCTTCCGTGGCGGTGAAAGCGATAAGCCCACACGACGCAATGAAGGCGCTATATGCACCGGTTCGACTTTCGAGAAGCGCGGCCTTCGCCGCCCGACGCCCGGCGAAGTAACCCGTTATGAGTGTGCCTCCGGTTGTGGCGATCGCCCCCACACCCACACCTAGTAGGCCGATCCAAGCCGCGTCCATCCGAATAGTCTAAGACCTCTGCCGAGATGTTGCGGTGCTTGGGTGCAGTGGTGTGTGAGGGCCTTAGTGGCGGCATGGCTGTAAGCCGCTTGGTCTGCGTCTGTGGTGGTGCGCTGCTTGTAGGTGCTGTGGCAGCCCTATCAAACGGACCGTGCGGAGGGTGACCGGGAGGTACTCGAAATAGTGCTACCTAGTCAGGCCTTTGGGTCCCGTCGTCCATGGCGGTAGCTGTGAGTGCATCGCGTCGCGTTCGGTCGCAGGGATGTCCATACGGTCTGCGAGCAATGCTCCTAGCCCCGCCAGGGACTTGTCCGCATCGGCTCCTCTGGCGAAGCGCCAGGTGATGTTGTCGTCCCTGGTGATCAGGTCAATTTCTGCCCGCCCAGTTGCGTCATCATCTCGAAAACGTACGTACCGAATTTGGGAGTTCTGTACTGAGCGGCGCACAATTCCGTACTTTCGGAAGTCAGATTGATCAGCAATCAGGACACGTTGTTGGCTCACTGCGATCAAGACACCGTTTGCGCCGCGTTCGCGTGCGGTGGCCATGGCAACCAGGTTCTCGTCTTCATCCAGATGCCATCGGAGAATACGTAGGTCCTGATCGAGTAGCTCAGCGTCGTCGACATAGCATGTGTTCGGTTGTTCGAGTGGTGTGCGCGCAGGCCGCACGGTTCCGGAAAGTTTCTCGACCGCGCTGAGCAGCTGCTGCGCCATCCTCCCGACGTCTCCGGCGCTTCTGCGGGCTCCTGTGAAGGGGATTGTCCATTTCCCGGGAAGCTCAGAAAGTATGCAGAGTTCGCGATTGAGCGTGTCAAGGAGCGTCGACATTTGATTGAGGGTACGGTCATATTCGCCTCGCGCGTTGTCAATGATCGTCTGGAGTAGTTTCTCCTCACGAGGGTCTTCATCTGCGCGAAGTCTCGCTCTTCCGGCGCGCAGTGCTTGGTACTCGAACCAGGACTTGTGCGCTAGCAGAAGGCTGTAAAGGTCGAGAAGGATCGCCTCGCCATTCTTTTCAATGTACTGGCGCCGCTCCTGATGGCCTTTTCGCTGCGCCAACTCAACGGTGTGATCTCTGACGTGCCCTTTGAAGAGGTTGCGCTGCTTTCGAAGGTCGGCTTCTTTACCGGCGATGTTTTCCCATACCCCCGGGATAACGCCGCCGGCAATGTTGGCGCTATTTACCGCTTCGGTCACAGCCTCCTCGAGCCCTGAGAGCTCAGCCCATTGTTCACGTCTGACCGTTTTGAGGACGGTCTCTGTCAGCGCTAGGTTCTGCTTGACGAGACCGGATATTTCGTTCAATTGAATTTGAATGGCCATCATAGCGACGGCTGGGCCGAGGCTCGCAACCACTCCGACTGCGTTGGCACCTGTTGCGGGAAGCCAACGGACTTGTGCAGTGAACTTGCCATTCTGTGCTGCCAGCACACCGATGTTGTAACCGCCACTCTGGATCGGGGCGGCGCCCGCCTGCAAGGCTTTCAGAGTCTCCGGCGCGAGTCGGACAAGTCCGTGAGCTTGTGCGAGCCCATTTGCGACTTGGCCTCCAACGTTGAGGATCCCACTCGTTGCCGCTACCGCGTCCACAATTGCCGCTTGGTCGTCCGGCGAGACAAGGCTGAAGGGGATGAGGTCGAGGCCTTCCGGTACCTGACCGAATACGAGCGCTGTACCGGGTGATACCTCGACAAGTGCAGACTCGCTGGGTTCTTCAGGGCCTAAGCTCACTTAATTCCTCCTATTGGGCGTCATGGTATGTCTTGGGGTGCTGTGATTTGAGCCTTGTGGGTCCTCGAGTCCTGGAGCGCGGCTTTGATGCCCGTCGAGGAGGGCAATAACATCGACGCCCCCGTTCACCGTCCTCCATTTAACCAATTACTCGAAGCAACTACCAACATTGAGAAGCAGCCTGCGCGACCCACAAATTGGATCATATCGGACTCCCAACGCCGAAATTACTTTCATAAGCCCATCATGGACGGCTTGTTTCTCCCCTGACGCCGATCCCTCGCACTGATCCCCTCAAGTCCCTTGGGCGGCCCGTTGATGATGTCGTTGGGGTGATGTGCCTGGAGTTCGTCCAGGCCGCCGGACCTGGGAGGCATATTGCAACACAGTCCGAATCAGGGCCACTACACCCTTCGCTGACGGCTCCATAGTTAAGCCGACTCGTGGTTGTTGCAGGACCTTCGTTGTATTGAGGCGCTACATGCTTGGCCCGGCTGGTGCAACTGCCTCGTTGTTCGCGGCGGTTTACGTTCATGTCAGGAAGGCCATATTCATCCGTAAACCGCGGCCAAATGGCTACTCCGTGCGTAACCTGCCTATTCTTGCTGTGGACAACAGTGTCGTTAGCATCACGGGGGTAGTAAGTGGACGCGTTTGGTATTCGTGACCAGTTGATCGAGGGGTATCGGTCGTTCACCGAGGGCTTCGTGGACATCCAGGACGAACGAATCAAGAAAGCTGTTGTCGAGCTTGGCGACAAGGGACGGCAGTGGCCGGATCCTTGGCTGTCCTTGAACCCCTCGTTTAGTTCAGGCGGCCGAGTCGACGAACTCGTCAGCCGGGGACTGTTGCACCCTGACTGCAGCGCCATCTTCAGGCCCAAGAAGGATCTTGCAGACCGCGGCACGGCCCCCATTACGCTCCATAAACACCAACGTGACGCCATTGAAATTGCCGCCAAGAAAGACTCTTATGTCCTGACCACCGGCACCGGTTCGGGAAAGTCCCTTGCGTACATCATCCCGATTGTGGACCGGGTCCTTCGTGAAGGTACCGGAAAGGGTATCAAGGCCATCATCGTTTACCCGATGAATGCACTGGCGAACAGCCAGATGGAGGAATTGTCCAAGTTCCTCGACTACGGCTTTGACGGGAATTCACCGGTGACTTTTGCCCGTTATACGGGACAGGAGCGCGGCGAAGACCGGGAAAACATCCTGAAGAATCCACCGGACATTTTGCTGACCAACTACGTGATGCTGGAGTATGTCCTGACCCGGCCGGAGGAGCGGCAATCCCTCATTCGCGCCGCGTCGGGGTTGCAGTTCCTTGTTCTTGACGAGTTGCACACCTACCGTGGCCGGCAGGGGGCTGATGTGGCGATGCTGGTCCGCCGGCTGCGGGACGCCTGCAATGCCCAGCAGACTCTCCAGTGCATCGGGACGTCGGCCACCATGTCCAGCGGCGGGACGCTCACTCAGCAGCAAAGCGACGTGGCTAAGGTGGCATCACGGATCTTCGGTGCGAACATCACTCCGGATCACGTCGTGACCGAAACGCTCGTCCAAGCGACCACTCATCATGAACGCTTGGCCGAGGAGCTGCGGGCGGCTGTGCTGGAACGCGGTGACGCGGAGTTCAGCAGCCCGACCCTATCGGGTGGTTACACCCTGATGCAGTCGGATCCTCTTGCCTCGTGGATTGAGGATACGTTCGGCCTGACTAGGGAGGCCGAATCGGGAAGGCTCGTCCGCAGGAAACCTCAAACGGTCACCCAGGCTGCGGAAGAACTTTCTGAGACAACGGGCGAACCCGTTGGAAACTGTGCCACGGCTATCCGGGCGACGCTGCTGGCCGGGTCCAAGGCCAAGCACAATGAAACCAACCGGCCCCTGTTCGCATTCCGGTTGCACCAGTTCATTTCCAAAGCAGGCTCGCTGTATGTCACGGCGGAGTCGGAAGCAGCCCGGCTTATTGAAACCAACTTTCAACTGATGGTGGGGGAGGATGAAAAGCGACTCTACCCGCTGGCATTCTGCCGGGAATGCGGGCAGGAATACCTGATGGCCCGCTTGACGGAGCGAGACGGTGAACAACGCTTCGTCACCCGCCACGAGCTCAAGATGCAGCAAAGTGGAGGGGACGATAACGGCCAGGACGGCTACCTGTACATTTCCACGAGTCAGGAGTGGCCGGAGAAGGCCGTGGAGGCCGGACGTATCCCGGGGTCGTGGCTGACAAATGCAGAATCCGGACACCCCATCGTTGAGTCCAAGCGGAAAAGGATTCCCTCCCGGTACCGTGTCCAACCTGATGGTTCGGCGGCGCTGGATAACGACTACACCCACGATTCGGGCCAACTGGCCGCATGGGTCCCCGGCAGCCTTGGTTTTTGCCTCAACTGTCAGGTGACCTACGAGTCCGCCCGGAGTGGGGAGTTCTCCAAGGTGGTTACCTTGGATCAGGACGGCCGTAGCAGTGCCATGACTGTCATCGCCACCAAAATGGTGCAGTTGTTGAGGTCTAACGCCGCCAGCGACCTAAGCCCGCAGGCCAGAAAGCTTTTGACTTTTGTGGACAACCGGCAGGACGCGTCCTTGCAGGCCGGGCACCTGAACGACTTCGTCCAGGTGGCGCAGCTTCGTTCGGCCCTCTACCGTGCCGTGGCCCAGGCTGGGAGCACCGGAGTCGAAGCCATGGAACTTGGCGATGCCATGGTCAGGACACTGAACCTTGTTTGGAGCGACTACGCACGGACCGAGGACCCCTTGGATCCCAAACCAACCAAGCGGGCATTGAACGAGGTCGTTACCTACCGTGCCCTGCGTGACCTGCAGCGTGGCTGGCGCATCACCCTGCCGAACCTGGAACAGACGGGCCTGCTGGTGGTCGACTACCCGCTGGCGAAGAACCTGGCAGAACAAGAACGCCGCTGGGAGGGTGCGCATTACATTCTCCGCGACGCTGACCCGGGCAAACGTGAAGAAATCATCCGGGTTCTCCTTGATGAGTTCCGGCGCGTGCTGGCCATCGACGCGGAGGAACTGAGCGCCGAGTGGCTGGACCGGGTCAAGAACCGCAGCCGCGAGTTTCTGACAGGCATTTGGGCACTGCCGGAGCAAGAATCCGCGGCCAGCGTTGGGTTGGTCACTACAGAAACGAAAAAGACGGCGTTCAGGACCACCCTTCCCATCACTTCCTACGGCACCTTCGGGCGTTGGCTCGCCAAAACGGCCTCGCCGGGAAACAAGCTCAAAAGGGTGGAAGTCGATGAAGTCATTGCCTCGCTCTTCACGATCCTCTTGGAAACCGGGTTTATCGCCGAAGTCGTCGAGGGAAAAATATCTGGTTACAGGCTCAAACTTTCAAGCATGGTTTTGAAGAAGGGAAACGGTCAGTACGGCGCCCCCGACCTTCTTCGCAGGACGTACCACGCTGACCAAAAGCCTCGGGTGATTGAGTTCTTCAAGGACCTTTATCTGGAAACCGGGCAAGAACTTGCCGGCTTGAAGGCAGCGGAACACACGGCGCAGGTACGTGCTGATGACCGCGAGAAACGTGAACAGGAATTCCGGAGCGCGGAACTGCCCTTGTTGTTCTGCTCGCCCACCATGGAACTTGGTGTTGACATTGCCGACCTCAATGCGGTCGCGATGCGCAATGTCCCTCCCACTCCGGCCAACTATGCCCAGCGCAGCGGTCGGGCCGGCCGGTCCGGGCAGCCTGCCCTGGTGCTTACGTACTGTGCCACCGGCAGCCCCCATGATTCGTACTACTTTGAGCGTTCGGACCTGATGGTCTCCGGACAGGTCCAGCCGCCCCGGCTCGACTTTGCCAATGAGGACTTGGTCCGCTCCCACGTGCACGCAGTGTGGCTCTCGGAAGCGCTGGCGGCCACAAGCACCGGCTTGGGAAAGTCCATGAGCGGTCTGCTCAAACTTGAGGACAAGGCATACCCCCTGCAGCCTGACATCACGGCTGTTCTGGGTGACCAGCATGCGGCGGCGAAAGCCAAAGTGTCCGCAAGGGTCCTCATGCGCAGCATAGAAAGTGAACTGCTGGACACCCGTTGGTGGACCGAAGGATGGTCTGATGCGGTCATTGACGACGCCCTGACCGGATTCGACCAGGCTTGTGAGAGATGGCGCCAGCTCTACCGCAGTGCCATCTCCGAACAGGACGCGGCCCACCGGGCCAGCCAGGACCATTCCACGGACTCCAAACACCGAGAGGCGGCGATTGCCCGGCATCGTGAGGCTGGGCAGCGACTGGAGATCCTCCTTAACGACAGCGATTCGCGCGGGCAGTCGGACTTCTACACCTTGCGCTATCTTGCCTCCGAAGGGTTCCTACCAGGGTATTCGTTCCCGAGATTGCCACTGGCCGCCTTCATTCCGGGCATGCGGCGTGGCAAGGACAACAACAGCACCTGGCTGCAGCGGTCCCGATTCCTGGCCATCAGCGAATTTGGTCCGGATTCACTGATCTACCATGAGGGTGCCCGCTACCAGGTCAAGCGGGTCAGCCTGCCCCGGGACTCCGACGGCGGAGGTGTTGGCGACGTCGTCCTGGCCGAGGCAAGGGTTTGTGAGGCCTGCGGCTATCTGCACCAGCGAACACCCGGATTGGACATCTGTGAATCCTGCAGTGAGCCACTGGCCGGGAGCTGGTCGAACCTCATGCAATTGCAGTCTGTGATTACACGCCGCCGTGAACGGATCAGCGCCGACGAGGAAGAACGCAACAGGCAGGGCTTTGAGCTGGTCACCAATTACAGGTTTGCCCCCCATGGCAAGAAGGCCGGCCACTCAACCGCGGCCATCCTCAACGGTGAAGACGCCTTGGGCCAGGTTCTCTACGGTGACGGCGCCACGGTCCGGATCACGAATCTTGGCCGGCGGAATCGTGCCCAGCAGGACCGCCATGGTTTCTGGCTGGACCTCATCACGGGGGAGTGGCTGTCCGAGAAGAAGGCAACCTCTGAGACGGATGACGTTCCCGACCTCTCCGACGCCGACGACGCCACCGTTGAACAGTCGAAAAAGAAGCAGATGGTCACCCCCTATGTGGAGGATCGCCGGAACATTGCAGTCGTCCGGTGGGCTGACGTGCTCACCACGGCCGAGGCGACGTCCATCCAGTTCGCTCTCGAACGCGGCATTGAAGCCGTCTTCCAGCTGGAGGACTCGGAGTTGTCCAGTGAGTTGTTGGCAGACAATGAGGACCGCGGAAGGCTGCTCTTCATCGAAGCGGCCGAAGGCGGTGCCGGCGTGCTTCGGCGTTTGCAAAGTGAACCAGACGCCATGGCACGCGTTGCGGGCAAGGCGCTGGAAATTATCCACGTGGATCCCACTACAGGCCTTGACGTGACAGGCGCCTGTGTGCGGGGCTGCTACCGCTGTCTTTTGTCGTACGGCAACCAGCGCCAACATGAAATCATCGACCGACGGCTCATTATCGATCGGTTGATGCAGCTGGCAACTTCCAGCACCGTCCCAGCGGTGGAACCCCGCGAGGCAAAGCATGCCCTGCCCTCAGGAACAGTCGTGAGTTCTAGGGCTCAGGAACTTCTGGCATACCTGCTCGAAAGGGGCGGCATGCTTCCAGATGACATGGGTCCCACACTGAACGGCAATGTGGTCGACTTCGTGTACACCACCAATTTGTCAGTACGTACTGCTGTAATAGTGGAAGATTCGGCCCGGCCTGCTGTGGACGCAATGGCATTGACGTTCGACAACTGGAATGTCATCACCTGGGGCGCAACCATAGACATCGAAGTGTTCGTCAATGAACACGCAAGCATTTTTGGAGCACTGTAGTGACAAGTACGACGACGGAACAAGGTTTTGCGGTTGGCTCACTGGTCGCTGCGCGCGGGAGGGAATGGGTTGTGCTCCCCGAAAGCGAGCCCGATTTCCTGGTGCTCCGCCCGATCGGGGGCACCGACGACGACGTTGCCGGCGTCATACCGGCAATCGAAGAAGTAGTCCCGGCATCCTTTGGCCTGCCGTCAGCCACTGATCTCGGCGACGACCGCAGCGCGCGACTGCTGCGCGATGCCCTGCGCATAGGCTTCCGTTCAAGTGGCGGCCCTTTCCGCTCCTTGGCGGGCCTGAACGTCAGCCCGCGGCCCTACCAGCTGGTCCCGCTGCTGCTGGCACTGCGCCAAGATGTAGTGCGGCTGTTGATCGCCGATGATGTCGGCATCGGCAAGACCATTGAGGCTGGCCTCATTGCCTCCGAGCTCATCGCCCAAGGCGATGCAAATGGCCTCTCAGTGCTCTGCCCGCCCAGTCTTGCCCAACAGTGGCGGCAGGAGCTCTCGGAAAAGTTTGGCATTGAGGCGCAACTGGTACTGCCGGGCACAGTTAAGAGGCTCCAAAAGGAGGCAGGTTACGACAAGTCCGTCTTTGAGTATTTCAAGTACACCATCGTTTCCACCGACTTCATCAAGTCCGAATCAAAGCGCCACGATTTCATGCGCACCGCACCAAATCTGGTGATTGTCGACGAGGCCCACGGCGTCAGCGCCGACGATTCTGGAAAGGGCGGTGCAGGACGGACGCAACGCTACGAACTGGTCCGCGGACTGGCCGATGATCCCCAACGGCACCTGCTGCTGGTCACGGCAACCCCCCACAGCGGCAATGACGGAGCGTTCCGCAACCTGATAGGGCTGCTGGACAACTCCCTGAAAACGGCAGACCTTTCCGCGGAGAACGGTCGCCGCACATTGGCGGACCACATGGTCCAGCGCCGCCGGGTGGACATTCGCAGCTATTTGAAAGCGGACACCAAGTTCCCCAGCGACCGGCAAACGGTCGAGGCCGCCTACAAACTTTCACCCGAACACCGGGCTTTTTTTGACGAGGTTTTGGACTACGTCCGGGGCCAGGTACAGGACAGCTCCGGGACCAAGCGCGACCAGCGGATTCGGTGGTGGTCCGCCCTTTCACTGCTGCGCGCCATGGCTTCCTCTCCTGCCTCCGCGGCGGCAACACTGGGCACACGGGCCATCGGTGAAGAATCGGAAACCCGTGAGGCCGCGGAAAAGCGGGGCATGGCCGTGGTCATGGATCAGGTGGAGGACGACGGCGGTGAAGCGATCGATGTCGTTCCCGGTTCGCGGCCGGACACCCTGGACGAGTCATCATCCCAGAAAAGGAATCTCAACAGTTTCCTGAAAACGGCCCGCAATCTCCAGGAACACCCGGAGTTGGACACCAAGCTTCTGCTCCTCCTCAAACGTGCCAAGGCACTGATCGCTGATGGCTACCAGCCGATCGTTTTCTGCCGCTTCATCCCCACTGCGCACTATGTGGCGCAATACTTGCGGACTGCCGGCAAGAAGAAATTTGACGTTGAAGTGGTCACCGGCGAGCTCCCCTCGGAAGAGCGTGCAGCACGCATCGCGGCTCAGGCCGAACGCGCCCAGGAAATGCCCAAAATCCTGGTGGCCACGGACTGCCTTTCTGAGGGCGTGAACCTTCAGGACGGGTTCCAGGCCGTCATCCATTACGACCTCGCTTGGAACCCGACCCGCCATGAGCAACGGGAAGGCCGGGTTGACAGGTTTGGCCAGCTCGCCGACACCGTACGTGCGCTGACCATCTACGGCGATGACAATGGCATCGACGGCATTGTCCTGGAAGTGCTGCTGCGCAAGCACGAAAGCATCCGCCGCGACCTGGGCATCAGCGTGCCGGTCCCACCCAAAAGCGACCAGGTTCTGGCGGCCCTATTGGAAGGGATCCTTATGCGGGGCAAGGACGGTGATCAACTGGAGCTTTTCACCCTCACCCCTGAGGCCGAGCAGCTCGACTCGGAGTGGCGCAGCAGCGCCGAACAGGAAAAGGCCAGCCGGTCGCGCTTTGCGCAAAACGCTGTACGTCCTGAAGAAGTGGAAAAGGTGGTCGAAGCAGCCCGGCGCAGCCTGGGTGATCCCGGCGACGTTGCCGCGTTCGTCCGTTCCGCACTGGAAGAGACCGGCGCGCATGTGCACGTGGCCGATGACGGGTTTACCGCCGAACTGACGGCAGCTGTTGCCGGGATGCGCAGCGCCTTGGGAACCGACAAAGCAGTCCGCTTTGTCAATGACTTCCCAGCACCACGGAATACAGCAGTGCTGGTCCGGACCGATCCGGTGGTGGCGGCCGCGGCCAACTATGTGTTGAACTCAGCCCTGGATTTGCAACTAGCCGGCAAGGAACGGCCGGCCCGAAGATGCGGCTTCATTAAGACCAACGAAGTCGAACGCCTCACCGTTGCCCTGCTGGTGCGCTTCCGCACCAAACTGGTCCTGCCCGCTCGACTGGGCGACAGGACCGACATGGCCGAGGAAGCCCGGGTGCTTGCCTTTACCGGTTCCCCGCAGAACCCCGTCTGGTTGGCCGATAACGCGGTGGACGCCCTGTTGGAGGCCAAGCCTGCAGCCAATGCCGGGGATGTCAGCAACATGATGTCCAACATCCTTGACTCCATGCCGTTGCTGGCCGGACCGTTGAATGAAAAGGCGAGGGAAGTGGCGGAACAAATCCGCGATTCCCACCGCGAGGTCCGCATCGCAGCCCGAGGCGACCGTGCCGGACAACTCGGCATCCGAGGGCTCACCGTGGAGCCCAACCTGCCTGTCGACATCCTCGGCGTCTACGTCTACAGCCCTGCCGGAGGCAACCAGTGAGCACAGCATTTCAAGCGATCACCGTTGTGGGCGGAGTCGTTCCCCCATCATTGTTGGGCCGTATCCAATCCGGTGACGTCAACGATCCCAAGTCCCTCGCGCCGGCCGGCTACCACCTGATCGGCACTGAAACCATTCGCGATGCCGCCTCGCGAACCTGGATGTACCTGCAGGACGCCTGGACCGCCTGGCGAGAATCTGACGCCGCGAAACGCCCAGATGGAACGGGCGCCGGCACCGGAGATGCCCGTCAAAAATGGCTCCTGGTCCTCTTGCGCGAGCTCGGCTACGGACACGTCCAAGCCACTCCCGGAGGGCTGACCATCGACGGCGACAGCTACCCCATCTCACACCGCTGGGAGTCCGTGCCCATCCACTTGTTGGGACCCGGGCTGGATCTGGACAAACGCACACCAAAGGAGGCCGGCGCCGCCCGCCGTGCGCCACAGGCCATGGTGCAGGAATTCCTGAACCGCGACGACAGCTACCTATGGGCCATCCTCAGCAACGGGCTGAAGCTGCGCCTGCTCCGCGACTCCACCGCGCTGGCCGGGTCCGCCTATATTGAGTTTGATCTGGAATCCATTTTTGACTCGGATCTGTATTCCGAATTCCAGATGCTCTGGCAGCTGTGCCACGAATCCCGCCTCGCCAAGAGAGGCGGCGCCGATGCCCCGGCGGATGACTGCTGGCTTGAAACATGGCGTAGCGAATCAGTGCAGGCTGGAGCCCGGGCACTGGACAAGCTCGGCGCAGGAGTGGAGAAGGCGCTGAACTCCTTGGGCACCGGATTCCTACGCCACCCGGACAACCGATGGCTTCTGGAGGCCCTCCACAGTGGCGAGCTCTCGCACCGGGACTTCCACAAGGCACTGCTCCGCACGGCCTACCGCCTGCTTTTCCTCTTCGTCGTCGAGGACCGCGGCGCGCTCTTCGCCCCCGAGGCGTCAAAGCAGGCCCGCCAACGCTATGACGACTACTTCTCGACGCAACGTTTGAGAAAGCTTGCCCGGACCCGCGACGGCGGGCCGCACCCGGACCTGTGGCGCACCCAAAAAATGGTGCTCTCCGCCCTGGGCGGCGATGGGCTGGCAGCAGTGGCGCTCCCGGCCCTGGGCGGGCTCTTTGACCCGGACCCAAGGGCAAAAAGACTCCACCCACAGCCGCACGATGACCTGCTTTTAGGCGCGGAGCTGTCCAACCAGGACTTTCTGAAAACCATCCGCAACATGGGCTGGGTATCCGGCAAGACCGGCCGAATCCAGCCCGTCGACTACCGCCACCTGGGGGCGGAGGAACTGGGATCGGTCTATGAATCACTCCTGGAGCTCGTGCCCCGCGTGGACACCGAAACCCGTTCCTTTGAACTGGTCCATGTCTCCGGCAACGAACGCAAAACAACAGGCTCGTACTACACGCCGCCCAATCTCGTCTCGGCACTGCTCGACACGGCATTGGACCCGTTGCTGGACGACGCAGTCAACGGAGGATCGAACGCCGAGGACAAGGAACGGCGCCTGCTCTCACTGACCGTATGCGACCCCGCGTCCGGGTCCGGGGGATTCCTGGTTGCCGCGGCCCGGCGGATAGCCCGCCGCGTGGCCGAAGTCCGCGCCGGCGACAACGAACCCACGCCAGGCGGGGTGCAAACCGCACTGCACGACGTGGTGGAACGCTGCATCTACGGTGTGGACATGAATGACCTTGCCGCGGAACTCGCCAAAGTGTCCCTCTGGCTCGAAGCCATGAAACCCGGAAAACCGTTGGGATTCCTTGACGCCCGCATCAAGATCGGCAACAGCCTCCTCGGCACAACGCCGGCCCTCCTGGCTGACGGTGTTCCTGATGGAGCCTTCACCGTCCTGGAAGGGGACGACAAGAAGCACGCCGCCCATGCCAAGAAACGCAACAAGGTAGAAAACACGCGCAAGGTCAACGAAGTATTCGAGTCACTGGGCCAGGATGCCTTCAGTTTTGGCGGAGGCACGTCGGACATGACGGAACTGATCAACCAGCGCCTCGAGCTGATCAAGCCCGTCGGCGACGCCCAGGAAGCGAGATCCCGTGTGCTGGCTTATGCCGGCTTCGACCGTTCCGAGGCCATGGAACAAAAGCGGCTCCATGCCGACGCCTGGTGTGCAGCCTTCGTCTGGCCCCTAAAGAATGGAGAGCCTGAACCACCGACCTCCTCCATCGTCCGGCAATTGGGTGAGGCGGGAAGTGAAGCAGGCTACCCCGGCACGGTGGCCCTGGTTCGCAAGCTGGCCCGCGACTATCGTTTCTTCCACTGGCACCTGGAATTTCCTGAAGTCTTTGGAGACCCCGATTCCGGGAAAGACACCGGCACCGAGGGATGGCCCGGAGGATTCTCCTGCTTGCTAGGCAACCCGCCATGGGAGCGAGTCAAGCTTCAGGAACAGGAGTTCTTCGCGGCGAAGAACCAAGAGATTGCGAAGGCTCCGAACGCTGCCGCACGGACCCGGCTAATAAAACGACTTGCCGAGGACGACCCGATCCTCCACGACGAATTCCTGGCCGCTAAGCGCAAGGCCGAAGGTCAGAGCGCGAGTCTGCGCACGGCCGGCCGCTACCCATTGTGCGGGCATAAGGACGTTAATACCTATGCCGTATTCGCCGAATTATTTTCTTCACTAGTAGCGCCGCTCGGCCGGGTCGGCTTCATTGTGAAAACTGGGCTAGTCACGGATGATTCATATAGACGTTTTCCCGCGATGTTAACTGAAACTGGCCGTCTACATTCTTTCTATGATTTCGAGAACCGTGCCAATGGGAAGAAGGCTAACGGAAAACCCGAGCTCTATTTCAAAGACGTGGACAGTCGCGAAAAGTTCTGCCTTGTTACACTAGGTGGTTCCAAGGTGGTTTTCGAAGTGAGCAGATTATCGTTTTTTGTGAAAGAGCTTGCCAACCGTGATGCAGATTCCTTTGAGTTAACGCCAAGCGAGATTCTTGCAATCAACCCTAATACTCGGAATTTACCTACCTTTCGAACGCGTAAAGACGCGGAGCTTAATCTCAAACTCTATTCGCGAGCGTCGGCGTTCATTTCCGAAAATTCTAAATCCACAGATCCTGATGTTCCGGTTTTGACGAGGATGTTGGACATGTCCCTGGATTCGGAATACTTCGTAAGCGATAGTGAGATGCGTTTTACTTCAGCCGGTTGGCGTCCAATAGGACATGAAGGAACGAAAGGCGATGGTGTTGTATATTTGCCGGTCGTGGAATCTAAAATGGTACACCAATATGACCATCGATGGGCGACTTATCAAGGCCGTGATTTCAGGGACTGTACTATAGGAGAGCGTTTGGATCCTGAGTATTCTGTACGTCCTAGGTACTGGATACCGAGTTCGCTTTATGAGAAAAAATCTGGACTCGCCTATAAATCCAATGACTGGATACTAGGTTGGCGAAAACTGACGCGTTCGGTGGATGAGCGGACGACCATTGGAATTGTCTGCCCAATTGGCGGACTTTCCGATTCGGCAAACATTATTGTCACAGATTCGGTTCGCGCCTTGAATATAATACCTGTCCTTCAGTCTTTTGTTTTCGATTACTCCGCGAGGCAAAAGGTCGGTGGAACAAATTTTAATATATTCCACTTTAAGCAACTTCCTCTTTTGGATTTGTCGAAGAAAAATCTTCCGACCGAATTCTTGAATTCAGGGCACGTTCATTGGTTTCGGGTGCGGATCTTGGAGCTGATATACACGGCTCACGACATGGTTGGATTTGCACAAGATTGTGGTGATTTTGGACAGCCGTTCATCTGGGATGAATCGCGTCGTGCGATACTCCGTATGGAAATTGACGCAGCCTTGTTCCATCTGTATGGATTGAGTCGTAACGAGGTCGAATTCGTCATGGACAGTTTCGTCCTTATGGATCAACACGATTGTGTACTTTTCGGTGAGTACCGCACGAAGCGTCTCATTCTCGAGGCCTACGACGTAATGCAGCATGCCATCGACACCGGCATTCCCTTTGAATCCACGCTCAACCCGCCACCAGGCCAGGGCCCCCGCCATCCCTCAAAGGAGACCGTCTCATGAGCACTCAGCAATGGAACGATTTCATGGCCTTCGCGGCCACCTATGCAAAAACCGTTGATATGGCTGCGGAAGAGGACGACTACAAACTCGTTCTCACCGAACGGCTGGCGAAAACCAGAGAGCTCTTCTTGGCCAAGGATGCAGGGTGGTTCGAGGTCCTGCGTAAGGACATTTCGTCGACAAACCTCATGAACCAATACTTCATGATGCGCCTGGTGGAGATAGGTCGGACCCAGCCGGATGACCTATGGGAGATTATCAATCTGCTGTGGCAACGGGATGAGCCCGCTGTGAGCCACATTGATGAGTTCACCGAACGTCTACGTCCCTTCAACCCGAAGCAACTGTCCGTGGGTGGCATTGTGGGATTTGCGTCCCTGCTGCTCATGACGTGTGATCCGCACCAGTACCCCCCGTATCGTGCCCAGGCCGTCAAAAAGTTTCTCAAACTCGTCGGCTGGGATGACCGAGGGTCTAACGGGACGCCGTCGCGCAGGTACGCACTTCTGCTTGAAGCCTTGGACGAAATCCTGCGTCTCGCTCCTGATTATGCCCTCGACGTTCATGATCGCCTGTCTGCCCAAGGTCTGTTGTGGACCGTGATGAATGTGGATCCAGATGATTCGTGGAGTGCTGAGGAGGCAACGAGACTGCGTGTCTGGAGGGGAGACAAAATGGATGCGGCGGGTACCTTGCTAGTTCGCAAATTTGGACCATGTCCCGATGTCGAGGCAGCAGGCCAATTGATCATTGATGCCGGCATGAGGGGTGAGCCGTCACCCTTCTGGCCCCAAGGCTGTTCGTGGACAGAACAAAATGCGGCCGAAATGATCAAGCGGATCTATGAGAACTTTGACGGTGGCGATGACCCGTTCATGGCCAAGATTGAACGGCAGCTCGAGGGTGCGTCCGTGGGTTTGTACGTCTTGGCCGCCGAGTTCATGGCATTGCACATGCTGCCGCTGGTCAACGTTCGTGGTGAGACAAAGCTGGCCCGGATCGAAACACTTCTGCGATGGAGTGGGGCTGATCTGCAGGTTCCGGAGGCCATCAAGAACGGACTGTTTGCTAAGGGCGCATTCAATGGCGGAACGGGATTCAACGTTCGCATGTGGCGGCACTTTTGCTGGCTGGCCAGATTTGTTCAGGTAGTCCGCCAACGGTCGGCGGCTGAGCTGGAGGATGACCTTGCGGATCCAAGGAAGTTTGATCTCCTGACCGAGGCTGTGCCTGACGATCCGCTGGGAATCAAGTATTCGCTCGAGTACTTGGCGTGGCCCAGCTACTTCGAACCGATCACCAGCCGAACGCACCGGGAGCGCATCCAGAAGGCGTTTTCGTCGGAGATCGGCGGAACCACCGGAACGAGTGACCCTGACATTTCGTGGGATTTGTACCGTATTCGCCAAGCCCATGAGAAGGCGGCCAACGGAGCCGTGGTGGACTGGTATCTGGAGCCGTATGTGAGCCAATGGATGAAGGGCGGTGTGACTGGGCAGCGTGCATGGCTCGTCCGTCAAAACCAGGGCGGCATTGCTCTGCTCAATGCATGGCTTGACGGCCAATTCGTCTCGACCCGGGCCCAACACCTGGGTTCCCCCAAACCTGGCGCCTCGTTCGACGACATTCAGGCCGCCGTCAATCTCGGGTATCAACATATTGACTACTCCGAGCGCAAGGCACGAGCGCAGGAATACTTCCGATTCTTGAGCCAAATGAAACCGGATGATTACGTCGTCACGGCGGCCGAGGGCGAGCTTTATCTTGGCATGGTTTCCGGCGAAGCGGAGTACGCAGAGGATGAGGCGTCCCGGTTGCGTCGTCCAGTTGATTGGCAACCCAAGGGCATCGGCAGTGAAGACTTGCCGGCCCCGCTCCCTCGTCTGCTGGAGGAGCAAGGCACTGTGGTGGACCTGACGGATGCGCTTTCAGTCGTCGCACCTTGGTTCGCATCCGACCTTGACCTCCCCGAGGAGAAGGAGGACGTGGCACCCCAGCCCCAACTCGCCGTCGTGCCTGTCCTGCGGGAAGCGACGCCAGAACTCGCCCGCAAGCTCTACGTCCCTCGCGACGACCTGCAGGAAATTGTCCGGTTGCTGCAAACCCGGCAGCAGATCGTGTTCTACGGACCTCCCGGGACGGGCAAGACATTCCTGGCTGGCAAGATCGCCCGATTCCTGGCCGGAGAGGAGCATGGCGACCACGTCAAGACAGTCCAGTTCCACCCTTCCTATGCCTACGAGGACTTCTTTGAAGGCTACCGCCCGGCCAAAACCGAAGGCGGCAATGTCGGGTTCGTTCTTGAACCAGGCCCGCTGCGACGCATTGCCGCCGAGGCGGCCGCCGACGGCAACAGGGACAAGCCATACTTCTTGATCATCGATGAGATGAACCGAGGCAACCTGGCCAAGATCTTTGGCGAACTGTATTTCCTGCTTGAGTACAGGGAGCAGAGCATCAATCTCCAGTACAACTCGGAACAAACATTTGTGCTGCCGCCGAACCTGTTCATCATTGGGACGATGAATACCTCGGATCGTTCGATTGCTATGGTGGATGCGGCCATCCGACGCCGGTTTGCCTTCGTGGAGTTGCACCCACAAGAGGGCATGATCTCCGGCATGTTGGAGCGGTTCCTCGAAGGCAATGGAAAGCCGCTGCTTCGTGCCGAACTCCTCAACGCCCTAAATGCTGAGATCGAGGACACGAGCCGCGATCTTATGATCGGGCCGTCGTACTTCATGAAAGCCCACGCTGAATCCGAGCAGGGACTTTCTGACATTTGGAAATACGAGTTGCTGCCGTTGCTGGAGGAACAATACTTCGGCCGGCTGAACCGGGAGAAAGTACACGAAAAATTCGGGTTGCCGGCAATCCTCAAAAAGGTCCAGAGCACGGTTGGGGCAGTGGACATGATTGTTAGCGACGTTGCGGCGGCTGCAGATCTGGGCAATGACACTGCGAATATCGTCGACCCGGTGCCGGCTGACGACGACTCGATCGTGTGATGCTGCGCCACGTTGTTTTGGACGAGTTGCAGTCATTGGCCGAGCCCGTCACTCTGGACGGCGAGACGGCAGTGCTCCTTCGAGACTCTGGCCTGGTCAGCGTATCGCCCGCCCTCAATGGCCAATGGACAGTGTTGCCATGCGGGACTGTGGGCGCCGTCCAGATTAGTGACCTGCTCGTGGAGGTCAGGCCGAAGTCTAAACTGAAACTCAGCAGCCTGCTCTTTCTCTTGGGGTACGCCAAGGATCCTGGATTCAGGCCCGTGGATGTTGCCGGTTTGGAAGACGGGGAACTTTTCTCGGCGTTGGCGGAGTCGCTGGCCAGGCAGGTGCAGGGTGCCTTGGCGCGGGGCGTACTCAACGGGTATGTTAACGTGGACGAGGCTCTCCGAACAGTCCGTGGCCGTATTCGTGTGGGCGACCAAATGTCACGGCGGCCTGGAATGCTGCTCCCCTTGGAAGTTTCCTACGACGACTTCACTGTGGATATCGCGGAGAATCGCCTCTTGCGTTCCGCCATCAGGTTGATGCTTTTGGTTCCCCGGTTGACGGAGGACGTGCGTGGCCGGCTTGCCCATTTGGATTCCAAGCTCGACGGCGTCCAGCCGCTGCGCTTTGGAGCCGGGATCCCAGCTTGGACCGAGTCCCGGCTGAACGAACACTACGTCCCCGCTCTGCGCCTGGCCGAGATCATTTTGCGGAACATGTCCGCGGAAGCCGGACTGGGGCGCCACCAGGTGGCGTCATTCGTGGTGACCATGTCCACCGTATTCGAGGACTTCGTTACGACGGCGCTTAGCGAGGCCCTCGCCAGTCGTCCCGGGATCACCATGCCGCAGTATCCGGTATTTCTGGACAAGGACGACCAGCTGGCGTCGTCGGCAAGAATCCGAATGTATGTGGACGTCGTACACACGATTTACGGCACGCCGTCACTCATTTTCGACGCCAAGTACAAGGCCTCGTCGTGGTCAGGTGCCTACCCCAACGCGGACTACTACCAAATGCTCGCTTACTGCACTGCCCTGGAATTGTCGAGAGCTTGGTTAGTCTACGCCGGGCGGGGCACGCCACGGCAGAGAACCATAGCCCACAGTCACATCAGGATCATCGAATTTCCGATCGACGTGTCGCAGAATCCCAAAGCACTGGTGGCGAGCGTGCAGAACCTGGCGGACGCGGCGATGCAGGCGTTCGAGGAGGATTCATTGGCATTCGCTGGAGTCGAATGAACGAGAAGGCCTGACACGGCTGAGTTTGCTTCGCCTAAGAGGCACTATCAACCAGAGTCGAACGCTTCACGTGCGACAAATTTCGCCCGACATGGGACGGATCTCAAAAAGCTGGTGTTCTTCCAAGAGACTGTACTACTTGGGCGGTGACTGTTTTTTCGACGATGTCGGCTTCGATCTCGTTGACGGATTTTCCGGCGGCGTTTTTCCAACTATCGCGGCCGTTAACGCTCCCGCCAACCAGCATGGCAGCTGCCTGGCTCGGGCTTGAAAACAAATAGTCATGGGCCATGACGATCTGGTCCCCTCGAATTTCCGCGATACCTCGCTCAACAAGGGATTGCCTGCCACGGACGATCGACTTTGCGGCAGACGGGCGTGATCGCGAATTCCCCACCGAACCGGCAAGAACCACAAGTCCTTCGGAAGTAGGGTCGGCTTCGGCCTGGCACCCGGACTGGCGAAGGTACAGTCGTTCCGCTGCAACCTCGCTGGGAGATTCTCGGGTGTTTTTTCGGATCGATTCCAGTGCGGGGTAACCGAGAGTGGCAATCAAGACGGAGATGGTCTCCAAATACTCATTGCAGTCGGCCTCCAGCGGAGCCGGCGTGTAACGATTGGAAGCGGCGTTGCCGTTCAAGAGCGGGTATCGACTTGCCTTTCCTGCACGTGAAATGGCTTCCCATTCCATGAATCCCACATGAGTGTCAGTCCACGTATTCGTCAACGAGACTGCGACGATGGCGCGTTCCCAGAAATCTTTGCCTGAAACATGTTGCTTCAGCCTGCCGCCGACATTGCCGCTCTGTCCTATGTAGCAGGCGGTGCCGTCTTCGGAACCGATGCCAAATAGGAAGTAGAGGCCCACTTGCGACGCTTCAGGCATGGCGAGGAAGCCACTAACCAGGGACCGGGGCACGTCGAAGACGCGAACCGTTCGTGTAGTGATTTCGGCCATGCGGATGCCGGATGGGTCGCCTTGAGGCAGAAAGATCTGAATCGTCTGGGGACGTGAAATGGCATGCATCTTGGAACGCTTCCGCCGGGATGAGTGTACGCATCCCAACATACCGGGAATGGCCTTGGCAGGTGGCGTGCCACGCTCCTCTCTGGACGATGCGCTGCTGCCGTCATGGTGTTCAACTTGGAAAGGAATTGCAGGCATTTGTGGACTTGGACGTCATGGTGTTCTCAAGTCGTGGCGTGGCTGATGGCCTCTCTTCACTCGTCAAGCTGCACGAATCTCCAAGTCTGCTGGAGCTAACCACTGTTCGGAGCCAAATTCTTGACGGCGTTGAGATCGGCAATCCTCGTCATGGCAAACCTGCCATCTGCCAGAGCCTAGACACAAACCAAGACGGGCGCCACTGAACAGATAGTTTTCGGATGCACCGACTCTCGTCACGGATTTGAAGCCATGTGCCGGATGCTGACGGAAGGCGTTGGGCTGATCAGCGTGCATGTCGAGCATTAGAAATTGGACGGATTCATGCCCAGTTCGCGCCTCGAATATGGAACGGTTTAACATTCGCAAGGTTTCGGGCCTTCCGCCTGCCTGATTACTCAATTGGACGCATTCACTTCGGCGACATGCCTATGGGCTTGGGACTCCGTCCTGAGGACACCCGACGCCGTGGGACAGGAGAATCGGCGGCAGGCACCGCGCCATCTACAGGCGGCTCGGCGCCTCGGAACGCTAGTGACAGACGATGAAAACGGTTGGGGTTCCCTCAAAAACGTGAGCAGAAATTGAACCTATTTCTGTCCCGCAACTAGCCAAAAACGTGACCAAGTTTTCGTTCAAAAACGTGAGTAAAACGTGACCTGGGCCGTTTTTGGCCTCAACCGCCTCTGACCTGCGGGACATAACCGCAGGTCAGAGGCTGTTTTTGGTGCCCCGGGCGGGAATTGAACCCACGACCAAGAGATTAGAAGGCTCCTGCTCTATCCGCTGAGCTACCGAGGCATGGCCGACAACGACCGGCCTCCACTAAATTATCAGGTTTGCCCGCGCATCTCCTCCTCCACAGGCACCGGTAGCCGTGGCCTTGTGCACAATTCACCCCGCCCCACTGGTTGGCGCACCGTGTAGGGCGTTTGCTGGAAACAACAAACCAACGCCGCACCCGCGGCCCACCGAAAGGCAGTCCCGTGGCAAACTTCCTCACCATACGCGGCTTTGTGTGCTCAGCCGTCGAAGTCCGCAACACCCCAACCGGGCTGGTCGTGGGCAACTTCCGAATGGGCTCCACCCATCGCCGGCAGGACCCCATCACCAATGTCTGGGTCGACGGCGACACCAACTGGTTCCGCATCAACGTCTTCCGCGCGCTCGCCCAAAATGCAGTATCCAGCATCCACAAGGGCGACCGCATCATCGTGGTGGGCAGGCTCCACCTGGTCAACTACCTCCGCAAGGACGGGAGTCCCGGGATCAGCGTCGAGATTGATGCCGAAAGCATCGGCCCGGACCTGCAATTTGGAACGGCCCTGTATGCGCGGATGGGAGGGCAGCGGCAGGCTGGTGGATCGGCATTCCAGAGCGGTTCACGGTCCCCTGGCGTTGAGACTCACGCGGACGCCGGGGAGGATCCTGCGGATCATCAAGCTGACCGCGACGAGGCACCCGATCTCGACTTGGACACCGAGCTGGCCGAACTGGACCCAAACAGCGCCGAGGCCGACGGCGAACCGGACGAAGGGGAGACGGTGGACAAACAGACAGGCGAAGTGAGCAGCGGCAACGTGCCGTTCTGACGAGCGTGCCGATCCGGCCTGCCGGACGTGGAACAATGGCGGGGTGACTGCGCATACCACGACGCCCCGCCAGCCGCTGCCGTCCGCCAAAAAGCGCCTGCGCACGATCGGCGCAATCCTGGTGCTCGCGGCAGCCTTGGCCGTCAGGGGCTGTTCACCGCTTCCCTCTGCCACCGTTGAAACCGGCGCCTTGGCTTCTGCCGGACCGGCAATCCAATCCGGCCCATCCGTGGCAGCACCGAAGGCAGCACCGAAGGCCGCAGCGAAGCCCACGCAGCCGGCGTCGGCCACGGACGCGTTGGCCGAAAACGTGCGGGTGTTGCTGATTAAGGTCGGCGCCGCCACCAAGTCGCCCAACCGCGGGCAGATGATGGCGGCCATGCTGGAGGCCGGCGCGGCCAAGGGCAAGGTGGAGGTTTCCATTGATAGGACGCCCACCGGCCTGGCCGTGGATGCCATCGAGGCCGCCGCTCCCGTGGCCGGGGATTGCGTCATTGGCCAGGTGCGCGACGGCAAGGCCGTCGTCAGCGTCCTGCCGCTGCTTGCCTCCGGGCGTTGCTTTGTCGGCGACCAGCGTTGACGCCCCCGGTCGGACCCCCGGCGCAAATGTGAGTTAACCCCGCGCACCCACTAACCTATTGGGTATGGCGGAATTTATTTACACGATGTCCAACGCCCGCAAGGCCGTGGGCGACAAACTCATTCTTGACAACGTAAGCATGTCCTTTTTCCCCGGTGCCAAGATCGGCGTCGTAGGACCCAATGGTGCCGGCAAGTCCACCATTTTGAAGATCATGGCCGGGCTGGACACCCCCTCCAACGGCGAGGCCCGGCTCAGCGCCGGCTACTCCGTGGGCATCCTGCTCCAGGAACCGCCGCTGAACGAGGAAAAAACCGTCCTGGGCAACGTCCAGGAAGGCGTGGGCGAAATCTACGGCAAGATCCAGCGCTACAACGAGATCTCCGAGGAAATGGCCAGCCCCGACGCCGACTTCGACACCCTCCTTGAAGAGATGGGCAAGCTGCAGGAAGCCATCGACGCCGCCGACGCCTGGGACATCGATTCCCAGCTCGAGCAGGCCATGGACGCGCTGCAATGCCCGCCGGGCGACTCCGACGTCACCGTGCTCTCCGGTGGTGAGCGCCGCCGCGTCGCCCTGTGCAAGCTGCTCCTGCAGAAGCCGGACCTGCTGCTCCTTGACGAGCCCACCAACCATCTGGACGCCGAATCCGTCAACTGGCTGGAACAGCACCTCAAGAGCTACGCCGGCGCCGTCCTGGCCGTCACCCACGACAGGTACTTCCTGGACCACGTGGCCGAATGGATCGCCGAAGTGGACCGCGGCCACCTCTACCCCTACGAGGGCAACTACTCCACGTACCTGGAGAAGAAGCGCGCCCGCCTGGAAGTGCAGGGCAAGAAGGACGCCAAGCTCGCCAAGCGCCTCTCCGAGGAACTCGACTGGGTCCGCTCCAACGCCAAGGGCCGCCAGACCAAGTCCAAGGCCCGCCTGGCCCGCTACGAGGAAATGGCCGCCGAGGCCGACCGCACACGCAAGCTCGACTTCGAGGAAATCCAGATCCCGCCGGGCCCGCGCCTGGGCAGCGTGGTGCTGGAGGCGAGCAAGCTGCAAAAGGGCTTCGGCGACCGCATCCTGATCGACGGGCTCTCCTTCACGCTCCCGCGCAACGGAATCGTCGGCGTCATCGGCCCGAACGGCGTCGGCAAGTCCACCCTGTTCAAGACCATCGTGGGCCTGGAACCGCTCGACGGCGGCAACCTCAAGGTGGGCGAGACCGTCAAGATCTCCTACGCGGACCAGAGCCGCGGTGGCATCGACCCGGACAAGACCCTGTGGGAGGTCGTCTCCGACGGGCTTGACTACATCCAGGTCGGCAACGTCGAAATGCCGTCCCGAGCCTACGTTGCCGCGTTCGGCTTCAAGGGCCCGGACCAGCAGAAGAAGGCCGGAGTGCTCTCCGGCGGTGAGCGGAACCGTCTTAACCTGGCGCTCACCCTCAAGCAGGGCGGCAACCTGCTGCTCCTCGATGAGCCCACCAACGACCTCGACGTGGAAACCCTCAGCAGCCTGGAAAACGCGCTGCTGGAATTCCCCGGCTGCGCCGTGGTAGTCTCCCACGACCGCTGGTTCCTGGACCGGGTGTCCACCCACATCCTGGCCTACGAAGGCACCGATGAGAACCCGGCCAACTGGCACTGGTTCGAGGGCAACTTCGACTCCTACGAAGCCGACAAGGTGGCCCGCCTCGGCGTGGACGCGGCCCGTCCGCACCGCGTCACCCACCGCCGCCTGACTCGCGACTAGCCTGACGCGCGACTAGCCTGCCCGATCGATGGCCGGTCCCTTTCCCGGGGGCCGGCCATCCTCCATTTAATCATTGGCCACTTAATGGTGCCCATGTGGCCGGCCGCACGAAGGCGGAGCAAAACCAGTCAGTCGACCGGCGTCCCGGCGGGCAGCCGGAGCATGCCCTCCTGTGCCACGGAGGCAACCAGCTCGCCGTCGCGGTTGTAGAAACGGCCGCGGCTGAGGCCACGCGCGCCGGACGCGCTGGGGGAGTCGGCCACGTAGAGGAGCCAGTCGTCCACGCGCAGCGGGCGGTGCCACCACATGGCGTGGTCCAGGCTGGCCACGCTCATGCCCGGCGTTGCCCAGCTGAGGCCGTGGCGGCGGAGCACCGGTTCCAGCAGCGTGTAGTCGCTGGCGTAGGCGAGGGCCGCGCGGTGCACACTCTGGTCATCCGGCATCGGGCCCATTGACTTCATCCACACGGCCTGCTGCGCCACGTGGTCGGCCGGCGCCTGAAAGTAGATGTTGGGGTCGACGTGGCGGATGTCGAAGGGCCGGTCATATGCCCATGCCTGCGCCACGGGGTGGTCGATCTCGCCCAGCACCTCGGCCGCCGTCGGCAGCGTTTCCGGATCCGGCACGCCCGCGGGCATCGGCTCCTGGTGCTCCACGCCGCCGTCGGGCGCCTGGAAGGACGCGATCAGGGACAGGATGGGCTTGCCGCCCTGGTAGGCGTGCGCGCGCCGTGCGGAGAAGGAGCGGCCGTCTCGCAGCCGCTCCACGCCGAAGGTGATGGGCGAGGCGGCGTCCCCGGGGCGCAGGAAGTAGCCGTGCATCGAGTGCACGAGCCGGTCCGCGTCGACCGTCCGCGACGCCGCGATGATCGACTGCGCCAGCACCTGCCCGCCAAAGAGCCTGGGCCGGACAGCATGTGACTCTCCCGGGCCCACGAAGATGTCCTCATCGGTCCGGGCCCCGCCGGCGTCGGACAGGTCGAGGAGGTGAAGCAGCTGGTCCATCGGGGCGGCGCGTGGCGGCGTGGCATTCATAAACGTGACTCTATGTGTCGGCGGCGCACCGCACAAATGGCGGCGGGCGCCCTGTCGGGGACCGGACAGGACCGGAACTGGGCCGGATCACCGTGATCCGCGGCACCTCCGCTTGGTGGCGTCCGGCTGCTTTGACATGATGGGAAGATGGCCCAGGCAATCCAGATTTCCCTCCAGGTTCGCTTCGGCGACATCGACGCGTACAACCACGTCAACAACGTTGTCTATCTGCAGTATCTCGAGGACGCCCGGGTCCAGCTCATTCACACGCCGTTCGCCGCGGACCGGCCGTCCGGCGGCGCCGCGAGCTTCAACGACCTCATCGGCGACGAGCTCTTCACCCTCGTGGGACGCAACGAGATCGAATATCTGGCACCGATCGCCTTTCGCACGGAGCCGGTGTTCGTCAACATCTGGGTGACCCGCGTGGGCGGCTCCAGCTTCGACTTCGGCTACACCATCACGGACGCGGACACCTCCGTCGTGTTCGCCCAGGCCGCCACCTCCATGGTCCTCGTCTCGCGCAGCACGGGCCGCCCCGTCCGGCTGACCGCGGCCCAGCGCGCGGCCCTTGAAACGTGGCGCGGCGGTCCCGTGTCTTTCCGGCGCCGGCCCGCGGAGTCTCCCGCCGGCGTCGTCCATCCCGCAGTAGCCGCCGTCGAAGGAGCGTTCTGAGTGCCCACCGCAACCCATACCGACCAATTCCTGCTGGCCGATCCCGGCACGGTGGCGGACCTGCGCACCTTTGTGACGCGTGCCCGCACCGCGGACGACGGCGCCATCCGCCTTCAGGGGGCCGGTCCCGTCCTCGCCGCGTACGTCTGCGTCATGCGCGCGAAGTTGCTGGGCGAGGGAACCCCGACGATCCTGGGGCTGCGGACCATGGCCCTCGACGCGGCGTCGGATGTGGATGTGACGGTCAGCCTGGCCGCCGTGGCCGACCGGTTGGCCCGCATGGACGCCGACGACACGGCACTGCCCGTCCCGCCCATGACCGTCAACGAATCGTGGGCCGCCGTCAGCGCACCCCGCGGAGCGTGGGAGCACGTTGCCACCGTTGATGCGGAGACGCTGACCAGGGTCGCAAAGGACGGGGTGCAGGAGATCGGGCAGATCATTCCCGTCAGCCCCGGCGCGCTCATCGTGAACAACGCGCGCGCTGCCGTCTGGGGTCGGCCCATTGCCGGGCTCGACGGCGAACTGCCCGGCGGTGCCGCGTTTGCCGCCTATGCACTGGGTTTCCTGGCGCCGGGGGAGGCCGGCACCGTGTTCCGGTCCAACCGCTGGCTGCGACTGAGCACCAGCCGCGGCCACATCCTGGTCCGGCCGAAGGCTGTCCTGTAGCGTTCGGCGACGGGGTGTTTGAGCCGGGCCGGTGATCGAGTACCGTCGAGGTCCGTGACTCGAAGTACCGATCTGGCGGGTGGACCAACGAAACCGGATTTGGTGGGGCAGCCCCGCTGGCTGAATCGTGCACAGGGGGCAATATCCGCTCCGGACGACCTGGCGGCGTCACCGAAGCCGTACTCCTGGCGCCCGATCCGGACCACGCCCGCATCTTCTCATCGAATGGGCCGATCTGGCGGGCTGGCAGCGGCGGAAGTCACCGCAGCTGTACCTTCGCCGCCCAGGGAAGTTCGCCAAGTCGCCAAAGCTGTACTGTCGCGGGCCGCGTCGACGCACATTGACCCCCGGGTCCCGGCATGATCGACCCTGGGGTCCGGCGACCCGATTCGCTTAGGCGCGCTGGCTCGGGTCCGAAGAAGCGTTGACAAGCGAGGCCGCGGCGCGTTCCAGGTAGTCCCAGAGAGTGGCGTCGTGCAGCGGCGCGAGTTCGGCGGCGTCCACGCCCTTGCGCATGGCGGCGAGCCAGCGGTCGCGTGCCTCCGGCGTGACGGCAAACGGCACGTGGCGCATGCGCAGCCGCGGGTGTCCGCGTTCCTCCAGATACGTCCGCGGGCCTCCCCAGTACTGTTCCATGAACATGAGCATGCGGCGTTCTGCCGGGCCCAGGTCCTCCTCGGCGTACATGGCGCGCAGCAGCGGATCCGCGGCAATGCCCTCATAAAAGACGTGAATGATCTTTTCAAACGTGGCGTGCCCGCCGATCTGGCCGTAGAACGTGTCGGCGTAGGCCGACTCGTCGGCAGGACCGGCCGTTACGGGCGTCGCGGCGGGCGCCGTGACAGGCGCCGGGGCCGGGCTCGAGGTCGACGGCAGCGGATGCCCCAGCTTTGGGGGGATCGGGAGCATGCGGGCCAGCGGCGTCCCAAAGCGCGACAGAATGGGCGTCCCCTCCTCGCCATCACCGGGACGATCATCCCGCGGCTGCGCGGAGCCTGCGGCGTGAAGCGGCGTGCGCTCGTCGGCGCCACGCTCGGCCGCGTCATTGGCGGCGGGCCCGTCGGCGAAGGGGGAGATCTGATTGTGGGGGGCGGTCATGGCTGTGTGGAGCTTTCTACTCTGCGGATTCGTGGGGTTCGGTGGTGAGCGGCGTTGCCTGCGTGGATGCAGACGACGCCGTTCCCAGACCGGGTGCTGTTGGTGCCGGTGCCGCTGGTGGTGCCTGTGGCGTTGTGGCCGTCGGGGTTGAGCCGGTGGGCATTGTGCCTGCCAACGGCGCTCCCGCTGGGGGCGGCGCCAAGGGTGCGGCCGCCGCGGCGGAAGGCGCGGCCGGGGGGAGTGGCTCAGCCTCGGTGTTCGGGTCTTCGGGCGCGACGTAGTGGCCTTTGCTGCGGTTGCCAAGACGCAGGATCTCACCGTTGCGCAGGTACCACAGCGTCCCGTCCTCGCCCAGCACCCTGGTGATGCGCAGGCCCACGTACTCCACCTGGCCAATGACCTCACTGGTCTGGATGACGTCGCCGATCCCGTACTGGTCCTCCAGGGTGATGAAGATGCCGGCCAGGAAGTCGCGGATCAGCTGCTGGCTGCCGAAGCCGATGGCAATGCCCACCACGCCCACGCTGGCCAGCAGGGGCCCGATGTTGACCTGGAACGCGAGCAGCACGTAAAACACGGCAATGACCACCACGATGACGGTCAGCAGCGAGTTCAGCAGGGTGCCGATGGTCCGGGCGCGCTGGCCGCGGCGTTCGTTGTCCAGGGCACGCAGCACGGGGTCCAGGTTCCGGAAGACGGGCCTTACCCAGCCGAAGGTGCGCTGGTGCCAGGTGCCCTTTTCCACGCGCTTGACGACCAGCCGGATCAGGTAGTGCAGGATCAGCCAGGCGACCAGGGCTATGACCACGGCAAGCCCGGCGTAGTACAGGTTTTCCAGGAACGTGTTGCCTGCAGTTTCAAGGGCGTTCAGGGGCAAGGGGGTGTCACCTGGCATCTTCGGGGCTGGGGAATGGAATCCCTTCTACCCTAGCGCGGGAGGCTGGCAGTTTCCTTCCCGCCTTCACGCCGCTCAGTCCTGGGTGGGCGCCGCCAGCCCGGGCTCGTGGTGGACCGGGAAGTTCACGCTGCGGGCTATGAAGCATTTCCGTGACGCCTCGGCATGCAGGGACAGCGCCAGATCCTCGGTGGCGGGGTCCGCCACGGCGATCATCGGGCGCAGCGTGACGGAGGAAAACTGGCCGCTGCCGTCAGGGTTCAGCACCATGGTGCCGGTGGCCGCGTCCTGATACTGGGTGACGACCACTCCGCGCATGACGGCCACATGCAGGTAGGAGAGCATGTGGCATTGCGAGAGGGCTGTCACCAGCAGCAGCTCGGGGTTCCAGCGCTCCCGGTCGCCGTGAAACGTCCTGTCCGCGGAGCCCAGCAGCGTGGGCAGGCCAACGGCCGTGACGCTGTGGTCGCGGCCGTAGTCCTTGTAGCCGGACGTCCCGGTGCCCCGGTTGCCCGTCCAATATACGTTGATCCCGTAGTGGTGTTCGTTCGGTTCCATGCGGCCAAGCCTAGCGGCCGTGGGGCCCCGAAGGCCGCCGGCGGACCGGCCGCTGTCAGAGGAACGGCCTGATGGCCGCCGCGTAGCCGTCCAGGTAGCCGGTCGCGTTCGGGTGGAACGGGAATGCGCTGCTTCCGAAGGGAGCGGGGTAGTTCAGCCATGGCTGGGCCGACGGCACGGCGTGGCCGGCGAAGCGGTACGCCACCGGCACGAAGGCCACGCGGTTGGATAGTGCGGTGACAGCCAGGACCCCGTTGAGGAGGTCGGCAGCGCCGTTGAGGAGCTTCGCGCCGCTGACCTGGGTGGCCGTGAAGGTCGGCGCGCCCATGTTCTCCGGCTCAAAGAGGCGCGGGTAGCCCAGGTACAGTATTCGCGCGTGCGGCGCCTTGGCCTTGATGGCCTTGAGCATCGTGGTGGCGTTCTTGGGCACCTTGGTCATCAGGTAGATCGAGTTGGCGACGGCGGCCTTGCACATGGCCGCCGTGGCGGCCGGTGAAAGGCACGTGCCCACGGCCGTGGTCCAGGCGACGTCGTTGCCGCCGGCGGTGATCGTGATCAGCTTCGTGGCCGGCGAAAGCTGCGGCACCTCCAATTGGGCGACCTGGGTGGTGGTGAAGCCGGCACATGCGATGTTGGTCAGCGCGGCGCCGGTCATGGCGGCCACGTCGTTGGCATAGCCCGACGTGCTCTGGCCGCACGGCGCGGTCTCGTTTCCGGCACCCGAGCCAGCCGAATAGGAATCGCCCATGACCGTGTACGTCAGCGTGGCCTGGGCCGTGGTGGTCTGGGCGATGGCCGGGGCTCCGGCGATGCCTGCAATGAGCCCCAGGCTCATCAAAGCCGCCACGCCTGTGCGTGCGGCGAAAATCCTCAATCGATGTGAGTACATGCACCGAAGCTACCCCCACATCACGCCGCACGGCTATACTTTGGGGCACGATTGTGCAGCTGTTTCCCGCCCATGGCCGTGCCGGTGGCAGCGTGTAGAAACACTGGCAAAAACGGTTCCCAGAAACGTTGAGGGGGCACATCCCCGTGCCGGTGACGTGCCCCCTCAACGATGGGGGTTAAACGTCGGCGGCCTGTGCCTTCAGCGCCCGCACCACGCCGTCGCGGTTCTCCACCACGAGCCGGCGCAGGGCGGGGACCTCGGAACCCAGCCCGGCAAGGAACGCGTCCGTGGCCTCCACCGTGGACTGCGCCACGAGCTGCGACGGGTACAGGCCGGTGATGATTGTCGACGCAGTCTCGTACGACTTCTCCGCCCATACGCCCCGGATCGCGGCAAAGTACTTCTCCACGTACGGCTCCAGCAGCGACGTGTCCCACACGCGCCCGAAGCCCGTGATGGCGGCACGCTGTACCGCGTTGGCGCCTTCCCCGCGTACGACGACGGACTCCCACGTCCCAGCCTTGCCTTCCGGCGTCGGGATGGCCGCGTGCGCCGTCGCCGCCGCGAGCTGGCCGTTCTGGGTGTTGTCGCGTGCCAGCTCGGCGTCGATGCTGCCTTGGCCGGCACGGGCGCCGGCGGCCAGGGCCGTCAGCAGTTCCCAGCGCAGGTCCTGGTCAATGTCCAGGCCCGCCAGGGTTTCGGTCCCGTCCAGCAGGGCCTGCGCGGTGTCCAGCTGGAGGCCCGTCTGCGCGTGCAGGGCAAACGCCTTCACGAACTGCAGCTGGGCGTCGGACCCGGCGGCCGCTTCCCGGGACAGCGTCCACAGCGAGTCGGCCGCCGCGACGGCTGTTTCCCGCTGCCGCTCCGGCGCCACGTAGAAATGCAGCGCGGTGGCCAGCTGGCGCAGCAGCACGGTGACGACGGTGGAGTCGCTCTCATGGCCGATGTTGGCCAGCACCAGCTCGACGTACTCTCGGGCGGGCGTCTCGCCGTCGCGGGCGGCATCCCAGGCGGAGGCCGCGACCAGGGTGCGTGGCAACGAATCCTTGAAGTCCTTCAGGTGCTTCTTGGCCGTGGCCAAGGACGCGTTGTCGAGGCGGATCTTGGCGTAGGCGAGGTCGTCGTCGTTGAGCAGGACCAGGTCGGGGCGGGGCATGCCCACCACGTCCGGGACCTCGGTGGAAGCCCCGTCCACGTCCAGTTCCACGCGGTGCGTGCGGACCAGCTTGCCCTCGTCCGCACCGGACGTGGCGAGGCTGTAGAAGCCCACGGCCGCGCGGTGGGGGCGCAGCACGGGGTGCTCGGCCACGGCGGACTGGAGGATGGAGAACGAGGTGATGGCGCCGTCGTCGTCCACCTCAATGGCGGGCTTGAACGTGTTCACGCCGGCCGTTTCCAGCCATTTTTCGGTCCAGGCGGACAGGTCGCGGCCGCTGGCGGCCTCCAGCTCCACCATCAGGTCGGGCAGCTCGGTGTTGGACCAGGCGTGTTTGCCGAAGTAGGCGCGGACGCCCGCCATGAACTCTTCCTGTCCCACCCAGGCCACGAGCTGGCGCAGCACGGACGCGCCCTTGGCGTAGGTGATGCCGTCGAAGTTGACGAGCACGTCCTCGAGGTCGCTGATCTCGGCCTTGATGGGGTGCGTGGACGGCAGCTGGTCCTGGCGGTACGCCCAACTCTTTTCCATGGAGGAGAACGACGTCCAAGCATCCACGTACTTCGTGTTCTCGGCAGCGGCCAGGGTGGACATGAACTCGGCGAAGGACTCGTTGAGCCACAGGTCGTTCCACCAGCGCATGGTCACGAGGTCGCCGAACCACATGTGGGCGAGCTCGTGCAGGATGGTGATGGCGCGCCGTTCCACCATGGCGTCGGTGACCTTGGAACGGAACACGTAGCTTTCCAGGAACGTCACGGCCCCGGCATTTTCCATGGCGCCGGCGTTGAACTCGGGCACGAACAACTGGTCGTACTTGGGGAACGGGTACGGGGTGCCGAATTGCTTTTCAAAAAACTCGAAGCCCTGGCGGGTCAGCTCAAACACGGCGTCCGCGTCGAGGAATTCCATGAGCGACTTCCGGGCAAAGACGCCCAGCGGGATCACGCGACCGTCCGAGCTGGTCAGCTCGCTGCGCACCGACTCGTACGGGCCGGCAATCAGCGCCGTGATGTAGCTGGACATCGTCAGCGTCGGCTCAAAGTGCCAGGTGGACCTGCCAGCGCCGGCTTCTTCCGGGGCCGGGGTGGGGGAGTTGGAAATGACGTCCCAGTGGCTTGGCGCCGTGATGTGGAAGGTGAACCGCGCCTTCTGGTCCGGCTGCTCAAACACGGCAAACATGCGGCGGCTGTCCGGGACCTCGAACTGGCTGTACAGGTAGACCTCGTTGTCCACCGGATCCACGAACCTGTGCAGGCCCTCGCCGGTGTTCATGAACAGCGCGTCCGCCTCGACAGTGAGCACGTTGTCGGCGGCGAGGTCCGGCAGCTGGATGCGTACGCCGTCGCTGACGGTGGCGGGGTCCAGCACGGTGCCGTTGAGGGTGACCTTGTGCACCTTGGCCGTCACCGCGTCAATGAACGACGACGAACCCTCCTTCGCGCTGAACCGCACCGTGGTGGTGGACGGGAAAGTCTCGGCGGACCGGGTCAGGTCAAGGGTGACGTCATAGTCCTTGACGGTCAACGTTGCAGAGCGCTCGATCGCTTCGGCGCGGGTCAGGTTCAAGCCAGGCAAGGTGGTGCCTTCCGTTCGGTGTCGGGTGGACGGTGTTGCAGGTGCACGGTGTCGGGTGGACGGTGTTGCAGGTGCACGGTATCGGGTGGACGGTGTCGGGTCGACGGTGGTGCTGGTGCACCGTGTTGCTGAAGTACGTGGTTGCTCCAAGTGCGTGCCGGCTCAGCCGACCGGCAGAATGGATCCAGTCTTTCACTAAACGGCCCGCTTTGTGAGAGCCGCCACGTCCTCATGCTCTGGGCTGAAATCGAAAAGGCAGCGGATGCGGGTTGCAGACCCAGGTACGCGCATCTGCTGCCTTTTCGAATCAACGTGAGGACGGGGCACGGGCATCCCGTGCTGGGCGCGTCCGGGCCGCATGTGAAAAAGTAGTGCCCATGGACGTACCCGCAGCAGAGGACAGCAACGAGCGGCACATCGACGCCCGCGCCCTGCGCTTTGCCATTATCTTTCCCGTGCTGCTGTCCCTGGGCCTGGTGGGCGGCGGCCTGCTGCTGGCCCGGTCCCTGCCGCAGGGGGCCGAGCTTCCCCTGTGCGGTGGACCGCTGCCGTTGCCGGCATTCCTGACGGTGGCCGTGGCCGCCACGCTGCTTCTGGGGATCGGCGTGGGCGCCTTCGGGGCATGGACGGCGCTGGCCCGCAACCTGCGCCGGGCGCTGCTCGGTACCGCCATGGCCCTGCAGCTGGGCTCCGTCACGGTGTTTGCCGCCGCGCTGCTTGGCCAGTCCGGGGAGGGCGGGGCCGCCGCGCAGCGGGTGGACGGCTACGTGGTGCTGATGGGCTGCGGCCTCGCCGCGGCCATGGGCCTGGTGCTGGCGCTGACGTTCAAGCCGGACGAACAGTGGAGCGGGGCCGACGACGAAGCCCTCGCCGAAATGCTGGAGCTGGAGGAGGACCCCACCGTGGCCAACGACCGCCTGGTCTACGCCATCCACCCCCGCAGTTCGGTGGTCATCATGATCCTGCTGGCCGGGATCCTGCCCGGCGCCGTCCTGACGGTGGTCAGTGCCTGGTTCCTGCCCGCGTTTGCCGCGGCGGCGGTGCTGGCCATCGGTGCCCTGTGCGCCACCGTCCACGTGGACCGGCGCCGGCTCGCCGTGAAACTGGCCGGATTGCTGCCCGTGATCGTGATGGCCTGCACCGACGTGGAGGCGGCCGTGTCCCTGGACGTCAAGGCCGGGGACTACGGAGGCTGGGGCCTGCGCAAGCACAGCGGCAGTGAAAGCTTCCTGGCGTTCTCGGGCGCCGCCGTCGTACTGCGGTGCGTGGTGGGAAGGGTGGTGCTCAGCGCCCCCAACCTGGACACGGCGGACGACCTCGCCGCCATACTCAACCGCCGTGCGGGGAAGCGGCCCGGCCAGCACTGAGACGCCGGCTTCGGTAGGCTGGAAGCGACTGCAACCCACCAAGCCTGAAGGACCACCCATGCGCGTTCACATCGCAACCGACCACGCCGGCATGGAGCTAAGCTCCCACCTCATCACCGCACTGACCGCCAAGGGCTACGAGATGGTGGACCACGGACCCAGCGCCTACGACGCCGAGGACGACTACCCCTCCTTCTGCATCAACGCCGCGCTCGCGGTCGTGGCCGACCAGGCCGCCGGCGTGGACGCGCTGGGCATTGTGCTGGGCGGCTCGGGCAACGGCGAGCAGATCGCCGCGAACAAGGTCAAGGGCGTCCGGGCGGCCCTCGCCTGGAACCTGGACACCGCCAAGCTGGCGCGCGAACACAACGACGCCAACGTGGTGGCCGTCGGCGGCCGCCAGCACACGGTCGAGGAGGCCACCGCGCTGATCGAGGCGTTCCTCGCCGAACCGTTCAGCAACGCCGAGCGCCACGTGCGCCGCATTGGCAAGATCGCCGCGTATGAGGCCACCGGCGAGGTCGTCGTGTAATCCGCGCCGTCCAGGGTTTTGACAGCATTGCAACGGAGGGAGCGGGTGTGGGCGTGAAAGCGGGCGCGGGATGGCCGGCGCTGGACCGCAGGACGCTGCTGTTAGGTGCGGTGCCGGTGGTGCTGACCGCCGCGGCGGCAGCCGAATGCATGGCCGGGCTGCTCAATGGCTGCGATTTCCCGGCGCCGTGGCATGCGGCAGCCGGCGGCCGCAATGCCTGAGGGGCACACGGTCCACCGGCTGGCCCGGCAGTTTAACGACGTCTTTGGCGGGGCCGTCCTGGCCGTGAGCAGTCCGCAGGGGAAGTTTGCCGCCGGAGCGGCCCGCCTTGAAGGGCAGGTCATGGAGCTGGCCGAGGCGCAGGGCAAGCAGCTGTTCATGTTCTTCTCCCACGAGCTCGTCATGCGCGTGCACCTTGGCCTCTATGGCGCCTGGGACTTTGGCGGCGACTCGACCTTCACCGGAGCCTCCAGCATTGGCGCGCCCCGCCACGTCGGCGAGCAGGAGGAGCCCCGGTCGAGCGTGCGAGACGGGGGAGGCCGCGGGGATTACGCCGGCCCGCCCGAACCCAAGGGGGCGGTGCGGGTCAGGCTGGTCTCGCCCCACGGGTGGGCCGACCTCCGCGGGCCGACGGCCTGCGAGGTGCTGACGCGGGCCGGGGCCGCCGCGGTGCGGGCAAAGCTCGGTCCGGATCCGCTCCTGAACCGGGCGGGCGGCCGGAAGGAATTTGTCCGGCGCATCAGCACGAGCGCCACGCCCGTCGCCCTGCAGCTGATGAAGCAGGATGTCCTGGCCGGCGTGGGCAATGTGTACCGCGCCGAGGTGCTCTTCCGCCGCGGGCTGGACCCGCAGCTGCCCGGCACGTCCCTTCAGCGCGGGGAAGCGGGGGCGCTGTGGGACGAGATCGCCCTCGTGATGGCCGACGGAGTCCTCGACGGCCGCATCATCACCACCCAACTGGCGGACCGGCCCTCCGGCATCGGCGCCGACGTGGGCCATGCCCTTGCCGCTGCCGGGATGTGGGAGGACCGGCGCGGTTCCGAAGCGGCTGCCGGCGGTGGCGGGCCTGGCGCTGGCGCGGCCGACCCGGCGGCCCCCGAAGCGGCGGCCGACCCGGCGGCCCCCGAAGCGGCGGCCAACCCGGCCACGGCGGAAGCCGGGGGAGGGGCGGAATGGAAGGCACCGGCGTCGAACGTCAACCGGGATGTGCCCGTGGAGGAGGCCCATTACGTCTACAAGCGCAACGGCCAACCGTGCCGGCACTGCGGGACTGTGGTGGCCATGGCGGAACTCGGCGGCCGCAAGCTCTACTGGTGCCCGGAGTGTCAAAGGCGTTGAAACGGAAAATGCCGCCGTTCCCGCAATGTGCCACCGTTATGGCGGCGGCATCTTGCGGGAACGGCGGCAGAAACGAAAACCTCGGATCTCGACAGGCTCGATCACCGGGGAATGCGGAGGGGGCGACGGGAATCGAACCCGCGTAATCAGTTTGGAAGACTGAGGCTTTACCATTAAGCTACGCCCCCGGAAATTCGCCTTTCGGCGCTACAACTCCTCGATAGTAGCAACGCGCCCGGCGCGCCGCAAATCCACGGCGGCCCCTTGAGGGCGGCGCCGGGCCGCGGCAGATTGTGCATCCTCCAAGGTTTGCCCGTAGACTGTTGCGGGCACTACGGGGCGTAGCGTAGTGGCTAGCGCGCCTGCTTTGGGAGCAGGAGACCGCAGGTTCGAGTCCTGTCGCCCCGACTCAGCATTATCCGGTTCACGTTTGGTCAGTGACTGCCCATGTGCTGGTGCCTAACATCCACCAACAGACCATCAGGAGTACCACGCTGTGAAGAGCGCTGTCGAAAACCTCACGCCCACTCGGGTAAAGCTCAATGTTGAGGTTTCCTTTGAGGAATTGAAGCCCAGCATTGCCGAGGCTTATAAGACGATTGCCACACAGGTTCAGGTGCCTGGTTTCCGCAAGGGCAAGGTCCCCAACAAGCTGATCGACCAGCGCGTTGGCCGCGGCTACGTCCTGGAAACCGCCATCAACGAAGGCCTGAACGGCTGGTACCAGAACGCTGTCGTCGAAACCGGCATCAGCCCCCTCAGCCGCCCCGAGGTGGAAATCACCGAGGTCCCGGACCCCACCGCGACCGACGGCGAGCTGAAGTTCCACGTCGAGCTCGACATCCGCCCCGAGATCGAGCTGCCCGACTACGCCGGCATCGAAGTTGAGGTCGAGGCGCTGGAAGCCAGCGACGCCGACACCGACAAGGCACTCGACGAGCTGCGCGGCCGTTTCGGCACGCTCAAGGCCGAGGACCGCCCCGCCGCCGACGGCGACTTCGTCACGATCAACATTGCCGCCACGATCGACGGCGAAGAAGTCGACTCCGCAGCCGACCTTTCCTACCAGATTGGTGCGGGCAACATGCTCGAGGGCCTGGACGAGGCGGCCACCGGCCTCTCCGCCGGCGAGGAAGCCATCTTCGACACCAAGCTGGCCGGCGGCGACCACGCCGGCGAGGACGCACAGGTCACCGTGAAGGTCACCGCCGTCAAGGTCCGCGAACTGCCCGAGGCCAACGACGACTTTGCCCAGCTGGCCAGCGAATTCGACACCATCGCCGAACTGCGCGAGGACCTGGCCAAGCAGGCCGCCGAGTCCAAGACGGTGGAGCAGGGCGTCGAGGCCCGTGACAAGGTCCTGGACAAGCTCGTCGAGCTCGTTGAGGTCCCCGTCCCCGACTCCGTGGTTGCCGAACAGCTCGAGCAGCACTTCAAGCCCGAGAACGCCCACGGCGAGGACCACGACACCGAGGAGCACCGCGCCGAGGTCAAGGAGAACACCGAGCGCGCCTTCCGCAACGAGATCATCCTCGACGCCATCGCCGAGAAGGAAGAGATCGGTGTCAGCCAGGCCGAGCTGATCGACTACATCGTCTCCTCCGCCAGCCAGTACGGCATGGACCCGAACCAGTTCGCGCAGATGCTCGACTCCTCCGGCCAGGTCAACATGATCGTGGGCGAAGTCCGCCGCCGCAAGGCCCTGGCCGCCGTGCTGGCCAAGGCTGCCGTGAAGGACTCCAAGGGCGACGCCGTCGACCTCACCGACTTCGTCTCCGTCGCCTCCGGCGAGGACGAGACCGCGGAGGACGCCTCCGATGAGGTCATCGAGCCCACCGCCGTGACCGACCCGGGCGAAGTCCGCATCTAGTTTCCGCTGACTCCAGGCTCCACGGGCACCATCCCGGCCCGGCCGTTGCCGGCTTCCTCCACAGGGAGCCGGCAACGGCTTTTTCATGCCCCGGGCCGCCCGCATGACGACGGCGGCACGGGAGCGCCGCCGTCGTACCTCTCGAGTGGACGCCACCGTGCGCCGTCAGCGAACAGCACGGTTTTGAGAAACAAAACACCGCCGAAAACAGCTACTGTCCAAGTAGTGAAGATTAGTGATGGCCCGCGTTGGGCCGGGCGTGGCGGTACCTGCCGGCACGGTCACGGACCAGCGGACCGCACGAAGGAGAGGTAAGTCCACCATGGCACAGCACACCACCCCGAACATGGCCGCGCCGGAGTCGGCAGGCCAGGATACATACATCTACAACCGCCTGCTCAAAGAGCGCATCATCTGGCTCGGCTCGGAAGTCCGTGACGACAACGCAAACTTGATCTGCTCCCAGCTCCTGCTGCTCTCCGCCGAGGACCCGGAAAAGGACATCTACCTTTACATCAACTCGCCCGGCGGTTCGGTGACGGCAGGCATGGCCATCTACGACACCATGGAGTTCATCCCGAACGACGTCGTCACGGTCGCCACCGGGCTGGCCGCCTCGATGGGCCAGTTCCTCCTCTCCTCCGGCACCAAGGGCAAGCGCTACGCGACGCCCAACGCACGCATCCTCATGCACCAGCCCTCGGGCGGCATTGGCGGAACGGCGTCGGACATCAAGATCCAGGCCGAACTGATCCTGCACATGAAGAAGGTCATGGCTGAGCTGACCGCTGACCAGACCGGCCAGACGGTGGAGAAGATCCTCAAGGACAACGACCGCGACAAGTGGTTCACGGCCGAGGAAGCCCTTGAATACGGTTTCTTCGACAAGATCAGCCGCCACGCGGGCACGGTTGCCGGCGGCGGCGGAACCAACGCGAACTAAGCGGCCAAAGAACTACTTCCAGGAGCACACAGACATGACCTACAACTTTGGCGGTTCCGCCTTTGGCAGCACTGCCGGCAACCTTCCCACCAGCCGGTACGTCCTCCCTCAGTTTGAGGAGCGCACGCCCTACGGATTCAAGCGCCAGGACCCCTACACCAAGCTGTTCGAGGACCGCATCATCTTCCTGGGCGTCCAGGTCGACGACGCCTCCGCCGACGACGTCATGGCGCAGCTGCTGGTGCTCGAGGCGGACGACACCGACCGCGACATCACGCTGTACATCAACTCGCCCGGCGGATCGTTCACGGCCATGACGGCCATCTACGACACCATGCAGTTCATCCGCCCGGAGATCCAGACCGTATGCCTGGGCCAGGCCGCCTCCGCCGCCGCCGTGCTGCTCGCGGCCGGTGCCCCCGGCAAGCGCCTGGCCCTGCCCAACGCCCGCGTGCTGATTCACCAGCCGGCCCTTTCCGGCGGCCAGGGCGGCCAGGCCTCCGACCTGGAAATCCAGGCCAACGAGGTCATGCGCATGCGCGAATGGCTGGAGAACACCCTCTCCGACCACTCGGGCCGCACACCCGAGCAGGTCAGCAACGACATCGAACGCGACAACATCCTCACCGCCGCGCAGGCCAAGGAATACGGCCTGATCGACGAGGTGCTGGAGCCGCGCAAGATCAAGCCGGCCGCCATCGCCCGCTGATCCACCCCTCGCCGGGACGGAGCCAAAAACCACTCCGCCCCGGCGAGTGCATGCCACCCTTTGTCAGTCCCTTGCCTTAGAGTGGAACCATACGCAAGGCAGGGCGGCCACGGCTGCCGAACTCGTAACAACCAATGGCATCGGCTCACGCCGGCAGCCATTCGCGGAAGGACGCACACATGGCCAGAATCGGCGAAAGCACTGATCTGCTGAAGTGTTCCTTCTGTGGCAAAAGCCAAAAGCAGGTCCGCAAACTCATCGCGGGACCGGGCGTCTACATTTGCGACGAATGCATCGAGCTGTGCAATGAGATCATCGACGAGGAGCTTGCCGAGGTCGCTGAACTTGACGCCTTCGAACTGCCCAAGCCGCGGGAGATCTTCAACTTCCTGCAGGAATATGTCATTGGGCAGGAGCCGGCCAAGCGATCCCTTGCCGTGGCCGTGTACAACCACTACAAGCGCATCCAGTCCGGCCACGCCGTCAAGTCCACCACCCTGGCCGGCGCCGTCCACGACGAAGTGGAAATCGCCAAGTCCAACATCCTGCTCGTGGGGCCCACCGGCTGCGGCAAGACCTACCTTGCCCAGACCTTGGCGCGCCGCCTGAACGTGCCCTTCGCCGTCGCGGACGCCACAGCCCTCACCGAGGCCGGCTATGTGGGCGAGGATGTGGAGAACATTCTTCTCAAGCTCATCCAGGCCGCCGACTTCGACGTCAAGAAGGCCGAACAGGGCATCATCTACATTGACGAGATCGACAAAATCTCGCGCAAGTCCGAGAACCCCTCCATCACCCGGGACGTCTCGGGCGAGGGCGTGCAGCAGGCCCTGTTGAAGATCCTTGAGGGCACCGTTGCCTCCGTTCCGCCGCAGGGCGGACGGAAACACCCGCACCAGGAATTCATCCAGATCGACACCACCAACGTCCTGTTCATCGTGGCTGGCGCCTTTGCCGGCCTTGAGGAGATCATCGGCTCGCGCGCCGGCAAGAAGGGCATTGGCTTTGGCGCCCCCCTGAGCGCGCTCAAGCAGTCCGAAGCGACCTACGCGGACGTCATGCCCGAGGACCTGCTGAAGTTCGGCCTCATCCCCGAATTCATCGGCCGCCTCCCCGTCATCACCACCGTGACCCAGCTGGACCGCACCGCCCTGATCCAGATCCTGACCGAGCCCAAAAACGCCCTGATCAAGCAGTACCAGAAGATGTTCACGCTTGACGGCGTCGACCTCGAGTTTGAGGACGACGCCCTGGCCGCCATAGCGGACCAGGCCCTTGCCCGGGGGACGGGCGCCCGCGGCCTGCGCGCCATCCTCGAAGAGGTCCTGCAGCCGGTCATGTTCGACCTCCCCAGCCGGGAGGACATCTCCACGGCGGTGATCACGGCCGACGTCGTCAACAAACTGGCCGAACCCAACCTGATTCCGCATGAGGTTGTCGCCAAGCGCAGGAACAAGTCCGCCTGATCCGCTGTTACGTCTAGTGGGCGTGTAATTCGCGCAATACCGTCAGCCGAACTGAGGAGACCACCTTGTCTGATAACGCTGTGCCTGAGACTGCCGATTTTTGGTTCGACCCGACCTGTCCCTACGCGTGGGTGACGTCCCGCTGGATTGGTGAAGTGGAGCAGGTCCGCAACATTTCCGTGCGCTGGCACGTCATGAGCCTGTCCGTATTGAACGAGCACAAGGAAGACATTTCCGACGCGTACAAGGCGCACATCGCCCGGGCCTGGGGCCCCGTCCGCGTGATCGTGGCCGCCGCCGCGGCCCACGGCCAGGAGGTCATCAAACCCCTGTATGACGCCATGGGAACCCAGATCCACGTGCACGGCAACGGAGACCTCTCCGACGTCGTCGACAAGGCATTGGCCGAGGTCGGCCTGCCTGCCGAACTCGCGGCCGCCGCCACCACCGACGCGCATGACGCGTCCCTGCGCGCCAGCCACGAGGAGGGCATCAGCCAGGTGGGCCAGGAAGTCGGCACCCCCATCGTCGCCTTCAACGGCACCGCCTTCTTTGGCCCCGTCATCACCCGCATTCCGCGCGGTGAAGAGGCCGGCAAGCTGTGGGATGCCACGCTTACCCTGGCCGGCTTCCCGTACTTCTTCGAGATCAAGCGCACCCGCACGGAGGACCCGCAGTTCGGGTAAATTCAGTGTCCGAGGGCCGGGCCAGCAGCAGTCAAAACTGTTGCTGCCCGGCCCTTGTTTTTGTCTGCGGACAGGAGCATACTTTTCTTACCCAATCCTTCGGGAGAGGGGATGGACACCAGAGATTCAGTGACAGAACCGGAAGCAAAATTGAGACACCGCCCTTGGCGGCAAGCTCGTGAAAAGAAGGAACTGGAAGCCGGTGACGCGGCTAAAAGCACTGAAAGGCAATGGAGTCCAATAGACCGCCGAACGTCACGAGGCGGCCGAAAGCCGAAGCCCCACCGACGGCAAAATGCCGATGGGGCTTCCCCTTTGCCCGCATGCAAAAGCAGGGGCCAGCTCACCCCTTCCCCACGGCGCCGTTGAGGTTGGAGATAAACCCCGGCCACGGTTGGCGTTTATCTCCAACCTCAACGGCGTGGGGCGTCGTTATCTCCAACTTCAACGGCGTGGGGCGTCGTTATCTCCAACCTCAACGGGGGCGGGAGCTGCGCTACGCCTGGACGGGCTCCTCGGCCGGGGCCAGCACGACGTCGGAAACGGTAAGTTCGCCCGCGTTCTCGGCGACGGTCAGCTCCAGGGCGTTGGCGGCCGCCTTGAGGTCGCCGATCCCGGCGCGCAGCTGCGCGGCCTTGGACGCGTCCGCCGTGACGGTGGCGGAGAGCACCTGCGTGCGCTGCTTGACCTTCGCCTCCGACTTGGCCTTGCGGATCCCGCCCAGGGCGTCGCCGACGGTCGCGAGCATGGTGACGTCGCCGTCGTTCACCTCCACGGCCGTGGGCCAAGGCGCGCGGTGGACTGAAGCTGCCCGCCACCAGCCCCAGACCTCTTCCGTCGCGAACGGCAGGAACGGCGCGAACAGCCGCAGCAGCGAGTCCAGCGTGGTGGCCAGGGCCGCCAGCACGGACGCCTGCTCGGCGCCGCCGGCGGCACCGTACGCGCGGTCCTTGATCAGCTCCACATAGTCATCGGTGAAGTGCCAGAAGAAGGTCTCGGTGGTCTGCAGGGCCTTGGCGTAGTCGTACTTTTCAAAGGCCGCCGTTGACTGGCGCACGACGTCGGCCAGCTGGGCCAGCAGGGCCCGGTCCAGCGGGTTGGTGGCCACGCCCGTGGCGCCCGTCAGGACGTTGGCTTCCGTGGCGCCCAGGTTCAGCACGAACTTGGAGGCGTTGAGCAGCTTGATGGCCAGACGGCGGCCGATCTTCATCTGCGCAATCTCGTAGGCGGTGTCCGCACCGAGCTTGGCGGAGGCGGCCCAGTAGCGGACGGCGTCGGCGCCAAAGTCGTTGAGCACGTCGGTGGGGACCACCACGTTGCCCTTGGACTTGGACATCTTCTTGCGGTCCGGGTCCAGGATCCAGCCGGAGATGGCGGCATGCTTCCACGGCGCACCGCCCTGCAGGGCGTCGGCGCGCACGGCGGAGGAGAAGAGCCAGGTGCGGATGATGTCGTGGGCCTGCGGGCGCAGGTCGAACGGGTAGACCTTGGCGAACAGGTCATCGTCCACGCTCCAGCCGCCCACGATCTGCGGGGTCAGGGAGGAGGTGGCCCAGGTGTCCAGGACGTCGGCGTCGCCGATGAAGCCGCCGGGCGCGTTGCGCTGCTCCTCGGTGTAGCCGGGGGCCGCGTCCGCGGCCGGGTCAACTGGCAGCATCTCGCTGGTCGGCAGGATGGGGTGGTCGTAGTCCGGGTTCGCGTCGGCGTCGAGCGGGTACCAGACGGGAACCGGTACGCCGAAGAAGCGCTGGCGGGACACCAGCCAGTCGCCGTTCAGTCCGGAGATCCAGTTGTCGTAGCGCGAGCGCATGAACGCGGGGTGGAACTCGATTTCCCGGCCGCGGCTGATCAGGCGTTCGCGGCGGTCCTCGTCGCGGCCGCCGTTGCGGATGTACCACTGGCGGGATGTGACGACCTCAAGGGGCTTGTCGCCCTTTTCAAAGAAGTTCACCGGGTGCATGATCTTCTTCGGCTCGCCGTCCAGCAGCTGCGCCGCGGCAAGCAGCTCGACCACGGCTTCCTTGGCGCTGAAGACGGTCTTGCCCGCAATTTTCGCGTAGTTTTCGCGGCCTTCCTCCGTCGTGATCCACCCGGGGGCGTCGGCGATGATCCGGCCGTCGCGGCCCACAATGGCACGGGTGGGCAGCTGCAGCTCGCGCCACCAGGTGACGTCCGTCAGGTCGCCGAAGGTGCAGACCATGGCAATGCCGGAGCCCTTGTCCGCCTTGGCCAGGGGATGGGCACGAACCTCAACCTCGACGCCAAACAGCGGCGAGGTGACCTTCTTGCCGAAGAGGGGCTGGTAGCGTTCGTCGTCGGGGTTTGCCACGAGGGCCGCGCAGGCGGCCAACAGCTCGGGGCGCGTGGTCTCGATGTAGACCTTGGTGCCGTCCTCGGCGAAGAACGGGTACCGGTAGTAGGCGCCCGCCACCTCGCGGTCCTCCAGCTCGGCCTGCGCCACGGCGGTACGGAAGGTGACGTCCCAGAGCGTGGGCGCCTCGGCCATGTAGGCGTCGCCGGCTGCGAGGTTCTCGAGGAACGCGCGCTGGGACACGGCACGGGAGTGGCCGTCGATGGTGCGGTAGGTCAGGTCCCAGTCGACCGAGAGGCCGAGGGTCTGGAACAGGTTCTCGAAGACCTTCTCGTCCTCCACGGCCAGCTCTTCACACAGCTCGATGAAGTTCCTGCGCGAGACGACGTCGAAGTCGCGCTGGTTCTTGGCGGGGGACGCGGGAGGGCGGTAGCCGGCGTCGTACTGGATTTTCGGGTCACAACGGACGCCGTAGTAGTTCTGGACGCGGCGCTCGGTGGGCAGGCCGTTGTCATCCCAGCCCATCGGGTAAAAGACGTTCTTGCCGTTCATGCGCTGGAAGCGGGCCAGGACGTCGGTCTGGGTGTAGGAAAACATGTGCCCCACATGCAGCGAACCGGAGGCCGTGGGCGGGGGAGTGTCGATGGAGTACACCTGCCCGCGGGTGGTCTCGCGGTCAAACTTGTAGGTTCCCTCCTCGATCCAGCGCCTGGTCAGCGAGGCCTCCAGGCCCTCCAGCGCGGGCTTGTCGGGAACGTTGCTTGCGGGGGTTGCGGGCGTGTCTGTGCCCGGAGTGTTTTCAGCCATGGCCCAATTCTTTCATGAGTTGGCGGCGGAGCCGGATTCCGGAGCGGCGGCCGGGTCCGGGGCCGCGGCCGGGTCCGCGGCCGGGGGCTATGATGCGGACATGGGCACGATGCGGATTTTGCGGGTCTATGAGGACCCTGAACCGGACGAGTACCGGATCCTGGTTGACCGGCTGTGGCCGCGCGGGATCAAGAAGGACCGCGTGGATGTGTGGCTGAAGGAGGCCGGCCCCAGCACCGAGGTGCGCAACGCGTTCAACCACCAGCCGGAGCGCTTCGCCACCTTTGTGAAGGACTACCGGGCGGAACTGGCCGGCAACCCCGCCGTGGAGCAGATCCGCATGCTGTCGGTTGAGCACGCCAAGGTGGTGCTGCTCTACAGCGCCAGGGACCACCGCCAAAACCAGGCCCAGGTGCTGCTGGATTACCTCAACGGCGTGGACACGGAACTGGACTGAGAGCGCGATAGATTGGTGGCATGACTGAAAACCTCCCCTTCAAACACGCAGTGGTCACCGGAGCCAGCGCGGGCATCGGCGAAGCCACCGTTCGGGCCTTGTGCGCCGCCGGCTGGCACGTGGTGGCCGTGGCGCGGCGCGCAGAACGCCTCGAAAAGCTGGCCGCCGAGACAGGCGCCCTGGCCTTCGCCGCCGACGTCTCCAAGGACGACGACGTGGCTTCCCTGCTGGCCTTCGTCACCGGGCACGGCGGCCTGGACACGCTGATCAACGTCGCCGGGGGCGCCCGCGGCGCGGACCGCATCGGCGGGACGCGCAACGACGACTGGGAATGGATGTTCCAGGCCAACGTCATGGGGACCATGAAGATGACGCGGGCGTTCCTGCCCGCCCTCCGCGAGCACCGCGCCGGCACCGTGCTGAACCTGACCTCCACCGCGGGACTGTCGGCCTACGAAGGCGGCGCCGGCTACAACGCCGCCAAGTTTGCCCAGCACGCGCTCACCAACGCCCTGCGCCTGGAGGAAGTGGAAAACAACCTCCGCGTCATCGAGGTGGCGCCCGGCCTGGTCCAGACGGAGGAGTTCGCGCTGAACCGCCTCGGCGGCGACAAGGCGGCGGCGGAAAAGGTCTACCAGGGCGTGGCTGAACCCCTCACGGCCGGGGACGTGGCGGATGTGGTGGCGTACGCCGTCGGGCTTCCGCACCACATCAACCTGGACCAGATTGTGGTGCGTCCCGTGGCGCAGGCGGCCAACCACAAGCTCATACGCCGGTAGACGCCCCGGCCCGGGATGCGCGCGGTGCGTTCCACCGCGCGCATCCCGTATCATGGAGGACAAAGCTGCGACCCGGCCATCACCGGTGAGCTCCCGGAAGAACGCGCCCGCAGGCAGAGACGGCGGGCGCCAGTAGAACCGGGCGGGTAAGCCCGTCACAGCAGTCAACAAGCGGCCGCCTCCTGGCCTTAAAGCCAGGGCACGGCAAGCGAGGTGGTACCGCGGCGCAAGCCGTCCTTGCATCCTGAAATGATCGCCCACCACCAGGATGATGTGATGACCCACTTCCCGAAGGCCTCCGCCGCCGGCCGCCCCGCCGGTTCCCACCACGTGCCCGCCTCCGTGCGTTTCCCGGAATTGGAGGAGCGCGTGCTCAAGTACTGGGCCGAGGACGGCACGTTTCAGGCGAGCATTGACCAGCGCGAGGCCGGCCGGGACGGCTCCAACGAGTTCGTGTTCTATGACGGCCCGCCCTTCGCCAACGGCCTGCCCCACTACGGGCACCTGCTGACCGGCTATGCCAAGGACCTGGTGGCCCGCTACCAGACCCAGCGCGGCCGCCGCGTGGAGCGCCGCTTCGGCTGGGACACGCACGGGCTGCCCGCCGAGCTGGAGGCCATGAAGCAGCTGGGCATGACGGACAAGAAGCAGATCGAGGCCATGGGCATCGACAAGTTCAACGACGCCTGCCGCTCCTCCGTCATGAAGTACGCCGGCGAATGGCAGGAGTACGTCACCCGCCAGGCCCGCTGGGTGGACTTCGACAACGACTACAAGACGCTCAACGTCGAGTACATGGAATCCGTGCTCTGGGCGTTCAAGCAGCTGCACGAAAAAGGCCTGACCTACAACGGCTACCGCGTGCTGCCCTACTGCTGGAAGGATGAGACGCCGCTCTCCAACCACGAGCTGCGCATGGACGACGACGTCTACAAGGACCGCCAGGACCAGACGGTCACCGTCACGTTCCCCATCCTGGCCGGCGAGTCCGCCCTCTCACAGGAGCTGGCCGGGGTTGCCGCGCTCGCCTGGACCACCACGCCCTGGACCCTGCCCACCAACCAGGCCCTCGCCGTCGGGCCCGCCGTGAACTACGTCGTGGTGCCTGTCGGGCCCAACGGGTCCTCCGCGGTCTCGGCAAGCTCGACCACCGGGACGTTCCTGCTGGCCTCGGACCTGGTGGGGGCCTACGCCAAGGACCTGGGGTACGACGACGGCGCTGCCGCGGCGGAGGCGGTCACCGCCACGTACACGGGCTCCGAGCTGGAGGGGCTGAAGTATGAACCCCTGTGGGACTACTTTGCCGACGATGAAAAGTACGGCACGGCCAAGGCCTGGCAGTTCCTCCTGGCCGACTACGTCACGACCACCGACGGAACCGGCATTGTCCACCAGGCTCCCGCCTACGGTGAAGAGGACCAGAAGGTCTGCGAGCAGTACGGCATCCCCGTGGTCCTGTCCGTGGACGAGGGCGCGAAGTTCCTGCCCCTGTTCGAAGGCGGGCCGCTCCACGACATCGCCGGCGTGCAGGTCTTTGACGCGAACAAGACCATCACCCGCGTGGTCCGCGACGCCGGCCGCCTGGTCCGCCAGGCCAGCTACGTGCACAGCTACCCGCACTGCTGGCGCTGCCGCACGCCCCTGATCTACCGCGCCATCTCCTCCTGGTACGTGGAGGTCACGAAGTTCAAGGACCGCATGTCCGAGCTGAACCGGGAGATCAACTGGATCCCCGGCAACGTCAAGGACGGTCAGTTCGGCAAGTGGCTGGCGAACGCCCGCGACTGGTCCATCAGCCGCAACCGGTACTGGGGCAGCCCCATCCCGGTGTGGCAGTCGGACGACCCCGACTACCCGCGCACCGACGTGTACGGCTCCCTGGCCGAGATGGAGTCCGACTTTGGCCGGCTGCCGCTGAACAAGGCCGGCGAGGTGGACCTGCACCGTCCGTTCATCGACGAGCTGACGCGCCCCAACCCGGACGACCCCCGCACGCCCGGGCAGGGCCAGTCCACCATGCGCCGCGTGGAGGACGTGCTGGACGTCTGGTTCGACTCCGGTTCCATGCCGTACGGACAGGTGCACTACCCGTTCGAGAACGAGGAATGGTTCAACACGCACAACCCGGCCGACTTCATTGTCGAGTACATCGGGCAGACGCGCGGCTGGTTCTACATGCTGCACATCCTCTCCACCGCCCTTTTTGACCGCCCCGCGTTCCGGAACGTCATCAGCCACGGCATCGTCCTGGGCTCCGACGGGCAAAAGATGTCCAAGTCCCTGCGCAACTACCCGGACGTCTCCGAGGTGCTGGACCGCGACGGCTCCGACGCCATGCGCTGGTTCCTGATGTCCAGCCCCATCCTGCGAGGCGGCAACCTGGTGGTCACCGAGCAGGGCATCCGCGACGGCGTCCGCCAGGTCATCCTGCCGCTGTGGAACGTGTACAGCTTCTTCACGCTGTACGCCAACACGGCCAACGGCGGCACCGGCTACGACGCCAGGCTGCGCTTTGACGGCTACTCCGACACCATGGACGAGTACCTGCTTGCCAACACCGGGGACCTGGTCCGCCAGATGGGCGCCAGGCTGGACGCCTACGACGTCTCCGGCGCCTGCGACGCCCTGCGCGGCTACCTGGACATGCTGACCAACTGGTACGTGCGCCGCAGCCGCAACCGCTTCTTCGATGAGAACACCGACGCCTTCGACGCGCTCTACACCGCGCTGGAAGCCGTGTGCCGCACGGCCGCCCCGCTGCTGCCGCTGGTCACCGAGGAGATCTGGCGCGGCCTGACCGGGGGCCGCTCCGTGCACCTGACCGACTGGCCCAACGCGGACCTGTTTGTGCCCAACCCCGCCCTCGTGGAGCAGATGGACCGCGTCCAGCAGATCTGCTCCACCGGCTCCAGCCTGCGCAAGGCCGCCAAGCTGCGCGTGCGGCTGCCGCTGGCCGGGCTCACCGTGGTGGCCCCCAACGCGGCGGCGCTCCACGGCGGCGCGGAAGTGGTTGCCGACGAGCTGAACATCCGCGCCGTGCGGTTTGTGGATTCCTCGGACGCCTCCCCGGAGGAGTTCGGCATCTCACAAAAGCTGGTGGTCAACGCCCGCGCGGCCGGCCCGCGCCTGGGCAAGGACGTCCAGCGGGCCATCAAGGGCGCCAAGTCCGGCGACTGGTCCGAAGCCGACGGCGTGGTCACGGCCGGCGGCCTGGTGCTGGAACCGTCCGAGTACACGCTGGAGACAGTGGTCTCCGACGCGCGCGACGGCGGATCCACCGCGGTCGCGATGCTCCCCGGCGGCGGGTTCGTGGTGCTCGACACCGCGCTCACCCCCGAGCTGGAGGCCGAGGGCACCGCCCGGGACATGGTCCGGGCCATCCAGCAGGCCCGCAAGGACGCGGGGTTGCACGTCAGCGACCGCATCCGAACCATTGTCCAAGCACCCCAGGAGGTGGTGGACGCCCTCCACGCCAACGCGGACCTGGTGAAGAAGGAAACGCTCACCCTCGAGCTCGAGCTGGTGCCCGGGGATGTTGACACGACCATCACTGTTGAACGGACTGTTGCCCCATGACCCACGAACACGACGAATTCTCCGTCGAGAGCGTCTATGCCGAACTGTTGGGGCGTGCCCCGGAAAATAAGATGGAACCGCGCCTGGCGCCGCTGTTCCGGGCCATGGACATCCTCGGGGAGCCGAACAAGGCGTTCCCGATCATCCACATCACCGGCACCAACGGCAAGACCTCCACGGCCCGCATGATCGAATCCGGGCTGCTGGCCCACGGCCTGCGCACCGGCCGCTACACCAGCCCGCACCTGAGCCGGGTCACCGAGCGCATCAGCATCGACGGCGCCCCCGTCCCCGACGGGACCTTCGTGCGGATCTGGGACGAGATCCGCCCCTACCTGCAGATGGTCGACGCCGAGCTCGAGTCCGCGGGCGAACAGCGCCTGACGTACTTCGAGTGCCTGACCATCCTGGCCTATGCCATCTTCGCGGACGAGCCCGTGGACGTGGCCGTGCTGGAAGTGGGCCTGGGCGGCATCACCGATGCCACCAACGTGGGCGACGGCCAGGTGGCCGTCATCACGCCCATCTCCCTGGACCACACCGAGCTGCTGGGGGACACGACGGGGGAGATTGCGCTGGAAAAGGCAGGCATCATCAAGGAAGGCGCCTTCGTGGTCAGCGCCGTCCAGCCCGTGGACGCTGCCCAGGTCATCCTGGACAAGGCCCGGGAAATGCACGCCGCGTTCACATTCGAAGGCGTCGAGTTCGGCGTGGAATCGCGCACCATTGCCGTGGGCGGGCAGATGGTCACCCTGCAGGGCCTTGCCGGGCGCTACCCGGACATCCTGCTGCCGCTGCACGGCGCGCACCAGGCCGGGAACGCCGCCGTCGCACTTGCGGCCCTGGAGGCGTTCCTGGGCGGGGGGGAGAAGGAACTGAATCTGGAACTGGTCCGGGAAGGCTTCGGCAACGCCACCTCGCCCGGCAGGCTCGAAGTGCTGCGCACCTCGCCCACCATTGTGGTCGACGCGGCGCATAACCCCGCGGGGATCGCCGTCAGCGCCACCGCCCTGCAGGAGGCGTTCGCCTTCAGCAAGCTTGTGGTGGTGCTCGGCGTCCTGCAGGAGAAGGACGCCGAGGAAATCCTGCGGACACTGAAGGAATCCTATGGTGACGAGGCCGCTGAAATCTGCCTCACGCAGTCCAGCTCGCCCCGGGCCATCCCCGCGGCCGAACTGGCCGAGATGGCCGTGGACCTGGGCTGGAACGAGGAGGACGTCCACATCGCCGAGAAGCTCGACGACGCCATCGAATGGGCCGTGGAACGCGCCGAATCCAACAACGACCTGGCCGGGGGCGTGCTCATTACCGGCTCCATCACCGTGGTGGGCGAGGCGCGGATACTGCTGGGACGCCCCGGCGAAAGGGATGGTGCCTGAGGCATGGCGAGACTGACCAAGGCGCAGCGTGAATGGCGTCCGGGGATGCCGAAGAAGCTGCGCTCCACCAAGACCATGTTCGCCTCCACCGTGCTGGTGCTGGAAGCCTTCGTGGCGCTCTTCCTGGGCCTGGCGCTCTTCGGCGTGCACGGCAAGAACCCGGTCTACCTGGTGGCGGCCGTCGTGCTGGCCGTGCTGATGGTGGCCGCCTGCGCGTTCATGGGGAAGAAGTGGGGGCCGGCGTTTGGCTGGATCCTGCAGCTGCTGCTCATTGCCGGCGGCTTCTGGGAGCCGTCCATGTTTGTGGTGGGCGTCCTGTTCGCCATCGCCTGGTGGTACGGGCTGCGCACGGGCGGCCGGATTGACCGTGAGAACCGGGCGCGCGCCCGCCAGCAGTCCGAATGGGACGCCGCCCACCCGGACGCCACGGACTAGCTCCGCCGGAAGCCAGTTGTCGGGGCCGCACTTGCTGCCCCGCCGGTTCGGACCTGGCGCCCTTATTTGCTGCCCCGCCGATGTCCGAAGCCGTGCCCCGGCCGCCGCCTGCCAGCCCGGCCGTTGCACGGTCCCGGGGTAGGTTCTAGCGTGGAGGAATGAATGGACTTTATCCCTACGCGCCGAGTTTTGCCGCCTTCCGGTCAGCCTTTGACCGCGACTACGCACGCCTCCGCGAGGTGGCGCCCGAGGCCTTGAACAATCCGGTTCCCGAGTGCCCAGGCTGGACCGGCGCTGATGTGATCCGCCACCTGGCCGAGGTGTACCTGCACAAGGCCGAATCGATCCGCACCGGGGTCATGCCGAGGGACGGCTGGCCGCCGCCATGGCTGTCGGTGCCCCCGGCGGTGGATGTGCTTGACGATTGCCACGGCCGCCTCGTGGAGCAGTTCCAGCGCCACGTCCCGGCAGATCCCGCGGGCACGTGGTGGCCGCCCGACCAGACGGTGGGCTTCTGGCTGCGCCGGATGGCACATGAGACGGCCATGCACCGCCGTGACGTTCAAAGTGCCGCGGGAGTCCCGGGTCCCCTTGACGAGAGGCTGGCCCTGGACGGCATCGACGAGGTACTGACCCTCATGCTTGCGGGGGACTGGTCCGAGGAGGTCATCGACGACGCCTCCGGGGCCTCCGTCGCCGTGGAGTGCAATGAATACCGCTGGACGGTCACTCTTGAGCCGGCGTCCGTTGCCGTTGTGCGCGGCGAGGTTTCGGCACCGGACGCGGCGACGGTCTTTGGCCACCCTGGAGACGTGCTGCTGTGGCTGTGGGGCCGGGGACCGCTCCCCGCCGCCGACGGCAGCGCCGACGCCGTGGCCGAGCTGCGGGCCAGGCTGGTGCTGGCGACCCAGTAAGCTGGATGCGGCCCTGCCCCGCAGGTGCAAGCCAATCTTCCCCAAACTCCCAAGGAGAATCTGTGAGCATCGAGCGCACCCTCGTCCTGGTCAAGCCCGACGGCGTGGCCCGCAACCTCTCCGGAGCCGTCCTGGCCCGGATCGAGGCCAAGGGCTACACGCTGGCCGAACTGAAGAAGGTCAACGCCACCCTCGAACAGCTGGAGCAGCACTACGCCGAGCACGCGGGCAAGCCGTTCTACGAGCCGCTGGTCGAGTTCATGCTCTCCGGGCCCGTTGTGGCCGCCATCTTTGAAGGCCACCGCGTCATCGAGGGCTTCCGCGCCTTGGCCGGAACCACCGACCCCACCACCGCGGCCCCCGGTACCATCCGCGGCGACTTTGGCCGTGACTGGGGACTGAAGGTCCAGCAGAACCTGGTCCACGGCTCGGACTCGGCGGAGTCCGCCGAGCGCGAGATCGGCATCTGGTTCGCCTAAACGGCAACCTCCGCGATGCGGCAAAAGCGGGCCGCAAACGAAAGGGCACCTCCCGGCTGGGAGGTGCCCTTCGGCGTCGTTCCCCAGCCGCTGCCACTGCCCGCAGGCTCGCGACGGGCCCGTCGTGGGCGTGGGACCACCCAGGAATCAGGCGTTGGAGGGGATGATCACGTGCATGAACTTGAAGAAGATGGCGGCAATGACGCCCAGGTAGGCCAGGCCGACGATGACCCAGGCCCAGTCGGAGGCGAACTTGGCGACGCCGGGACCGGCCGGAATGACGCCGTGCTTGAGGTTGCGCACCGTGGTCCAGACAAACAGCGGAATCATCATGGACCACACCACCATGCAGTACGGGCACAGGATAGCCAGCACATACACGGCCTGGGTGAAGAACCAGCAGATAAGCACCATGCCGAGCGTGATCCCCGCCTGGAGGCCGATCCAGTACCAGCGCGCGAGATCCGCGCCGGCCAGCAGCACCGCGCCGGTGGTGATGACCACCGCGAAGGCCACCAGGCCGATGAACGGGTTGGGGAAGCCCAAGATCGCGGCCTGGGCGGTTTGCATGACGTCGCCGCAGGAGATCCACGAGTTGATGTCGCAGCTGATCTTCGCGTGCGGGTTTGTGTAGAGTTCCAGGCGCTCCAGCACCAGCGTGGCCGAGGCAATCCAGGCCACCACGCCGGTGATGACCAGGAACCAGCCGAACGGTCTGGCCCGCACCAGGGCTGGCACGGCGGCATCGGCGGGGCGCGCGGAGGTGGTGGGGCTCGACATGGAGGCCTTTTCTGTGGGACTGGTCGATTGTTGTCCTGATTGTAGCGTGGCAATCTTGGCGCGCCGTGCCTGCCAACGCCCCGGGCGCGGCGGCGTATGAGACAATGAAGGTGGCTGATCGGCGATCCACATGCGCCTTTTGGTCCAATGGCAGGCCCTCGGGATTGCCGGTGACGACGCTCCATTCCATGGAAGCCATCCACCGGGCGGTCCCACGCAGACAACTGCGGCAGGCCATTGGCTGCCTTCGAGCTTGCGCACCCGTATAAAGGTGGTGCCGCGGAAGGAAGCAATTAGACGACTTCCGCCAGCGCCCGCGGGTGCTGGCACATCTGCCGCCCGCGGCACCCGATGTGGGGGTGCGGCGGCGGCGCGAAAGTAACGCCACAAATGGATAAAGACCAGCCCTCAACAGAATCAAACGAAACAACTGCAGGCAGCGCCGCCGCGGGGGACGCCTCCTTTGGCGGTCCGGCTGACGGCACGACGCCGGCATCCCCCAAGGCGCGCCGTTCGCGCCGCGCCACAGCCAAGGTGACCGACACTTCCGCCGCATCCGCAGGGGTGCCGAGCGCATCAAGGTCCGCAGGGGCGCCGAGCGCGTCAAGGTCGGAGGCAGCAGGGTCCGAGGCGGTCCTTGACATTTCTGGTGGGACCGCTGCCGAACCTGCCGCTGCCCCGGCCAAGAACGCACCCGCACGGCGCAGCCGGGCGAAGAAGGTGACTGCGCAGGACCTTCCCAACCTCTTGGACGGACTGGCCGCCACCGACGGGACCGCTGAATCGGTGAATGGCCGGCCGCTGGGCACGGGTGCCGACTCCGCACCCGCCGCAGCCCCATCGGCAACACGTGAAACCGCAGCAGCGGCGCAGAAGGCGCCCGCCAAGCGGGCCCCGCGCCGCCGCGCCACGGCTCCCGTTACCGCTCCGGCCCCCGAAGCTGTGCAGGGCGAACTTTCCCTGGGGCACAGCAGCACCGCACCGGTGGTTGCCGCGCCTCCCGCCGCCGCAGTAGCCGCTCCCGCCGCCGGCGCAGCCGAGCCAGCGGCCGTGGAAGCGGCCCCCGCCGGGGAAGCGGCCCCCGCCGGGGGAGCCGCGCCCGCGAGGAAGGCGCCGGTCCGCCGCAGCCGCGCCAAGGCCGGCGCGGCGGCCCTCCCGGCAGCGGAGGGCGAAGTCCCGGACACTGTTCTGGAAGCGCCCGCCCAGTCAGCCCCTGCCCAGGAAACCCCTGTGCCGCAGGCTGCCGCGATGGAAGCGTCCGCGGACGAAGCTTCCCTCGGCGCCAGGACCACGCGCAGCCGGCGCAGGCCGGCCGCAGCGAAGGCTGCCGGGAAGGCCCCGCGGGAAGCCGCCGCCGATACATCGGAGGCCCCGGGCCATGACGCTTCAACACCCGACGCCGGGGTCTTTGGGCACGGTTCCGGTGCCGCCACGGCTGAAACCGCCGGCACCGCCGATGCGGCTGAAACCGTCGGCACCGCCGGCACCGCCGATGCGGCTGCAAGGAACGCCAGCGAACCCTCGAACGACTCGGCCGGGCACACAGCCGCCACCACCGGGACGGAGCCCGAGGCCAACACGCGGCCGTCTGCGGACTCGCCGTTCCTGGCCCCGGGCGCCGGCGTTTCCGCCCTGTTCCTGGCCCCGGACCTCAGCCTGGCCGTGACGACCCCGCCCCAGGCCGCGGCCCAGCAGGTGGAAGAGCGCGACGCCGGTGACGCCGAGGACACTCAGGAAAACCGCCGGGGCCGGGGGCGCAACCGCAACCGCCGCAATAAGTCGTCCGAGACCGGCGACGACGTGGGAGACGGCTCCAACGAAGACGAGCAGGCGGACCACCCCGAGGATTCCGCCGGTGTCACCTCCCGGCGTCGGCGTCGGCGCCGCCGCGGGGACGCCGATCTGGAACTGGCCGGCGGAACCGACGAGGACCCGCCCAACACCGTCACGAAGGTGAGGGCACCGCGCACGGCCGTGGAATCCTCGCAGAGCGCCTCCAACCGCGTGACCAGCCTGCGCGGCTCCACCCGCCTGGAAGCCAAGAAGCAGCGCCGCCGCGATTCCCGCGACTCCGGCCGCCGCCGCACCGTCATTACCGAGGCCGAGTTCCTTGCACGCCGCGAATCCGTGGACCGGGTCATGGTGGTTCGCCAAAATGAGGACCGCATCCAGATCGGCGTCCTCGAAGACGGCATTCTGGCGGAGCACTTTGTCTCCAAGACACAGCAGGATTCGCTGATCGGCAACGTCTACCTGGGCAAGGTCCAGAACGTGCTCCCGAGCATGGAGGCCGCTTTCGTCGACATCGGCCGCGGCCGCAACGCCGTCCTGTACGCCGGTGAAGTGGACTGGGACGGCGCGCACCTGAACGGACAGCCGCGCCGCATCGAGAACGCGCTCAAGTCCGGCGACTCCGTGCTGGTGCAGGTCTCCAAGGACCCGGTGGGCCACAAGGGCGCCCGCCTGACCAGCCAGATCTCCCTGCCGGGGCGCTACCTGGTGTACGTCCCCGGCGGCTCCATGACGGGCATCTCCCGCAAGCTGCCCGACGTTGAACGCAACCGCCTCAAGCGCGTCCTGAAGGACCACCTGCCGGAAGACGCCGGCGTCATCGTCCGCACCGCCGCCGAGGGCGCCAGCGAGCAAGAGCTCACCAACGACATCAACCGGCTGCGCGCCCAGTGGGAAGGCATCAACACCCGGGCCACATCCACCAAGACGCTCGCCCCGGAAATGCTCTACGCCGAACCCGACCTGACCATCAAGGTGGTCCGCGACGTCTTCAACGAGGACTTCACCAAGCTGATCGTCGCCGGCGAAGAAGCGTGGGACACCATCGAGGCCTATGTCACCTACGTGGCCCCGGACCTGCTGGACCGGCTGGAAAAGTGGACCAAGGCGGAGGACATCTTCGGCGCCCACCGCATCGACGAGCAGATCTCCAAGGCCCTGGAACGGAAGGTGTTCCTGCCTTCCGGCGGCTCGCTGGTCATCGACCGCACCGAAGCCATGACCGTGGTCGATGTCAACACCGGAAAGTTCACCGGCTCCGGCGGCAACCTCGAGGAAACCGTCACCAAGAACAACCTGGAAGCGGCCGAGGAAGTGGTCCGCCAGCTGCGCCTGCGCGACATCGGCGGCATCATCGTCATCGACTTCATCGACATGGTCCTCGAATCCAACCGCGACCTGGTGCTGCGCCGCCTGGTCGAATGCCTGGGCCGCGACAGGACCAAGCACCAGGTGGCAGAGGTCACCAGCCTGGGCCTGGTGCAGATGACGCGAAAGCGCATGGGCACCGGCCTGCTGGAAGTGTTTGGCGAGCAGTGCGAGGCCTGCGCCGGGCGCGGCATGGTCACCCATGAAATCCCGGTGGAGCACCGCCGCGTCCACACGGTGGCCGCCGAGCAGCACCATCCGCAGCCGGGCCGCAACGACCACCGCGAGGCCGAACGCACCGCCAACCGCTCCACCCGCAGCGAACGGAAGCGCAACCGCAACCGTTCCCATCCGGACGGCGACCACCAAGACGTGCACGACCACGTGGAGGCGCCCGTCATTGACGAGGCCACGGAGGCCGAGCGGCTGCAAAAGGCCACGCAGGCGCGCGCCGCGCTGGCCAGCATTGCCGCAGCCGCCGCTGCCGCGCACCATGAGGGCCCGCAGGCAGGCCGCGCCGACGCGGGACAAACTGACGCGGGCCACGCCGGCGCGGGACACACCGGTGCGGGACACGCCGACGCCGGCGAATCCGCCGCGCTGGAAACCCTGCCGACCAGCCTGGGCAGCACGGCCACAGTGACGCTGGGCGGGGAGGCAGTGGCCCTGCCACGCGGCCACAGGCACGACGACGAGGCGCACCGCGCCGAGCAGGCGGCCGCGTTGGCGGGCCTGTCGCAGGCCTTGGACCAGCTGGCCGGACCGAAGAACCCGGCGGCCCCCGCCCAGGTGCACGGCACGGAACCCGCGGCGGGAACCGGCGGGACGTCCAGCCAGGCCGCGCACGACGGGCACGCCGGTGAAGCAGCGGACCGCCCGCGGTCCCGCCGACCGCGCCGCAACCGCAGCGCCCGCAGCGCCCAAGGCGGGGCGGACATGAGCGTGGACACCTCGGAAACCGCCGCCGGCCAGGGCGGCACCGCGCACAGCAGCGCCGCGCAGCCGGCCGTCAAGCCGAAGGCCGCGGCCGCGAAGGAAGCGGCGCCGATCATCATGCTCGGCGTCGGCGTCCCGGCTTCGGAGCTCTAGCACCGACTTCAACCGTGTGCCAGAAGGTGACGTCCCATCGACCCTATCCGGTCGTGGGACGGCGCCTTCTGGCACACGGTTTTCCTTAACGGGCGGGGGCGGCGCTAGGGTGGGGAGCGACACGGGGTGCCAGGCCAGGAGGGCCGGCTGAGAAAAGACCCGTTGAACCTGTCCGGCCAGCACCGGCGAAGGGATGTCCCCTTGAACAGCACCGCCACTCCCGTACCACTCCGGCACCTCCCGCCCGCGGAGCCGACGGCGGGTGCCGGCGGCGCGCCGCGGCCCCCGCACGTGCTCAGCATCGCCGGCTCGGACCCCTCGGGAGGCGCCGGCATCCAGGCCGACATCAAGGCCATCTCCGCCCACGGTGGCTATGCCATGGCCGCCATCACGGCGCTGACCGCACAGAACACCCGGGGGGTGCAGGGCGTCCATGTGCCACCGGCCGACTTCCTCGCCCGGCAGCTTGACAGCCTCTCAGCGGACATCACGATCGACGCGGTCAAGATCGGCATGCTCGCCAACGCCGGGGTGATGGACGCCGTGGGGGAGTGGCTGGCGAAAACCCGGCCGCCCGTCGTCGTGCTTGACCCGGTCATGGTGGCGACCAGCGGTGACGACCTCATGGACGGGAACGCCCGGGAAGCGCTGCTCCGCCTGCTCCGCCACGCCCATCTGGCCACGCCCAACCTCGTCGAATTGGGCGTCCTGGCGGGCGAGCCCCAGGCCGCGACGTGGGAGGCTGCGCTGCAGCAGGGCAAGGCGCTGGCCCTGGCCCACGGCATCGCCGTGCTGGTCAAGGGCGGGCATCTGGACGGGGACGAATGCCCCGATGCGCTGCTGGGCCCGGACGGGTCGGTGGAGGTTTTCGCGGGGCCGCGCGTGGACACCGCCAACACGCATGGCACCGGCTGTTCGCTGTCCGCCGCGCTGGCCACGCTGCAGGCACAGACCGGCAGCTGGCCCGAAAGTGTGAAGCGGGCCAAGGACTGGCTGACGGGGGCGTTGCGCACCGCGGACGCGCTGGACCTCGGGCACGGGCACGGGCCGCTCAACCACTTCCACGAACTGTGGACCAACCGGCCGCCGGCCGCCGACGCGTTCAGCCGGTCGCTGTGGGCCGACATCGCACCCCAGCGTGAAGCCCTTTTTGCGCTGGACTTCATCAAGGACCTCACCGCCGGTTCGCTCGACAGCCGGCACTTTGCCTACTACCTGGCCCAGGACGCGCAGTACCTCAACGCGTATTCGCGCGTGCTTGCCCGTGCCAGTGCCTTGGCCCCCACCGAGGACGAGCAGCGCTTCTGGGCCGCCGGCGCGCAGAACTGCCTGGCCGTGGAACTCTCGCTCCATCGCGAGTGGCTTAGTCGGCACCCGGTGGACGTGACGCAGGGGCCCGTGACCAAGCACTATGTGGACCACCTCCAGGCCGTTGCCTTCTCGGGCAGCTACGCCGAAGTGGCCGCCGCCGTACTGCCGTGCTACTGGCTGTACGCCGAGGTGGGCCGCGTGCTCGATGCCGACTACCGGGCGGCCGAACTCCGGAAGGCAGAACTCAGGAGGGCGGGCGGCGGCCCGACGGCAGGGGCTGTGAAGCACGACGGCGGCACGGACGGGGGCGTCCATCCATACCGTGAGTGGCTGGAAACGTATGCGGACGACGCCTTCACCGAGGCCGCGGCCCGGGCCGTGGCAATCGTCGACGCCGCGGCGGGCCGGGGCTCCGCGCTGGAGCGGGAGCGCATGAGGGAGGCCTTTGGCAACTCGGCGCAATACGAAGTGGATTTCTTTGACGCGCCGCGGCTCTACGCCTGACCGGCCGGCGCCTGGCCGGCCGGCCGCAGGGGCAGCGTGACGAACGCCACTGGCCCGCGCCGGCTTAAAGTTGCGCGCCACGCCCGGGAAGCCCACGGTCTGCGCCAAATGTCGGCTAGAGTGATGGGGCACGGTTCCGTTGAGCGGGCGTGGCTGATGGGCAGCGACCCCGATGCCTACGTTTCGGTAGCGCGGAGCCAGTCTCATTTGCGGCCGGGGCTGGAATTAGCGTATTCTTGGTCTTCGGTGCTTACGCCAACTCTGAGGGCAGCCACTCCATGGTAGAACTCCATTGAGGTCCACGGCGTTGAGGCACAATAATTCTTTGTAATAAACGTCGAGAGAAGTGAGTTCCCCAGTGGTGTACGCGATTGTCCGCGCAGGCGGCCGTCAAGAAAAGGTTTCCGTCGGAGACTACGTGACCATGAACCGCGTCCCCGGTGGAGTCGGCAGCACGCTTGAGCTGCCCGCTTTGCTCTTGGTTGATGGTGAGAAGCTCACCACCGCCGCAAAGGACCTGGCTAATGTAAAGGTTACGGCTGAGAAGCTGGAGGATCTTCGCGGACCGAAGATCGTCATCCAGAAGTTCAAGAACAAGACCGGCTACAAGAAGCGTCAGGGCCACCGTCAGGAACTGTCCAAGGTCAAGATCACCTCGATCGCGTAATTTCCTTACGCAGTCGCAGCAGGTCCTCTTCAACAGTCTTTAGTCAAAAGGTAGGCAATTCAAATGGCACATAAAAAGGGCGCGAGCTCCACTCGCAACGGTCGTGATTCCAACGCTCAGTACCTCGGGGTGAAGCGCTTCGGCGGTCAGGTCGTCAAGGCCGGCGAGATCATCGTCCGCCAGCGCGGCACCCACTTCCACCCCGGTGCGGGCGTGGGCATCGGCAAGGACGACACCCTGTTCGCCCTGGACGCCGGTGCGGTCGAGTTCGGCCAGCGGCGCGGACGCCGCGTTGTGAACATCGTCGCAGCTGCGGTCTGACAAAATAGCTTTTCGCACGTGGAGCGGGCCGGCTGGCCCGCTCCACTGTGTTTTAACACACCGGCCCCAACGTGCCGGCGACTACGCGCAGACTAGAATGAACAGTGCGCAACGGCAGTACTAATCAAGGAGATCTCATTGGCCAGCTTTGTTGACCGGGTTGTTTTGCATGTATCCGGCGGGACAGGCGGCCATGGCTGCGTCTCTGTCAAACGCGAGAAGTTCAAGCCCCTGGGCGGGCCCGACGGCGGCAAGGGCGGGGATGGCGGCGACGTCATTCTGCGCGTCAGCGCGCAGACCACCACACTTCTGGACTACCACCATGCGCCCCACCGCAACGCCGGCAACGGCGGCCCCGGCATGGGCGACTGGCGCGACGGCAGGATCGGCGAGACCCTGGTTCTCGACGTGCCGGACGGCACCGTCGTCAAGGACAAGGCCGGCAATGTCCTGGCGGACCTCGTGGGCGAAGGGACCGAATACATTGCCGCGGCCGGCGGCCAGGGCGGCCTGGGCAACGCCGCGCTGTCCTCCCAAAAGCGCAAGGCGCCCGGCTTCGCCCTTCTCGGCGTCGAGGGCAGCCACGGGGACATTGTCCTGGAACTGAAGTCCATCGCGGACATCGCACTGGTCGGATTCCCCTCCGCCGGCAAGTCCAGCCTCATTGCGGCCATGTCCGCCGCGCGCCCCAAGATAGCCGACTACCCCTTCACCACCCTGGTGCCCAACCTCGGCGTGGTGCAGTCCGGCGACATCCGCTTCACCATCGCCGACGTCCCGGGCTTGATCGAAGGCGCCAGCGAAGGCAAGGGACTGGGTCACAACTTCCTGCGCCACGTGGAGCGCTGCGCCGCCCTGGTCCACGTCCTGGACTGCGCCGCACTGGAACCGGACCGCGACCCCATCTCGGACCTCGCCGTCATCGAACGGGAGCTGGACCGCTACGCCGTGGACATGAGCTTTGCCGGGGCAGACGGCGACGTGGTCCCCCTGAACGCGCGCCCCCGCCTGGTGGCGCTGAACAAGGTCGACGCCCCGGACGGGCGCGACATGGCCGAGTTCGTCAAGGGCGACCTCGAGGCCCGCGGCTACCGGGTCTTCGAGGTCTCCGCGGCAAGCCACGAAGGCCTGCGCCAGCTCGGCTTCGCCATGGCCGAGATCGTCCAGGAGGCCCGCGACGCTGTCGCCGCGGCCCCCGCGAAAGCCACCCCCGTGGTCTTGCGTCCGCGCGCCGTGAACGCCACCCCGTTCATCATCCGCCGCGAGGAAAAGAACCTGGAGCCATTGTTCCGTGTCATCGGGGAAAAGCCCGAGCGCTGGGTCCGGCAGACCGACTTCCAGAATGAGGAGGCCATCGGCTACCTCGCGGACCGCCTTGCCAAGGCAGGGGTGGAAACCGGCTTGTTCAAGGCAGGAGCCACGCCCGGGGACACCGTGGTGATCGGCGAGGACGACGGCATGGTCTTCGACTGGGAGCCGACCATGATGGGCGGCGCCGAGCACCTTGCCGCACCCCGCGGCACCGACCTGCGCCTGTTGGATTTGGGCGACCGTCCCACCCGCGCCCAAAAGCGCGAGGAGCAGCAGGAGCGCCGCGACGCCAAGGCGGCCGCCCGCGCCGAGCTGGAAGCCGAACGCAAGGCCGGCATCTGGACCGAGTCAACCAACCGCCAGCATGCCAGGAACCTTGGCATCAAGGAAGACCTTGACGCCAACGGCGGTGCAACGGACGACGATGAGCTCTAGCGGCCTGCCCGCCCGGGCCGACGCCGGCACCCGCCAGGCGATCGCCACAGCGGCACGAATCGTGGTCAAGGTGGGCTCGTCGTCGCTCACCTCGGTGGCCGGCGGCATCTCCGAGGTGGCGCTGAAGAACCTGGTGGACGTGCTGGCGCACCGGCGGCTGGCGGGCACGGAGGTCATCCTGGTTTCCTCCGGCGCCATCGCCGCCGGGCTGCTGCCGTTGGGCCTGTCCCGGCGTCCCAAGGACCTGGCCACCCAGCAGGCCGCCGCAAGCGTGGGGCAGGGCCTGTTGATGGCGAACTACAATCACGCCTTCATCGAGCACGGCGTCACGGTCTCACAGGTGCTGCTGACCTCCGAGGACCTGACTCGGCGCAGCCAGTATGTCAACGCCCACCGCGCGTTGGAGAGGCTGCTGCACCTGGGCGTGGTGCCCGTCGTGAACGAAAACGACACCGTGGCCACCCACGAAATCCGCTTCGGCGACAACGACCGCCTGGCCGCCCTTGTCGCCCATCTGGTGAAGGCCGACGCGCTGGTCCTGCTCTCCGACGTCGACTCCCTGTATGACGGGCCTCCCGGCGACGGCGCCAGCCGGATCAGCACCATCGACTCGCCCGAGGATCTCGAAGGCATTGTCATCGGCAGCGCCGGCAGGGCGGGTGTCGGCACCGGCGGCATGGCCACCAAGGTCCAGGCCGCGCTGATCGCCGCCGAAACCGGCATCCCGGCCCTGGTCACGTCCACCGAAAATGCCGCCGCCGCCCTCGCCGGGGACGACGTCGGCACGTGGTTCAGCATCAACGGCAGCAAGCGCCCCGTCCGCCTGCTGTGGCTGGCCCACCTGGCGGACATCCGCGGCCGCCTGGTCCTCGACGACGGGGCCGTCCGGGCCGTCTGCGAACGCCACAAGTCGCTGCTGCCGGCCGGCATCATTGCCGTCACCGGTGAGTTCGATGCCGGGGACGCCGTGGAGATTGCCGATCCTGCCGGCACTGTCATTGCGCACGGACTGGTCAACTACCGCAGCGGGGACCTCCCGCAGATGCTGGGGCGCTCCACCAAGTCCCTGGCCAAGGAATTGGGCCGCGAGTACGAACGCGAGGTGGTCCATGTGGACGACCTGGTCCTGATCCACTCCTGAGTACCGGCGCACCCGTGAGCGCCTCATCACCGCACCCGTAATGTTGGTGAGCTTGGCCTAGACTTGGGGCATGACCGAGCAGATTGTTGAACACACCGGCACAGCTGGAACCACAGGGGCGCGCCAGGGCGGACTCCCCGAGGCGGGCGCCTTGCAGGCCCCGGCAGCCGGCGCCGAAGCTGCCGGTTCCGGGTCAGCCGCCGCCGAGGTCCGCGGCATCACCGAGCGGGCCCGCCGGGCATCGCGCCGCATGGCGGGAGCCAACCGTGCGTGGAAGGACAGGGGCCTGCGCGCCATCGCCTCGGCCCTGCTGGGCAGCCAGGACCGCATCCTCGCCGCCAATGCCAAGGATGTGGCCGCCGGCCGGGAAAACGGCACCTCAGCCGCCATGCTGGACCGGCTCACGCTGACCCCACAACGCATCCAGGGCCTGGCCGACGCGCTCGACAAGCTGGCAACCCTGCCGGACCCGGTGGGCAACGTGGTACGCGGCCAGACCCTGCCCAACGGCCTGCGCATGCGCCAGGTCAACGTCCCCATGGGCGTGGTGGCCGCCATTTACGAGGCCCGGCCCAACGTCACCGTGGACATTGCCGGCCTGGCCCTCAAGAGCGGAAACGCCGTGATCCTGCGTGGCGGGACGGCGGCGGCCCACACAAACGGGGCGCTGCTGGAGATCCTGCGTGACGCCCTCGATTCCGTCAAGCTTCCCTCCGACGCTGTCCAGTCCGTCGACAAGTACGGCCGGGAGGGCGCCACCCTGCTCATGAAGGCCCGCGGCCAGGTGGACGTGCTCATTCCCCGTGGAGGGCGCGAGCTGATCCAAACGGTGGTGCAAAACTCAGCCGTGCCGGTCATAGAGACCGGCGAGGGCAATGTGCACATCTTCCTAGACGCCAGCGCCAAGGAAGACATGTGCGTGGACATCCTGCTCAACGCCAAGACCCAGCGGCCCAGCGTGTGCAACACCGTGGAAACACTGCTGGTGCACAAGGATTCCACCGCGATCTCCGCCGTCCTTGCCGCCCTGTCCGACGCCGGGGTGCGGCTCCACGTGGACGAGCGCATCGCGCCGCTCGTGCCCGCCGGCGCAACGAGCTTCCCCGCCACCGACGAAGACTGGGCGACCGAGTACATGGACCTGGACCTGGCCGTGAAGATGGTCGATTCCCTGCCGGAGGCCATCAAGCACATCCGCCGGTGGAGCACAGGCCACACCGAAGCCATCCTCACCAACGACCTGGCCAACGCCGAGACGTTCATTGCCGAGATCGACTCGGCCGCCGTCATTGTCAATGCCAGCACCCGCTTCACGGACGGCGGCGAGCTGGGGCTGGGCGCGGAGGTCGGGATATCCACACAGAAACTGCATGCCCGAGGCCCCATGGGCCTGAAGGAACTGACCACCACCAAGTGGATCATCCAGGGGGAGGGGCAAATTCGGGGCTGACCAGCGTGGCCGGTGTGCCAGTCACAACGGAGACCACGTACCATTAGAGGGAATCCATGCAACGAATGGCGGGCCGCACCTTGGAAGTGCTTCCGGCCACCAACCCATAGGGGAGAAATAATGCTGACCCAGCTTGCCGGCGTCGTCCTGGCCGAAGCAGCCGCACACGAAGAGCCGTGGCCGTTGATCGCCCCGCCGTTTGTGATTGGCGGGTGCATGCTGGCCGCCCTGCTGGTGCTGATGTTCATCTGTGTCTCCTTCATGAACCTGGGGAACCGTCACGCGCCCGTTGAGGCTGTCGACGACCCGCACAAGCAGCACACCAACAAGCACATGCACCACGACGGCCAGGGGTCCTGACGATCGCTGAGGTCTCACGCACGGCGCCTCCGCCAGGGGGTGCCGGCGGCCGTCTCCGGGTCGGGGTCATGGGCGGGACGTTCGATCCGATCCACCATGGGCACCTTGTGGCAGCCAGTGAGGTTGCGAGCGTCTTCAAGCTGGACGAGGTCATCTTCGTGCCGACCGGGGAGCCATGGCAGAAGGCTAAACGCAAGGTCAGCGCCGCCGAACACCGTTACCTGATGACGGTCATCGCGACGGCCTCGAACCCGCAGTTCACCGTCAGCCGGGTGGACATTGACCGGCCCGGGCCCACCTTTACCATCGACACACTGCGCGACCTGAAGCGGGCGCGTCCGGAAGCGGACTTGTTCTTCATCACGGGCGCCGACGCCATGGCGCAGATCATGTCATGGAAGGACAACGAGGAACTGTGGAGCCTGGCACACTTCGTCGGTGTGACGCGGCCAGGACACGTGCTCGACGACATGGGCCGCTCCGACGTAAGTTTGTTGGAAGTGCCCGCCATGGCAATCTCGTCAACGGACTGCCGCGTCAGGGTGCAGGAGCACAATCCCGTCTGGTACCTGGTGCCGGACGGTGTGGTGCAATACATTGCCAAATACGGGCTGTACGTCCAGCCGGACAGCGACCCGGGCGCACGGGTCCTGCCGGTGACTTCTAGTACTGAATGAGTAAGTGATGAGCAAGGAACAGGAGCCGGTTCGCAGTCGCAGGCAACTGCGGGCGGCGAACTCGGAGCAGAAGCAGGGCGCGGCGGAATACCCGCAGGTGCCATACGTGGCTGCCCCCTCCACCTCGGAGATGGACCGCCGCGGCGGACGCACGGAGCCCGCGGACGATTCTTCCGGAGGCGCCGACCACCCTGCGGGCGGCACGTCGGCGGTCGCGGCCACAAGCGACACTGGCGTTCCTGCAGCACGCGAACGCGAGTCCCAGACGCGCGCCCGGGACCGCGCGGCCCTGCGCGCCTACAAGGAGCTGGTCGACGCCGCGCCGGCGCAGCCCAGCCCGCTGCCCTCACGCCGTGCACTCCGCCAGGCACAACTGGACGCCGACCGTGCGCCCGTCACCAGCATCAACCCGGTGGTGCAGCCGGCCAAGGCTTCCAGCGCCAAAAACGTCCCGCCCGTGCCACAGGCCGCGCCGTCGTCAGCCGTCAAGCCGGGATCCGTCACGTCAGCACCCAGATCCACCGCGGCGGCGTCGCCGGGTTCAGCCCCGGCAACCCGCGCATCTTCCGGCCAGCTTTCCGGCATGCCGTCGGCCCAGGCCCCCCTGCCGGCTTCACCCGCGGCCACCCAGCCTGGCTCCCCGGCTGGGCAGCGCAACGCCGGGCCCGTCGCGCACCCCGGGGCGACCCCGGCCGCGGAGCGGCCGGCCACCAGTCACCGCCCCCGCATGGGACGGCGTGCGGCGGCCACCGCCCTGGACGCGCTGCCCGGCGCCGCTGCCGAGGGCGGCGGCCGCCCTTCCGCACCGGCAGCGGGTTCCGTTGCGCCTCCTCCCGCGCAGGGTCCGGTACCCGGTGCCCCCTACCCCTCGGTGTCGGCGGGCCCCGGCGTTTCCGGCAGCCAAACCCCGACCACCGAGGAGCTGCGGCTGCTCGCCGAGCAGCGTGCCCAGTCGGAGCGCGCCGCAGTCCTGGACCAGCGCGCGCAGGCCCGCGAACGGCTCGCGCAGGAAAGCGCCAAGAGCCGCCGAACGGCCTCGGACCCGACGTCGACCACCAATCTGGCCATGGTGACACCCATGGAGTTCGTAGAGGTGCCCGGGGTCGACCGCCCCGTCTTGCGTCCACCCTCCACCACCCACGTGCCCATCGTCACGCGGTCCACGCCCAAACTGGCCCCGGCGCGCAGGCCGGCCGGCGGGAAGCCCTCGTCCGGGAAGCCGGCCTCCGCGAAGCCTGCGTCCGGTCGGTCCGCATCCGGCAGGACCGGCCACGGGAGCCCGAGGTTCGAAAAGACCGGCCGGGGGAATCCCCCAACAGGACAATCCGCCGCTCCGCGTGACCCCAATGCCGAACGGTTTGACGCCGCACTCACCGCGCGTGCCGTGCACCGCCCCGGCCCGGGCAACCGCCCGCTCACGGGAGGGCGCAGCAGCACGCTCCAGCGTGCGGAGGCATTGGCCGCCGTTGTCCGTCCCGGAGCACCCGTGGAAACCGGGTCCGTGACGCGCACCCAGATGCCGCCCATGCCTGCCGACTACGCCCACGGCCTGGAGCCGCTGGACGCCGTCACGGCCGGCCTGGGGCGTACCAAGCGCAACCTGCTCATTCAATGGGGCAGCATCATTCTTGGCGGTGCGGCACTGGTTGTCGGAGCCGTCATGTTCATCACCGCCCTGGCACGCTAGGACTTACCAAAGGAACGTTAGTGACCGCAACAGAACACTCCATCGAGGTGGTCCGGGCAGCTGCACGGGCGGCATCGGACAAGCTCGCCCAAGACCTCATTGCACTGGACGTGAGCGACAGGCTGGCCATCACGGATATTTTCTTCATCGCCTCCGCCTCAACCGAACGCCAGGTCAACGCCATTGTGGACGGCATCGAGGACGAGCTGCACAAGTTCGACATGCGCCCCGTCCGCCGCGAAGGCCGCTCCGGCGGGCGCTGGGTGCTGTTGGACTACGCCGACATCGTGGTGCACGTCCAGCACGAGGAGGACAGGATCTTTTACGCCCTGGAACGCCTCTACGCCGACTGCCCCGTGGTTGACCTGCAGCTGCCCGAATCCGATCCTTCGGTCAAGCAGAGCGTGGACGCCGAGTAACTCCCATCCGACGGGAAGAAAGGGTGCCCGCCGTGCCGAAGCCTGCGGATGCGCCCCGGGAGGAAGCTGCGGTCCCGGCCGAGCAGTCCGTCCTGCAGCCCCCGGGCTTACGCCGCAGGGTGATTTTCTGGCGGCACGGGCGAACATCCTGGAATGCGGCCCGCCGATTCCAGGGCCAAAGCGACATCCCGCTCGATGAGGTGGGGGCCGCGCAGGCGGAGCGGGCAGCCGGACTGCTGGCCGGCAAGCTGGCCGCCTTCCCGGTGCCCGACGCGGTAAAGATCGTCTCCTCCGACCTGTCCCGGGCGGTCAATACCGCCCGCGCGCTCTCGGCGCTGACGGGCGGGGACGTCACGATGGACCCGCGGCTGCGGGAAACGTTTGGCGGCCGCTGGGAGGGACTCTCCTTCGACGAGATCGAGCGCGCCTACCCTGCCGAGATCAAGCTGTGGCAGCTGGACGAGCCCAATGTCCGGGCCGGTGGGGGAGAGACCCGGGCGGAAGTGGCGGGACGCATGGTGGACGCCATCCTGGATGGGGTGGCGGGCACGCCCGAGGGAAGCACCCTGGTGGTGGCCACGCATGGCGGGGCCACGCGCGTGGCGCTGGCCAAGCTGCTCGGCCTGCCCGAGGAGCTGTGGCGCACCCTGTCCGGACTGTCCAACTGCCACTGGTCCGTGGTGGAGCAGTCCCAGCCCTCGCTGGCAGGCGCCAGCCAATGGCATTGGCGGCTGACCGAACACAACGTGGGCACCCTGCCGCAGCCGTTTGAAGCGCCGGAAGACCTTGCCGAACCGGTGGAAGACTAGGCCCTTTTGGGCCAAAATCGGCATATAACCGGGGACCGGCAGTCCGATTTGGCAACCCGAAGATACGTGTTCTAGGATAGACAAGTTGCTTCGGCCAAGACCGGGAGGTCAGGGAAGGGCACGGGTTTGGGGCTGTGGCGCAGCTGGTAGCGCACCTGCATGGCATGCAGGGGGTCAGGGGTTCGAGTCCCCTCAGCTCCACCAAACACAGAGTGGTCACCACACTGGTTTGCAATTGAATACCACCGAGTTTTGGGGCTGTGGCGCAGCTGGTAGCGCACCTGCATGGCATGCAGGGGGTCAGGGGTTCGAGTCCCCTCAGCTCCACCAAAACAAGAAGTCCGAAGTGTTGCACCGGGGTCCGGCCCGGGCAGCAATCGGACTTCTTCGTGTTTAAACGCCATCGGCTCCCGGTCCGGTTCGATGCGAGAATGGTGCCGTGACCACGATGGATCAATACCCGGTTCCTGCCGGCGGAGACGCACGGAGATGCCCGTGCCTCAGCGGCGACACCCTCGCGGCGTGTTGCGGCCGGTTCCTCCACGCGCCCTCCGGAACCACGTTCCCGCCGACGGCGGAAGCCCTCATGCGCTCCCGCTACACGGCCTTTGCCACCCTGTCGGCGGACTATCTGCTGCGCACCTGGCACCCGGACACCCGCCCCGACACCCTGGAACTCGACCCGCAGCAGCACTGGTACCGCCTGGAGATCCTCAACACGGCGCGCGGCGGCCCGTGGGACAACGACGGCGTCGTGTCATTCAGGGCCTGCTACCGCCACAGGGGCGTCCGCGACAGCCTCGCCGAAACCAGCCGGTTCGTGCGGCTGGGCAAGCAATGGCTGTACGTGGACGCGCTGTAGACGTAGGCGCGTGGCGCCCCCGGGCCCGGGCGGCCCTACTCCTCGTCGGACGTGCTGCCGCCCTCAGTGGTCCGTCCGGGTTCAGCGGACTCCGCCAGCGCCTGGCGGGCGTGCAGGATGTCCCCGATGAACCAGTCATAGAGGAAGACGCCGATCACGCCGCCGACCAGCGGGCCGACGATCGGCACCCAGAAGTACCAGCTAAACGCTCCCGGGATGCCGCTCACCGTGCCCGGGAGGGCTACATCGCCCCAACCGGCCATCCAGGCGAACAGCCGCGGGCCAAAATCACGGGCCGGGTTGATGGCGTATCCGGCGTTGGCGCCGAAGGACATGCCAATGGCCGCCACGGCCAGCCCGATGATCAGCGGGCCCAGATTGGCCTTTACCGCCATGTTCCGCACGTCGATGATGGCCACAATCAGGATCACCAGCAAGGCGGTGCCCAGCACCTGGTCGATGAACGGGATGGTCAGGTTTCCGTTGAAGTACGGTGCCGGGAAGGTGGCGAAGATGGAGAAGGTGATGAAGCCCTTTCCGGTGTCCCTTGCCTGGTTTCCGAGCGCCTTGTTAAACGCGTCTATGGCGTTGTAATACACCAGGTACAGCAGCGCGGCCGCGGCGAACGCGCCCACCACCTGCGCCACGATGTACGGAATGACCTTGTTCCAGGCAAACTTTCGCCGGACCGCGAACGCCAGCGTGACGGCGGGGTTGATGTGGGCGCCGCTCACCCCGCCGGCAACGTAGACCCCCATGGCCACCGCGAGTGCCCAGCCCCAGGTGATCAGCAGCCAGTCGCCCGCTCCCTGGAAGAAGACGGTGGCCCCTGCCGTGCGGCCGCTGCCGGGCAGCGCCGCCACGGCCATGGCCACCACCCCGTCCCCAAAGAGAATGAGGACGAAGGTGCCCATAAACTCGGCCAGGCACTCGCCCCACAGACCCCCCACGCGCTTCAGGCCACTTCCATTGCGCAAGGTGTTCCGCAGTGGAGTAATTTCGCTCATGATAACCCCTTAAGTCGTCTTTGACGGCGACATCGCTGTTGACTCGAGTGAATGTCTTGATTCTAGGACGGATGTGATACGAAACACATGTCGACTATGTCACACCGCCACGGCGCCCGGCGCGCCGCTAAGCTTGGTGGATGCCCCGCCGCCGGGGAAACATTGAAGGGGCACCATGAACGGCACGCAGCACCCGGGCCCGTCCGGCCCGGCCACCGACACCTTTGACTTCGCCGCCCTGCGGCGCCTGCCGGACATTGAGGCTGCGAACCTCTTCGCCCACGACGCCACGGACGAGCTGATCCTGGCCGCAGCGGCCGAACGGCTGGCCGGCCTGGCCGCCGGCCCGGGCGGTGCTTCACTGACAGTGGTGGGTGACCACTACGGCGCACTGGCACTGGGCGCCGCAGCCATGCACGGACTCACGGGCGTCCGCGTCCACCAGGATGCGCTCTCGGGCGAGCTGGCCCTGGCAAACAACGCCCAAAGGCTCGGTCTCGCAGGCCGGTGCACCTCCATGCCGCTCTCGGACACTCTTTTTGCCGGTGCTTCCCTGGTCTTATGGCAGCTGCCGCGGAGCTTGGACGAGCTCGATGAGACGGCGGCGCTGATCCGTGCCCACGCCACACCGGGGGTCACCATCATTGCAGGGGGACGGCTCAAGCACATGACACTGGCCATGAATGATGTTCTGGCCCGCCACTTCCACGAAGTGTCGCCGGGCCGGGCCTGGCGGAAGTCCCGCCCGCTTGAGGTGCGCGGGCCGCGGGAGGGGGCGCCGGCGTCGGCCTTTCCACACAGCGAGTTCAACGAGACCCTCGGCTTGTGGCTGTGCGCCCATGGGGCCACCTTCGGCGGCACCAAGCTCGACCACGGCACGCGCTTCCTCCTGGACTTTGAGCCCCGGATGCGCACGGCCGGGAGCGCCATCGACCTTGGCTGCGGCAACGGGAGCATCGCCGCCGTCCTGGCGAAGGCACGGCCCGCGCTGCAGGTCTGGGCCACCGACCAGTCCGCCGCCGCCGTGGCATCCGCCGGCGCGACGGCGGAGGCGAACGGGCTGGGGACGCGGATCACCGCGGTGCGCGACGACGCCCTGGCCAGCTTCCCCCCGGCGTCCGCCGAACTGGTGGTGCTGAACCCACCGTTCCATGTGGGGGCAGCCGTCCACGCCGGCATCGCCCTCAAGCTCTTTGACGCGGCCGCGCGCGTTCTGGCACCCGGCGGCGAGCTGTGGACCGTCTATAACAGGCACTTGGACTACCGGGCGCAGCTGAACAAACGCGTGGGGGACACGGACGTCATGGGGAGGAACAGCAAGTTCACCGTGACGCGGTCCGTCGCGGCGGGGCGCCGTGAGTGACTCTGCGCCGGAAGTGAGACCGCGCACTTTCCGTGGCCTGCCGGACTGCCACAGCCTAAAGGGGTAGTGTTTCAGCGGAGGCCGGGGACGCCTCGCCGCCAATGGTCGTGTTGCAAGGAGCTGACGTGGATGTTCCAGGGGCAGGGGTGCCACAGCGGCGCCGCGGCACGAACCTGCCGAAAATGGGCGATTTCAACCAGGCCGTCATCCTGGACTCCATCCGCCGCTCCGTGGAGGGGCTGAGCCGGGTGGAACTGGCGGGCTCGGCCGGACTGGCAGCCCAGACCGTATCCAACATCTGCCGCCGCCTTCTGGACGCCGGCCTGATCATGGAAGCGGGCAAGGAGGCCTCCGGCCCCGGCAAGCCGCGCACCATCCTGCGTCTGAACCCCAAAGGCATGTACGCCGTCGGCGTCCACATCGACCCGGCCGTGACCAGCATTTCCCTCGTGGACGCCATCGGCACGGTGCTTGAATCGCTGGAACGCCCCACCGACCTGGCCAGCACGCCCGAGGACTCGGTGGCCGCCTTGGGCCGGGAAATCCGCGCCGTCATTGACCGCTCCGGGGTGGACCGGCTCCGCGTCGCCGGGGTGGGCGTAGCCACGCCGGGCCCGATTGACGCCGCCACCGGAACGGTGGTGGACCCGCCGCACATGCCCGGCTGGCGCAGGGTGCCGGTACGCAGCATCCTCCAGGAGGCCACGGGCCTGCCCGTCGTCATGGACAAGGACGTCACCGCGGCGGTGGTGGCGGAACTGTGGACCGGCGCCACCGGCAACGCCACGAGCCTGGTCTACATCTACATCGGCACGGGCATTGGAGCGGGGCTGATCCTCGGCGACGAGGTGGTGCGCGGCTCCTCGGGCAATGCGGGCGAAATCGGCCATATCATCACCGACCCCGACGGCCCGGTGTGCGACTGCGGGCGGCGCGGCTGCGTCAAGGCCAACTGCATGCCCGAAACGCTCGTGGCCGAGGCCCGCGACCTGGGAGTGCTGCCGCCGACGGACCCCGCGAACCCGACGGGCCTGCAGCAGGACCTGGCGGCGCTGGCGGCCGCTGCGGAAAATGGCAACGCGGCGGCATCGGGCATCCTCGCCCGCTCCGCCCGGCGCATGGCCGCCGTCGTCTCGGCGCTGACCAGCCTGCTGGACGTGGAAAGGGTGGTCTTTGGCGGCCCGTTCTGGCCCCCGCTGTCCGCCACCTACCTCGCACAAGTCCCGGGAATCGTGCGGCAGCTGAGCGTGACCGGCAACGTCCACGCCCTGGACATGGCCGGCACACGGCTGTCCGGCGAGGAAGCCGTGGGCGCTGCCTGCCTCGTCATGGAAAAGACGTTCAGCCCCAACGCCGGCCAGCTGCTGCTGGACGCGAAGGGCTGAAGCCGCCGCGTCAGTCCACGGACTCGACAATTGTGCCGAACGGCAGTCCTTCGTCGATGTGCGCCTGCACCACATGGGGATCCAGCACCACCCTGACACCGTTGATTTGACCGGCGGTGGACTGTTGCAGAATTGGCCTGACTGTGGCGATGAAGGACTCGTCCTTGCCCTCAAGGTAGCTCGCGTATGACTCCGGTAACTGTTTCATGCCCCCACAGTAGCCCGGGGGCCCGCGGGGGAGAAGAGCCAGGGGGAACATCTGCCCATGGCGCGTGGCCTGCCGTGGCGGTCGGGGCATCAAGCCGGCGGTGGGACCCTGCGTGGGAGCGCCCCCGGGGCGCGGTGGGCGCTTAATTCGATCCGGCGGTGCCTGACGGGAGCCCCACGGTTCAAATCGACGGAAACAATCCGTAAGAACGCGCAAAATTCGGTGTGGCGCTTGTCGCCGCGGGCGGTGTTGCGTAGTGTGGGTGGTGCGTTGGTTCTCCAACGTGTGTCAGCGACCCTTCAATTGTTCAAGGGTGTGGGTGCCCCCATGTGGGCCTGACATTTGCTTGGCGGAACTTCCCACCGGCCGCGGTCCGCGGCGACGGTGGCCTGTCTCCGCTGCCACCAAAACGACAACCCGTCCAGCCCCCGGTGTTCTAGATGCCGCACGGGGCAGGGCCGACCCCTCGCCAAGGATCAGCAAATGTCCCCACCCGTCAGCCATCAGTCGCCCCCGGGCACCAGTGCACCGATCGCGCTCTCCTACGAACTCTTCCCGCCCCGCAATGAAACGGCCTCGGCGTCCCTGTGGGACACCATCCGCGAACTGGAGGGCACCAACCCGGACTACGTCTCCGTCACCTACGGGGCGAACGGCAGCAACCGGGACACCGCCGTCGACCTTCTCAACAGGCTCATGACGGAAAGCACGCTGCGGCCCCTGGCCCACCTGACATGCGTGGGCAACTCGGCCGCCGAGCTGGCCGGGACCATCGCCGAGCTGCTGGACCACGGCGTGCGCGGGATATTGGCCCTCCGCGGGGACCTGCCCACGAAGCCCGCCGACGCGCCGGACGCCGGGTCGCTGCGGTACGCGCAGGACCTGATCGAACTGATCCGGCACGTTGAACAGCAGAGGTCCGCCCTGCTGTGCGCCGGCAGGGTGGCCATTGGCGTGGCGGCGTATCCGGCCAAGCACCCCGAATCGCCGTCCATCGAGCACGACCTGGAGGTGCTGTTGGCCAAACAGCGCTCGGGCGCCGATTTCGCCATCACCCAGGTGTTCTTCCACGCGGACCAGTACCGGGAACTGGTGACCCGGGCCCGCCGGGCCGGCGTCACCATCCCGCTCATTCCCGGCGTCATGCCGCTCACCAGCCTGCGGCGCGTCAGGAGGCTGGGCGAGCTGACCGGCGTCGAACCTGCCCCGGCGCTGCTGGATGCGCTCGGACGGACCACCGGGGCCGCCGAAGCGCGCCGGATCGGCGTGGCCGCCACAGTGGACCTGGCACTGGCTGCGCTGGACGCCGGGGCACCCGGCATCCATCTCTACACCTTCAACGAACACGCCGCCGCCCTGGACGTGCTGGACAGGCTCGCGCTGCCACGTCCGGCCCGCCCCGGGCCGCTCCGGCGCACCGCACTCCCCGAACTTGTGCAGGCCTAGGAACCATTTCCCGGCCCCGCATCACCGCCGACCGACCCCATACCCCGAAGGAAAACCCATGAACTCCACACCCGCATTCCCCGCTGCCTCCCTGCTCGGCTACCCCCGCATCGGCCGCCGCCGCGAACTGAAGAAGGCCGTCGAAGCCTACTGGGCCGGCACCATCGACGAAGCCGCGCTCGACACGGCCGCCCAGGAAATCCAGCTCACCACCGCCCGGCGGCTCTTCGACCTGGGGCTGACCGAGGCCGCCTCGATCCCCGGCACGTTCTCCTACTACGACCAGGTGCTCGACGCCACCACGCACATCGGCGCCGTCCCCGCCCGCTTCGGCGAGCTGCGCAGTGCCGCCGGCAGGCTGGACATCAACGCCTACTTCACGCTGGCCCGCGGCACCGCCGAGATCCAGCCGCTGGAAATGACGAAGTGGTTTGACACCAACTACCACTACCTGGTGCCGGAAATCGGGCCCGAGACGGACTTTTCGGTCACCTCCAACCGCATCGTCGAGCAGTTTGAACTCGCCAAGGCCAATGGCTTTGAGACCCGGCCCTACCTGGTGGGCCCGGTGACCTATCTGCTGCTCAGCAAGGCCTCCGACGACGCCCCCGCCGGCTTCTCCCCGCTGTCCCGCCTGGAGGACGTGCTGCCGGTGTACGCCGAACTGCTGTCGCGCCTGGCCGCCGCTGGGGCCGCCTGGATCCAGCTTGACGAGCCGGCCCTCGTTTCGGACCAGGACGTGCCGGTGGCCGAGGTCAAGGAGGCCGTGGCCCGCAGCTACGACGTGCTCACCTCCGCCACGGAGCGTCCGGCCATCCTGGTCTCCACCCCTTATGGCGCGCTGACGGAACTGCTGCCCACGCTGGCCGCCACCGCCATCGACGCCCTCCACATCGACGCCTTCAAGGGCGCCGTGCCCTCCGCGGGCGAGCTGGCCCTGCTGGCCGGCAAGACCGTGGTGGCGGGCGTGGTGGACGGACACAACATCTGGCGCAACGACCTCGCCGAATCCGCCGCCCGCCTGGATGCGCTGAAAGACGCCGGACTGACCGTGGCCGTGTCCACCTCCACCTCGACCCAACACGTCCCGCACGACGTCGAGGAAGAGGCCCAGCTTTCCGCCGAGCTGCGCAGCTGGCTGGCCTTCGCCGACCAGAAGGTGGGCGAGGTGGTGACGCTGGCCGCCCATGTGGGGGACCCGGCGTCGGCCGCCCCCGCCCTCGCAGAGGCCACGGCCGTCATCGCCTCCCGCGCCGCGGCGGCCGGCGTGAGGCGCCCCGAGGTGCGCGCGCGACTGGCGGCGCTGACCACGGCGGACTTCAGCCGCTCCTCCTTCTCCGTGCGGGAAGCGGCCCAGGAGCAGACATTGCACCTGCCGCCGCTGCCCACGACCACCATCGGCTCGTTCCCGCAGACCAGCGAAATCCGTGGCGCCCGCGCCCGGGCCAACAAGGGCGTCATCACGTCTGAGGACTACACGCAGCTGATGAAGGCTGAAATCAAGCGCGTCGTGGAGCTGCAGGAAGAGCTCGGCTTTGACGTCCTGGTCCACGGGGAACCCGAGCGAAATGACATGGTCCAGTATTTCGCCGAGAACCTTGAAGGCTTTGACGTCACGGTGCACGGCTGGGTGCAGTCGTACGGCAGCCGCTGCACGCGTCCGTCCATCCTGTGGGGTGACGTCACCCGCGAGCACCCCATCACGGTGGAGTGGGCCGCCTTTGCGCAGTCGCTGACGGAGAAGCCCATGAAGGGCATGCTGACGGGCCCGGTGACCATCCTGGCGTGGAGCTTTGTACGGGACGACCAGCCGCTGGGCGAGACCGCGAACCAGGTGGCCCTGGCGCTGCGTGGTGAGATTGCCGACCTGGAAGCCGCCGGCATCAAGGTCATCCAGGTGGACGAGCCCGCCCTGCGCGAGCTGCTGCCGCTGCGCCGCGCCGATCAGCCCGCCTACCTGGACTGGTCCGTGAACTCCTTCCGCCTTGCCACGGCCGGTGCCGCCGACGGCACGCAGATCCACACCCACCTGTGCTACTCGGAATTTGGGGCAGTCATCGACGCCATCGACGGGCTGGACGCCGACGTCACCTCCATCGAGGCGGCCCGCTCCCGCATGGAGGTTGTTGGCGACCTGGAAAGCCACGGATTCGGCCGCGGCGTGGGCCCGGGCGTGTACGACATCCACAGTCCCCGCGTCCCCGGCCGGGCCGAGGTCTCCGAGCTGCTGGGCAAGGCGGTCAGGCATGTTCCCGCCCGCCAGCTCTGGGTCAACCCGGACTGCGGCCTGAAGACGCGCGGCTACGCCGAGACCGAGGAGTCCCTGCGCAACCTCGTCGCGGCCACGAAGGACGTGCGCGCCCAGCTCGTGTAGCTTTCTGTCGAACCTGTTGGTTCGTGCTGGGCCTCAGTGGTCCCGGCGCCAGCCTCTGATGTACGACGGCGGCCCCTCCTGTGGGGGCCGCCGTCGGCCGTTTAACGGGCGGTGCCTCTTCCACAGGGGGGCCCTGCCGGCGGCTGCCGTGGACGGCAGCCCAACTTCGGTGCCGATGCATCGCCCTCCGGTGCCGTGCCTGTTGCCGTGGACGGCCGCGTGCGCGACGTTGTCAAGGCGGCAGGCGCGGCCTTGATTGACGCCATCAGGGAGTTGGAGAACGTCAAGAACGCCGCCAGTGCGGCACAGGCGAAGGCCGAGGTCCTGTTCGAGGTGGTCGAACGCACCCGGCAGGTACAGGCGGGGATCAAGGGGAGCAGTCTCGGAAGGGGGACCGTGCTCGCCCTGGCGCTGGCCCGCCGCGAGTCCCAGTGGAAGGCCGCCCGGCGCCTCGCTTCGGCCACCAGGATTGTTCGGGAAATGCCCCGGACCATGGAAGCGTGTTCGAACGGTGTTCTCACGGAACGCAGGGCAGCAATCATTGAGTCCGGCACGGAGTTCCTCACCCCGGAACAGCGGCTGGCCATTGACGAGACCATTGCCGGCGACCCTGACACGCTTGAGTCCCTGGGCGACAAGGAACTGGACGCGGCGGTCAAGCAAATGGCGTATGAGTTTGACCGCGAGGCATTCACCAAGCGCCTCCGGAAGGCCGAAGGCGAACGGCACGTCAGCCTTCAGCCTGTGGCCGACGGCATGGCCGCGCTGAGGGCGCTCCTGCCGCTCAGGCAAGGCGTTGCCGTGCTGAAAACGCTGGCTGCCGTCGCGGACTCCGCCCGCAACGCCGGGGACAAGCGCACCAAGGGGCAGTCGATGGCTGACGTCCTTACCCACAGGCTCCGCCAGCACCTTCCCTGTGGGGAGTCAGAGGCCGCTGGGACTTCGGCCACCACCTCCGGGGGCGGCGTCTGCCTCACGGCAGGGGAGACGGACATCCACCTCCATTTCCAACGGGCAGGGCCTGTGTCAACGCTGCAACCTGGCCAAGGAAGTGCCCGGGTGGAGCAGCCATGCAGCCACGGGGCCTGACGGACGGCCCGTCACCATCACGCGGACGCCGAAGGGGCACAGCTACAGCTCCACCAAGCCGGTGCTTCCGGGCGCCGCACGCCGGGCAAGCCCGTCGCGGCTGACGGGCTCCACGGCTTCCGACCCACCGGACGACGTGCCTTGACGCGGGTACATTGAGACCATGAGCACATTTGCATCCCCGTTGGAAGCTGACGGGAGCGGTTCTGGAACCGCCGGGAATGACGCACGGGATTTCGCCGGGCCTATCCGTGAAACGGTCTCGGCTACACGGGCGGTCTTCACGTCGGGCGTGACCCGGCCCCTTACATGGCGGCTGGCCCAGCTCAAGGCCATGAACCAAATGCTCCTGGACCACCGCAGCGACTTCACCGCTGCGCTCGCCGCCGACCTGGGCAAGAACCCCTCCGAGTCGTGGCTGACGGAGATCGGCTTCCTGACCGCCGAGATCGCCAACACCGCCAAGCACCTGGAACGGTGGCTCGCGCCGCGAAGGGCCGACGTACCGCTGGCCCTCCAGCCAGCCAAGGCGCACACCGTTCTGGAACCCCTGGGCGTCGTGCTGGTCATCGCGCCGTGGAACTACCCGGTCCAGCTTCTCCTGGGTCCCGTCATCGGCGCGCTCGCAGCCGGCAACACCGTGGTGGCCAAGCCCAGCGAGATGGCACCGGCGTGCTCGGCGGCCCTGGCCCGCTGGATCCCCAAATACCTGTCCGGCGCTGTCACGGTGGTGGAGGGCGGTGCGCCGGAGACGACCGCATTGCTGGAACAGCGGTTTGACCACGTCTTCTATACCGGCAACGGGCGCGTCGGCCGCATTGTCATGGCGGCCGCGGCCAAGCACCTGACACCGGTCACCCTGGAATTGGGTGGCAAATCCCCTGTGTACATCGACGACACCGTGGACATGAAGGCGGCTGCGGCACGCATCGCTTGGGGAAAATTCATGAACGCGGGCCAGACCTGCGTCGCACCGGACTACGTCCTGGGAACCGGCGATGCGCTGGCCGGGCTTGCCGCGGAGCTGCCGCGGTCCATCCGTGCCATGTACGGCGAAAATCCAGCGCACAGTCCGTCCTATGGGCGCATGGTCAACGACGCCGCCTTTACCAGGGTGGCCGGGATGTTGGACCGGGACCTGCAGCAGGATGGCATGTCCGCGCTCGTCTGTGGAGGCCACCATGATGCCGCCACGCGGTACATTGAGCCCACGGTGATCCACGTGGAGGTCGGCGCGGCACTCATGGAGGGAGAGATCTTTGGCCCTGTCCTGCCACTGGTGACGGTGGACTCGGCGCAGGAGGCCATGCGCTTTATCAACGCCCGGGACAAACCGCTGTCGATTTACGTCTTCAGCGAGGACCGCGGCGTGCGGTCCGGCTTTTCCGAACAGACGTCGTCGGGTGCCCTGAACTTCGGGGTACCGGCGGCGCACCTGTCAGTTCCTGCCCTGCCGTTTGGCGGGGTGGGGGAGAGCGGCATGGGCAGTTATCACGGGCAGCACTCAGTGCAGGCGTTTTCGCACCGGAAGGCAGTCCTGGACAAGCCGCTGGCACCGGACACCCTCGCCTGGATCTACCCGCCGTTCGGCATCTTGAAGAGGCAGGTCATCGAACGCTTCGTGGCGCCGGCAAGGAAGCGGTTGGGCAACGGCTGATGCACCGGAGACGGCGCGGCTCCACAGCGGGCGGCAGAGGACTTCATTGCGCCGGACGATGAGCCGGCGCAGGTAGGAGCCGAGGAACGGGCCCTGGACCTGGTGGTCAACGTACCGGTTGGGCCTTCGCCTATGTGGCCGGTGACCACCCCGCCGACGCCGCTCATGCTGGTGTGTCCAGCGAGCTGGTGCGCGTCAGTTCGCCCATGATGCCGGAGAGCTTGTCCATGAACACCTCAGTCCGCGCGGTATGCCTGTCGTTGATCAGCAAGGCGAAAATATTGCGGGCCAGACGGATTTCCGGCACGTCCAGCACCACCACGTCGTCCGGCCGCCGGGTCAGTGCCAGTTCGGGCACCAGTGCAGCGCCAAGGCCGACGGAGGCCAGTTGGAGGCTTGCGTTGAAGTCGTCGCTGTACGCGGCAACCCGCGGGTGCAGGTTGCAGCTGGCAAACAGCCGTTCGATCACTGTTGCGTCGCTGGTCCCCGGATGGTGCATGATCCAGGGCATGTCGGACAGCTGCGCCGCCGTCACATGGGCGCCAGGCCGGATGCCCCACACCTTGGGCAGCACCACACGGAAGTTGTCGTCGCCCATCCATTGCCGGTTGAGGGTGTGGGGCCAGGCCAGTCCCGCCTGACCCACCTGATAGACCAGTGCCACGTCCAGCTCCCCGCCGATGCGAAGCCCCGATATGGTCTGCGGCGGCTCACCTACCGAGACATGGAGGCTGATGCCCAGCCCGGGCCAGTCGGCGCTGCGCAGCAGCCGGGGTAGGACGTAGGTTGCCAACGATGGAAAAATGCCCAGCCGGAGTTCCTGGGTGGTGCCGTGCTCCGTCCTGGCACTGGCGGCCAGCAGTGCGTCGATGTCCGTCAACACCTTTGACGCGTGGCGGCTCATTACGAGCGCAGCTTCCGTGGGCGCTATGCTGCGGGCCGTGCGCTGGAAGAGGGTCACGCCGGCGTCGCGCTCAAGGGCGGACATTTGCTGTGAAACGGCCGAAGCCGTGTAGCCGAGCACCGTGGCGGCCGCGGCGAATGAACCGCGCCGCACTACTTCCAGCAGGGTTTTCAGGTGGACCGGGTTGATCACTCCATGCTCCTTCCCGCATCGCGCCCTTGCGTCCCTGCGGCTTCACGCACCGGGCCTGTCCCGACTGGTCCTGCAAGCATATGTCCGCCGGCCATGTCGGGTGGCGCTGCCGGAAGCCGGGGACCGTGACAGTACGGCGTCGGGCGGTGCGGCGCCCGGCCGCCGTCGGCAGGTGGACGCGACACGCCGTCACCGCGCGACACGCCGCCCTGAATTAAGTGGGCAACTACTCCACAGGCTGTGGACAGCGGGCACTTAAACGTTGGATTCCTGCGCTTTTATGCTGCCCCGTCTGTGGACTATCGGTGCATAAAATGACATACTTGTAATACATCATCTTGGGGTCGTTCCGGAGGACGTGCACTACATGTAGTATCGACTACATCAAATCAAGCAGTTCGGAAAGTCATCCGAAACGCTGGCGAGGCCGTCGCAAAAGCTGTCAGGCCCCACCGACAGTGAGCGCGCCGTACGCGGGACGCACTTGCCAATTTCACACCGTTTTTATGACAAGGGGATCTCGATCATGACCGTCACGGTTTACACCAAGCCCGCCTGTGTTCAGTGCAATGCCACGTACCGGGCCTTGGACAAAAAGGGCATCACGTACCAGAGCGTGGACATCACCGAGGATCCCGCAGCGCTGGAACGGCTGCTCAGCCTTGGCTACCAGCAGGCACCCGTCGTGATCACGGACGCCGACCACTGGTCGGGCTTCCGCCCGGACAAGATCGCTGCCATCAGCCAGTCGAGCGTGAACGAAGCGTCAAACGTCGCTTAGGCCCCGGCAGGGATTGAACCTGCCGGGCCACGAACTTCTCGTGCCGCAAGCGCACGAAATAGTGGGGCTGACCGCCCCTGCGTCGGCCCCACAACAGCAGGCAAGTACCGCAGGAAGTGATGACCATGTCAGCCGTTGCAGCAACGCCGGCTTTTGGCTTGGAAACCGGAAGGCGGACAAACAGCCGCCTGATCTATTTCTCGTCGATCTCCGACAACACCCACCGGTTTGTCGAAAAGCTCACCATGGATGCAGCCCGCCTGCCGCTCTACACCCATGCGCAGACAGTGGTGGCGCTTGAGCCGTTTGTCCTGGTCCTGCCAACGTATGGCGGGGATTCCGGACACGGGGCAGTGCCCAAGCAGGTCATCAAGTTCCTCAATGTGCCGGGAAATCGGGAGTTGATCCGCGGCGTCATTGGAGCCGGGAACACAAATTTTGGTGAAACGTATTGTTTGGCCGGGGACATCATCTCGGTCAAATGCAAGGTACCGCATCTGTACCGTTTTGAATTGATGGGCACGTCCGAAGACGTGGACCGCGTTCACGAAGGATTGGAAGAATTTTGGACACGATTGTCTCAGCAGCAGACCCGGCCGTGAAGTCGGCCAAAGACATGCCCGCGGCCTGGGAGGGCCTTGGCTACCATGAGCTGAACGCCATGTTGAACCTGTACAACGCCGACGGCGAAATCCAGTTCGACGCGGACCGCGCCGCTGCCCGGCAGTACTTCCTGCAGCACGTGAACAACAACACCGTTTTCTTCCACGACTTGGAGGAAAAGCTGGACTACCTGGTCAAGAACGAATACTACGAGCGCGAGACGCTTGACCAGTACACGATGAACTTCATCCGCGACCTTTACAACCACGCGTACAAGAAGAAGTTCCGCTTCGAGACGTTCCTGGGCGCGTTCAAGTTCTACACGTCTTACACACTGAAGACATTCGACGGCAACCGCTTCCTGGAACGCTACGAGGACCGCGTGTGCATGGTCGCACTGCACCTTGCCCGCGGCGACGAGCAGCTTGCGCTGAAAATGGTGGACGAGATCATCGAAGGCCGCTTCCAGCCGGCCACGCCCACGTTCCTGAACGCCGGCAAGAAGCAGCGCGGCGAGCTCGTCTCCTGCTTCCTGCTGCGCATCGAGGACAACATGGAGTCCATCGGCCGCTCCATCAACTCCGCCCTGCAGCTCTCCAAGCGCGGCGGCGGCGTGGCGTTTGCGCTGACGAACATCCGTGAGGTCGGCGCGCCGATCAAGCAGATCGAGAACCAGTCCTCCGGCGTCATCCCCGTCATGAAGCTCCTGGAAGACAGCTTCTCCTACGCCAACCAGCTCGGTGCCCGCCAGGGTGCCGGCGCGGTGTACCTGCACGCCCACCACCCTGACATCAACCGCTTCCTGGATACCAAGCGCGAGAACGCCGACGAAAAGGTGCGCATCAAGACCCTCTCCCTCGGTGTGGTGGTCCCGGACATCACCTTCGAGCTGGCCAAGCGCGACGAGGACATGTACCTGTTCTCCCCGTATGACGTCGAAAAGGTCTACGGCATGCCGTTCTCCGACATTTCGGTCACCGAGAAGTACTACGAGATGGTGGACGACGCCCGCATCAAGAAGACCAAGATCAAGGCCCGCGAGTTCTTCCAGACCCTCGCGGAGATCCAGTTCGAGTCCGGCTACCCCTACATCATGTTTGAGGACACCGTCAACCGGGCCAACCCGATCGACGGCAAGATCATCATGAGCAATCTCTGCTCGGAGATCCTTCAGGTCTCGCAGCCGACCAGCTACCACGACGACCTTTCCTATGACGAGACCGGCAAGGACATCTCCTGCAACCTCGGCTCGCTGAACATTGCCAAGACCATGGACTCCCCGGACTTCGGCAGCACCATTGAGACGGCCATCCGCACGCTGACCGCGGTGTCGGACATGTCCAACATCACCTCGGTGCCGTCCATCGCCAAGGGCAACGACCAGTCGCACGCCATCGGCCTGGGCCAGATGAACCTGCACGGTTACCTCGCCCGCGAGCGGGTCCACTACGGCTCCGAAGAGGGCCTGGACTTCACGAACATCTACTTCTACTCCGTGGTCTACCACGCCATCCGGGCGTCGAACCTGATCGCCAAGGAAACCGGTTCCACCTTTGCCGGCTTCGAGAAGTCGACGTACGCCAGCGGCGAGTTCTTCGACAAGTACACGGACGCCGAATGGGCGCCCCAGACCGCCAAGGTCGCTGAACTGTTCGACGGCATCCACATCCCGACCCAGGACGATTGGCGCGAGCTGAAGGCCTCCGTCATGGAGTATGGCATCTATAACCAGAACCTGCAGGCCGTCCCGCCCACGGGCTCCATCAGCTACATCAACAACTCCACCTCATCCATCCACCCGGTGGCGTCGAAGATTGAGATCCGCAAGGAAGGCAAGCTGGGCCGCGTGTACTACCCGGCTCCCTACCTGACGAACGACAACCTCGAGTATTACCAGGACGCGTACGAGATTGGCTTCGAGAAGATCATCGACACCTACGCTGCCGCCACGCAGCACGTGGACCAGGGCCTGTCCCTGACGCTGTTCTTCAAGGACACCGCCACCACGCGCGACATCAACAAGGCCCAGATCTACGCCTGGAAGAAGGGCATCAAGACCATTTACTACATTCGTCTCCGCCAGCTCGCGCTGGAAGGGACGGAGGTGGAGGGATGCGTCAGCTGCATGCTATGACAACTTTAATACGTTGATTGTAGTGGCGCTTCATGGGACCACGGGCATGGGCGGCCACACGATAACTGAAGAGCACGGCGGCGGCGAGTCCCGCCGTCGTGCCTTTGGCTTAAAATTGACTAGGCCCCAGCGGCCCCAGGCTTTTATAAAGAAAGAAGAACCATGACACCGGAAAAGCTGAAGTTGGCGAGCCACGTAACGGCCATCAACTGGAACCGCATTGAGGACGAGAAGGACGTTGAAGTCTGGAACCGCCTGGTCAACAACTTCTGGCTGCCGGAAAAGGTGCCGCTGTCCAACGACATCCAGTCGTGGGCCACGCTGACCCCGGAAGAGCAGCTGCTCACCATGCGGGTGTTCACCGGCCTGACCCTGCTGGACACACTGCAGGGCACGGTGGGCGCCGTCTCGCTGATCCCGGACGCCATCACCCCGCACGAGGAAGCCGTCTACACGAACATCGCGTTCATGGAGTCGGTACACGCCAAGAGCTACTCCTCGATCTTCTCCACGCTGTGCTCCACGAAGGAAATCGACGAGGCCTTCCGCTGGTCGGTGGAAAACGTGAACCTGCAGAAGAAGGCGCAGATCATCGAGTCGTACTACTACGGCGACGATCCCCTCAAGCGCAAGATCGCGTCGACCCTGCTGGAATCGTTCCTGTTCTACTCCGGCTTCTACCTGCCCATGTACTGGTCCTCACGGGCCAAGCTGACAAACACGGCAGACCTGATCCGCCTCATCATCCGCGACGAGGCCGTGCACGGCTACTACATCGGCTACAAGTACCAGAAGGGCCTGGAGGGCCTCTCCGAAGAGCGCAAGGCGGAGCTGAAGGACTACACCTTCGAGCTCATGTACGAGCTGTACGAGAACGAGGTCCAATACACGCATGACCTCTACGACTCCGTGGGCCTGGCCGAGGACGTGAAGAAGTTCCTGCACTACAACGCCAATAAGGCCCTGATGAACCTGGGCTACGAGGCCATGTTCCCCTCGACTGTCACGGACGTGAACCCGGCCATCCTCTCCGCCCTGTCCCCGAACGCGGATGAGAACCATGACTTCTTCTCCGGTTCCGGTTCCTCGTACGTCATCGGCAAGGCTGTGAACACCGAAGACGACGACTGGGACTTCTAGCCCTTGTCTAAACCTGAGTCGGCGCATCCCGACAGTGCAGCCGCGGCAGCCCGGTTCGTCCGGGATGCCGCGGCCGTTGTGCGCCCAGGCCACATTGCCGGGCCCCGGGACCCCGGCGACGCCTGGGTGGACGGCGACGCCGGCAAGTTCTGGGGGAAGTTCGGCTCGGCCGGGCTTCTGGTGTTCGACGCCGGACGCGGAGTCCTGCTGCAACACCGGGCGGTCTGGTCCCACCACGGCGGCACGTGGGGGCTGCCCGGCGGCGCCCTCCACGAGGGCGAAAGTGCGGTGCACGGCGCGCTGCGCGAGGCCTGGGAGGAAGCCGGAGTGCCCAGGGAAAAGGTTGAGCTGCTGTTCACCTCCGTGTACGACGTCGGCTACTGGCGCTACACCACGGTTGCCGTGCAGGCGGTCACCCCCTTTGCGGCCACCATCAGCGACCCGGAAAGCCCGGCGCTGGACTGGGTGCCGCTGGACAGCGTCGAGAGGCTGCCTCTGCATCCCGGCTTTGCTGCGGCATGGCCCGGGCTCCGGCGTCGCCTGCACTAGCCCGTCCTTGGATCTCGACAAGCCCGACCACCGGACTTACCCCAGGCCCAGCAGCTCCACGGTCCGCTGGCGCATGTCCATCTTGCGCACCTTGCCCGTGACCGTCATGGGGAATTCATCCACCACCAGCACATAGCGCGGCACCTTGTGACGGGACAGATGCCCTTCGCAGAAGGCTGCCACGCTGGCCGCGTCCAGCGGCGCCGCGCCCGGTTTCATCAGCAGCCAGGCGCACAGCTCCTCGCCGTACTTGGGGTCCGGGACGCCGATGACCTGCACGTCGGCGATGTCCGGGTGCGTGTACAGGAACTCCTCGATCTCACGCGGGTACAGGTTCTCCCCGCCGCGGATCACCATGTCCTTGATCCGCCCGACGATGTTGACATAGCCGTCGTCGTACATGACGGCGAGGTCGCCGGTGTGCATCCAGCGTGCGGAATCGATGGTGGCTGTTGTCTTGTCGGGGTCGTTCCAGTAGCCGAGCATCACCGAGTAGCCGCGCGTGCAGAACTCGCCGGTTTCCCCGCGCGGGACCGTCAGCCCGGTGGCCGGGTCGATGATCTTCACCTCGAGGTGGGGGTGCACCCGGCCCACGGTCTCGGTGCGGTGGGCCACGTCGTCGTCGGGCTGGGTTTGCATCGACACCGGAGAGGTCTCCGTCATGCCGTAGGCGATGGACACCTGCGCCATGTGCATCTCCGTCATGCAGCGCTTCATGACCTCCACGGGGCACGGGGAGCCGGCCATGATGCCGGTGCGCAGGCTGGAGAGGTCGTAGGAGGCGAAATCGGGCAGGTTCTGCTCGGCGATGAACATGGTCGGCACGCCGTACAGCGTGGTGCAGCGCTCGTCCTGCACGGCCTGCAGGGTGGCGGCCGCGTCAAAGGACGGTGCCGGGATGACGATTGCCGCCCCGTGCGAGGTGGCGCCCAGGTTGCACATGACCATCCCGAAGCAGTGGTAGAACGGCACGGGCACGCACAGCCTGTCCGCCTCCGTGAAGCTGATGGACTCCGTGACGAAATAGCCGTTGTTGAGGATGTTGTGGTGGCTGAGCGTGGCGCCCTTCGGCGAGCCCGTGGTCCCGGAGGTGTATTGGATGTTGATGGGGTCGTCGGTGCTCAACGTGGCCATCGCACGTGCGAGCGCGTCCGCCGGCACTGCGTTCCCGCCCGCCACGAGCGCGTCCCAGGAAGGGGTGCCGATGTAGACGGTCTCGGTCAGGTCAGGGCACTCGGCGCGGATTGCCTCGATCATGCCCGCGTAGTCCGAGCCGCGGAATTTGGGCAGGGCCACGATCATCCGCATCCCGGACTGCCGCACGGCGTATTTGAGCTCATGCAGGCGGTAGGACGGGTTGACGTTGACCAGGATTGCGCCAATCTTTGCGGTGGCGTACTGGATGAGGACCCATTCGGGAACGTTGGGGGCCCAGATGCCCACGCGGTCGCCCTTGGCTACGCCGGCGGCGAGGAGCCCGCGGGCCAAGGCATCGATGTCGTGGTCCAGCTGGGCGTAGCTCCAGCGGCGGCCGGACGGAACGTCAACGAGGGCCTCCCGGTGTGGAAAACGCGCGGCGGTATCGGCGAAGTTCGCGCCGATGGTGTCACCGAGCAGCGGGATGGTGGAGGTTCCGGAGGTGTAGGAGAGGCGGGCTTGATTGGTCATGGTTCGATGCTAATGCCCGGAAACGGTTAACGTGCGCTAACTCACATGCGAAGTGTGCGCAGCGGGAAGGCCGCGGAGCCGTTCTGGCAGGAAGCCACGCCCCACCAGCCTGGCCATGACCGGGCGGGCGGCCCTGGACCCGAGGGTGGCCAGCCGGGCCTGCCACCAGGGCATGGAATCAAGGTTGGCCGCCGACGCGCCGGAGACGATCTTATGGACCTGCTGCTGAAGCGGCTGCATCAGCCGCACCGGCCATTCCCGCCGGTGCTGGATCCGACGCACGGCTTCGTCGGTGGGGAGGCCGGCGAGCAGAGGGGGCGCCAGCAGCCGGGCGGCCGCCACGGCATCCTGCACGGCATAGTTGACCCCGACACCAAAGACCGGGCTCATTGCATGGGCGGCGTCGCCGATGCACAGCAGTCCCGGCACCGACCACTGCTTCAGGCGGTCCAGTTGCACGGACAGCAATTTGACCTCCTCCCAGTCCAGCAGCGATTCCACTGCCTGGCCCAGGAACGGGGCGCTGGTGCGAATTCGCTGCCGAAACGCGGGCAGCCCGTCTGACCGGATCTGCGCGAAACCGCCCTTGGGGATCAGCATGCCCATCTGGTAATAGCCGGTGCGCGGGATGGTGATCAGCATGGTGCCTTGGCGCAGGTAGCCAAGCGTGTCCGGCGGCGGAGACGGGGGAGTGGGCAGCCGGAACCACAGCACGTCAATGGGAACACCCAGCGTCTCCGGTCGCAACCCGGCGGCGTCGCGGAGCTGGGAGGCGCGGCCGTCCGCCGCGACCGTCAGGGGCGCGGTGATCCGCAGGGCGCCCCCTGGCGCCTGCGCCAGCACGCCGGAGACGGCGGGGCTCGAAGCGGCCGGGCTCGTAGGGGCCGGGCTCGTAGGGGCCGGGCTCGTAGCGGCTGGCCCGTCGTGGAGCAGACCGGTGGCCTCGGTCTCCATGAGCAGGTGGAAGTTGTCCAGCTTCCTGGCCTCCTGCGCCAGGAGGTCCAGAAAATCCCACTGCGGCATCAGGGCAATCCGCTTGTTGGGGCCGCCCAACGTGCCGAAGTCGACGGGCGTCAGGCGCGTTCCGCCCACCACAACGTCAAGCGTGGTGATGCTGTTTTGGGGAATTCGCAGGAACTTCGCGCGCAGGCCCAGCTGGTCGATCAAGTCCAGGGTGGAGGGGTGGATCGTGTCTCCCCGGAAGTCCCTGAAGAAGTCCGCGTGCTTCTCCAGGACGGTGACATCAACCCCTTCGCGGGCCAGTAGGAGCCCCAGCATCATGCCCGCAGGCCCGCCGCCGGCAATGCAGCAGGTGGTCTCCATTGCGGTTTCACCAGGTACAGCTTCAGTCATGGGGCGCCTCCGGTGCCGAGCCTTGGCTTGCCCCTCCGATGCTACGCCCCGGCGTGGGAGTGCGGCAGTGTCCACGGCGGCGGTGTCCAAGGTGGCGGTGTCCAAGGTGGCTGTCTCCGAGCCGGCGGTGTCCGATCGACCGGCTTCCAGTCGGGCGTCCGGTGGCGGGCGTGCAGTCCAAAAGTAACGCGTGCAGTCCAAGGGGAAGTCGCCAATAGTCCCTGCACAGCAGCGGGCAGGTGGCGGAGGATCCACAATCGGTTCTGCGGGCCGGCTGCCCTTCCAGCCAAACGGGAAGACTTGAATCCTGAAGGCACGAAGGAAGGAGCGGGACGTGTGCGACATGTGCGACGGAATGACATGGGAGCAGGTTCGTGAGCGGAACAGGAAACGGATAGCCCGGTACGGGTTCACCACCGTCCTGGTTGAAGGCTCTCCTGGCTCGCCTCCGTTCGGCTACACCATGGGACTCACGAAGTCGGGGCACCCGGAACTGCTGGTCACCGGCCTGGCCGACGGGGCGGCGCAGACAATACTGGGCCTCTTTGCGACGATGGTGCTCTCGGGGCGGCAGTCGTTTGTCGCCGGCGGGTCGTGGCTGGGGGATGAATGCGCGGTGTACTTGCTGGAGGTTCTCCATCCGGAAGACGTCTTGATCTGGGCACATGAGATGTACGGGCGCCGCTTGTCGGCCATCCAGCTGGTCTGGACCGACGACGAGGGCCGGTTTCCATGGGCGCCCAATGCCAACCCGGAGCTCGAGCAGCCCTTGCATGGAATCCTGCCGCCATCCTGGGGCACAGGCTGAACGACCGGGCTGAAACGCGGGCCGTGGAAGGCCGGGCCCAAGAACCGGCCATTAGCGGAACCCGACGGGCGTTCGCTACGATGAAGGGAGCCAATTAGTGCAAGTTTAAGTTGCGGAATTTCTTACGGGGGCAGTACACGAATGATGGACAGCATCGGCTCCCTGCCGTTCCTGTGGGCCTACCTGGCGCTGTTTGTCGTCGTCATGCTGCGCTCCAACGCCACCTATTGGGCGGGCCGGGGCATTGCTGCAGGAGGCCGGAAGACGAGACTGCAGCGCTATCTCGACTCCGCTTCGGCGACGAGGGCGGAGAAGGCCGTTGCCAGGTGGGGCGCCGCTGCCGTGAGCGTGAGCTTCTTGACCATTGGTGTCCAAACCGCCGTCAACCTGGCCGCGGGACTGGGCCGGATGCCATTGCGCCGCTACATCCCCGCCACCGTGGTGGGGGCGTTGGCATGGGCGGCCATCTACGCCACCGTTGGCCTGGCGGCCTTCGACGCCGCTGTGGCCGCTGCCGCCGGATCGCCCGTGGCCCTGGTGCTTCTGCTGATCCTTGCCGGCGCCGCTGCCCTGGGCGCCCACTTGTTCCGAGTGTCCCGCCGTCGCACGTTGGACCGTGCGGCCCTGGACGACTGCCCCGTCATGAACCCGGAGCTCGACGCCGGCCCGTCAATGCCAGGTCCCTGACGGGCGGTAAAGTCGTACCCATGCAGGAAACCACCACGGCCATCCAAGCGGAGGCGTACTACCGCCATTTGGGCGGCGACCTTTACGAGTCCACCCGCCACGCCCAGGGGGCGTGGAACGACCACGAACAGCACATGGCGCCAGTGACGGGTCTGATGGTCCGGGCGCTGGAGCGGTTCCAGCCGCGCGAGGGCATGCGGCTGACCCGGTTCAACTTCGACATCTTTGGCCTGATTCCGGCCGGCGCTTTCAGCATCGAAACGACGGTGCTGCGCCCGGGGCGGACCATTGAGCTGCTGCAGGCGGCGTTGATCGCCGGCGGCCGGATCGCCGTGCGCGTGACCGCGTGGCGCATGCTGACGGTTGACACGGGCGCAGTGGCGGCCGTCGAGGACGAACCTTTCCCGTCCTTGGAAGAGTCCGAGACGTGGCACGGCCTGAACGTCTGGCCCGGCGGGTTCATCGCCTCGCTCGAAGGACGTACGGTCGACGGGCACCGGCCCGGCCGCGGCCGCGCCTGGCTGCGCACGCCCCACGGGATGGTTGACGGCGAACCGACCTCGGCGCTGGTGCGGCTCCTGGGACTGGTCGACAGTGCCAACGGCATTGCCGCGCGCGTGCCACCCGGGGCGGGCAGCTACATGTTCCCCAACGTAGACCTGTCGGTGCACGTCTATCGTGAGCCGGAAGGGGAATGGCTGGGGCTCGACACGAAGGTCACCTTTGCCGGCGACGGCATCGGCCTGACATCTTCGGTGCTGCACGACGTCAAGGGGTCGTTCGGGCACTCCGAACAGATCCTGACGGTGCGTCCCATCCCGCACGCCAGGTGAGCCGCTTTCTCGCGCCCCGGCTGGCGGTGCACCGGCAGCCGGCATCGCTGGGCGCCGAAGCCGACCTGAACCGCGGACTGGACCTGCTCGGGGAGGTCAAGGCCGGGCGACTGCCCGCCATGCTGCGTTTTTACCGCCCGGAACCCACCGTTGCCTTTGGGCAGCGGGACACCCGGCTGCCTGGGTTTGGGGCGGCCCGGGAGGCTTCGCTGGCGCGCGGCTTTGTCCCCGCCGTCCGGCGCGCCGGGGGACGGGCCGCGGCCTACCACCGGGGAAGCCTCATCGTGGACCACATCCAGCCGCAGGAGGATGCCATTGCCGATGCCAAGGCCCGCTTTGGCTTCTTCGGGGACTTGTTCGCCGGTGCATTGGCGGGCCTGGGCGTGGACGCCGGCGTCGGGGAGATCCCGGGGGAGTACTGCCCGGGGGAATTCAGTGTGTTTGGCCGGGGGCCGGCCGGGTCGCTCAAGCTGGTGGGCACGGCCCAGCGGGTTGTGGCGGGGGCGTGGCTGTTCAGCTCGGTGATAGTCGTCGAAAACTCGGCGCCCATCCGGGACGTGCTGGTGGACACCTACGCGGCTCTCGGCCTGGACTGGGACCCCGGCACGGCTGGCGCCGCCGAAGACCTGGTCCCCGGCGCGACGGTCGACGCAGTGGAAGCCGCAGTCCTTTCAGCCTACGGCTCCCACGCGGAACTTTCTTGATGCTGCCCAGGCGCCGGCGCCTACTTGATCCCCGGCGCCTCCGCGCCGATCGTCGTCGAATCGCCGTGGCCGGTGTTGACCACCGTCTCCGGCGGCAGCACCAGCAGTCGGTCGGTTATTGATTTCACGATGGTGGGATGGTCGCTGTAGGACCGTCCCGTCGCGCCGGGCCCGCCGTTGAACAGGGTGTCGCCCGTGAAGACGGTGCCCAGCTGTTGGGCGTAAAAGCAGGTGGAGCCGGGGGAATGGCCGGGGGTGTGGATGGCCCCCAGCCGGACTCCCGCCACCTCGAACACCTGGCCGTCGGCGATGGGTCCGTCCGGCGCGGTGCCCGGGTAGACGTCCTCCCAGAGCATCTGGTCTGACGGGTTCATCAGCACCGGCGCCGCCGCCAGCCGCGCGAATTCGAGGGCGTGGCGGATGTGGTCGTCGTGCCCGTGGGTCAGCAGCACCGCCTTCACGGTTCTGCCGCCCACCGCGGCCAGGACGGCCTGCGGGTCGTGGGCGGGGTCGACCACCAGGACCTCGGCGTCGTCGCCCACCAGCCAGACGTTGTTGTCCACGTCCCAGGTGCCGCCGTCGAGCGAGAACGTGCCGGAGGTGACCAGGCGCTCAATCCGTGCCGCCACTACAGCACCACCACCGATCGGAGCACGGAACCGTCACCCATCTTCGTGAACGCGGCCTCAATGTCGTTGATGCCGATGCGTTCGGTGACAAACGCGTCGAGGTCCAGCCTGCCCTGCTTGTACAGGTCGATGAGCATGGGGAAGTCCCGCGAGGGCAGGCAGTCGCCGTACCAGGACGATTTCAGGGACCCGCCGCGGCCAAACACGTCCAGCAGCGGCAGCTCCAGCACCATCTCCGGCGTGGGCACGCCCACGAGCACGACGGTGCCGGCCAGGTCGCGGGCGTAGAACGCCTGCTTGTAGGTTTCCGGGCGTCCGACGGCGTCAATCACCACATCCGCGCCGAAGCCTCCGGTGAGCGCCTGAATGGCGGTGACGGCGTCCTCGTCGGTGGAGTTCACCGTGTGCGTGGCGCCCAGTGCCTTCGCGGCCTCCAGCTTCCGGGGGTCGCGGTCCACGGCGATGACCGTCGTGGCGCCGGCCAGGGCCGCGCCGGCGATGGCTGCCGAACCCACGCCGCCGCAGCCAATGACGGCCACGGAGTCCCCGCGCTTCACGCCGCCGGTGTTGATGGCCGCGCCCAGCCCGGCCATGACGCCGCAACCAAGCAGCCCGGCGGCGGCGGGGTCGACGTCGTCGTCCACCTTCGTGCACTGGCCGGCAGCCACGAGGGTCTTTTCAATGAACGCCCCGATGCCCAGGGCCGGAGACAGGACGGTGCCGTCCTCCAGGGTCATCTTTTGGGTGGCGTTGGCGGTGTTGAAGCAGTATTGGGGCTGGCCCTTGGCGCAGGCCCGGCAGGTGCCGCACACCGCCCGCCAGTTCAGGATGACGCGGTCGCCGGGGACCACGTTGGTGACGCCGGGCCCCACGGCACTGACCACGCCGGTGGCCTCGTGGCCCAGCAGGAACGGGAATTCGTCGCTGATGCCGCCCTGCTTGTAGTGCAGATCCGTGTGGCACACGCCGCTGGTGAGGATGTCCACCAGGGCCTCGCCGGGGCCGGGATCCGGGACCAGTATTGTCTGGAGGGTGACGGGGGCATCCTTGGAAAGCACCACGGCGCCTTGAACCTTGTGAACCAATTGCTTGCTCCTTGTTGAGTGAACGTGCCATGGCTTGTCTATCACGGGAGCAGTTAAAAGCCCATCGCCGCCGCGGCCCCATCAAAGAAGGGGTGGCGGCGGCGACGGGGAAAACCGTGCGGACACGGTGTTGCGGCGGCTAAACAGCCAGCTTTTCCATGACGTCATTGAGCGACGGATTGGTGGCTGCGGAGCCGTCCGGGTAGATGACGGTGGGAACAGTCTGGTTGCCGTTGTTAAGCTTTTCGACGAGTTCGGCGGTCCCCGGCGTCTCCTCGATGTTGATTTCCGTGTAGCCGATCCCCTTGGCGTCAAGCTGCTTCTTGAGCCGCTTGCAATAGCCGCACCAAACGGTGGAGAACATGGTGATGGTGCCCGATTCCGGGGTGTACTGCACGGGTGGCTCCTTGCGTTGGGGGACGGGCAGACGCGCAGGGCGCCGCACCGGGGTTCACTTCTGTAACGTTACCGCCGGTCCGGCCTATTCCCGCGCTCATGGCCGCACCGTGGCACCATGGAGTCATGTGCGGACGATACGTGATGGCCCGGGCCGTTGGCGACCTGGTGGCCGAACTCGAAGCCGAAGCCGACGCCAACCTTGAACTGCGGGCGTCGTGGAACGTGGCACCCACCGCGGATGTGCCCATTGTGCTGGAGCGCCTGGTGGACCGCACACCCCGCCGGCAGGTCCACGTGGCCACATGGGGGCTGGTGCCCCGCTGGGCGAAGGACCCCTCGGTGGGCGTGCGTTCGTTCAACGCCCGCAGCGAGACGGTCCTGGAGAAGCCGACCTTCCGTTCGGCCGTCAAGTCCCGGCGCTGCGCGGTCCCGGTGGAGGGATATTACGAATGGAAGAAACATCCAGACGGCGCAAAGCAGCCCTACTTTGTGCACAATGCTGACGGAACGTTGACGACCCTGGCCGGCCTTTACGAGTGGTGGAAGGACCCGGCCAAGTCCGACGGCGACGGGGACAAGTGGCTGCTGTCCTGCAGCATCCTCACCATGGCCTCCCCGCCCGACGGCGGCCTGGCCGCCCTCCACGACCGGCTGCCCGTGCCGCTGGGCCGGGACGGACTGGCCGAATGGCTCAACCCCGCGGCAACGGACCCGGCCGCCGTGTTGTGCGCGGTCCTGTCCGACGCCTACCGGGTTGCCGCGGGATGGCGGCTTGACCCGGTGCGTGCGGACGTGGGAAACGTCCGCAACGATTCATCGGAGCTCACCGTGCCCGTCGGATAGCCGAGACAACATGCCCGCTCAGGAAAGGGTGAAGAAGCAGGCGGCAAGCGCCGCCGCGAACAGTGCCTCGAGCGTGCCAAGCACGCGTGAGGGCCGTTCGGACGGCTTTCCCGGGGTGGCGAACGCGCTTAAAAGCCAGCCCGCGGAGGCCAGCAGCAGGACTATCCACACGATCACGTGCTGAATCAGGCTGCCCAGCTGCTGGCTGGCGGGGCGGGGTCCCAGCGCGTTGGCCAGGGAGACGGCTGCCCACGCCGCCACGGCCGTCAGGACCAGGTGGTAGAGCGCTGACGCCCTGCCCGAACCGCCAGCAGAGACGCGGGCGGGGACGCGGCCGGAACCGGTGGGACGGTCCGGGAAGCCGCCTGGCACGGCGGCGCGGTACACAAACCACAGGGCAATGACGCCCAGCGGGGCCAGCAAGGCAGCTCCGGCACCGTGCCACCCAAAGACCTGCCACCCGAAGACGACGGATGACGGAACGAACACCGCCGCCCACATGGCCAGGGCGTCCAGCCGGCTGGCCGCCCCCCGGGCAGCGGGCCTTTCAACCGGTCCGTCAGCAAATCCATCCTCCGGCCTTTCAACGAGTCCTCCACCAGGTTTTGCAGCCAGCCGTTCCACCGCCCCGCCTGCCGCGTGGGGCCGCGAAACGGCCCGGACTACGGCCAGGACCAGGGCGCCCAGCAGCAGCGCCGCCAGCAGCACCTTGATCACCATGGCCGCCCCGCTACTTCACACACGTGACTGAACCGCCCTGCAGGGCGCCGGTCCAATCGGAATAGGTCGTCGTGGCGGGCGTTTTGGCCGGCGCCTTGGTGGCGGATGCCGGGGAGGGGCCTGCGGAAGACCCGCTCCCCGGCGCACTTCCCGTGCCGGAAGCACCGGAAGAAGCCGTACCGGAAGCAGCGGGCGCCCCCGCCGCCGGGGGTGCCGTGGCAGGCTTCTTGGCCGGGGCCTTGGGCGCCAGCAGTTCCTTGACGGCCGCCTGGACCTGGGCCACGTCCACGGTGTTGATCGACTCGCCGGCAGGGGACGTGCCAAATCCGGTGATGGGCAACGTGGTGAAGGAAATGTTGCCGGAGGTGATGGATCCGGCCTGCTGGGCCATGTCCAGCAGGTTCAGCCCGGAGTCCACCACAATGTTGCTGCTGACGGCGGTGAGCACCTGCTGCATTTTGGGGATGTCCGTAAATGTTCCCGCCTGCTTGAGCTGGTGGATGACGGAAACGATGAAAGCCTGCTGTCGACGTTCCCGGTCCAAATCGCTGAAGCTGTAGCTGGGGTTGGTGGTGTCCCTGCGCTGGCGGACGAAGGCCATGGCCTGCTTGGCGTTGATTTTCTGCACGCCCTTGACGAAGTTGGCGCCCGAGTAGGTGTCCTGCGTGGCCTGGTTGACGCAGACGGTGATGGGCGCCACGGCCTGGGCCACCTCGTAGAAACCGGCCATGGTGACCTCGACAAAATGGTCGATGTGGACGCTGCCGAGGAACTTCGAGACGGTGGCGATCTCTGCCTTGCGTCCGGCCTCCCGGGCCTGCTGGTAGGTCGCCTGGTCGTTCGGCTTGCCGGCGGCGAGCAAAGCCGTCTGCTTGGCCGCGAGACCGTAGCCGTAGGCTTCCTTGATCTTGGCGTCGAGGGGCTGGCCGGGAATGCCCGCAAGCTGGACGTAGTCGTCCCGGGGAATGGACATGGCCGTGGCCTTGGACCCGTCGGCCGGGATGTGGACCAGCATGAGCACGTTGGCGTTGTAGCCGCCGGTCGATTGGTTCCCGGCATCAAGGGCGCTGTACACGGCGGCGGAGAGCGGCTGGCCCTTCTCGTCGACGCGCGAATCCAGCCCCATGACCAAAATATTGGTGTCCTTGGTCAGTTTCGGCACCGACTGCGCCCCGTTGAGCGCATCGGAGCGCATGACGTTGTTGTTGGCCTGAACCACGGTGGCCACCACCAGGCCAACGGCCACCAGGACGGCGGCCACCACCACCGCCAGCAACGCGAAGGTTGTGCGGCGCCGGCGCACCCTCCGCCGGTCGCGGAGAATCAACTGGTCATACAGGCTCATGGGTTTGCTCCTTGCTGCGCGCCCCAAGCCGGGCGGATCGTTGGCCCGCCGCTGCGCCGGGCACCTGCCTCCCATCGTCACACGGCACCGCGCCGGTACCGGCGGAAACGGCGCAATTTACCGGGAAGTCCCAGATGATTCCCAGCCGGCCGGCATGCCCAGGGCACGCAGGCCGGCTCGCTCAAACGGTGACGTTGCCGGCGTCGTCCACGGCCCAGGTGGGGTTGAAGGCCACTTCCCAGCGGAAGCCGTCGGGATCGGCAAAGTAGCCGCTGTACCCGCCCCAGGCCTGCTGCCTGGGCGGATGGACGACGTCGGCCCCGGCCTCCCGCGCCTGGCGCACCACGGCGTCGACCTCTCCGGGGCTGCCCACGTTGTGACTCAGGGTGAGCGGAGAGGTGCCGGCCTGGAGTTTGTCCTCGGAAACGCCCAGCTCCGCGGCCATTTGTGCACGGCTCCACAGCGAAAGGACCAGACCGTGGTTGACCTGGAGGAAGATGACCTCGGCAGGCACCTCCAGCCGCGGTGTCCATCCCAGCCCGTCAACATAAAAACTGCGGGAGCGCGCAACATCGCGGACCCCCAGGGTGATGAAGTTCAGCTGTTGCTGCACCGTTCCGGCGGCCTGGTCCTCGTCCTAATCTTCGTCGTCGTCCGGGGTCCACCGGCGGAAGTCGAGGGAGAGGTAGAGGGCCAGGGCCGCGGAGTTGCTTTCCTCAACGCGCAGCGCCACTTCTTCCTTGCCCTCGTTGAACAGCGTGTCCATGGTGGCCAGGACCAGGTCCTCGGCCAGGCCCTGCCGGCGGTGGCTGCGGTCGGTGATGAGTTCAATGATGAACGGGGTCTCCGGTGTCTCCGGTCCAAGGGCCCGTTCCACCACGAGCACGGCGGCCACGATCTTGTCGTTTTCGTCCAAGGCCACGTGGGAGGCCTTGGGCAGGAACTGCCCGTACTTGCCGGCCAGGGAGGCGCGCATGCTGTCCACGGCGACCTGCAGCGTTTCACCGGCGATGCCAGGGTCGTAGGCGGTGAAGTAGAGCTCGCCCAGACGGGGAAGATCGGATTCTTCCACTGTCCGCGACGTGGTTTTGAGTTCACGTTCAAGCGGCGTTGTCCTGGCGATGAGGGTGACCATGTCTGTCATGGGGCGCTCCTTAAATCGTTGAGGCGCCAGCAGCTCGAACTGCGTCGAAGGCCTGATGCATCCTGACGCCGGTGCCGTGGCAGGGTAATTGCTTAACGTCCGACCGGCCGGGTAAATGCCCGTTCGGCGTGGAATTCTTCCCAATGGGCGGCTTTCTTGCCGCGTGAAGTGAGCGTACACTAATTTCATTAGAATATATTTTCTAGTGAACAATGAGCGCCGTGTACATATTGCATGGCGCGTGGTGCGGCAGGCGGAGGTGGCGGACACGCATGGGCACATTCAGCGACAGCATAGGGGTGAAGGAGAGCACCGGTGGACAGCCGCTGCATCTGTCATGGCGCGGCAGCCGCTACACGCTCGCAGCCGAACCCGTCCGGTGGTACCGCCGGCGCAACTGGTGGGACGAGGAAACCCGCGCCGCGCCAGGGGCGGGAGTGGGCCTGGTGGACAGGGAAATCTGGCGGGTCCAGGTGCGCCGCGACGAGGCTTCCGGCGATGCCCCCCTGTTGACCCTCGACCTGGTGAGGTACCTGCCCGCAGGCCGGTGGCGGGTCATTAAAGTTCATGACGCGTTAAGCGAATCGGTGGAAGAGCTGGACCCTGGTGCCTAAGTTCGTGCATTTGCATGTGGCCAGCGCCTACAGCGCCCACTACGGCGTTTCGTGGCCCGAGGACCTGGTGGAGGCTGCGGCGGCCGACGGCGCCGACGCCCTGGCCAGCACCGACCGGGATGGGCTCTACGGTGCCATCAAGCACGTCAAGGCCTGCATGGCAGCCGGGATCGACCCCATCCTCGGCGTGGACCTGGCCATCCTGGAACCCGGAGATTCGGCGGGAAGGGGAGAATCGGCGGGAAGGACTGTACAGGCGGACGGGCGGGCAGGCGCCCCAGGCCGGACCGCAGCTGCAGGCGCCGGCGCCTCAGGCCGGACGTCGGCCCCTGCCGGAGTCCGGGTTCCCCTCGTCGAAGCTGGACGGGTCGCCATCCTGGCCCACGGGGGCCAGGCACTGCGTCCCGGAGCGGGCTACGCGGCCTTGTGCCGGCTGATCTCCACTGCCCATGCCCGCCCCCAGGGCCCCGTGGGCGTCACCCTGGCGGAACTGGCCGCCGGGGTGCTGGACCCGGAAACCGGCGGTGTGGCACTGACTGTCCTGGTGGGCCCCTTCTCCGACGTGGCCCGGGCCATGGGCGGGCGGCGGTACCTGGCTCCCCGCACCAGATTTTCAGCCTGGACGCACGCGCTGCCCGCCGGAGCACTGGCCGTTGAGGTCGTCAGCCACTTCAGCGAACCCGGCAGCCCCCTGAGCACCCCCCTCGCGGTGCGCATGCTCAAGCTGGCCGAGGAATTTGGCGTCCCGGCGGTGCTGGGCAACGCCGTGCGGTACTGCTCGGAGGACGACGCCCCCACCGCGGATGTGCTGGACGCCGCCCGCGCCATCACACCCCTGGGACAACTGCCCGGACTCCAGCCCACCGGGCAGGGCTGGTTGAAAAGCGGCGCGGACATGCACCGGGCGGGACGGGAAATTGTTGGCCAGGGCGGCTACGGCGCAACGGAATTGGCACAGCTGTGGGCCAACACGCACCGGTTGGCGGACAAATGCCGGCTGGATCCGGCGTCGGACCTGGGCTGGAAGAAGCCGGTCACCCCCGAGGCGGGCGTGCTCGGCCTGGGACAGTCCCCGGCCGCGGAACTGCGGCAGCGGGCCGAGGCCGGGCTGAACCTCCGTTTCCCCGGCATTAACGGGGACAAGCTGATGACCGTCCGGGACCGGCTCACCGTGGAGTTGGACACCATCAACGGGCTGGGCTTTGCCTCCTACTTCCTGACCGTGGCCGAGGTCTCCGAGATGATCCGTGGCATGGGGGTGCGCCGGGCCGCCCGCGGTTCGGGCGCGTCGTCGCTGGTGAACTACGTGCTGGGCATCAGCGCGGTGGACCCCATTGCCAACGACCTTCTCTTTGAACGCTTCCTTTCGCGCGACCGCTCCACCCTGCCGGACATTGACCTGGATGTGGAAAGCGCCGAACGGCACAATGTCTACCGTCGCATCTTTGACCGATTCGGTTCCCAGCGCGTGACGCTGATGAGCATGCAAAACGGCTACCGGGCGCGCGGCGCAGTCCGCGATGCCGGCCTGGCGCTGGGGATGGACCCGGAGGACGTGGACGGCATTGCCAAGCAGTTGTGGCGCTTTTCGGCGGGCTCCTTCCGGGAAGCCCTGGTGGAAAAACCGGAGCTGCGGGACTTTGCCGCCCGGGTGGAACAGGCCCACCAGGCCGGTGCGGGCACGCAGCTGGACCTGCTGGTGGACCTGACCGAGCGGCTGGACAGGCTGCCCCGGCACATATCGATGCACCCGTGTGGGGTGATCCTGGGCGATGCGACCCTGCTGGACCGCACTCCCGTGCAACCCAGCGGCCTGGGCCTGCCCATGAGCCAGTTCGACAAACACGACATGGACCCGATGGGCATGCTCAAGCTGGATGTGCTGGGCGTGCGCATGCAAAGCGCCATGGCCTATGCGGTGCGGGAAGTGGTCCGGCTGCATCCGTCCAAGGCGGAGGTGGTGGCGGCCGGGCGGCACCCGGTGGATGGCGGCGGGAAGGGTCCGGCCTATGTGGGGGAGGACGGCACCATCGACCTTGACGCCGTCCCGCTCGACGACGAACCCACCTTTGAGCTGATCCGCAGCACCCACACGCTGGGGTGCTTCCAGATTGAATCCCCGGGCCAGCGCGAGCTGGTGGGCAAGATGGCCCCGCGCGAATTCAACGACCTCATCATTGACATTTCCCTTTTCCGTCCCGGGCCCATGAAATCGAACATGGTCAAGCCCTACCTGGAAAACCGGCACGGCTTTGCCCCGGAACACTATGCGCACCCGGACCTCAAGCCGGCCTTGAGCGAAACCCACGGGGTGACGGTGTTTCATGAGCAGGTGCTGCGCACCTTCCACATCATGACGGGCTGTACCCTCTCGCAGGCCGACGAACACCGCCGCCGGCTGGGCAGGCCGGAGCAGGAACCGGCGGTGGAGGCCTTCTTCCGCACCAGTGCCCGGGCCAGAGGTTATGGCCCGGAAACCATTGACGAGGTGTGGGAGACCCTGAAGGCCTTTGGCAGCTTTGGCTTTTGCAAGGCCCACGGCGCCGCCTTTGCCGTGCCCACCTACCAGTCGGCCTGGCTGAAGGCACACCACCCGGCCGAGTTTCTGGCCGGGCTGTGGGAACACGATCCCGGCATGTATCCGCGCCGCCTGCTCGTGGCGGAGGCCCGCCGCCTGGGAATCCCCATTCTGCCCCTGGACGTCAATGCCAGCACCGGCTCCTACCGGGCCGAGCGCGTCCCGGCCACAGCAGTCGGGGGACCGGCCCGTGGGGACGTGACGGGAAGGGCGGAAGTGACCGGAATCCGGCTGAGCCTGGCGGACGTGTACGGCCTCTCCGGCACGGAGCTCAAGCGGATCGTGGCCGGGCAGCCCTACGACTCCCTGGCGGATCTGCGCAGCCGGGCCCGGGTATCCCGGCCCATCCTCAAAAGGCTGGCCCAGCTGGGCGCCCTGGACTCCCTGCAGCGCAGCGCCCAGCAGGCCACCGGCAACACGGCCAACAGGGCGGACCTGGTGGCGCATGTGAACAGCCTGCCGGCGTCGAAGTCGGGGCGGCGCGGCGACGCCATGGAGGGGCAGCTGCACCTGCCGCTCGGGGAACTCGAGCTGGGCACCCTGCCGGCCAGGCTGCCGGCACCCACCCCGGCGGAGACGGTGCGCACCGAACTGGACCTGTTGGCGCTGGATGCCAGCGCCCACCTGATGGACAGCTATGCGCCGCTGCTTGGGGCATTGGGGGTGACGACGTCGGACAAGCTGCTGGGGCTGCGCAACAACACCGAGGTGCTGGTGGCCGGGGTGCGCGTCGCCACCCAGACCCCGCCCATGCGTGGCGGCAGGCGTGTGGTGTTCATCAGCATCGACGACGGCGCCGGCTGCGTGGACGCCACGTTCTTCCATGAGGCGCAGGAACGTTCCGGGCCCCTGCTCTTTGGCACGCGGATGCTGCTGATCCGGGGGCTGACCCGGCGCACCGGCCCGCGCGGCATCAGCCTGCAGGCGCTGGAGGCGTGGGACCTGGGCCAGCCTGACACCTTGCCGGGGCCCGGATACCTGCGGGACCCGGCGAGGCCGCAGGACTCCCGGCCGGCCGGGTCCGGACGCGGGAGCTCCGGGCAGTCCGGCGCGGTGGCTCCCGGGGAGCGCAGGCCGGCGTCGCCGACCGTCGCCGAACTGGCCCGTCGCATGGAAGCCGAAGGACTGGACCACCGGACCGGCTGAGTCGCGCTGACCCCGCGCGGGATGGAGGTGCCGGCCCTCAGGGCCGGCGGAGGACCAACGCCGTCATCGCCCGCCGGGAATCCCTGCACGGGGACCCCGTTCCGCCCGCACCATAAGAGGCTGTTGTGTTGGTTGGAGCTGCGCGGAACCGATACGATCAAGGTGGCCCACCGCAACCCCCGTATGTTGCTGGGACTTGGGGCCAAACATGACAAATCAAGGAGTTGCCAGTGCCAGTGGATACGCAAATCACCATTAAAGTCGACGGCGAGACGACGACGGTGGCCACCGGCACCACCGCAGCGGAGCTGTTTTTTGAACGCCGCGAAGTCGTGGTGGCCCGCGTGGACGGCGTCCTGACCGACCTGGACACCCGGCTGGCCGAGGGCACCGCCGTCGAACCCGTCACCATCGACTCCCCTGACGGGCTGAACGTGCTCCGCCACTCCACCGCCCACGTCATGGCCCAGGCCGTGCAGCAGCTGCGCCCCGACGCCAAACTGGGCATAGGGCCGTACATCACCGACGGCTTTTACTTCGACTTTGACGTGGCCGAGCCCTTCACGCCGGAAGACCTGAAGACACTTGAGAAGACGATGCTCAAGATTGTCAACCAGAACCAGAAGTTCGTCCGCCGCGTGGTCTCCGAAGACGAGGCACGCGCCGCCATGGCCGACGAGCCGTACAAGTTGGAGCTGCTGGGCAGGAAGTCCGACGCCGACACGGCCGGCGAGGGCGTCAACGTCGAGGTGGGTGCCGGTGACATCACCATCTACAGCAACATCGACCGCAAGAGCGGCGACGAAGTCTGGTGCGACCTCTGCCGCGGGCCGCACCTGCCCAACACCAAGCTGATCTCCAACGCCTTTGCCCTGACCCGGACTTCCGCCGCCTACTGGCTGGGCAACCAGAACAACCAGCAGCTGCAGCGCATCTACGGCACGGCCTGGCCCACCAAGGACGCCCTGAAGGCGTACCAGGAGCGCATGGCGGAGGCAGAGCGCCGCGACCACCGCAAGCTCGGCGCGGAACTGGACCTGTTCTCCTTCCCGGACGAGCTGGGCTCCGGCCTGCCCGTCTTCCACCCGAAGGGCGGGATCATCCGCAAGGAAATGGAGGACTACTCCCGCAAGCGCCACGTGGAGGCTGGCTACGACTTTGTCTACACGCCGCACATCACCAAGGCCAACCTCTACGAAGTCTCCGGGCACCTGGACTGGTACAAGGACGGCATGTTCCCGCCCATGCACGTGGACGCGGAACTCAACGAGGACGGCACGGTGCGCAAGCCCGGCCAGGACTACTACCTCAAGCCCATGAACTGCCCGATGCACAACCTCATCTTCCGCTCCCGCGGACGGTCCTACCGTGAACTGCCGCTGCGCCTGTTTGAATTCGGCTCGGTGTACAGGTACGAAAAGTCCGGCGTGGTCCACGGACTGACCCGTGTGCGGGGCATGACCCAGGACGACGCACACATTTATTGCACGAAGGAGCAGATGAAGGACGAGCTGACCACCACGCTCAACTTTGTCCTGTCCCTCCTGAAGGACTACGGCCTGACCGACTTCTACCTGGAACTGTCCACCAAGGACCCGGAAAAGTTTGTCGGCTCCGACGAGGTCTGGGAGGAAGCCACCCAGACACTGGCCGACGTCGCCACGGCCTCCGGACTGGAACTCGTGGCCGATCCGGGCGGGGCAGCGTTCTACGGACCGAAGATCTCCGTTCAGACCAAGGATGCGCTCGGCCGCACCTGGCAGATGTCCACCATCCAGCTGGACTTCAACCTGCCCGAGCGCTTTGAACTGGAATTCCAGGCCGCCGACGGCACCCGTCAACGTCCGGTCATGATCCACCGGGCCCTGTTCGGTTCCGTGGAACGCTTCATGGGCGTGCTGACCGAGCACTACGCCGGGGCGTTTCCGGCCTGGCTCTCGCCCGTACAGGTGGTGGCCATCCCCGTGGCCGAGGCATTCAACGACTACATGTTCGATGTTGTCGCGAAGCTCAAGGAGCAGGGCATCCGTGCCGAGGTCGACATCTCCAGCGACCGCTTCCCGAAGAAGATTCGTACGGCCAGCAAGGAAAAGGTCCCGTTTGTGCTGATCGCCGGCGGGGACGACGCCGACGCCAACGCCGTCTCCTTCCGTTTTCGCGACGGCAGCCAAGACAACGGCGTGCCCGTCGACGAGGCCGTTTCACGGATTGTCGAAGCCGTCAGGAACCGTACGGCGTGACCGAACAGGGTGTGGCGTCCATGCAGGACGACTTTGAGCTTCCGGGGGTGCCGGACGCCTTCCAGCGGCTCTGGACGCCGCACCGGCTCGCCTACGTCAAGGGCGGGCAGGAGCAGGTCACCGGCCCGCACAACTGCCCGTTCTGCGAGGCGCCGGGGCGCAGCGACGCGGAATCGCTGATTGTCCACCGCGGAACCCTTGTCTACGTAGTGCTGAACCTCTTCCCCTACAACCCCGGCCACCTCCTGGTGTGCCCCTACCGCCACGTGCCCGACTACACGGACCTTACCGTGGAGGAGACGGCGGAGTTTGCCGCGGCGTCCCAGCAGGCCATGCGCGTGCTGCGGGCGGTGTCCAACCCCTCCGGATTCAACCTCGGCATGAACCAGGGCGCCACGGGAGGGGCTGGCATTGCCTCGCACCTGCACCAGCACATCGTGCCGCGCTGGGGCGGAGACGGAAATTTCCTGCCCATCATCGCCGGCACCAAGGCCATCACGCAGACACTTGGCGAGGTCCGGGAGCAGGTTGCCGACGCCTGGGAGGGCATCGGCTGACGGTCACCAACCATCACGAGGAACGATCAATGCTGAACAAATACGCCCGCGCGCTCTTCGCAGCCATCTTCACGCCCGTTGCGGCGCTGCTGGTGCGCCTGAAGGTGTCGCCGGACGCCGTCACGATCGTGGGCACGCTGGGCGTTGCCGCCGGGGCCCTGGTCGGCTACCCCATGGGTCAGCTGTTCTGGGGCACCGTGGTCATCACGGTCTTTGTCTTTTCCGACATCGTCGACGGCCTCATGGCACGCATGCTCGACCGTTCGGGCCGGTGGGGTGCCTTCCTGGACTCCACCCTTGACAGGGTGGGGGACGGGGCGGTCTTCGCCGGGATCGTCATCTGGTTTTACACCGGCGGCCACAACTCCTTCATCGCAGCCATGGCCTTGGCCTGCCTGGTCCTTGGCTCCATCGTCTCCTACGCGAAGGCCCGGGCCGAGGGACTGGGCATGACCGCCAACGTGGGCATCGCCGAGCGTTCCGACCGGCTGGTGGTAGTGCTTGTGGCGACCGGGCTCGTGGGCCTGGGCATCCCGGAAGCAGTGCTCGCCGTCGTGCTGGTCCTGCTGGCCCTTGCGAGCCTGGTGACGATCGTCCAGCGCGTGGCCACTGTACGCCGCCAGGCCCTGGACGGCAATCTGCCCGCCGAACGGTAACAGCGGTTTCAACCCGGGCGCCGGGCGGGAATAGAATGGGCGTACCCGTGTGGCATGCCACGTTCGGGCAAAACAATTTTTTCGTTCCTTCCCAGAGGGGTTTTTGTGTCTACAAGCGATGTATCAGCGGTAACGGGCAGCAGCCGCGTCAAGCGGGGCATGGCCGAGATGCTCAAGGGCGGCGTCATCATGGACGTGGTCAATGTCGAGCAAGCCAAGATTGCCGAGGATGCCGGCGCCGTTGCCGTCATGGCGCTGGAGCGCGTCCCCGCGGACATCCGCGCGCAGGGCGGCGTCTCGCGAGCCAGCGACCCGGACATGATCGACGCCATCATTGCCGCGGTCTCCATTCCGGTCATGGCCAAGGCCCGCATCGGACACTTCGTCGAGGCGCAGGTGCTGGAATCCTTGGGCGTGGATTACGTGGACGAGTCCGAGGTCCTCACCCCGGCCGACTACGAGCACCACATCGACAAATGGAACTTCAAGGTTCCCTTCGTCTGCGGCGCCACCAACCTCGGCGAGGCGCTGCGACGCATCAACGAAGGTGCGGCCATGATCCGTTCCAAGGGCGAGGCCGGCACCGGGGACGTCTCCAACGCCACGGGCCACATGCGCAAGATCCGCACGCAGATCGCCCAGTTGGCGGCCCTGCCCGAAGACGAGCTGTACGTGGCCGCGAAGGAACTGCAGGCACCGTACGAGCTCGTCAAGGAAGTTGCCGCGACCGGCAAGCTGCCCGTGGTGATGTTCACCGCCGGCGGCATCGCCACCCCGGCCGACGCCGCCATGATGATGCAGCTCGGCGCGGACGGCGTGTTCGTCGGCTCCGGCATCTTCAAGTCCGGCAACCCGGCCCAGCGCGCCGCCGCCGTCGTGAAGGCCACCACGTTCTACGACGACCCCAAGGTCATCGCGGACGTCTCCCGCGGCCTGGGCGAGGCCATGGTGGGCATCAACGTCGCCGACATCCCCGAGCCGCACCGCCTCGCCGAGCGCGGCTGGTAGCGCCGGGGAGGCGGACGGGTTCCGCCGCCCCTGTCATAACGACGACGAGTCCGTCGGGACCTCACGGTCTTGGCGGGCTTGTTGCCGTTGGCTGCGGGTCCGCTATTGGGGCAGGTGGTGCCACCAGGTGCGGCCCTTGCCGATGAGCTGGAAGCCGCGGCCCCTGTAAAGCTGAAGCCCCTCGGGGGTGGCGTTGAGCAGCAGGTGCTCCGCCCCGGCGTCGGACGCAGTTTCCGCCAGGCAGTCCAGGAGGGCAGTGCCCAGCCCGTCACGGCGGTGTTCGGGGGCCACATACATGTCAAAGATGCCGGCCAGGTGCTTGGCGCCCTGTTCGGGAGGCATGAAAAGGTACGACTGTCCGGCCCATTCTTCGCCGTTGCGCGCCGTGGCCAGCCATGCCTGCGGGGGATCGAGGCTGCAGACCCCGTCCGTGGGCGTGTCGATGCGCACCCGGTCGTCCCGCTCCCGTGCGCCCGGGCCGACCTCTTGCAAGCCACCAGCATCCGTGCCAACCGGTCCGGGACCGAGCGGCGCCGTCATCCACCACGGCTGCCAACCGCGCTCGAAGCGGTGCCGTTCCAGCTCGGTGCTATTGACCGCGGCGTTCAGCCAGACGCCCACCGCGGCGGCTCCGCGGCGCTCCGCCTCGGCCATGGCGGGCAGGAGCCCGGCGTCGGTGATCTCGGTGGGGAACATGCACAGCATCTCCCGCGATTCGGGCAGCCACACCCAGTCCATGCCGTACGTGCCGAAGGCGCGCCCGCCGGTGGCCGCGGCCTGGGCCTTGAACCAGGCGTGCTGGGTGCGTTCGCAGTCTGCGAGGGTCACCACGGTCTAGGCCAGGCCCCTGCGAGCCAGCAGCGGCTCGGTGTCGGCGTCCCGGCCGGCAAAGTCGCGGAAGGCCTGCAGTGGAACTACCGAGAAGCCGCGGCACAGCAGCGTTGACCGGAAGTGTTCGCCGTTGGCACGCGAGAGCCCGCCGTTCGCCTTGAACCAGGCAACGGTGTCGGCGTCGAGCACCTCGCTCCAAATGTACGAGTAGTAGCCGGCCGCGTAACCGCCGGCAAAGATGTGGTTGAAATAGCCGGTCCGGTAGCGCGGCGGAACGGCAGGCAGGTCCACGCCGGCCGCGGCCAGCGCCGCGGCCTCGAACGCCAGCGGATCCTCCACCGTGGTCCCGGCGGGCAGCTCGTGCCAGGCCAGGTCCAGCAGGGCGGCGCCCAGATACTCGGTGGTGGCGAAGCCCTGCCCCCACAGTGAGGCGGCCCGCAGCCGCTCCGCCGTGCCGTCCGGCAGCGGCTCCCCGGTCTTGTGGTGCCGGGCATAGTTGGCCAGCACCTCAGGCCACAGGATCCACATCTCGTTGACCTGGGAGGGGTACTCGACAAAGTCGCGCGGCACGTTCGTGCCCGAGAACTTCGGGTAGCCGACGTCGGAAAACAGCCCGTGCAGGGCATGGCCGAACTCGTGGAAGCAGGTCACCACCTCGTCGTAGCTCAGCAGCGTGGGCTCGCCCTCCGGAGGTTTGGCGATGTTGAGGTTGTTGACGACGACGGCGCGTGTCCCGTCGAGGGCCGACTGCTCCACGAAGGAGTTCATCCAGGCCCCGCCGCGCTTGGTCTCGCGCGCGTAGTAGTCGCCCAGGAACAGTCCCAGGGCGGAACCGTCCTCGTTGAACACTTCCCAGACGCGCACGTCGGGGTGGTACCCGGCCAGGTCGGTCCGCTCGGTGAAGGACAGCCCGTACAGCTTGGAGGCGGCGTAAAACACTCCGTTTTCCAACACCGAGTCCAGCCCAAACCAGGGGCGCAGGGCGGCGAGATCCACGCCGTAGTCGTCCCGGCGGACCTGCTCGGAGTAGAACGCCCAGTCCCACGCCTCGATGGCGTGTCCGGCCGTCGCGGCAAGCTTCTCCGCCTCGGCCCGTGCGTTGCGCACTGCCGCGGCAGTGATGGGGGAGAGCATGGCGTGCACCGCCTCGAGCGACGGGGCCGTCTGCGGTTCGATGGAACGCTCCGCCTCGCAGGCATGGCCGAGCAGGGCCGCCCTTTCTGCGCGGAGCGCGGCCATGGCGGCCGCCAGCCCCAGCACGTTGGAGCCGTCCGCGCCACTGCCCCGGCCTACGGAGGCCAGGTGCAGCCTGCGGCGTGTCTCCCGGTTGGTCAGCACCTCCAGCGCCGGCTGGGCGGTGGGCAGGATCAAGGTCAGCAGGTAGCCGGAGCCGTGCCCGGCGGCGCGCGCCGCGGCCGCCGCGGTGGCAAGGTCGTCGGCGCTGAGCCCGTCGAGCTCCGCCGCGTCCTGGACATGCACGGCGGCGTCGTTGCCCGCCTGCGTGACCCGTTGGGCAAACTGCGTGCTGAGGGAGGAGAGCTCCCCGTTAACGACGCGCAGCCGCTCTTGCCCGGCTGCGTCCAGCCCGACGCCCGCGCGGGTGAAGGCCTTGCGGTATTCGTCCACCAGCCGTGCCGACTCCGCGTCCAGCCCATCCGTGGGCACGTCGAGGAAGCGCCGGTGGAGGGCCCCGTTGAGCAGGATCGTGTCGGCGTGCCCGGCCAGGCGCGGGGCGATCAGCTGTTCGATCTCCTGGACGGCCGGCGTTCCGTCGGAGCCGGCAATGTTGAAGAACACGTTGGCCACGCGCGTGAGCACGGCGCCGCTGCGCTCCATGGCCGCCACGGTGTTAGCGAACGACGCCGGTTCCGGGTTCGCGGCGATCGCCGCGACCTCCGCGAGCTGCTGGGCAAGGCCCGCCTCAAACGCCGGCAGGTAGTCGGCGTCGCGGACGGAGGCGAAGTCGGGCAGCTGGTACGGCAGCGTGCTGGGCGCCAGAAACGGATTCCTGGAAAATTCCAAAGTCATGGTCCGACTCTTTCACGTTTTGACCCAAGGACGACGGCGAAACGTACGTTTCGGCGTCGTCCTTGGGTTGTGCCCGCCCCGGCGGGGTCCACTGCGTCTGCGCGGGGCGCTGCCTACTTCCGGGTGAACACCAGGGACATCGGCGTGGTTTCCGTGGTCTGGCCCTGCGGGTTGTCCCGGAAGATGTCCTGCAGCACGGCCTTGGTGAGCGCGGTGTCGTGCCCCAGGGCCACCACGCCCAGGTCATTGGCGTCCATGATCGCCGTGCCGGCAAACGTGGCGGCGTATTCGGCCGGCACCGATTGGCGGACCAGGGCGCTCAGACGGGCCGCGACGCCGTCGGGGTCCAGAGGCGCGTATTTGACGGAGTGGGTGGACGTGCCCACCTGGTAGCCGGCGGCGCCGTCAATGGCGTTGATGTTGTGGCCCACCACGTCGTAGAACACGCCGGACTTGCCCTGCAGCTTGCCGATCACCGAGCGGGCGGAGGCGTACATGATCCGCGGCAGGCCCACCTCGTCAATGGCCAGCTGCATGGACCAGGGACTGGCCAGGCCGATCCCGCCGGGATTGCGGGTGACGAACTTGCTGAAGACCCGTGCGGCGCCGGAGACCTTGATGTCCCAGACCGGGATGGACCGGCCCTGGGTCATGGCCACGATCTTTTCGGAGACGAACAGGTACCAGGGGGTGTCCGCCGTCACGGCGCCGTGGTCGCCCCCGGCGGCGGGCAGGCCGTCGAAGAAGCGCCTGACGTACCGCATGACGGTGGGGTCGAAGTCGGTGTCCTTGTAGAAGACCTCGGTGCGCAGCGGGTAGCGGCGGAAGGTCCCGGCGCCGTCGGGCACGGTGATGTCCAGCTGCTTGTCGGCGTTGGGGATGTAGTCGCTCTTGCCCTCGATGCCGGCCTTGACTTCCTCGACGTCAAAGAACTCGCGCAGCCACAGCTCGGTGTTGATCAGGCGCCAGAACACCATGGTGGAGCCGGCGGACTTGCCGCTGAGGTATTCCTCAAAGGCATAGATGACGGCGTCCTGGTCCCAATACGGGCGCGAACCGAAGGAGGAGGACAGGAAGATTTCGTAAATCTTTTCCTTCATCAGCGAGAACCACTCGGCTTCGGGGGTGGTGAAGCCGATCTTGTTGCGGCGGTTGCTGATCATCTCCGGCAGCAGTCCGCGGGTGGCATCGCGCAGGATGCGCTTGTTCCAGCCGCCCTTGATGATGGATTCATCGTCGAGGCTGAACAGGAACTTCACGACTTCCTTGTCCAGGAACGGCACGCGGCCCTCCAGGGAGAAGCGCATCGTGTTCTTGTCCTCGTACCGCAGGACGGCCGGCAGCGACTTGTGGAACAGATCGTCGATGAGGCGCAGCTTGAGGTTGTCCGGGATGTTGGAGAAGGTCTCGGACTTGTACTTGGCCGTGAACTTCTTGTTCAGCAGGGGGGTGATGCCGCTTGCCTTCTTGAACGCCAGGGCGCCCTGGATGCGGAAGCGGGCCAGCCGGAACAGGATGTCCGAGCTGGAGGCAAGTTCCTTGGCGAGCTTGCCGTTCTGACCGCTCTTCTTCAGCTGGCGCAGGTAGGCGAAGTAGTACGGGATGTAGCCGGCCATCATCTCATCGGCGCCCTGGCCGTCGAGCAGGACGGTCACGTGCTTGGAGGCCTCGCGCATCACCTGGTACTGGGCGTAGGGGCCGGAGGAGATGATGGGCTCCTCCATGGTGCGCACAAAGTCCTCCAGGTCCTCGACAAACTCGGAGGCCTGGGGGTGGATCTTGTGGCTGGTGACGTTGCCTTCACAGCGGGCCAACACGGCGTCGGCGTACTTTTCCTCGTCATTGAGGGAGTTGGGGAACACGGCGGAGAAGGTCTGCTGCGTGGCCCCCAGGGAATCCGTGGCGGCGGCCTTTTCCTGCATGAGCTTGTTGATGGTGGCCACGACGGCGGAGGAGTCCAGCCCGCCGGAGAGGGCCGTGCCCACGGGGACTTCGGACTGCAGGCGCAGGCGCACGCCCTCCGTGAAGCGTTCGCGGTATTCGTCGATCACCGCCTGAGAATAGGGGGTCTCGATCTTGGCCAGCTCGGCCAGCTCTTCCTTCAGCCGCGTGTAGGGGCTGATGGTGATGGTGCCGGCCGGGCCGGTTTCCGTGGCCGTGGTGTTCAGGACCAGCTTTTCGCCCGGCATCAGCTTGTGTACGCCGGCAAAGAACGTCTCGGCTTCCTCGTCGTGGATGCGGAATTGCAGGTAACGGAACAGGATCCGCTCGTTGACTTCCTTGTCCAGCTTGCCGGCGGCCAGCAGCGGCTTGATCTCGGAGGCGAACAGCAGGGTGGGGGCCTCGGCGGTGCCCGCCGTGGCGTAATACAGCGGCTTGATGCCGAAATGGTCGCGCGCCAGCACCAGGCGGCTGTTTCTGCGGTCGTGGATGGCCAGGCCGAACATGCCGTTGAACCTGTCAAAGGCCGCGTCGCCCCACTCCTCGTAGGACTGGAGCACCACTTCGGTGTCGGACTTCGTGGAAAAGGTGCGTCCCAGGCCCTCGAGCTCGGCACGCAGGTCGAGGTAGTTGTAGACCTCGCCGTTGTAGACAAGGACGGTCTCACCGTCGGCGCTGTACATCGGCTCCTGCCCATGCGCCACGTCGATGATGGAGAGCCGCCGGTGCGCGAGACCTACGTTGCCATCGGCATGGATGCCCTCCCCGTCCGGCCCGCGGTGCACCATGCACGTGTTCATTGCCTGCAGGAGAGTTTCGTCTTCCCCATAACCGTAGTACCCGGCGATTCCGCACATGCTGAACGTTCCTCATCTGTTGTTCGTCAGTCCACGGACCATGCTACTTCCTTGCCGGTGGACGGCCGGCCAGGCCTCCCGGCGCGCGGGGTGCGCAATCGTGTGACATTGCGCCCATCTATGATGGAAAAGTGAGTGCACCCATCCCTGAAATTCCCCTGTCCGGCAACGGATCGCGCCCCCTCGTCGGAATCCTGGCCCTCCAGGGCGATGTGCGTGAACACGCCCGCGCCCTCGAAGCCTGCGGGGCGCGTGTCGTGCCGGTCCGGCGCCCGTCCGAGCTGGCGGCCGTCGACGGACTGGTGCTCCCCGGCGGGGAGTCCACCACGATCGACAAGCTGACCCGCATCTTTGGGCTGCGGGAGCCATTGCGCGACCGCATCCGGGAAGGGCTGCCGGTCTATGGCAGCTGCGCCGGGATGATCCTGCTCGCCGATGAAATTGCCGACCCCGCCACGGACCTGGCCGGCAAGGCGCAGCAGACGCTGGGCGGGCTGGACATCACGGTGCGCCGCAACGCTTTTGGCCGCCAGGTGGATTCCTTCGAAACGGAGCTGCAGTTCACCGCGCTGGCGCCCGCAGGCGAACCGGAAAAGACTGTCCACGCCGTCTTCATCCGCGCCCCATGGGTGGAACGCGTCGGGGCCAGCGTGCAGGTCCTTGCTAGTGTGGAAATCCCCGCAGCGGCGCACCCTTCAGCGCAAAACGGTAGAATTGCACCCAAGGTACGTGCCGTTGCCGTGCGTTCGCAGCACTTGCTGGCCACCTCCTTCCATCCGGAAGTGACGGGCGAGCGCCGCATCCACGGACTTTTTATTCGCATGATCAGAGGAGAAGCGTAACCATGTCAGGCCACTCCAAATGGGCGACCACCAAGCACAAAAAAGCCATCATTGACAGCCGCCGTGCCAAGTCGTTTGCCAAGCTGATTAAAAACATCGAAGTTGCCGCACGGGGTGGCGGTCCCGACCTGGTTGGCAACCCGGCCCTTGAGCTGGCCGTGACGAAGGCCAAGAAGACCTCGGTGCCCGCCGACAACATCGACCGCGCGATCAAGCGCGGTGCCGGCCTGCTCGGCGACGCCGTCGACTACCAGACCATCATGTATGAAGGCTACGGCCCGCAGGGCACGGCCATCCTCATCGAGTGCCTGACCGACAACAAAAACCGTGCCGCCTCCGAGGTCCGCCTGGCTGTGGGCCGCAACGGCGGCACCATGGGCGATCCCGGCTCCGTGGCGTACATGTTCACCCGCAAGGGGATCGTGGGGCTGCCCAAGAACGGCCTGACCGAGGACGACCTCCTCATGGCCGTACTCGACGCCGGGGCGGAGGAAGTCAAGGACGACGGCGAAAATTTCGAGATCATCTCCGACACCGCGGACCTGCCCGCCATCCGCGCGGCCCTGACCGACGCCGGCATCGAGTATGACACCGACGACGCCGGCTTCGTGCCGTCCATGCAGGTGGAGCTGGATGTGGACAACGCCCGCAAGTTCATGAAGCTCTACGACGCGTTGGAGGACCTGGACGACGTGCAGAACATCTACTCCAACGCCGACATGAGCGAGGACGTCCTCGCCGCCCTCGGAGAGGATTAGGACCTGCGCGTCCTGGGCGTGGATCCCGGCCTGACCCGCTGCGGACTGGGCGTGGTGGACGTTGCATCGAACCGCACGGCCACCCTCGTGGGGGTGGGCGTGGTGGGCAGTTCACACGAACTGTCCCTTGATGCCAGGCTGCTGGTGATCGCCAATGCCATCGACCAGTGGCTGGACGCGTTCACGCCGGACGTCCTGGCCATTGAGAGGGTCTTTGCCCAGACCAACCTCAGCACCGTCATGGGCGTGGCGCAGGTGTCGGGCGTTGTCATGGTGGCCGCTGCCCGCCGCGGCATACCGGTGGCGATGCACACGCCGTCGGAGGTGAAGGCCGCGGTGACCGGCAGCGGGCGGGCGGACAAGGCGTCCGTGACGGCCATGGTCACCCGGATCCTGCGCCTGAACGAGCCCGCCCGCCCTGCGGACGCGGCAGACGCCCTGGCCTTGGCCATCGCCCACGCCTGGCGCAGCGGCAGCTCCGTTGACACCGGGGCCCCGGGGACGACGACGGCGCAACAATTGTGGCGTGATGCCGAAACCAAGGCGAAGCTGACGAAAAACAAGGAGAAGCCCGGCGCGGCCTGGCGCTAGGTATTCGTAGTTGTGTTCGATAAGCTGTGTGGCAGGTTAGTTTTATAAGGAGCAACGCAATGATCAGTTTTGTCCGCGGACCGGTGGCCCACCTTTCACTGGCGCAGGCCGTGATTGACGTCAACGGGGTGGGCATGCTGGTGCACGCCACGCCGAAGACGCTCGGCGGCCTGAGACTGGGGGAGGAGGGCACGCTCACCACCTCCATGATTGTCCGTGAGGACTCGATGACGCTGTACGGCTTTGCCGACGCGGAGGAACGTGAGGTCTTTGACATCCTCATGGGCGTCAGCGGAATCGGTCCGCGCCTGGCCCTGGCCATTCTGGCCGTGCTGGAGCCCGAAACCATCCGCCGGGGCGTGGCAGGCGGCGACGGGAAGGCCTTCACCAAGGTCCCCGGGGTGGGTCCGAAAGTTGCGGGACGCATCGTGCTTGAACTCAAGGACAAGCTGAAGCCCACCGGCGTGGGAGCCACCGCGGCAGCTCCGGCGGCCCAGGTGCCGCTGGCATGGAAGGACCAGGTGGTGGCCGCCATGACCAGCCTGGGCTGGAATGAAAAGGACGCGCTGAAAAGCATCGACGCGGCCGTCGCGGCCGACCCGGAACTCGCCGAGGGTGCCAATGTCCCCGCCATCCTGCGTGCCACGCTGCGCTGGCTGGGCCAGGACGGCGCCCGCCAGGGAAGTTCACGCCAGCCGAGCCGGGTGCTCTAGGCCGTGGCCGAGCTGAACGGCGGCGGGCTCCTCCCGGGCCAAATGAGCCTTGGCGCCACAGCCCCCGCAGGGAGGTCCGGCTCCCCCAGTGAACTGGCCCCTGCCGCCGAGCCTGAGGAGCGGGAGCTGGAAGCGGCACTGCGCCCTAAAAACCTGGACGACTTTGTGGGCCAGGAAAGGGTCCGCAAGCAGTTGGCCCTGGTGCTGGCGGCCTCAAGGATCCGCGGCCGCAGCGCAGACCACGTCCTGATGTCCGGTCCGCCGGGCCTGGGGAAAACCACCCTGGCCATGATCATCGCCGCGGAAATGAACGCACCGCTGCGCATCAGCTCCGGACCGGCGATCCAGCACGCCGGCGACCTCGCCGCCATCCTCTCCTCCCTCTCAGACGGCGAGGTGCTGTTTCTGGACGAGATCCACCGCATGTCGCGGCCCGCCGAGGAAATGCTGTACATGGCCATGGAGGACTTCCGTGTGGACATCATCGTCGGCAAGGGGGCCGGCGCGACGGCCATTCCGCTGGAACTGCCGCCCTTTACCCTGGTGGGGGCCACCACGCGCGCCGGCCTGCTGCCCGGGCCGCTGCGCGACCGCTTTGGCTTCACCGGGCATCTCGAGTTCTACTCGGTGGCGGAATTGGAGCTGGTGCTGCGCCGGTCCGCCGGGATGCTGGACCTGAAACTGACAAGTGCCGGCTTCTCTGAAATCGCCGGCCGCTCCCGCGGCACGCCGCGCATCGCCAACCGCCTCCTGCGGCGCGTGCGCGACTGGGCGTTGGTGCACGGTGTTGAAACCATTGACGCCCGCACCGCCTCGGCCGCCCTGGATATGTACGAAGTCGACGCCCGGGGACTGGACCGCCTGGACCGTTCGGTGCTGGAGGCCCTGGTTAACAAGTTCAACGGGGGGCCGGTGGGGCTCTCGACCCTCGCCATTGCCGTGGGCGAGGAACCGGAGACCGTGGAAACGGTGGCCGAACCGTTCCTGGTCCGGGAGGGCCTGCTGGGGCGGACCCCGCGCGGACGCATTGCCATGCCGGCCGCTTGGGACCACCTGGGCCTGAAGATGCCCGGCAACGCCGTCGCCGCCGCCATGCTGCCGTTCGACGACGACGATCCCGGCGCGTAGGACCGCGGCCCCGGTTTGGTCCGCCCGCATGAATATCCGTCTTTCCTTGTGTCTTGACGTGCCGCTGCCGGGTGTCTTGACGTGCCGCTGCCGACCGGCGGCAGGCAATTGGTGGCCCCGCTTCACCCCGTACTCAGAAATACCCCCTAGACTGGTATGACGTCCGGCACGTCTCCTGCGTCCCTGGCACCACCTGGATTTCTATGAATGGAACTTTTGCAGTGACCCTCAGTAGCATTTTGGCCGCCGACCAGGCCGCCCCCGCCGGCGGATTCAACCCCATGAACCTCGTCCTGTTCGCCTTGTTCGCGTTGCTCATCATCATGATGATCCGCAAGCAGCGGAAGACCAAGGCCGCGGCCCAGGAAAAGCAGTCGAAGCTGGCTCCCGGCGTGGACATCATGACCAACTTCGGCCTCTTCGGGCATGTCAAGTCCGTGGACTCCGAGAACAACAAGATCCAGCTGGAGATTTCTCCCGGCGTCGTGGTCACCGTGCACAGCCAGACCGTTGCCAAGATCACCGAGCCGGAGGACGCCGGGCTGTCCGGGACCGCCGTCCCCGACGACGCGTCCTCGCTGACGCGGGACCTGGACACGCCGGACCGCTCCCATGAGACCGTCGACGAAACCGTGGCACGCTTGAACCAAGAAAACAATAAAGACAACTAGGCATTCCGGGGTTGGCGCTGCTGTAGCGGGAGGTCCTGCTGCGGCAGTTTTGCCATGTTCCTACACCTGTGACCAATAGAAGGATCCCTTGATGGCACGAACCGGTCCGACGTCCATGGCGCGCAGAACACTTCTGTGGCTTGGGGCGCTCATTATCGTATGCATTGTGGCTGTGGGAGCTGGAGTGATCTCCGGCGCCGCATCCTGGGCGCCCAAGCTTGGCTTGGACCTTGAGGGCGGAACCCAGATGATCCTGGAGCCCAAGGTTGAGGGCAACGGCAGCGTTTCCGCCGACCAGTTGAATCAGGCCGTGTCCATCATCCGGCAGCGCGTGGACGGTTCCGGGGTGTCGGAGTCGCAGATCTCCACCCAGAGCGGGCGCAACGTTGTGGTCCAAATGCCCGGCGCCCCCACTGATGAACAGCGCGCCCTCATCACGGCGTCGGCCAACATGAACTTCCGGCCCGTCATCGTCTCCAGCGAGGCCGCAGCGGGTGCCGTGCCGGTGGCACAGCGCACCCCGGCAGCCAAGCTGCCCAAGCCCACCGCGAAGCCCACGAACGCCAGCGACCCCAACTGGGTCGATGCCGCTGTCATGAAGAAGTACGAGGCAACCAGCTGCGTGGCACCGACGACGCCGCCGGACACGAACGCCGACCCGGCGAAGCCGATGGTTGCCTGTGAGGCCGACTCCGGCTTCAAGTACATCCTGGGCCCGGTGGAAATTCCCGGAAAGTGGATTCAGACAGCGTCCTACGGACTGCAGACCGGCGCCCAAGGAGCGACGACCAACCAGTGGCAGGTCGCCCTGACCCTGGTCAAGCCGCAGGGCGCCGACGCGTTCAAGACAGTGACGCAGCGCCTGTACGCCAAGTACGTGGCCAACCCGAACGATCCCCAGGCCCGCTTTGCCATCGTCCTTGACGGCAACGTGGTCTCCGCTCCCGCGTCCCAGGCGGTCATTACGGACGGCCAGTCCTCGATCACCGGAAACTTCACCGAAGCCAGCGCAAAGACCCTGGCGGACCAGCTGAAGTTCGGCGCGCTGCCCATCAGCTTCACCATCCAGTCCGATGAGCAGATCTCCGCCACCCTGGGGCTGCAGCAGTTGGAGATGGGACTTCTGGCCGGACTGATCGGCCTCGGCCTGGTGGTCATCTACTCGCTCTTCCAGTACCGCGCACTCGGCTTTGTCACCATCCTGTCCCTGGTCATCGCCGGCGGGCTGACGTACCTGGCGATTATCCTGCTCGGCTGGAGCGAAAACTACCGGCTGTCACTGGCCGGCGTGGCCGGCATCATCGTCTCCATCGGCCAGACCGCCGACTCCTTCATCGTGTACTTTGAACGCGTCAGGGACGAACTGCGCGACGGCCGGGGACTGGTGGCCGCCGTCGACAACGGCTGGATGCGTGCCAAGCGCACCATCCTGGCCTCCAAGGCAGTGAACATCCTCGCCTCGGTGGTGCTGTACTTTGTGTCCGTCGGCAACGTCAAGGGCTTCGCATTCACGTTGGGGCTGACGGCGGTGGCGGACCTCATTGTGGTCTTCATGTTCACCCACCCCACCTTGCTGCTGCTGGCACGGACAAGGTTCTTTGGCGAGGGGCACCATTTCTCCGGCCTGGATCCCGTCCAGCTCGGCGCCGTGCCGCTCTACCGTGGGGCGGGCCGGTTCCGTTCCCCCGAGGACACGCTCGCCGTGGCCAAGGGCAAGAATGCCCGTGCCGCAGGCGAAGCCGAACGCCGCCAGACCATCGCCGAACGGCGGCTGGCCGCGAAGGAAGCGGAAATGGTGGGCAGCAGGGGCGCAGGGGCCAAGAAATCCGAGCCCAGTGACGACTCCAAGGAGGCCAAGTAATGAAGAGTTTCGCCACTTTCGGCAACGAGCTGTACACCGGCGAGCGGACCTTTCAGTTTGTCGGCAAGCGCAAGATCTGGTTCAGCATCACCGCCGTTGCCGTGCTGTTCTCCATCCTGGTCCCGCTGCTGGGCGGCGGGTTCAACTTCGGCATCGAGTTCCGCGGCGGGTCCCAGTTCACCATTTCCAACGTGTCCAACACCAGTCCGGCCATTGGTGAAAAGGCCGTGGCTGCGGGGGCGCCGGGCACCGTGGCGGTGGTGACCAACATCGCCGGCAAGACCATGCAGGTCCAGACCGACCGGCTCTCGGACGATCAGACCAGCAAGGTCAAGAAAGCCCTGACATCCGCCTATGGCGTGACCAATGACCAAGTGACATCCACCTTCGTCGGCCCAACCTGGGGACAGGACGTGTCCAGGCAGGCCATCATCGGCTTCGTGGTGTTCGTGCTGCTGGCCACCCTCATGATGGCCCTGTACTTCCGGACCTGGCGAATGTCCGTCGCCGCCATTATTGGCCTGTTGGTGGTCATGGTGGTCACCGCCGGAATCTACGCGGCGTCGGAGTTTGAGGTGACGCCGTCGGCCATCATCGGCTTCCTGACCATCCTCAGCTACTCGCTGTACGACACAGTGGTCGTGTTTGACAAGATCAGGGAGAACACGGCCGACATCAAGTCCTCCACCCGGCGGACCTTTGGCGAAGAGGTCAATCTGGCCGTCAACCAGACCCTGGTGCGCTCCATCAACACCATGATGGTGGCCGTGCTGCCCGTGGGCTCCATCCTGTTCATTGGCGCCCTGCTGCTGGGCGCCGGAACGCTGCGCGACCTTTCCCTGGCATTGTTCATCGGCATCATCGTCAGCACGTTCTCCACCGTCTTTGTCGCGGCGCCCATGTACGCATGGCTGCGCGAGAAGGAACCCGAGCTCGTCAAGCAGGCCAAGAAGGTCCAGGCCAAGCGCGCGGCGCAAACCGTGGACGCCTAAGGCCTGCGGGACCGCATGGCGTGGCGGGCCGGGACGGGCGCATCGAGCGCCCGTCCCGGCCCGTAACGTGACAGGGACCGGCGTGCACCGGGATTAGACTAAGTAGATGCTGTGGGCCCAGGGCGCGCCCGTAAGGCGCCGCAAGGGGCAGGATGGACGAGGGAGGTAGCGCGCTGTGAACGATCAATCACCCTCGCATGAAATTTTGGCGGACGACTCCACGGACGGGAACGCGGGCGCTGCCCATTCCGCCGCGGACCTGCGGCCCACCTTCCCGGGACGCCGGGAACGCACCCGCTCCCGGCTGGCCCGGCTGGCCGGCTGGTCCACCGAAAGCCATTCGCCCATCCTCGAACCCCTCCTGCGCATTGTGCGGGCGAACAATCCGAAGGAAGACTTCGAGCTGATCACCCGTGCTTTCGCCGTCGCGGAAAAGTACCATGAGGGGCAGAAGCGCAAGAGCGGGGACCCCTACATCACGCACCCCGTGGCAGTGGCCACGATCCTGGCCGAACTGGGGATGACCGGCCCCACGCTGGCCGCTGCGCTGCTGCACGACACGGTGGAGGACACCTCCTACACGCTCGAGGAGCTCCGGCACGACTTCAGCGACGAGATTGCCAAACTCGTGGATGGGGTGACGAAGCTGGACAAGGTGGAGTTTGGCGACTCCGCCCAGGCAGAGACCGTCCGCAAGATGGTGATCGCCATGGCCCAGGACATCCGGGTGCTGGTCATCAAGCTGGCCGACAGGCTGCACAACGCCCGCACCTGGAGGTTCGTCAGCGCCGAGTCCTCGGGCCGCAAGGCCCGCGAGACGCTGGACATCTTCGCGCCGCTGGCCCACAGGCTGGGCATGAACACCATCAAGTGGGAGCTGGAAGACCTCTCCTTTGCCGCCCTGTACCCAAAGGTGTACGAGGAACTGGTCCGCATGGTCCAGGACAGGACTCCGGAGCGGGACAAGCAACTGGGGGTCATCCGCCGGCAAATCAGCGAGGACCTGCGCGGCGCAAAGATCAAGGCCGAGATCACCGGCCGGCCCAAGCACTACTACTCGGTGTACCAAAAGATGGTGGTCCGGGCCAAGGACTTTGACGACATCAACGACTTGATGGGCGTGCGCGTGCTCGTGGATACGGTGCGGGACTGTTATGCGGCGCTGGGGACCATCCACGCGCGCTGGAACCCGCTGCCCGGCCGGTTCAAGGACTACATCGCCATGCCGAAGTTCAACATGTACCAGTCGCTGCACACCACGGTGATCGGCCCGGACGGCAAGCCGGTGGAAATCCAGATCCGCACTCACGAGATGCACCAGCGCGCGGAGTACGGTGTGGCGGCGCACTGGAAGTACAAGACCGGCAACAAGAACCCGGTCTCGGGCCAGGAGGACATGAACTGGCTGCGGACCCTGGTGGACTGGCAGCAGGAGACCTCGGACCCCGGCGAGTTCCTGGACTCCCTGCGCTACGAAATGAACGCCCGCGAGGTGTTCGTCTACACGCCCAAGGGCCAGGTCATCGCCCTTCCTGCCGGGTCGACGCCGGTGGACTTTGCCTACGCGGTCCACACCGAAGTGGGGCACCGCACCATCGGCGCCCGCGTCAACGGCAAGCTGGTGCCGCTCAACAGCGAGCTGGAGCACGGCGACACCGTGGAGATCTTCACCTCGAAGGCCGAAGGCGCCGGCCCCAGCCAGGATTGGCAGAACTTCGTCAAGAGCGCCCGCGCCAGGAACAAGATCCGCCAGTGGTTCAGCAAGGAACGCCGCGAAGAGTCCATTGAAAAGGGCAAGGACTTGCTGACCAAGGCGATGCGCAAGCAAAACCTGCCCCTGCAAAAGATGATGACCCATGACGCGCTCACGGCCGTCACACAGCACTTCCGCTACGTCGACATTGCCGGGCTCTACGCTGCGGTCGGTGACGGACACACCTCGGCCCAGTCCGTCGTTGAACGGCTGGTCGATGTGCTCGGCGTCAACGACGACATCGAAGACGCCGCTCCGCCCGTTGCCACCCACGTCTCCAACGCCCGGTCACGGGTCTCGGACTCGGGAGTCATTGTGCACGGCGTGGGGGAGGTGCTGGTGAAGCTGGCGCGCTGCTGCACCCCGGTGCCGCCGGACCCGATTGCCGGTTACGTCACCAAGGGCTCGGGCGTGTCGGTCCACCGCGAGGACTGCCCCAACCTCAAGCACCTGAGGAATGAGCCGGACAAGCTCGTGGATGTGGAATGGGCGCCCACCCAGTCGGGGGTGTTCCTGGTGGAGATCCAGGTGGAGGCCCTGGACCGCAAGAGCCTGCTTTCGGACGTCACCCGCGTGCTGTCCGAAAGCCACGTCAACATCCTGGCCGCCAGCGTGAACACCTCGCGCGACCGTGTGGCACTCTCGCGCTTTGCGTTTGAGATGGGGGACCCGAAGTACCTGCACCACGTCCTGAACGCCGTGCGCCGCATCGACGGGGTGTTCGACGTCTACCGGACCTCCGGCTCGCAGCGCCGCAACTGAGGCGCCTGCGGACCCGGGGCGTCGTGCGGCGGCGGCCCTGCAGACGTGGCACGCCTTTCGGCTATTCCTCCAGCAGGGTGCGTAGCAGCGCCTGCGCCCGGCGTTTGCCCGGGATGTGGCGGGCCATGGCGACGGCAGAGTTGATGCGCCCCAGGGGACAGCCGAGGTCCGCCGCTCCCGCCAATGCCAGCAGCAGGGGAGCAGCCGTTGCCTCGGGTTCATGCATGGCGATGTCCACCGCCGTGCGCAGCGCGCGGGTGACCCGCACCCCGCCCACGCGTTCGACGTCGTACGGGCCCAGCATGACCTCATGGACCTCGCAGCCGCTGCGCGGCGGCAGCATGGTGGTGCGGCGTGCCCGGTCGAGCAGGAGACAGATGGTTTGCGGAGGAGGCGCGCAGCCGAAGACCCAGGCTGCTGATCCGCGGCCCAGCACCGCCCGCTCCGCCAGTCCTGCGGGAACGTGGTGTGCCAACGCCGAGGCGCGGTGGGCCGGGGTTTCCGGCTCCGCGACAGGGCGGAAGGCCTGGCCGAACACGCGCGCAAGCACGCCGTCGCGTTCCATGGCGCACAGTTCGGCGACGGTGAACTGGCCGCCAGCGGCAAGGATGCCGTCGGGCGCGGGCGCGGGCACGGTGGGCTGCATGGGCCCAGCCTGCACCTTGGGGCGGACGACAAAAAGGCCCCCGGGGCCGGATTGTGGACAACCCGGCCCGGAGGCCTCCTAAAACCGCGTTCGTCAGCTAAAGTCCTCTGCGGCCTTGCGGATCTGCTCGAGCCAAAGTTCCCTGGCAGCGAGGGCCTCCCGGGCCTTTGCCGCCTTGCGGGCGTCACCCGACTTCTCAGCGGCAGCGAGGTCTTCCTTCAATCCGGCGATGGTGGCCTCAAGCTGGGTCAGCGCACTGCTGGTGCGGGCCTTCGCCTCGGGGTCGCTGCGGCGCCAGTTGTCGTCGTCGGCCGCCTTGACGGCGTCTTCCACCTTGCGGAGGGCGCCTTCCACGCGCTGCATGTCCGCCCGCGGCACCTTGCCCGCCTCTTCCCAGCGGTCGCGGATGGACTGCAGGGACTTCTTGGCTGCGGCCAGGTCGGTGACGGGCAGCAGGGCCTGCGCCTCGGTGATGAGGGCTTCCTTGACCACCAGGTTGGCGCCGAATTCCTCGTCGATGGCGTCGTTGGCGGACTGGCGTGCCTTGAAGAACTTGTCCTGGGCGGCACGGAAGCGGCCCCAGAGGGCGTCGTCGTCCTTGCGGCTGGCACGTGGAGATGCCTTCCACTGGTCCATCAGGCGGCGGTACTCACCGGCGGCGAAGCCCCACTCAGTGGAGGAGGACAGCTCCTCGGCCGCCGTGATCAGCGCCTCCTTGGCGGACTTGGCCGCGGCGTTGTTGTTGTCCAGCTGCGAGAAGTACGCGCGGCGGTGCCGGTCGAAAACGGTGCGTGCGCTGCGGAACCGCTTCCACAGGCCCTCTTCCGTTGCCCGGCCCAGACGCATTCCGGTTTTCTGCGCCTGCTTCCACGATTCGAAAAGCTCGTTCATGCGGGCGCTGCTGACCTTCCACATGACCGTGGCGGGGTCCTCCGCGGCGATGGTCTCCGCCTCGGCCACGATCGCTTCGCGGGCGGCAAGTTCCACGCCGCGGGCAGCCTCATGGGTGGCGCGTTCCCGCGCCTGGAGGGCCTTGATGGCCTCCTCCAGTGCGGTGAGACGTGCCAGGGCGCCATTGATGTCTCCCACGCTGGTGCGCTCAGCGAGCTGGGCACGCAGATGGTTGACGGTCTTGTTCATGTCCGTTGTTGCGGCCTTGGCCTCAACGCGCTGCTCCAGCAGCGTGATCTGGGCGGTGATGTCCTCGAACTTGCGGGCAAAGTAGGCCAGGGCCTCTTCCTTGCTCGCACCGGGATACTGGCCCACCGGGTATTCTTCGCCGTCCAGTTTCAGGAAAACGTGGCCGTCGTCCTCGGCCCGGCCAAACTTCGCCGCTTCCTCCAGGTTGACGGCCGTGGCGGTCACGGGCGCGGGTGCGGGGGCTGGTGCCGCAGCGGCGGGCAACTTGGGACGGGCCGCCAAGGCTGCCGGCGACGGGGCCCGTGGTGCGGGCGCAGGCGAGGGCGCCGGCGCCGGCAAAGCGGGTGAGGGAGCCGCTGCAGCATCCTGTGCCGGAGCCTCCGCCGGAGCCTCGGGCTGTGCCGGAACTTCAGCCGCCGGGGCTTCGGCGGTAGGGGCTTCGGTCGCAGGAACTTCAGCCGCAGGAACTTCAGCCGCGGGAATGCCAGCGGCCGGGGCCTCGGCTGTCAGGGCTTCAGCCGGCGTGCCAGTTGCGTCGGCCGCTGTGTCGTCGGGGGCTGCCTCCTGCGCAGCTTCGGGGGCTGCGCCGTCCTCAGCGACGGCCACCTCCGTTGCTGGCACACTCTCGGGGACCGTGCCGTTGATGGGAGTTTGGGCGTCCGCCGGCTCAGTGCTCAGGGCCGTTGTGTCGTCGGATTGTTGACTGTGTGTCACCGCTAAAAGTCTTTCGCTGGATGGAAATCTGGCAGGTCTGAAACGGAAATCGATGTGGCCGGGATCGAACGTGCTGCGGTCCCAGAGGTGTGCTGGCACCCTCGAAGGTGTGGCCTTTTCAATTACTTCAGCGTAAACGAGTCTATCGTCACCTTGGTCTTGGGTGCACCGTCCGTGGCGCCGCCCGCGCCGGGCGTGATGCCGCCGGCAGCGATCTTGGTGATGACATCAAGGCCGCTGGTGACCTTCCCCATCAGGGTGTAGCCGCCGTCGGTCTGTGGCAGCGTGGTGTCTTTGTAAGTGATGAAGAACTGCGTCCCATTGCTGTAGGTGCTGGAGCCGCGGGCCACGGCGATGCTGCCCGCGGGGTAAAGGCCGTTGGCGGGGGAGTTCTCCACCGGGCCCCACTGATAGTTGGGGTCGCCATTGCCGTCGCCCTTGAGCGAGCCGCACTGCAGCAGCGCGAAGTTCGCCGAATCCGTCAGCCGGTGGCAGGTCTTTCCCTTAAAGAAGCCGCTGTCCGCCAGCGATTTGAAGACGGCGGCCGCTTGGGGAGCCTTGGTGCCGTCAACTTGGACGCCCATGGGCTGGCCGTTGAGCGTGAGGGTTCCCGTGAACGTCTTGCCCGCGGCGGTGGCGGCCTTGGGAACCGTGGGGCTGTTCGTCCCGGCGGGTGTGCTGGAGGTGGGGGACGCACTGGGGGATGCGGCGGGCGTGTCCGTGGCAGCGGCGTCGTTCTTCGGGCCGGTGAACACTGTCAAGGCCAGGACCACGGCGACGGCGATGGCGATGGCCATGGCGGCGGCGGCAATGATGTTGTCGCGCTTGCGGCGGGCGAGCTGCTCCCGGTGCATCTGCTGGTTGGCCGCCATCCGGGCCATCCGTGCCTTGGCCTCCCGGCCGTCCTTTTTGCTGTTAACCAACGGTATTTCTCCATGATTTCTTCGCGTGGTCCGGGCCCGCGCACCATGCGCACTGCGGGGACTGGTTGGGGCGGCCCGCCAAACCTTATAAAATGGCAGCCGGATGCCAGTTTACCCACGGAACTGCCCGGTGGACGCCGGACACGGCGGCTGCATCCGCAACACCATGACCTTGTTATGCGGGCCGCGCCGGCCGCAGTTTCCCGGCTGCACCGTCCCGCCCGTCTTGTTAGGAGAGTTCCACCCATGGCACGCACCGCCTCCCTGTCAGGTTTCCCCGAGTGGCTGCCACAGGAGCGGCTGGTGGAGCAGCATGTGCTGGACACGCTCCGTCGCACCTTTGAACTGCACGGCTTCAGCTCCGTGGAAACACGCTCCGTGGAGACCGTGGGGCAGCTGCTGCGCAAGGGCGAGATCGACAAGGAGGTCTACGCGCTCTCCCGCCTGCAGGACGACGACGGCAACGCCGCGGCCAGCGCCAAGGGGGACCCGAACCAGCTGGCGCTGCACTTTGACCTGACCGTGCCGTTTGCCCGGTACGTCGTGGAAAACTCCGGTTACCTTGCCTTCCCGTTCCGCCGATACCAGATCCAGAAGGTGTGGCGCGGCGAGCGTCCCCAGGAGGGCCGGGTCCGGGAGTTCACGCAGGCGGACATCGATGTGGTGGCCGACGGCGTCCTTCCCTTCCGCTACGACGTGGAGCTTGCGCTCGTGATCGCCGAGGCGCTCTCGGCGCTGCCGATCCCGGCGTTCAAGCTGCGCATCAACAACCGAAAGCTGGCCGAGGGCTTCTACCGCGGCATCGGCCTGAGCGACACCGCCGGGGTGCTGCGGAGCATTGACAAGCTGGAAAAAATCGGCGCCGACGCGGTGGCGCAGCTGCTCACGAGCGAGCTGGGCGCCACCGAGGCACAGGCCGCCAAGGCGTTGGCCCTGGCGTCCATCCGCACCGAAGACACCTCCTTCGTGGAGCAGGTGCGCGCCCTGGGCGTCAACGACGAGCTGATGGAGGAAGGCCTCAACGAGCTCGAGCAGGTCATCGCCGCGGCCGTGAAGAGCGCCCCCGGATCCGTGGTGGCCGACCTGTCGATCGCCCGCGGCCTGGACTACTACACCGGCACCGTCTACGAGACCGTCCTCGTGGGCCACGAGGCACTGGGCTCCATCTGCTCCGGCGGCCGCTACGACGCGCTGGCGTCCAAGGGCAGCCGCACGTTCCCCGGCGTCGGGCTTTCCATCGGCGTCACGCGCCTGATCTCGCGCATCCTCAGCCAGGACCTCGCCACCGCCTCCCGCAGCGTCCCGACGGCGGTGCTGGTCACCCTGGCGGACGAGGACAGCTGGACGGCCGCCCAGGAAGTCGCGGCCAAGCTGCGTGCCCGCGGGATCTCCACGGAGGTGGCGGCCAAGGCCGACAAATTCGGCAAGCAGATCAAGTACGCCGACAGGCGCGGCATCCCGTTCGTCTGGTTCACCGACGGCGACGGAGCCCATCAGGTCAAGGACATCCGTTCCGGTGAACAGCTGCCGGCAGACCCCGCGGACTGGATGCCGGCAGCCGAAGATCTCAAGCCGCGGATCGTCACCGCGTAAACCGGCTCGCTGCTCCCGCTTGCGTTCCTCGGGCCGACCGCTCGCGGCGACATGCGCAGAGGAGCAGGAGCCGGCATTTTTTGTAGGTGACGTAAAGGAGACGCCCAAGGCCGCCCGCGGCCGACGCGTCGGATAGTCACCGGAAAAATGGCGGGCCTGCTCCGCACGCGACCACCGGCGTTTAGATTCACCGGTAAACTCGAGCGGAGACATACTGAGGGTCCGTCTGGAACGGGCCGGTCACCACGATTGGAAGGAATGCTGTGCTGCGCACACATGACCTGGGCTCCCTGCGGGCTGAGCACATTGGACAGACTGTAACCCTCGCGGGGTGGGTTGCCCGCCGCCGTGACCATGGTGGTGTTGCCTTCCTGGACCTGCGTGACGAGTCGGGCGTGTCGCAGATTGTCGTCCGCGAGGAGGACGTGTTCCACTCGCTGCGCAACGAATATGTGCTGCAGGTCACGGGCACCGTCTCGCGCCGCCCCGAGGGCAACGAAAACCCGGCTCTCGCAACGGGTGAGATCGAAGTGGTGGCCGATGACGTCGTCGTCCTCAACGAGGCCGCACCGCTGCCCTTCCAGGTGGACGAGCACGTGGAGGTCGGCGAGGAGGCGCGCCTGAAGCACCGCTACCTGGACCTGCGCCGCCCGGCCATGCAGCGGAACCTGCGGTTGCGCTCGGAGGCCAACCGGGTGGCCCGCGAACTGCTCCACGAGCAGGGCTACGTGGAGATCGAGACGCCGACGCTGACCCGCTCCACCCCGGAAGGTGCCCGCGACTTCGTGGTGCCCGCCCGCCTGGCGCCGGGTTCCTGGTATGCCCTGCCGCAGTCCCCGCAGCTGTTCAAGCAGCTGCTGCAGGTGGGCGGCTTCGAAAAGTACTACCAGATTGCCCGCTGCTACCGCGACGAGGATTTCCGTGCCGACCGGCAGCCCGAGTTCACGCAGCTGGACATCGAGGCGAGCTTCGTGGACCAGGACGACATCATCGCCCTGGGCGAGAAGATCATTTCGGCCCTGTGGAAGCTGATCGACGTTGAAATCCCCACTCCCATCCGGCGCATGACGTACCTCGATGCCATGGCCCGCTACGGCTCCGACAAGCCGGACCTGCGCTTCGGCCTGGAACTGAGCGACCTCACCGAATTCTTCAAGGACACGAACTTTGGCGTTTTCAAGGCCCCGTACGTGGGTGCCGTCGTCATGCCCGGCGGGGCGTCACAGCCCCGCCGCCAACTCGACGCCTGGCAGGAATGGGCCAAGCAGCGCGGCGCCAGGGGCCTGGCCTACGTCTTGTTCAAGGAGGACGGTGAACTGGCCGGCCCGGTGGCCAAGAACCTGACCGACGCCGAGCGCGCCGGCCTGGCCGGTGCAGTGGGCGCCAAACCCGGCGACTGCATCTTCTTCGCCGCCGGCGAAGTCAACCCCTCGCGTGCCCTGCTGGGCGCCGCCCGCGTCGAGATCGGCCACCGGACCGGACTCATCGACCCGGCCGACTGGGCGTTCGTGTGGATCGTGGACGCGCCAATGTTTGAACGGGCCGCCGACGCCGTCGCCTCCGGTGACGTGGCCGTGGGCAGCGGCCAGTGGACCGCCGTCCACCATGCGTTCACCTCCCCGAAGCCCGAATTCTTGGACACCTTCGACAAGGACCCGGAAAGCGCCCTGTCCTACGCCTACGACATCGTGTGCAACGGCAACGAAATCGGCGGCGGCTCCATCCGCATCCACCAGCGCGACGTGCAGGAGCGCGTGTTTGAACTGATGGGCCTGGACAAGGAATCGGCCGAGACCAAGTTCGGCTTCCTGCTGGAAGGCTTCAAGTTCGGCGCGCCGCCGCACGGCGGCATCGCCATCGGCTGGGACCGCGCCGTGTCCCTGCTGGCGGGCGTCGACTCGATCCGCGACGTCATCGCCTTCCCGAAGTCCGGCGGCGGCTACGACCCCCTGACCGCGGCACCGGCCCCGATCACGGCGCAGCAGCGCAGGGAGGCCGGCGTGGACTTCAAGCCGGAGGCAAAGGTACAGCCCAAGGCTGAGGTGCAGGCCGCAGCCGAGTAGTCTCTGCCAGATATGCCGGCCTCCCGCTACGGGAGGCCGGCATATCTGCCTTAACGCCCCTCTCTGGTGAGCCCCGCCAAAACCGCCGCCAGCTCCGGGACGCCCCGGACGACGTCGGACTGGGCACCCGCCGCCGAGACCTTGCCACCCACGCTGATGTCGTCCAGCGATCCCTCCAGTTCCATGGCCGGCACGCCCGCGCCTCCGGTGCGCACGTCCCCGCCCACCGAGGCCGTGCCAATGCGGCCGCCGGGCTTGATGCCCAAGGCGATGGCGGCCAGGGGAAGCAGCACCCCCTTGACGAGCGATTCGCCGGTGCCGCCCTCCGTGCGCAGGTCCCCGCGGATGGTCAGGCAGGGAAGCTCGCGGCTGACCTGCACGCCCACGGAGCCGTCGCCGTGCGTGGTGGTGGTGCCCAGGTTGCGCACCTCCCGGCGGAGCGTCACCGTCGGCATTCCGCGCAGGCTGCCGAGCACCTCAATGGCCAGGGTTCCGGATTCAAGCGCTTCCGCGAGTTCCTTCGCGTTGGTCACCCTTGTCCATTCCATGCTGAACCGCCTCTTCCTTGACAACTGCCGTGATCGGGGCCCGACTGCCCGCAATCGGCGTAGAGCGGCCTGCTGAAACTCTAGTTCGTCCCCGGGGCCCTGGGCAGTGGCAGAGCGGAAATGTCCGGCCGGCGGCTCGCGTAGCATGTTGCAATGACCCACGCCGCCCAGCCGCCAGTTGGACTGGACGAACTCGAATCATTGATGCACCGGGCCTGGCTGGCGCCCGAGCGGGAGAGTCTCGACGGCTGGGTCATGCGGTCCGCCGGGTCGGTCACCCAGCGGGCCAACTCGGTATGGCCCTCCAGCGCGCCGCCGGATCTGGACGCCGCGCTCGGGGCCGCCGCCGCCTGGTACGCCTCCCGCCGCCAGCCGGTGACCTTCCAGCTGACGGACCGGCCGGAAAACGCCGCCCTGGACGGGCTGCTTGATCGGCAGGGCTATTCCCGCCAGTCGGAGACCGTGATCATGACCGCTGTCGGCCCTGGCCCGGTGCAGCGCGCCGCAGGCCACGGCACGGTGCCGACCGCTGCCGGCCCCGGCACGGTGCCGACCGCTGCCGGCCCCGGCACGGTGCCGACCGCTGCCGGCCCCGGCACGGGAGCGGGGCGCGGCGCGAAAATCCGCCTGTCGGGCCACCCGTCGGAGGAGTGGCTGGACCTGTGGTGGCGGGTGGACGGCAGGGGAGGCGCGGCGGAACGCGACATTGCCCGGTCCATCCTTCTGGGCACGCCGTCCGTGTACGCCTCGGCCGTGGATGGCGCGGGTGCCGTCCTTGGCACCGGGAGGCTGAGCGTGCTGGATTGCTGGGGCGGCGTGTATTGCATGGCCGTTCACCCGGAATTCCGGCGGCAGGGCTTGGCCACCGCCGTGCTTGGCTCGCTCATGGAGGCCGGGCGGCGAGCAGGCGCGTCACGTTTCTGGCTCATGGTGGCCGAGGCCAACGTCGGTGCCCGTGGGCTGTATGAAAGGGCGGGTTTCGCCGAGTGGGGACGTTACCATTACCGCCAGGCCCCACTCCGGAGGGCATCCAGCGCCGGTGGTCCCCGGCGTCGAGGTAGCGGCATGGCGCCGAAACCTGCCACAATGAGGGCCGGTCTCGATCGGGACCCGCTACCTCGGCGAAAACGGTGATTCGGGGTCCACTGCTTCGGGGCGGACCCGCTACCTCGGCGGTGTCGGCTTGCGGGGGTCAGGCGGGGTCGGTGACCTGGATGCGGACGGAGCAGAAGTCCGCCGCCGCCCGCTGCAGCACGGCCGCGTTGGGATCGGCCACCGCCAGCGGGGCCAGCCGCGGCCGCGCCGCGTAGGGCTTCAGCGCGGATTCAGCCAGCACGGCCTCCACCAAGGACCTGTCGCCGCCCGTGGCGAGGTACTCAAATGCCTGTCCTCCCAAGCCCTGCCCGCTGAAGATCCGTGCGGCCTCCACAGCGGCCTTCCCCACCAGGGCATCGGCCTGGTTGCCGCGGCGGCGCGCGAAACGGTGCTGCGACTGCCCTCCGGCTGCCGTGCGCGACTGCACATATTTGGTCCCGCACTTGTGCGCCAGCAGCGTCCCTCCCACCGCAAGGCCCACGGCATACCCTCCGCGGCGGACGAGGAGCAGACCCATGGACCGCTCCTGTGAGGCGAGGGATGCCAGCCGCTCGAGGGGGCCCTGGCCGCGCCCGGGCCGTCCGTCGTCGCTCCAGGGAGGGGAGAGGAGGGCCACGGCGCCGTCGTCCATTCGCAGTTCGAGGCCGCGGTCCGTGTCTGACAGGCCGGTCTGTCCCCCGTGGGCGGCGGCGAACCGCTCCACCCAGCCGGCCAGGCGGGCTGCGGGGACAAAGGCGGTGCGGCTCGGCTCTCTCACGCCTGCCACGATACCTGTCGCCGGCGGCGGATAGGCTAAAGGGGTGACTGACCTCTTTGACAGTGCGTTCGGGGACGACGCCGGGGACGACTCCGGCACCCCCACCTTTGGCGGCACGCCGGACAGCGGGTCCCGCCCCCGCAGTCCGCTGGCCGTCCGCATGCGCCCGCGCACCCTGGACGAGGTGGTGGGACAGCAGCACCTGCTGGGCGCCGGCTCGCCGCTGCAGCTGCTGGCTGGCGGCGGCACGGCAGGCGGCCCGGCCGGCCCGGCTTCCGTCATGCTCTGGGGCCCGCCCGGAACCGGCAAGACCACCCTGGCCCACGTCATCGCCCGCGGCCCGGGCAGGAAATTCGTGGAGCTTTCCGCCATCACCGCCGGCGTCAAGGACGTGCGCCGCGTCATGGACCAGGCACTCACGGACCGCGACCTCCACGGACGCACCACGGTCCTGTTCCTGGATGAGATCCACCGCTTTAACAAGGCGCAGCAGGACGCCCTGCTGCCCGGCGTGGAAAACCGGTGGGTGGTGCTCATTGCGGCCACCACGGAAAACCCGTCGTTCTCGGTGGTCTCGCCGCTGCTGTCCCGTTCCATCCTGCTCACGCTCAAGCCCCTGACCAACGGCGACATCCAGGGCCTGGTGGAGCGCGCCGTCACCGATCCGCGCGGGCTGGACGGGCTGGTCAAGCTGACGGGGGACGCGCTGGACCACCTGGTCCGGCTGGCCAGCGGGGATGCGCGCCGGGCACTGACCACACTGGAGGCGGCGGCCGGGGTGGCACTCTCCGAGGCGTCGGGCCCGCACGACGCCGGCACCCCGGTGATGGTCGACCTCGACATTGCCGAGCGGGCCATCGACGCCGCGGCGGTGCGCTACGACCGGGCGGGGGACCAGCACTACGACATCATCAGCGCCTTCATCAAGTCCGTGCGCGGGTCCGACGTCGACGCTGCCCTGCACTACCTGGCGCGGATGCTGGAGGCGGGGGAGGACCCCCGCTTCATCGGGCGCCGCATCATGATTTCCGCGGCCGAGGACGTGGGCATGGCGGACCCCACCGCGCTGCAAACCGCCGTCGCCGCCGCCCAGGCCGTGGCGCTGATCGGCATGCCGGAGGCGCGGATCATTCTGGCCGAGGCTGTGGTGCATGTGGCCACGGCGCCCAAGTCCAACGCCGCGTACATGGGCATCAACGCGGCGATCGCGGACGTCCGGGCCGGGCGCGGCACCATGGTCCCGGCGCCGTTGCGCGACGCCCATTATGCCGGCTCCGCCGGACTGGGCCATGGCAAGGGCTACATCTATTCCCACGATTCCCCGCACTCCATCGCCGCCCAGCAGTACCCGCCGGACGACCTGGTGGGGAGAAACTACTACCAGCCCAACGGCAACGGCCTGGAGCGGGACCTTTCGGTCCGGGTGGAACGCCTGAGGGCGATCATCCGCGGGACTGGACCCGCCGCCGGCAAGTAACGGACGGCCCCCGGACGGCCCCCGGACGGCACCCGGACGGGAATGCCGGACGGGAATGCCGGACGGGAATGGCGGGCGGGAATGCCGGGCGCCGCAAGGGCGAGGGGACTTCCGGCGTCGCAAGGGCGGGAGGCGTTCCGCCGTCGGGCGGCAGGCAGGCCAGGTGGTAGAGTGGTGTGCGCACTGGCAAGCCCCGGCTCCATGCCCAACCCCAAGAACTTTTGACCCGGCCTCACCGCCGTGGACGAAGCAGGCGCGGATGGTCATGCCCGGGCGCTGCAGCGAAAGGGCCGCAACAGCCCCAACTCTCCATAATGGAGGCCAGGACATACATTTGTTGCAACTATTGGAAGGACACAAGTGGCTAACAGCACACGTGCCCGCCGGCAGGCCCGCCTTTCGCGGTCCCTCGGCATTGCTCTGACCCCCAAGGCAGCCAAGTACCTCGAGCGCCGCCCGTACGGCCCCGGTGAGCATGGACGCGCCCGCAAGAAGCAGGACAGCGACTACGCCGTCCGCCTCCGCGAAAAGCAGCGTCTGCGCGCCCAGTACGGCATCCGCGAAGCACAGATGACCCGTGCCTTCGAAGAAGCCAAGCACACCAAGGGCATGACCGGTGAAAACCTGGTCGAGATCCTGGAAACCCGTTTGGATGCCCTGGTCCTGCGTGCCGGCTTTGCCCGCACCACCGCCCAGGCCCGCCAGCTGGTTGTGCACCGCCACATCATGGTCGACGGCGCCCGCGTGGACCGCCCGTCGTTCCGCGTTGCCGAGGGTCAGCTGATCCACGTGCACCCGCGCAGCCAGACCATGGCCCCGCTGCAGCTTGCTGCGGCCGGCGCACACCGCGACGTGCTCCCCAACGTCCCGGCCTACCTGGACGTAAAGCTGGAGAGCCTTCAGGCCCGCCTGGTTCGCAGGCCGAAGCGCGTCGAAGTTCCCGTAACCTGTGAAGAGCAGCTGGTCGTCGAATTCTACTCACGCTAAATTCGTTAGCGAAAAGTAGGGCCGGGGCAATCCGGTCCGACACCTTGGGAGCAGCCCGCGGCACTCGCCGCGGGCTGCTTTTGGCTAAGGTATTCAAAGGGACATTCGACTAAACGGAAAAGAGGCGGCCCTCCATGACTGGTGGAGACATTGCGGGACTGATTGCAGCAGGCGTATTTGCCATTCTGGTTGCCTTGCTGGCCGTGCCGATCTTCAAGCTTGGCAAGGTCCTGGATGAAGTCCGGACCACCATCAAGCAGATCGGCGACGGGACGACGCCCCTCATCGACGAGGTCACCAGCACGGTGGCGACCACCAACACGCAGCTGGCCAAGGTGGACGGGATCTCCACCAACATCTCCGACGCCACCGCGAACATCTCCGCGCTGTCGTCGCTGTTCGCCGCCACGCTGGGCCAGCCCCTGATCAAGGTGGCGGCGTTCTCCTACGGTGTGCGCCAGGCGTTGGCCAGCCGGAAGAAGCCCGTCCGCGCCCGCCGGAGCCGCTAGGGCTGCCAGCCGCCGTTGAACCGAGCGCGAACGGGCGGCAGGAACGCACGTTGGAGCACTTTTTGGAGGGAAAACACGCATGAAGAAGATTTTTTGGCTGGGCGTTGGCATCACCATCGGCGTCGTTGCCGCCCGGAAGCTGGCGGCCGCCAAGGGCGCCATTGGCCCCGAGGGCCTCAACCGTGCGGTTGGCCGGGCGGCCGACGCCGTCCATGACTTCGCCGACGCGATGCGCGAGGGCATGGGCGAACGGGAGACCGACCTCCGGGCCGCGCTGGGCCTTGATCCCGGGCGTCCCGTGGGCCCGCGCCACTAGGTTTCTTCCTCCGCAGGCAGCCACCGATAATGAACCGCTGATTTTGACAATGAACCGTTGTAAGGAGCCACCAGGCTAATGAAATCCCACGAAATTGCAGATCGCTGGATCACGTTCTTTTCCAGCAGGGGCCACACCCCGGTGCCGTCGGCGTCGCTGATCTCGTCGGATCCATCGCTGCTGTTCACCGTGGCCGGCATGGTGCCCTTCATTCCTTACCTGACCGCCCGGGAGGAACCGCCGTACAAGCGGGCCACGAGTGTACAAAAATGCATCCGCACCGGCGACATTGACGAGGTCGGCAAAACGGTGCGCCACGGCACCTTCTTTCAGATGTGCGGCAACTTCTCCTTCGGCGACTACTTCAAGGAAAAGGCCATCCCCTACGCCTGGGAGCTGCTGACCAGCCCCGTGGCCGACGGCGGCTTCGGGCTGCCCGTCGACAAGCTCTGGGTCACCGTCTACACCGAGGACGAGGAAGCCCTGGCCATCTGGCGCGACACGGTGGGCGTGGCCCCGGACCGCATCCAGAAGATCGGCAAGGAAGACAACTACTGGTCCACCGGCCAGCCCGGCCCGGCAGGCCCCTGCTCCGAGATCTTCTACGACCGCGGGCCCGAATACGGCGTCGAGGGCGGCCCCATCGCCGACGAAACCCGCTACATCGAGATCTGGAACCTGGTGTTCATGCAGTACCAGATTGACAACGTCACCTCCAAGGTCGACTTCGACGTGGTGGGCGAGCTCCCCAACAAAAACATCGACACCGGACTGGGACTGGAACGGCTCGCCATGATCCTGCAGGGCGTGGAGAACATGTACGAGACCGACCAGGTCCGTCCCGTCCTGGACAAGGCCGCCGAGCTCTCCGGCAAGGAGTACACCTCCACCGAGGATCCGGCCGACCCCCACCACGTCGACGACGTCCGCCTGCGCGTGGTGGCGGACCACATCCGTTCCGCGCTGATGTTGATTTCCGATGGCGTGACGCCCTCAAACGAGGGCCGCGGGTACGTGCTGCGCCGCCTGATCCGCCGTGCCGTGCGCGCCATGCGCCTGCTCGGCGTGGAATCCGCCGTCCTGCCGGAGCTGCTGCCCGTCTCCCGCGACGCCATGAAGGGCGCCTACCCGCTGGTGGAAGGCGACTTCGCCCGCATTGCCCGCATCGCCTACGCCGAGGAGAAGTCTTTCCTGCGCACCATCGCCAGCGGCACCGCCCGCCTGGAGGAGGCCGTGAAGGAGTCCAAGGCCGCCAACACCTCCCTGTCCGGCGCCGAGGCGTTCGCCCTGCACGACACCTACGGCTTTCCCATCGACCTGACCCTGGAAATGGCGGGCGAGGCGGGCCTGGCCGTGGACGAGGCCGGGTTCCGCACTCTGATGCTGGAGCAGCGGGACCGCGCCCGCAAGGACGCCAAGTCCAAGAAGAGCGGCCACGCCGACCTGAGCGTCTTCCATGAGCTGCTGGCCCAGGGCGAAACCGTCTTCACCGGCTACACCGAGCTGGAGGGTCAGGGCCGGGTCCGGGCCATCCTGTCCGACGGCGCCGCCGTGGCCCAAGCGGCCACGGGCGACGAAATCTCGATCGTCCTCGACGAGACCCCATTCTACGCGGAAGCCGGCGGCCAGGCCGCCGACACCGGACTGATGACCGGCGACGGCTTCGTCGTCGAGGTCCTCGATGTGCAAAGGCCGGTCAAGGGCCTGAGCGTTCACAAGGCCGTCGTGCGGGAAGGCGAACTGCCGGCCGACGCCCTGGTGCGCGCCGCCGTCGACCGTGAACGCCGGCACTCCGCCGAGCAGGCGCACACCGGCACGCACATCGTGCACGCCGCCCTCCACCAGATCCTCGGACCGGAAGCGCTGCAGCGCGGCTCCTTCAACAAGGCCGGGTACCTGCGCTTCGATTTCTCCTGGGGCGAGGGCCTGAGCGCCGCCACGCGCTCGGAAATCGAGGAAGTCTCCAACATCGCCATCCGCAACAACTACCGGGTGGACACCAGGGTCATGGCCCTGGACGACGCGAAGGCACTCGGCGCCACCGCCCTCTTCGGGGAGAATTACGGTTCCGAAGTGCGCGTGGTGGAGATCGACGGCGCCTGGTCCCGGGAGCTGTGCGGCGGCACCCACGTGGACAGCACCTCCCGGATCGGTTCGCTGACCCTGCTGGGAGAGCAGTCGGTGGGCTCCGGCAACCGCCGCGTTGAGGCCTTCGTGGGCATGGACGCGTTCCGCCACCTGGCCGCCGAGCGCGCCCTGGTGTCATCCCTGACGGACATGCTCAAGGTGCCCTCGAACCTTCTACAGGAACGCGTCGCCGCCACCCTGGCCAAGCTCAAGACGGCCGAACGGGAGCTGGAACGCCTGCGCAAGGAACAGCTCAGCGCCACCGCGGCGGGCCTGGCCGGCACGGCTGTGGACGCCGACGGCGTCAAGGTCATCGCCCACGACGCCGGCGAGGTCTCCGGGGCCGACGACCTCCGCGCGCTGGCCCTGGACCTGCGCCAGCGGCTCGGTTCGGCCGCGGCCGTGGTGGCTGTGGCCGGGGCCAGCAACGGGCGCCCGGTGGTGCTCATCGCCACCAATGAGGCGGCGCGCGACGCCGGAGTGAAGGCAGGCGCGCTGGTGAAGGTGGCCGCCGGAGTCCTGGGCGGCGGCGGCGGCGGCAAGCCGGACGTGGCCCAGGGCGGCGGAACGGACCTGCAGGCCATCCCGGCCGCGCTGGCGGCCGTCACGAACGCCGTCAAGGACCGCTAGGGCGCATGGATCAGCCAGGCTACCGCCAGGGAGTGAAACTGGGGATCGACGTGGGCATGGTCCGCGTCGGCCTGGCATGTTGCGACCCCGGCGGCATTCTTGCCACGCCCGTCAAGACGCTGTCGCGGGACGCGAAGAAGAACTCCGACATCCGCGTCGTCGTCAAGGAGGCGGCCGGGCGCAACGCCGTGGAGATCTTTGTGGGCCTGCCGCGCACGCTCAAGGGCGCCGAGAAGGCCTCGGCCGAGATGGCCCGCAGCTACGCGCAGCTGCTCGTTGCCGCGCTCGGCGCGGCCGGACTGGACGTGCCCGTGCGCCTCATTGACGAACGCCTGACCACCGTCAGCGCCCACCAGGCGTTGCGCGCGGCTGGCATCGGCAGCCGTGATCATCGTAAGCTGGTAGATCAAGCAGCGGCCGTTGGCATCTTGCAGCAGGCCCTCGACATGCAAAAGGCACGCAACGCCACCGTTGGGGAGCTGGTGCGTGCACCAAAGCCGGGCACCGTGGGGAATGCCATTCCGTCCGAAGAAGAAGAAGGTTCGGCCATTTCCGATTCAATGCCTGTGCCGCCCACCGGGCCTGCCCACAGACGGGCTGCCCAATGAGCGGGCGCAACAGCGGCAGCCACCACCCGTCCCACCTGGTGGATAACCCAGAACTCCACTGGTCCGAGGAACATGACCTGCCCGTGGAAGGTGCCTGGCGCGACCCGGGGCCCGCGACTGGCCACGCCGCCGGGCAGGGCGACCACTGGGACAGGGACCACTACGGGGAGGAAGCCCCGTACTTCGACGGGGCGCCGCTGCCGTCGCGGCGCAGCACGCGCGTCTCCAAGCGGATCCGCCGGCGCCGCCGTACCGTGGTCTTCTTCATCGTCCTGGCACTGTTCGCCGTCGTCGTGTTTTTTGTGGTGCAGACCGTCAAGCCCCTGCTGGGCGGGTTTCAGGCCGCCGACTACCCCGGCCCGGGCACCGGAAGCGTGCAGGTGGTGGTACCGGAAGGATCGTCTGCCCGCTCCGTTGCCGCGGAGCTGCGCACGGAGGACGTGGTGGCCAGCGAACAATCGTTCCTGGATGCCCTGGGCGTGGCCAACGGCACCGGTTCGCTGCAGCCGGGCTCGTTCAAGATGCGCAAGCAGATGAAGGCCTCCGACGCCGTCGCCGTGCTGCTGTCCAAGGACGCCGCCAAGGTCCACTACGCCGCCGTGGCGCAAAACCTGCGCATGGGCGAAACCCTGGCCGTGCTGGCCAAGAGCACCGGCATTCCGCTGGCCGAATTTGAACAGCTGGCCAAGGACCCCAAGGCCTTCGGCCTGCCCGCCAAGGCCAAGAATCTTGAAGGCTACCTGTCCCCCGGGGAGTACCGCTTCGCCGTCGAGCTTGGCGCCAAGGCGATCCTGACGCAGATGGTGGACGCCACCAAGGCCAACCTGGACAAGGCTGGCGTCACCGATCCCGCCGAACAGTACCGCGACCTCACCATTGCCAGCATCATCGAATTTGAAGGCAACGAGGCGAACTACGGCAAGATCTCCGGGGCCATCGAGAACCGCATCAACAACCCCAACGGCGAGACGGGCGGCCGGCTCGAATCCGATGCCACGGTCGCCTACGGGCTCGGTATCAAGACGTACAACATCACCGACGCCCAAAAGGCGGACAAAAAGAACCCGTACAACACCTTTGCCAACCCCGGCCTGCCCGCGGGGCCGATCGGTTCCCCCGCGGAGGCCTCCATCGAGGCGGCCGCGCACCCGGAAAGCAACCCGTACTACTTCTGGGTCACGGTCAACCTGAAAACGGGCGAAACCCTGTACGCCACCACCTACGCCGAGCACCTGAAGAACGTTGCCAAGTACACGGCATGGTGCCAGGCCAATGCGTCGGAGTGCAAATAGATGGGCGCTGCGCTTCAAGGCGCCGTGCTCGGCCACCCTATCGGGCACTCCAAATCACCGGCCATGCACCGCAGCGCCTACGCCGAGCTGGGGCTTGACTACAGCTACGGCGCCGTCGACCTGGACGTTCCCGGACTGGCCGCGTTCCTGGACCGGGTCCGCGCCGACGGCAACTGGTACGGGCTGTCCGTCACCATGCCCCTCAAGACCCGGGCTGCCGAACTGGTGGACACGCTGACCCCGGCGGCCCGGTCCCTGCACTCCGTGAACACCGTGGTGGCCACGCGGACGGACGACGGCGGCACGCACCTTTTGGGCGACAACACGGACGTCGCCGGGCTCGTCCACGCGCTGCGCCACGCCGGCGCGCCGCGGCTGCCCAGGGGCGCAGTGCTCGGCGGGGGCGGGACCGCCGTGTCCGCCGTCGCGGCACTGGCGGGACTTGGCGCCCCAGCCGTGGACATCTATGTCCGCAACCCGGCCAAGGCCACGGCGACCGTGGAAGTGGCGCAGCGCCTCGGCGTTGCGGCGACCCTGGTGCCCTTCGAACGCGCCGCGGCCGCACTGGCGGGGTACGGCGTCGTCATCTCCACACTGCCCCCCCATGCACCGGACCGGCTCGCGGCGGAGATCGCCGCCTCCGGCATGGACGCGTCCGGCCGGTGCCTGCTCGACGTCGCGTACGACCCGTGGCCCAGCGCCCTCGCCGCGGCCTGGACGCAGCGCGGCGGCACCGTGGTCCCCGGGATCGAGATGCTTTTGTACCAAGGGCTGGAGCAGGTGCGCCTGTTCGCGGCGGCGGGTGGATTTGCGGACCGGGCCGAGGAACGCTCGGCGGCCGTCCTAAATGTGATGTGCGACGCACTTGGGCTCCGCCGGCGCCCACCGCACGAATAGGCCCGGCAGAACATGACAGGATGGAATACATGTTGCGTTGGTTGACCGCCGGGGAATCCCATGGACCGGCCCTTGTGGGAATTATTGAAGGCGTTCCGGCCGGGGTGGAGCTCACCGGCGCCCTCGTCCGGGACGCCCTGGCCAGGCGCCGGCTCGGCTACGGGCGCGGCGCGCGCATGAAGTTCGAGCAGGACGTGGTCACCATTCTTGGCGGCGTGCGGCACGGCCTGACCCAGGGCGGACCCGTCGCCATCCAGATCGCCAACTCCGAATGGCCCAAGTGGGAACAGGTCATGGCCGCGGACCCCGTGGACCCCGCCGAGCTCGCCGAGCAGGCACGCAACGCGCCCCTGACACGCCCGCGGCCCGGCCACGCCGATTTCACGGGCATGCAAAAGTACGGCTTCAGCGAGGCCCGCCCCGTTCTGGAACGCGCCAGCGCCCGGGAAACAGCCACCCGCGTGGCGCTGGGCGTGGTGGCGGCGCAAGTCCTGGCCGCCGTCGGCGTGGAACTCGTCAGCCATACGGTGCAGATAGCCGGCGTGGCCTCGCCGCCCGACGCCGCCGTGCCCACCTTCACCGACGTTGCCGCCCTGGACGCTGATCCGCTGCGCTGCTTTGACGCCGAAACCTCCGCCGCCATGGTCGCCGAGGTCGACGCCGCCCACAAGGAGGGCGAAACCCTCGGCGGCGTCGTGGAGGTCCTCGCCTACGGACTGCCTCCGGGACTGGGCAGCTACGTGCACTGGGACCGGCGCCTCGACTCCCGGCTCGCCGGCGCCCTCATGGGAATCCAGGCCATCAAGGCCGTGGAGGTCGGCGACGGCTTTGCCACCGCCGCCCGCCGCGGTTCCGCGGCGCACGATGAAATTGTGCGCGATGCCTCCGGCCGCGTCACCCGCACCTCCAACCGGGCCGGCGGCATTGAGGGTGGCATGAGCATAGGCGACGTCCTGCGCGTGCGGGCCGCCATGAAGCCCATCGCCACGGTGCCCCGTGCCCTGCAGACAATCGACGTTGCCACCGGCGCTCCCGCCAAGGCCCACCACCAGCGCTCGGACGTGTGCGCCGTGCCGGCCGCAGGCGTCGTGGCAGAGGCAATGACCGCCCTGGTCCTGGCCGAAGCGCTCCTGGAGAAGTTCGGCGGGGACTCCATGGCCGAGACCAAGCGGAACATGGACAGCTACCTGGCCGCCATCCCGGCCAATCTGGACACCTTGGGTCGCTGATGGCAGCGCGGACGGGACACTCCGGGGAGCCTCAGCCGCGGCCGGACCGCTCCATCGTCATGATCGGGCCGATGGCCGTGGGCAAGTCGGTGATCGGCGCCGAACTGGCGCGGAAGTTGGGGCTCGAGTTTGTCGACACCGACCAGCGGATCGTCGCCAAGCACGGGGCCATTCCGCGCATCTTTGCCGCCCGCGGGGAACACTATTTCCGCCAGCTCGAAGCCCGCACCGTGGCCGACGTCCTGGACCGGCCGGAGCCCAAGGCGGTGGTGCTGTCCCTGGGCGGCGGGGCCGTGCTCGACACCGGCACGCAGCAGCTGCTGGCGAAGGCCACCGTCGTGTTCCTGCGGGCGACCGTGGAGACGGTCAAGGAACGCATTGTCCGCAACACCGGCCGACCCCTGCTGGCCGCCGATCCCGTGGCCGCCTGGTCGCGGCTCGCGGCCGCGCGCGGCCCTGTCTATGCCCGCCTGGCCGACATCACCATCGACGTCGGCAAGTCAAGCGTGCCGGAGCTGGTTGACCAGCTCATCGCCCTGTTGGCCGCTGAATCAAGGAAAGAGAACACCGCACCGTGAATGAATTGAACACAGTCATCAAGGTCACCGGCACTGCCGCCGCCGACAACTACGACGTCGTGGTGGGACGCGGGCTGCTGTCGCTGCTGCCCGGACTGCTGGGGGAGCGGGTCAAGCGGGTGCTGGTGATCCACCCGCGCGCCCTGCGGGCCACCGGCGAAGCGGTCCGCGAGGACCTGGCCGCCGCCGGGTTCACGTCGCTGACCGCGGAGATCCCCGACGCCGAGGAAGGCAAGCACATCCAGGTCGCCGCCTTCTGCTGGCAGGTGCTGGGACAAAATGACTTCACCCGATCCGATGCCATCGTGGCCGTGGGCGGCGGCGCCGTGACGGACCTTGCCGGCTTTGTGGCCGCCACGTGGCTGCGCGGGGTCAAGGTGGTGCACCTCCCCACCTCGCTGCTGGGCATGGTGGACGCCTCCGTGGGCGGAAAGACCGGCATCAACACCGCCGAGGGAAAAAACCTGGTGGGCGCCTTCCACCCGCCGGCCGGCGTGCTGGTGGACCTGGACACCCTGGATACGCTGCCGCCCAACGAACTGCTCTCCGGCATGGCCGAGGTGGTCAAGTGCGGCTTCATCGCCGACCCCGCCATTCTGGAGCTGATTGAGGCCAACCCGGAGGCCGTCAGGGACCCGCGTTCCGACGTGCTGCGCAAGCTGATCGAGCGCGCCATCACCGTCAAGGCGAAGGTGGTCTCCGAGGACCTGACCGAGAATGGACTCCGCGAGACGCTCAACTACGGCCACACGCTGGGCCACGCGATCGAACACGCGGAGCGCTATTCCTGGCGGCACGGCGCGGCGGTCTCGGTCGGCATGATGTTCGCCGCCGAACTGGCACGCAGCGTGGGACGCCTCAGCGACGCCGATGCGGACCGCCACCGCAGCATCCTTCAGCTGCTGGGCCTGCCCCTGACGTACCGCAAGGACCGCTGGCAGGCTCTGCTGGACGGCATGCGCCGGGACAAGAAGACCCGCGGGGACCTGCTGCGCTTTGTGGTGCTGGACGGGATCGGCCGCCCCGGCATCCTCGAGGTGCCGGATCCGTCGCTGCTCTTCGCCGCCTACCAGGAGATTGCGTCCTAAATGGCATTGAAGGACTGGCCATCGGCGGGATTCCCCGGCACTGCCGTGAACCCCGAGACCCTGCTGCCGGAGGTGGTGGACGAGGACAAGTGCGCGGCGGCCCTGGAGGAATCCGGGGATGCGGCGGACCACGTGTTCGTCCTGCTGGCCCGCGGGCTCAACGCCGAGGCCGCGGAAATGGCCGCCGACGCCCGTCTCCTGGACCCAGGCTCGCTGCGGCTGCAGGTCCTGGACGCGGAGGTGCTGCGTGCCATGGGGCAGTTCGACCGGGCCGAACGCGTGCTTAAGGCCCTGCTGCCCACCGTTGCCGACTCCTCCCTGGAGGCCTGGGTCAACCAGCAGCTGGGCAAAGTGTACTTTTCCAACGGCAACTTCGCCGCCGCCGCACGGTGCTTCTCCACGGCACTGGACCAGCGGGTCGCCTCGGGGGCGGACGCGGCCGCGATCTATTCCTCCACGGTGTCCCTGCAGCGGGCCCAGGACCTGGCTGAGCGCGCGTAGCCGGCAGCCGCCACCCGATGCGGTAGTATGGTCAATGGATTTTTGATAACACTTATACGTTAGAGGCAACTGTGGCAACGACCAACGACATCAAGAACGGCACTGTTCTCAAACTTGAAGGACAGCTTTGGAACATCATCGAGTTCCAGCACGTCAAGCCCGGCAAGGGCGGGGCCTTTGTCCGCACCAAGATGCGCAACATCCTCTCCGGCAAGGTCGTCGACAAGACGTTCAACGCCGGCCTCAAGATCGAGACCGCCACCGTCGACCGCTCCAACTATGAGTACCTGTACCAGGACGGCGAAGACTTCGTCTTCATGGACACCCAGAACTACGACCAGCTCACGGTCGCCGGTTCCGTGGTCGGCGACGCGACCAACTTCATGCTGGAAAACCTGCACGTCACCATCGCCCTCCACGAAGGCAGCCCGCTGTACCTGGAACTGCCGCCGTCGGTCCAGCTGCGTATCACCTACACCGAGCCCGGCCTGCAGGGCGACCGTTCCTCGGCCGGCACCAAGCCCGCCACGGTGGAAACCGGCTACGAGATCCAGGTGCCCCTGTTCATCGAGAACAACACGCTGGTCAAGGTCGACACCCGCGACGGCAGCTACCAGGGACGAGTCAGCGAATAGTGGCAGGCAGTCAAGGCGGCCCCGGCACCAAGCCGAACTCGGCCCGCAGCAAGGCACGCCGCCGCGCCTTGGACATTTTGTTCGAGTCCGAACAGCGCGGCGTCACGGCGTTCTCCGCCCTGACGGCCCGGCGTGAAAAGACCGACCAGATCATCAACCCCTACACGGTCGACCTGGTTGAGGGCGTCACGGCCATGCAGGAAAGCATCGACGAGCACCTGCAGACATATTCGCAGGGTTGGACGCTGGAGCGCATGCCCGCCGTCGACCGCATCATCCTGCGCCTCGGAACCTGGGAACTGCTGTACAACGACGACGTGCCCGACGCCGTCGCCGTCAGCGAAGCCGTGGAATTGGCCAAGGTGCTTTCCACGGACGAATCCCCGCAGTTCGTCAACGGGCTGTTGGGGCGCCTGCAGCAGGTCAAGCCCACCCTGCTCGCCTAGCCCCCAGACTAGTTCGCATTTAAGGGCGGGCGGCGTGGCGGGACAGCAGTTCGCTGCGGGCGGCCGTCGCGGCGTTAAGCAGTTCCAGCTCCTGCTGCTGCGCGGCCTTGAAGCGCCTGGCCGCCGCACTGCCCGCGGCGCCCCGGGCATCGACCATGAGGCGCTGGCGCGTGAACGCCAGCCGTGTCGCCAACCGGATGAATTCCTTCATGGGACGGTCCGCGCCAAAGGTCTTGGACCACGCCAGCGCACGACGCCGGCCCGCACCGGAGGCCAGCATCGGCACTTCGGGCTGGCTGAACCAACCGGACGGGACGTAGTCGGCCAGGCGCCGGCGGGTCAGCCTGGCCTCGGCCCGGCGCAGGAGCACGATCCCGGCGATGAACAGGACGAACACGGGAACCTGCAGGACCAGGTACAGCACAAAGAAGTTGCCGTGGATGAACGTCAGGCTGTTCCACAGCCCGTGCAGCAGCATGGCGGGCACCAGGCCCACCGCCCAGGCGCCCAGCACCATCGCCGTGCCGCCGTGCCGGGCCGCGTACCCCACGCAGGCACCCAGGGCGCTCGTGAACATGACGTGCGCAAACGGGGACATCAGCCCGCGCATGACGAAGATCCCCACCAGCCCGCCGGCATGGCCGCCGCTGTCCTTGAACGCCTGCCCGAAGTACAGGATGTTCTCCGTGAACGCGAAGCCGGCGGCAACCATGCCGGCGTAGACCACACCGTCGATGGGGCCGTCAAAGGTCCGCCGGCGCAGGAAGAACAGCAGGAGCACCCCGGCGCCCTTGCAGACCTCCTCCACCAGGGGCGCCTGCACCACCGCGCCCACCATGCCCGGATCGGCCGACGCGTTGGAGGCCATGAGCAGCGGCTGCACCCAGCCGCCCACCACCAGGGCCGTCACCACCGACATGCCCGCGCCCCAGCAAAAGCCGAGGACCAGGGCCGCCTTCGGCTCCGGTTCCCACCGGTCGATCCACACCAGCGTCATGACACAAATGGCCAGCGGGACCAGGGCCAAGGCGCCGCAGACCAGAAAGACGCTTGTGCCGATGGCAAACGCGAACACCGCCAGGGTCCCCAGCGCCACGGCGACGAACAGGCACAGCACGATGATGTTGGTCACTTTTGCCCCCGGCGCCTTCCGCCTTGGGGGGCGCGCGGCCGGGGCCGGATGGGACCAGTACGCGGCGGCCGGGGTCAGCTGGGTTCCCGGCGCTGCGTGGGGATGCGTTCCCGGCGCCAGTCCCGGTGACTGTCCGGGCTGCGGGTCGCCGGCAGGGAGCGGCGGCCGCGGCGCGCCGCGCTGCGGATCCTGCCACGGCTGGCTGTGCCAGTTCCCCGGTTCGCTCATGCTTCCAAGCCTAGCGGCCGAGGGGCCCCGCCGGCGGCAGACCGGGCAGGTCGCTGTGGTAGTTTTGGGAGCAGCAACCAACCTTTTAATTCCGTCCTGTGAGGCGGGGAAAGGGGACTCAAAGTAAAATGGCCAGCACCTCCGCAGCATCCGCCGAACACCCGGCCAGCGCGCCAGCGCCCACCTCGTCCCGTACGGTCCTATCAGCGGCTGACATTGACCGCGCACTGACCCGGATCGCCTATGAAATCCTCGAGGCCAACAAGGGCCCGGCGAACCTGGTCCTGCTCGGCATTCCACGCCGCGGCTACCCGCTCGCCCAGCGCCTGGCCGCGAAACTGGCGGCCGCCGATCCGCGCATCGAACCCGCCGCCATCACGGGACAACTCGACGTCACCATGTTCCGCGACGATCTGGCCCGCCAGCCCACCCGTGCACCGCAGCGCACCGAACTGCCCGTCTCCGGGATCGACGGCAAGGTGGTGGTGCTCGTGGACGACGTCCTCTACTCCGGGCGCACCATCCGTGCGGCCCTCGACGCCCTCGTCGACCTGGGCCGGCCGCAGGCCGTGCGCCTGGCGGTCCTGGTGGACCGCGGCCACCGGGAACTGCCCATCCGCGCCGACCACGTGGGGAAGAACCTGCCCACCTCCTCCGCCGAAAAGGTCCGCGTGCGCCTGGCCGAATTCGACGGGCCCGGCACAGCCGATGAAGTTGTGATCGAGGCCGGCGCATGAGGCACCTGCTGGACACGGAAAGCCTCAGCAGGGACAACGCCATCGCCATCCTGGACACCGCCCAGGAAATGTCGGCGGTGGGCGAACGCGAGGTCAAGAAGCTGCCGGCGCTGCGCGGGCGCACCGTGGTCAACCTCTTCTTCGAGGACTCCACCCGGACCAGGATCTCCTTCGAGGCCGCGGCAAAGCGCCTTTCCGCCGACGTCATCAACTTCAGCGCCAAGGGCTCCTCTGTTTCCAAGGGTGAATCCCTCAAGGACACCGCCCAGACGCTGGAGGCCATGAGCGCCGACGCCGTCGTCATCCGCCACTGGGCCTCCGGCGCCCCGGCCCGGCTGGCCACCTCGGGCTGGATCGACGCCGCCGTCATCAACGCCGGCGACGGCACCCACGCCCACCCCACCCAGGCACTTCTGGACGCCTTCACCATGCGGGCCCACTGGTCAAAGCTGTCCGGCACGCCCTCGGTCGGCGGGGACCTGGCGGGGATGCGCGTGCTCATCGCGGGGGACGTGCTGCACTCCCGCGTGGCCCGCTCCAATGTGTGGCTGCTGCGCACGCTCGGCGCCCACGTCACACTGGTGGCCCCGCCCACCCTGCTGCCGGTCGGCGTCGACCACTGGCCCTGCGACGTCAGCTATGACCTGGACGCCGCCCTGGAGAAGGGCGTGGACGCCGTCATGATGCTGCGCGTCCAGGCCGAACGCATGAACGCGTCCTTCTTCCCCTCCACCCGCGAGTATGCCCGCCGCTGGGGCTTCGACGACGCCCGGCTCGCCCGGCTGGACGCGCTGGCGCTCAAGGACACGATCGTCATGCACCCCGGCCCCATGAACCGCGGACTGGAGATCTCCTCCGCAGCGGCTGACTCGCCACGCTCCACCGTGCTGGACCAGGTCAGCAACGGCGTCTCCGTGCGCATGGCCGCGCTGTACCTGCTCCTCTCCGGCGGCATGGCGGCCGCCCCCGCCCGCACGCCGGCCCTGCCGGCCGCAATACTGACTTCCGCAAAGGACCCTTCATGAACCACGCCAGCTACCTCATCCGCTCGGCCTCGCTGCTGGGCACGGCGACGGCGGACGTGCTGGTCCGTGACGGCGTCATCGCCGCCATCGGGGAAAACCTGGGCACGCAGGACGGGGAGTCCACGGCCGGCGCCACCGTCGTTGACGCCGCGGGCCTGGTGGCCCTGCCCGGCCTGGTGGACCTGCACACGCACCTGCGCGAGCCCGGCCGCGAGGACGCCGAGACCGTGGAAACCGGCACCCGCGCCGCGGCCCTGGGCGGGTTCACCGCCGTGCACGCGATGGCCAACAGTTCGCCCGTCGCGGACACCGCGGGCGTGGTGGAGCAGGTCTGGCAGCTGGGCCGCGAGTCGGGCTGGGTGGACGTGCGCCCCGTCGGCGCCGTGACCGTTGGCCTGGCCGGCGAGCAGCTGGCCGAGCTCGGCGCCATGGCCGACTCCCGCGCCCGCGTCCGGGTCTTTTCCGACGACGGCATCTGCGTCAGCGACCCCGTCATGATGCGCCGGGCACTGGAATACGTCAAGGCGTTCGACGGCGTGATCGCCCAGCATGCACAGGAGCCGCGCCTGACGGCCGGGGCGCAGATGAACGAGGGCAAGGTCTCCGCCGTCCTCGGCCTGGCCGGGTGGCCCGCCGTCGCCGAGGAATCCATCATTGCCCGCGACGTCCTGCTGGCCCAGCACGTGGGCTCCCGGCTCCACGTGTGCCATGTGTCCACGGCAGGCTCGGTGGAGATCATCCGCTGGGCCAAGGAACGGGGCATCAACGTCACCGCCGAGGTCACCCCGCACCACCTGCTCCTGACGGAGGAGCTGGTGCGCAGCTGGAACCCCGTGTACAAGGTCAACCCGCCGCTGCGGGCCGACGCCGACGTCCACGCCCTGCGCGCGGCCCTGGCCGACGGCACCATCGACATTGTCGGCACCGACCACGCCCCGCATCCCAGCGAGGCCAAGGACTGCGAATGGGCGTCCGCAGCCATGGGCATGACCGGCCTGGAAACGGCCCTCTCCGTGGTGCAGGAAACCATGATCGAGACCGGCCTGATGACGTGGGCGGACTTTGCCCGCGTCACCTCCACCGCCCCGGCCCGGATCGGGCAGCTCGACGGCCAGGGACGCCCGCTGGAGGTGGGGGAGCCGGCCAACCTGGTGCTGGTGGACCCGGCGGCCCGCTGGAACGTGGATCCTGCCGCCATGGCCACCAAGGGACGCAACTCCCCGTTCGCGGGCCTGGAACTGCCCGGGCGGGTGGTGGCCACGTTCTTCCGCGGCCACCCCACGGTCCTGAACGGCGCGCTGAACACCCCCTACCGCCATGGGGCGAACTGATGGGCGCACGCACGGGGCCGGTCATCATCACCTTCCTGATCCTGCTGGCCATCTTCGCCCTCATGTGGTGGGGCTGGCGCGGCAGGCTCAGGCGCCAGGCCGGCGTCGCGGACCTCCCCGCCATCCCGGACGACGCCGGGCCCCCCGCCCTGAGCGTGGCCGGCCAGTACGTCACCACCACCTCGGCCGGCGACTGGCTGGACAGGATCGCCGTCCACGGGCTGGGCATCCGCACCAACGCCACCCTGGAACTGCGCAGCACCGGCGTGCTCCTGCTCCGCCAGGGGGCGCCGGACATCTACATCGCCGCAGCCGCCATCGACGACGTGGGCACCGCGGCCGGGATGGCGGGCAAGTTCGTGGAAAGGGACGGCCTGGTGGTCATCACCTGGACCCTGGGCGGCAAGCTGGTCGACACCGGATTCCGGACCACGGAGGCCACGGCCAAGAAGCCGCTGCTCCAGGCCCTGAAGGCGCTGGCCCCGGCACAGGCGGAAACGCCCACAACAGAACGACCTGATGCAGACACAAGAAGAAAGAACGATGAGAATGAGTGAAGCAAGCGTGCCCGCACAGGCAACAACACCGGCCCTGCTGCTGCTGGAAGACGGCCGCGCCTTCCGCGGCACCAGCTACGGGGCCGTCGGTACCACTCTTGGCGAGGCGGTGTTCACCACCGGCATGACCGGCTACCAGGAGACGCTGACCGATCCCTCCTACGCCCGCCAGCTGATCGTCCAGACGACCCCGCACATCGGCAACACCGGCGTCAACGCGGCGGACAATGAGTCCACCCGCATCTGGGCCGCCGGCTACGTGGTCCGCGACGCCGCCCGGCGCCCCTCCAACTGGCGCTCCGAAGGGACGCTCGATGACGAACTGGCCTCCCAAGGGGTTGTCGGCATCCAGGGCGTGGACACCCGCGCCATCACCCGCCACCTGCGTGAACGCGGCGCCATGAAGGCCGGCATCTTCTCCGGCGGCTCCGCGGCCCGGCCACGGGCCGAACTGCTGGAGGAGGTCCTCGCGCAGCCGGCCATGGAGGGCCTCCAGCTCGCGGAGGAAGTCAGCGTGGCCCAGGCCTACGCCGTCGAACCTTCCGACCACGGCTGGGAGGGGGAGCCCTTGTTCACCATCGTCGCCCTGGACCTGGGCATGAAGTCCATGACGCCGCACCGGTTTGCCGAGCGCGGCGTGCGCGTCCACGTGGTGCCGGCCGCCACCACCTTCGAGGAGGCCATGGCGTTCGAGCCCGACGGCGTGTTCCTCTCCAACGGCCCCGGCGACCCCGCCACCGCGGACCGCCAGGTCGCGTTCGTGCGCAGCTTCCTGGACGCCGGCGTGCCGTACTTCGGCATCTGCTTCGGCAACCAGATCCTGGGCCGTGCCCTCGGCTTTGGGACCTACAAGCTGCGCTACGGCCACCGCGGCATGAACCAGCCGGTCATGGACCGCGGCACCGGCAAGGTGGAGATCACCAGCCAGAACCACGGCTTCGCCGTTGACGCCCCGCTCGAGGGCGCCACCCGGGCCCCCGAGGAGCGGTTCGGCATGGTTGAGGTCAGCCACATCAGCCTCAACGACCAGGTGGTGGAGGGCCTGTCCTGTCTGGACATCCCGGCCTTCTCGGTCCAGTACCACCCCGAGGCGGCGGCCGGCCCGCACGACGCGGCCTACCTGTTCGACAGGTTCATCGCGCTGATGAACGACCATCCGAGAAATTCCGCAGCAGAGAAGAACGAGACCGAGGAATCCAAGTAATGCCGAAGAGAGAAGACCTTAAGTCCGTCCTGGTCATCGGATCCGGGCCCATCGTGATCGGCCAGGCCGCCGAGTTTGACTATTCCGGCACCCAGGCGCTGCGCGTGTTGAAGGAGGAAGGCCTGCGGGTCATCCTGGTCAACTCCAACCCGGCCACCATCATGACCGACCCCGAGTTCGCCGACGCCACCTACGTGGAACCCATCACCCCCGAGGTGGTGGAGAAGATCATTGCCAAGGAGCGTCCCGACGCCGTCCTGCCCACCCTGGGCGGCCAGACCGCGCTGAACACGGCCATCGCCCTGGACAAGAACGGCGTACTGGCCAAGTACAACGTGGAACTGATCGGCGCCAACATCGCCGCCATCGAGCTCGGGGAGGACCGGGAAAAGTTCAAGGGCGTCGTGGAGCGCTGCGGGGCAGAGAGCGCGCGCAGCCACATCATCCACACCCTGGAGGAGGCCTTCGCGGCCGCCGAGGACCTCGGGTATCCCATGGTGGTCCGGCCCTCCTTCACGATGGGCGGGCTCGGTTCAGGCCTGGCGTACAACCCGGACGACCTGGAACGCATCGTCGGCCAGGGCCTGCAGTACAGCCCCACCACCGAGGTCCTGCTCGAAGAGAGCATCCTCGGCTGGAAGGAATACGAGCTGGAGATGATGCGGGACAAGAACGACAACGTCGTGGTGGTCTGCTCCATCGAAAACTTCGACCCCGTCGGCGTCCACACGGGCGACTCCATCACGGTGGCCCCGGCCATGACGTTGACGGACCGCGAATACCAGAACCTGCGCGACATCTCCATCGCCGTCATCCGCGAGGTGGGCGTGGACACCGGCGGCTGCAACATCCAGTTCGCCATCGAGCCCGACACCGGCCGCGTCGTCGTCATCGAAATGAACCCGCGCGTCTCGCGCTCCTCGGCGCTGGCATCCAAGGCCACCGGCTTCGCGATCGCCAAGATCGCCACCAAGCTGTCCCTGGGCTACACGCTGGACGAGATCCCCAACGACATCACGCAGAAGACGCCTGCCTCCTTCGAGCCCACGCTCGACTACGTCGTGGTCAAGGTGCCGCGCTTCGCGTTTGAGAAATTCCCGGCAGCCGACCCCACGCTGACCACCACCATGAAGAGCGTGGGGGAGGCCATGGCCATCGGCCGCAACTTCACCGAGGCCCTGCAGAAGGCGCTGCGCTCCCTCGAGCAAAAGGGGGCCAGCCTGGACTTCAGCTCGGTCAACGCCCTGGACGTGCCGGACCTCATCGAGGCCGCCAAGCGCCCGACGACGGACCGGCTGTCCCAGGTGCAGCGCGCCCTGCTGGGCGGCGGGACCGTCGAGGAGCTGTACGCGGCCACCTGGATCGACCCCTGGTTCCTGGACCAGCTGGTGCTGCTGAACGAGGTCTCCGCCACCATCCGCCAGTCCACGGCCCTCACGCCGGACATGCTGCGCCTGGCCAAGCGCCACGGCTTCTCCGACGCCCAGATCGGCGCCCTGACGCACAACTCCGAGGCCGTGGTGCGCGGCGTCCGCCAGGCACTGGACATCCGGCCCGTCTACAAGACGGTGGACACCTGCGCCGCCGAGTTTGCCGCCTACACCCCGTACCACTACTCGTCCTACGACGAGGAGGACGAGATCGGCCTGCACGCCAAGCCCTCCATCATCATCCTCGGCTCCGGCCCCAACCGCATCGGACAGGGCATCGAGTTCGACTACTCCTGCGTCCACGCCTCCATGGCGCTGCGCAAGGCCGGCTACGAGACCGTCATGGTCAACTGCAACCCGGAAACCGTCTCCACCGACTACGACGTCTCCACGCGCCTGTACTTTGAGCCGCTGACCTTGGAGGATGTGCTGGAGGTCATCGCCGCCGAGGAACGCACCGGCGGCGTCATGGGCGTCTTTGTCCAGCTGGGCGGCCAGACGCCGCTGAAGCTGGCACAGGAGCTGGCCGACGCCGGAGTCCCCATCCTGGGCACCTCCCCGGAATCGATTGACCTGGCCGAGCACCGGGGCATGTTCTCCCGAGTCCTGGACGAGGCGGGCCTGGTGGCCCCCAAGAACGGCACGGCCGTCTCCTTCAGCGATGCCAAGAAGATCGCCGACGAGATCGGCTACCCTGTCCTGGTCCGCCCGTCCTACGTCCTGGGCGGACGCGGCATGGAGATCGTGTACGACGAGGCGAACCTCTCGCGGTACATCAAGAACGCCACGGAAATCACCGAGGCCCACCCGGTCCTGATCGACAGGTTCCTCGAGGACGCCATTGAAATTGACGTCGACGCGCTCTACGACGGCAAGGACATGTACCTGGGCGGCATCATGGAGCACATCGAGGAGGCCGGCATCCACTCCGGCGACTCCGCCTGCGTGCTGCCTCCCATCACGCTGGGCCGGGACGTGCAGGAGCGGGTCCGCAAGGCCACCCTCGCCATCGCCGAGGGCGTGGGGGTGCGCGGGCTGATCAACATCCAGTTCGCCCTGGCCTCCGATGTCCTGTACGTGCTCGAGGCCAACCCGCGCGCCTCCCGGACGGTGCCGTTCGTCTCGAAGGCCACGGGCGTGCAGATGGCCAAGGCGGCGGCCCTGATCGGCACCGGCGTCTCCATCGCGCACCTGCGCAGCGTCCACCACATCCTGCCCGAGGTGGGCGACGGCGGCTCGCTGCCCGACTCCGCGCCCGTCGCCGTCAAGGAGGCCGTCATGCCGTTCAGCCGCTTCCGCACCCCGGAAGGACACGTGGTGGACTCCCTGCTGGGCCCGGAAATGCGGTCCACGGGCGAGGTCATGGGCATCGACAAGCACTTTGACACCGCCTTCGCCAAGAGCCAGGCCGGGGCCAACGGCGCCCTGCCCGTCTCCGGGAAGGTCTTTGTCTCGGTGGCCAACCGGGACAAGCGCTCCATCATCATGGCCGTCAAACGCCTGGTGGACCTTGGCTACGAGATCGTCTCCACCGGCGGCACTGCCGACGTGCTGCGCCGCAACGGCATCCACGCCACCACCGTGCGCAAGATCGGGGAGCGCGCCGTAGGTGCAGAAAGTGCCGGCGACGGCGGGAGCATCGTGGACCTGATCAACGACGGCGAGATCGACATGATCTTCAACACGCCCTCCGGCGGACAGGCCCGCGGCGACGGCTACGAGATCCGCGCCGCAGCGGTCTCCAACGGCCGCCCGTGCATCACCACGGTGGCGGAGTTCAACGTAGCCGTCCAGGCCATGGAGGCCCTGCGCACCTACGAGTGGGACGTGACCAGCCTGCAGGAACACGCGGCCGTCCTCCAGGCCGGCCTGGCGGAGCAAAACAGCCTGGCGGAACAGCATGCCTGAGTCGGGCGCGGCGGCCCCCGGCGCCGGCGCCCGGGAACCCTTCGGCTCCCGCCTGGCCGAGGCCATGCACGCCAGGGGACAGCTCTGCGTGGGCGTCGACCCGCACCCCGGGCTGCTGGCGGCCTGGGGCCTGGACGACTCCGTGAACGCCCTGCGCACGTTTTCCCAGACGGTGCTGGATGCCGTGGCTCCCGTGGCCGCAGCCATCAAGCCTCAGGTGGCGCTCTACGAACGGCATGGCTCGGCCGGGTTCGCCGTACTGGAGGAACTCCTTGCGGCGGCGGCCCGGGCAGGAGTGCTCACCATTGCGGACGCCAAGCGCGGGGACATCGGATCCACCATGGCGGGCTACGCCGACGCGTGGCTGCGTGACGGTTCGGCCCTTGCCGCGGACGCGGTGACGCTGAGCCCCTACCTGGGCTTTGAATCGCTGCGGCCGGCGCTCGACGTGGCCGCTGCCAACGGCAGGGGGGTCTTTGTGCTCGCCCTGACCTCCAACCCCGAAGGAGCATCGGTCCAGCATGTGGGCGGCGCCGATTCCGTGGCCCGTCGCATCGCCCACGCGGCAGCCGTCGAAAACCAGCGCCACGCCGCAGATGTCCTGGGCCCCGTGGGCCTGGTCGTCGGCGCCACGGTGGGGACGGCGCTGGCGGAGCTGGACATCGACCTGGCTGCCGTGCACGGGCCCATCCTTGCGCCCGGGCTCGGCGCGCAGGGGGCAACGGCGTCGGACATCAGGAAGACGTTCGGCGCCGCCTACCCGGCGGTCCTGGCCACCTCCAGCCGCGGCATACTGCAGGCAGGGCCCGGCGCGGGTGCGCTGCGGCGCGCGGCCGAGAAATCGCTGCGCGGACTTTGACGCGGCAGGCGGCGCCCCCGGTGGATTGATTTTGGCGCCCAGGTGCGGATAGGTTCGACTCACACCCCGTTGTGCTGGACCTGTCCGCACCGCTGCCACGCCAAGGAGCCCGTTGTGAGTTTGCCGCCACTCTCAGACCAGGAACGCGCCGCGGCTCTGAAGAAGGCGGCTGCGGCCCGGACCCTCCGCTCTGACACCAAGGGCAGGCTGAAGAGCGGGGCCGTTTCCGTGGCGGATGTGATCGCCGCCTCAGCGGCGGAACCGGCGCTTGGACGGCTGAAGGTGACAGACTTATTGGAAGCCCTCCCGGGCATTGGAAAGGTACGTGCAACTGTGATCATGAGCGAGCTGGGCATAGCCCCAACCCGCCGCCTGCGGGGCCTTGGCGTCCACCAGCGCCGCATGCTTGTGGACTATCTGGGCCAAGACCTGTGAGCGGAACCGCCGTCGACGTGCCGGGCGAGAACGTCGTGCGGACCAAACCGCGCAGCGGGGTGACTGTCCTGGCCGGACCCACCGCCGTCGGCAAGGGCACCGTCTCCACCTTCATCAGGGACAACTACCCCCAGGTGTGGCTGTCCGTTTCCGCCACCACGCGCCCGGCCCGGCCCGGCGAAGTGGAGGGCGTGCACTACTTTTTCAAAACCCCGGAGCAGTTCGACGAACTCGTGGGCCGCGGCGACCTGCTCGAATGGGCCGTGGTCCACGGCGCCAACCGCTACGGCACGCTGCGCAGCACCGTCGAGGCGGCCGTTGCCGCAGGCCGTTCGGTGCTGCTGGAGATCGATCTCCAGGGCGCACGCCAGGTCAAGGCCGCCATGCCCGAGGCGGATTTCGTGTTCCTTTCCCCGCCCAGCTGGCATGAACTGGTCCGCCGCCTGGTGGGCCGGGGCACGGAATCGGCGCAGGAACAGCACCGCCGCCTGGAAACCGCTAAACTGGAACTTGCTGCCCAACCGGAGTTTGACTTCACCATCGTCAACGATGATGTCAGCCGTGCCGCAGCCGAGCTTGTCACCCTGATGGGGCTAACGCCCAACCACGGTGACTGACCCGGCACCACCCATACAAATTTTGGAGAAGTAAATTGACTACACTGCCCGAAGGCATCATCAATCCGTCCATCGACTCACTGCTTGAAGCCGCGGACTCGAAGTACGGGCTGGTCATCTTTGGTGCCAAGCGCGCCCGCCAGATCAACGCCTACTACGCGCAGCTGCACGAAGGCCTGTTCGAGTACGTCGGCCCGCTGGTGGACACGAAGCTGAACGAGAAGTCGCTTTCCATCGCCTTCCGCGAGATCGACGAGGGCCTTCTGGTCTCCACGCCGATCGAAACCGCCTAAGGGCGGATTGCGTTCCTTGGCCGTGCTGAACGTTGTCCTGGGGGTGGGGGGCGGCATCGCCGCCTACAAGTCCGCCCTGCTGCTGCGCCTGTTCACCGAGGCCGGCCACCAGGTCACGGTCATCCCCACGGAGGCCTCCACGAAGTTTGTGGGCGCTGCGACCTGGGAGGCGCTCAGCGGCCGGCCCGCCACCAACAGCGTCTTTGACGCCGTGGAAACGGTCAACCACGTCCGGATCGGCCATGAGGCGGACCTCATCGTGGTGGCCCCGGCCACCGCGGACCTCCTGGCCAAGGCGGCCGCCGGACTCGCCGACGACCTCCTGACCACCACGCTGCTCATGGCGCGCGGCCCGGTCCTGTTCGCCCCGGCCATGCACACCGAAATGTGGCGCCACGCGGCCACCACGGCGAATGTGGCCACCCTGCGCTCCCGCGGCGTCCACGTGCTGGAGCCTGCCACCGGCCGGCTCACGGGCCCGGACACGGGTCCCGGCCGCCTGCCGGAGCCCGAAGAAATCTTTGCCGCCGCCATCGCGCTCGTGGACCCGACCGTTCCCCGCGCCGCGCACGACGCCGCGTCCCCGGCTTCCGCGGGGTCGCCGGCGTCCGCCGCGCCGGCCAACGCCGCGGGCACCGGCTTCGGCACGGCTGCCGGGCATGCGGCTACGCCTTCGCCGCCGGCAGGCGCCGGGGCCGCCGGTTCCGAAGATGCAGGTTCCCAAGACATTGGTTCCGAAAACGCTGACGGGGCGGCCGCGGACAGCCAGCTCCTGCAGGGCAGGCGCGTCGTCATCACCGCCGGCGGCACGCGCGAGCCGCTGGACCCGGTACGTTTCCTGGGCAACAAGTCCTCGGGCAAGCAGGGCGTGGCCCTCGCCGAGGCCGCACTCGCGGCCGGCGCCGAGGTCATCCTGATCCACGCCCACATGGAGGTGGCCCCTCCGTCGAGCGCCAAATTACACAGCGTGGACACCGCCCTGGAACTGCGGGCCGCCACGCTGTCCGCGGCGGCCGGCGCCGACGTGGTGATCATGGCGGCCGCGGTGGCGGACTTCCGCCCCTCCACCGTCTCGACGGGCAAGATCAAGAAGCGCGACGACGCCGCGGACCCCGTCATCAAGCTGGTCCGCAACCCCGACATCCTGGTGGAGGTCGTGGCGCACCGTGCCGCCCAAAACCTGTCCCAGCTCATTGTCGGCTTTGCGGCGGAGACCGGCGACGACGAGCACGACGCCCGCAGCTACGCCGAGGCCAAGCTGGCCCGCAAGGGCTGCGACCTGCTCGTGGTCAACGAAGTCGGCCCGGGGGAGACCGGACAGGAAAAGGTGTTTGGCCAGGACGGCAACCAGGTGGAGATCCTGGCCCGCGACGGCGCCGAGCCGGTGCAGGCCTCAGGGTCCAAGCGCCAGGTGGCGGACGCCGTCGTACGGGTCGTGGCGGAGCGGCTCGGCACCATGTGAGCGCACGCTCGTGAACCTGTGTGTCAGCCCACGCACCGCCCCCGCCGGCGGCCGCCGTCGAACCAGTAGAGTAGAACAGTGACTTCAGCGAACCCCTTGCGCCTTTTTACCTCCGAATCCGTGACCGCAGGACATCCGGACAAGATCTGCGACCAGATCAGCGACGCCATCCTTGACGCGTTGCTGGCCGAGGACCCCAACTCCCGTGTGGCCGTGGAGACCATGGCCACCACCGGCCTGGTCCACGTGGCCGGGGAGGTCACCACCGACGCCTACGTGGAAATCCCGCAGATTGTCCGCAACACCATTCTTGACATCGGCTACGATTCATCGGCCAACGGCTTCGACGGCGCACGCTGCGGCGTGTCGGTCTCGATCGGCCAGCAGTCCCAGGACATCTTCGAAGGCGTGTTCAACTCCCTGGAGGTCCGTGAAGGCACCGCCGTGGACGACGACGATTCCCAGGGTGCCGGCGACCAGGGCCTCATGTTCGGCTACGCCAGCAACGAGACCGCGTCCTACATGCCCACCCCCATCTTCCTGGCGCACCGGCTGTCCGAGCGCCTGACGGACGTGCGCAAGTCCGGGCTGCTGGCCTACCTGCGCCCCGATGGCAAGACCCAGGTCACCATCGGCTACGACGGCGACGTCCCGGTCTCCGTGGACACCGTGGTCATCTCCAGCCAGCACGCCGAGGGCACCTCCCTGGACCGGCTCCGGGCCGACCTGCAGGAATTCGTCATCGCGCCCGTCATGGACGCGTCGGGATTGGACGTCTCCGCCATCAAGACGCACCTGAACCCGGCCGGCCCCTTTGTGGTGGGCGGTCCGGTGGGCGACGCCGGGCTGACCGGGCGCAAGATCATCGTGGATACCTACGGCGGCATGGCGCGGCACGGCGGCGGCGCGTTCTCCGGCAAGGACCCGTCGAAGGTGGACCGCTCCGCCGCGTACGCCATGCGCTGGGTCGCCAAGAACGTAGTGGCCGCCGGCCTGGCGTCCCGCGCCGAGGTGCAGGTGGGCTATGCCATCGGCGTGGCGCGCCCGGTGGGCATCTACGTGGAAACGTTCGGCACCGAGACGGTGGATCCGCGCCGGATCGAGCAGGCCATCGAGTCCGTCTTTGACCTGCGCCCCAGCCCCATCATCCGCGACTTGGACCTCAAGCGGCCGATCTACGCGAAGACTGCCGCCCACGGCCACTTTGGCCGCGACGACCCGGACTTCACCTGGGAATACCTGGACCGCGTGGAAGCGCTCAAGGCCTTCTTCAACGCCTAGGTGCTGAATTATCCACAGCCGAGCACAGGAACCGCCCGCATGTCGGAGGCCTGTGCTTTGCTGGTTTCAGGGCAGGTTGTCGGCGAAGGCTGCAGGCCCGGACAGGCAAGCCCGCACCGCGCAGGCCGGGCACTGCAGGCCCGCATCGTGCCAGCCCGCATAATTCAGGGCCGGCCGGGAAGGAGGACGCCTTGGAAGGGCACCCCGAAGCACATCCTGAGCAGGGCATCCAGCTGACCCTGCTCAGCGGTTTCGTGGGCCGCGAACGCGTGGCGGACCCCCACAGCGGCGTGGAACTGGCCCCGGCGCTCCCGGTGGCACAGGTGGCCATTGATTCCCCGCTGCCACATCTGGACCGCATCTTCGACTATTCCGTGCCCAAGGCACTCGACGCCGACGCCCGGCCGGGCGTGCGTGTGAGGGTGAAATTTTCGGGCCAGGACCTTAACGGGTTTCTCGTGGCCCGCATTGAATCCTCGGAATCGGACCAGCTGGTGCCGTTGTCGCGCGTCTATTCGGCCGTGCCGGTGCTGGCACCGCGGGTCCTTGAGCTGGCCCGGCGGGTTGCTGCCCGCTACAGCGGCACGGTGGCCGACGTCCTGCGCATCGCTGTGCCGCCGCGCGTGGCCAGCCTGGAGAAGGGCTACCTGCGCAAGGGGACGAAGGACGGCGGGGCGGCCGGTGCCGGGGGGAGCGCAGCACACCCGGCTGCTGCCGATTCCGGTCCGGACTCGCATGCCGCCGGCGGGCATGCCGCCGGCGGGCACGACGCGCCGGAACCCGTCCCGGCCGCCCATCCGGGGCCGTCCCTGTTCTCCGGCTACTCCCACGCCGAGGAGTACCTGACGGAACTTGCCCTGGGCGCCTCGCCCAAGGCCGTGCTGCAATGCCTTTCCGGGTACGGGTCCTTTTCCTGGCACCACCAGATGGCGCAGGCGGCGGCTTACTGCCAGTTGTCGGGGCGGGGGGCCATTGCGGTCGTCCCGGACCTTCGCGACCTTGAACTGCTGGAAGCCGCCTTTGCCGCCGTCCTGCCAGAGGGCAGCTACGTAAAACTGACGGCCGACGACGGCCCCACCCTGCGCTACGACAACTTCCTGCGCGTGCTCAGCGGCGAGGTGAAGATCGTGATCGGGACCCGCTCGGCTGCCTATGCCCCGGTGCAGGACCTGGGGCTGGTGTGCTGCTGGGACGACGGCAACGAACTCCACATTGAACGGCGTGCCCCGTACCAGCACAGCCGGGACGTCCTGCTGCTGCGCTCCGAAATTGAAGGGACCGCTGTGCTCATGGCCGGGCACAGCCGCAGCACCGAATCGCAGCGGCTCGTGGCCACCGGCTGGGCCCAGCCGCTCGTGGCCGGGCGGTCCGTGGCACGGACGGCCACGGCACGCGTCATCAGCACGGCGGACAGCTTCGAACAGGAACGGGACCCCCTCGCGTCGCGGGCCCGGCTGCCCCACCGTGCCTGGGAAACTGCCCGGGCCGCCCTACCGCACGGTCCCGTGCTGGTCCAGGTGGCCCGCACGGGCTACGCTCCCGCCCTGGCCTGCCAGCGCTGCCGGGAGGTGGCCCGCTGCACGGAATGCACCGGCCCGCTCATGCAGGCCCGCGCCCATGGCACCGCCGCCGTGCTGGTCACCTGCCGGTGGTGCGGCCGTGCCGAAACCAATTTCAGCTGCCCCACGTGTGGACACCGGTCCCTGCGCGCCCTGGCCGTCGGCGCGTCGCGGACGGCCGAGGAACTGGGCCGGGCCTTCCCGTCCGCAACGGTGATCTCGTCCTCCGGCGACCACATTAAGACTGTTGTCCCGGACCGTCCGGCCATTGTGGTCGCCACGGTGGGGGCCGAACCCGTGGCGCCGCGCGGCTACGCCGCAGCGCTGCTTCTGGACGGCGACTCCCTGCTGCGGCGCGAGTCGCTGCGTTCCGGCGAAGACACGCTGCGCCGGTGGATGAACGCGGCGGCCCTGGTCCGGCCGGCCCGGGACGGCGGCGTCGTGGTGGTGACCGCCGAGGAGTCCGTTGAGGTGCAGGCGCTGGTCCGCTGGGACCCTGCCGGATATGCCGAGCGCGAGTTTCTGCTGCGCCACGAACTCGGCCTGCCGCCGGCCGTCCGTGTCGCTTCCCTGACGGGGACGGAGCAGGATGTCGCCGCATTCGCCGCTGGACTCCACCTGCCGGAGGCAGTGCGCGTCATCGGCCCGGCGCCCCTCGCGGCGTCGTACGCCTCCAGTCCGGGCACAGACACGGACGACGCCCCCGATTACCGCACCCTGCTGTTCTTTCCCTATTCCATGGCCGCCGCCGTCACCGGCGCCATGCGTTCCCTCAAGGCATCCAATGCCGCCCGCCGCATCGGCTCGCCGGTGCAGGTGCGTTGCGACGGCGTCGACGTCATTTAGCCGGTTCCCCCCTTCGCACTGAGCTACCGTGGAAGGTCCGGTCTGTGCAGTCGGCGTGAACTGCGGCGGGCGCGTGGCGGCCCGGCGGCCTTGGGCGCGGGGGAGTGGTGCCGTCCACGTCCTGCAGTCCGTGGAACCGGGCATGGTCAGCCGTGGCCGCGCAGCTCCTCGATGGCTTGGATCATGGTCGGGGCCGGAATGATCGGCGGAGCGGTGGCCGTTGCGTCCGGCGGATAGAGGTAGCCGGCAGGGGAGATCCAGCCTGGTTTCTCATCCGGGGCGTTCGTTGCTGTGGGTGTCCACCCCCGCAGGATTCCTGACTCCCGTCCCGGCGCGCGATCACGGCGGTACCGGGCTTCCCGTGGCATTCTGGTCCCGTCCCGGGACTTGCCGTCCTTGAAATGCTTGAGCCGGTGATGGACACCACATTCATTCTTGAGGTTTTCAGGAACTGACGTTCCACCATCTTCCCAGGCGAGGACATGGTCGAGCTCGGTGTCGTCAGTCACCGTGTTGCAGCCGGGGAAAACGCAGGTGCCGTCCCGTGCGCGCAGCAGTGCCCTGAGGGCGCCGGTGACCCTGTATTGGGTTGGATCCATGGACAAGTACTGGTTCGTGAACGGGTCCACCATGATCCGGTACAACGTAGGACACTCCGCGGCCAATTCCCGGGCCATTTCCGGCGGGATTGGCCCGTATCCTTCAAGCTCCGCGGGGTCGGTGGAGCGGCCGAGCAACGTCAGGAGGGGCACGGTGACCAAAACCTGGGCACGGGGCCGCGGGATGCCTGCGAATGGCCGACCGGATCCCGGACCGTCGTCGGCTGGCGGTTCGCCGTCGATGTCCTTGCCAGGGCTAGTGCGCGGCTTACGCCCTGTGCCTGGGTCGGGGACCGCCCCGGCTGACCATTCAGCTTCCGGTTCGTTGTCAATTGCCGGGGCCCGGTCCGATTCCGGGGCTTCGTTCCTTTCGGGAACGGCGGTGCCGGTTGCGAGCAGCCATTCCGCGAGCACGTCCACGCGCAGTTGTGTCAGCGTTCGGTGTTCGGCCGGTCCCTGCAGGGTACGGGCCGTGCGGGTGGCCTGGTTCCAGATCCCTTGTGCGGAGTCGGCGGGCAGGAACATGGAGAGCCACGACATGCCGTCCCTGTCCGGCATCAGGACCAGTTTCCGGTCCCCCAATGCCTTTGCGTGCCGCTGGGCAATGCTCTCGGGGTGGGCTCGTTCCCTGAGCCGCCGGGCCTGGAGCTGGAATTTTGCGGTGGTCATCCCCGGCGCCAGCTCCAGCAGCTGGTGTTCGAAGCCGTCGAGCGAATCGGCCGAAAGGGCCGGCCCGCCCGTCGGGTCCTTGAGGTCCTCAAGTGTTTCAAGCTGGTCCAGGGCCACCACCGCGTTGCGCCACGAGATGGATCCGCTGGACAGTGCCTCCAAGGTGTCCGGGTGCTCCCGGACCAGCGCGACGCTTTGGCCCTTCAGCTCCCCGCCCGTGCGTATGGGGAGCGCCAGCGCGGCGCACAGCTCTGCCGTGGTGGAAATCGCCAGGACCTCCTGTTGCCACGGTTCAAGTTGGGCGGCAATGCCAAGCCGCGTGGAGGCCGTGTCGAGCCGTTCAATCACTCGCGCCTTCAGGGCAGCCAGCCCTGATTCAGCCAGCGCGAGGCTGCGCAGCGCCGCGACGGCGCATAGGTATTCAGCCTCTGCCAGCGTCTCCATGGAATCAATGTCCAGATCCGCGGAGGAGGTTTCGGGGTGCGGCTTGCCGGCCAGCTTCCGGGCCGCCGCGAACGGGTCAGGTGTGGGCTGGTCGTGCGGGGCCGGGGATGGTGGCTCGTCTACTTGATAGGCGGCGACGATTCCAGGGGCAGGCGACCAAAACCCGGCGGCACGCTGGCGGCCGCCGCTGTGAGTTGCATCTGGCTGGAAGTTCTCCATGCCTCCATTCCATCACATAGAGTAGAATATGTAAACCTCAGAAATCAAATAGGCTTTAGTCTACCCAAATATCAATTCGAATCGTGACGACATGGGATGCGCCCTGGGGGGCATCATGGCGAGCACATCCGGACCAACGGAAGCGCGATCGATGGGGTCTGTTGTCGAGTACGACAACGAAAACTTAGGAACCAACGTGGCGCCCACCGGTTCCGGCGCGGAGCACCCCGCGGCAACGCGCGGGACGGGTTCACCCGGCGCCGTGGCGAAAGCCGTGCGGGCCACGCGGCCGCGCGGGCCATGCAGCCGCGCGGGCAACGGACAAGTGGGGTTGGGCCGAGAGCGCGTCCACCACCGTTCCGACCATGGCTGGGTCCGGCTGGTTCCAGCCGGGCATCAGCCGAGGCGCACCGGAAACCACCCGGGGCGGGCGCACCGCTTCAGCCCTGTCCGCGCAGTTCCTCCACGATTGCCAGCAGCTCCCGGGCCGAATCGTCCCAGCTGAACGTTGACGCCTGGGCCACCGACGCCGTCGAACTGGCCGCCCAGGCGTCGTGGTCGTCCAGGGCCCGCACGGCGGCGGCGAAGGCGATGGGGGAGTCGGCGGGGACATAGTGCGCCGCCGAGCCGCCCACCTCGCGGAAGATGTCGGTGTCCGCCACCACCACGGGCGTGCCCAGGGCCATCGCCTCCACGAGTGGCAGGCCGTAGCCTTCGGCCTTGGACAGGGTGACCAGGGCGGTGCTGCGCAGCAGCAGCTCGTCATATTCGGCATCGGTGACCCCGTTGTGGAACACCACCTTCGCCCCCGCGGGAATAAGCGACTCCAGCTTGGCCCGGCGTTCGGCGGTGATCCGGCTGAGCAGGTGCAGCGTGAAGTCCGGCAGCCGGGCCATCCCGGCAATAAGCGTCTCAACGTTTTTGTACGGCATGAATGAGCCCATGTACGCCAGCGACTTTTCCGGCGCCACCGCGGGGTCGCGGGGGACGCGGCCGCCCTGCGGGGCGTTGCCCACAATCCGGATCGGCTTGCGCGTCAACCGGAATTTGTTCATCAGCCCCAGCGTGGTGTGGCTGATCGTCGCGACGGTGTCCGCACGGTTCAGCAGCAGGCGCTGCGGCCAGTACGCCTTGTGGTACAGCCGCCACAATACGCGCACGGGTGCCGGCAGGAAGCCGGGCGGGGCCGGGTGCTCGTAGTAGATGAGGTCGTGCAGGGTCAGGACCAGCGGGTACTTCCGGCCCCAGGTGCCCATGGTCTGCATGGGGCAGAACACCACGTCCGCGCCCAGCTTGTTCACGTGGCGGGACACGAACAGTTCCAGCGGGGACAGGGGTGAATTGACCTTGACCCACGGCAGCTTGGGCAGCAGGGCCAGTTGGCGTTCGTCGTGGATGAGCATGGTGACGTCGGCATAGGGGGCGACGGCGGCCATGAGGCTTGCGCCGTAACGGCTGATCCCGTCGTGGTGGTCCATCCGGGTGAACCGGGCATCCATGACGATCCGGGGCCGGCCGCCGCCGGACGGGCCGCCGTCGGACGTGGCGGGGCTGCTACTGGGGGTCATGGGGCGGGATGCCTTTCCAGGAAGTTGAGGATGGCTGCGGCAGCCGGCCCTGGCGTTTCGTAGTGGATCAGGTGGCCCACGTCGCTGATGACCACCAGCTCGCCATCCGGCAGCAGGTCCATGAGCTTGTGCTGGTTGGGGAGCGTGGCAATCTCGTCCTCGGCGCCGGCGACGAGGAGCACGGGCAGGGTGAGCCTGTCAGCCACCTCCCTCACGGTGCCGCCGACGGAGGCGCGGAATGCCTCCAGCAGCATGTCCCGGTTCGCGAATCTGCTGAAGTACGCGTGGTGCTGGCCGTGGATGAACGTCAGCAGTGCGCGCTCCTTGGTCTTGGCCATGGCCATGCTCATCGCATGGACAATGAGCCAGTTGCGCAGCAGGGCATTGCCGAGGGGGGCCGGGAGTTTCGCCGCGGCCCGGTAGTAAAAGACCGCCAGCTTGGTCAAATGGCCGCTGGGGCCTTCCAGCGCCGGCGCGGCGATGGGGTTGACCAGGATCAGGGCATGCACCCGTCCGGGGCGGGAGGCGGTGAAATGGCTGGCCACGATGGAGCCGAAGGAGTGCCCCAGCAGCACGGTTTTGCTGCCCAGGGCCAGCGCGTCCAGGAAACCGGCCAGGAAGTGGCCATAGCCGGCAATGCTGTGCTCGGTGCGGTCGAAGGCGGGTGAAGCCCCAAAACCCGGCAGGTCCGGCATGATGACACGGTGGTCCGGCAGTAGTTCCACCACCCGCTCCAGCCCGTGGTGGTCGCCGCGGAAGCCGTGCACCATGACGATGGTGCGGGTGGCGGGCGTCCATTCCAGGGGCGCATAGTCCCAGTAGCGCACGGCCGCGCCAGCCACCTCAACCGTGTGGTCGGCGGCCCGGCCGGACAGGTCAACAGCGATGGGTCCGGTGCCCGGCGTCGTACGTTCCTTCACGTTCCTCCTCACCGGGCCGCTAGTTCACATTGTTGGGGTCGGAACCGGAGCGCCGACCGCTGTCCATGCTGGCAATCACGGCCATGTCAGAGGCTGAGAGCTGAAAGCCAAAGACGTCAAGGTTCGCGGCGATCCGCTCCTGGCTTGAGGCCTTGGGAATCACGAGGTGGCCGGACTGGACATGCCAGCGCAGCACCACCTGCGCCACGGACGTCCCGTGCGCGTCGGCCAGGGCTCTCAAGGCCGGCTCGTCCAGAAGCTGGCCGCGGGCCAGCGGGCTCCACGCCTGCGTGGCGATCCCCAGTTCGGCATGGAGGGCGCGCAGCTCATGCTGCTGCAGCCAGGGGTGGAGCTCCACCTGGTTGACGGCCGGGACCACCTCGGTGGCATCCAGGAGCCGGCGCAGGTGCTCCGGCTCAAAGTTGCTGACCCCAATGGCCCGCACGCGGCCCTCGTGGTAGAGCGTTTCCAGCGCCTGGTACGTGGGAATGAACAAGTCCTGCTCCGGGCAGGGCCAATGGATCAGAAACAGGTCAAGGTAGTCGAGCTTGAGCCGGTCCATGGTTTCGCCAAAGGCGGCGAGGGTTGCGTCGTAGCCGTGGCGGTCGTTCCACACCTTGGACGTGACAAAGAGCTCCTCGCGGGGCATCCCGGCCGCAACGGCGGCGTGGACGGCCTGCCCCACGCCTTCCTCGTTGCCGTACAGGGCGGCCGTGTCCACGGTGCGGTAGCCGGCGTCGATGGCGGTCGAGACCAGGTCCGCGCAGCCCGCGGCGGGGACCTTGTAGACGCCGAAGCCGAGCGCGTCAATGAAGACGCCGTTGTTGAGCGGGACTTTTGGTGCGAGGTGCATGGATACGACTCTACCGATTAATGCGTCCGGTGCCGGTGCATCGCGCCTGGGCTTCACCCGCTTCAGACCCCGTCCAGGCTGTTCAGGAAGTCGAAGATCGGGTCGCTGGAATGCGCGTCCGCCTCGACGAGCTCGCGGGCCGTGCCCTCGTCCAGGATCAGGTCGGTGGCCAGGCCGGCGGCGAGCGCCCCCCTGAGCCCCTTGATCTTTTTGGCCCCCGAGACCACGCATATGCGACGCCGGACCCTGCGCAGGCTGTCCAGACCTGGTCCGCTGGAGCGGTCATTGAGCACGATCCCCGTGTCGGTGCCGTCGTCGCGGAAGAAGACCGTGGCGACGTCGCCAGCCACGCCGGAGGCCTCGAGCTCGTCCAGGTCGGTGGAGTCCAGGTAGCCGCCGGCGTAGACGTGGCTCGGGACGTCCGCGTCCATGGATCCCACGCCGAAGATGGCGATCGTCATGCGCTCCTGGAGGTCAAGGATGCGCCGCACGCTGCGTTCCTCCCACATCATGCGCTTGGTCTCGGCATGGTCGAAGAAGGCCGGGACCGGGAACTGCTCCACCTTTGCCCCGTAGGCGCTGCCGAAGCGGCGGATGATCTCGGAGGCGTAGGTGATGCCGGTGGTCTGCGTGTTTCCGGCGCCGTTGAGTTGGACGATGGTGGTTCCATGCGTGGTCTTGCGGGTCAGGTGCCGGCTCACCGCGCTGAGCGTGGATCCCCAGGCCACCCCGATGACTGCGTTGGAGTCGACCAGAGGCGTGATGGTCCGGGCCGCCTGCATGCTCACGCGGTCAAGAACCTCCACTTCGTCCAGCGTGTCCAGCACGGGCACCACATGTACCTCCACCTGGTATCGCTTGCGGATGGCCCGTTCCAGCTCAGGCGCCCGGTCGGCCGGCGTCTTGACCTGGATCTGCACCAGGCCGGTGTCGCGTGCCGTGGAAAGCAGGCGCGAGACCGTGGAGCGGGAGGTGCGCAGCTCCCTGGCAATGGCATCCATGGTCTGGTCCTGCAGATAGTACATTTGTGCAGCCCGCAGGGCATCTGATTGCTTGGGGCGCCTGCTTGGCATGGTAAACACTGCCTTTCTGCACGTTTGTGCAAACGGGTTGATTATATTTTTCAATTCGTCAAAGAATAGTGGGAACAGGCGCCCGATGGCCAACAGCCGCCCGGTGCGCACCCAACACGAACTCGAATGAGGTCACCGTGAGAATGCTCGGCAAGCCGGCCAAGAACGCCAACGACTCCGAAGCGGCCCCGCGGCCGCACGTGGAGGCGTTGCGCAGCCGGCCCCATGCCCAGGTCCTCATCATCGGGGGCGGGATCAACGGCGTGGGCACATTCCGCGACCTGGCCCTGCAGGGCATCGACGTGGCACTCGTGGAGCGCGGCGACTATTGCCAGGGCGCCTCCGGTGCGTCGTCGCACATGATCCACGGTGGCATCCGCTACCTGGAAAACGGCGAATTCCGGCTGGTGCGTGAATCCGTGGTGGAACGCAACCGGCTGCTGAAGATCGCCCCCCACTACGTGAAGCCGCTGCAGACCACCATCCCCATCTTCAGCACTTTTTCCGGCATCCTGGCCGCCCCGATGCGCTTCCTGACGCACAAGCAGGGCAAGCCCCAGGAGCGTGGCGCCTTCCTGATCAAGGCGGGCCTGGCCATGTACGATTCCTTCTCCCGCGACGGGGGCAGCGTCCCCCGCCACGAGTTCAAGGGCCGCGCCAAGGCGCTGGCTGAACTGCCTGCACTGCATCCGGGCATCAAGTATGCCGCCACCTATTACGATGCTTCCGTGCACAACCCGGAACGCCTGACCCTGGACGTGCTCCAGGACGGTGAGAAGGCAGGGCAGTCCGAAGCCGGCACTGCGGCGGACGGCGCCAGCCGTGCGCGGGCGACCAACTATGTGGCGGCCACGGCCATCACGGACCGGGGCGTCCAGCTCACCGACCAGCTCACCGGCGACGAATTCGCCTTCACGGCAGACGTGATCGTCAACACGACCGGCGCCTGGGTGGACTCCACCAACGCCGCAATGGGCGCGGCCACCCGGTTCATGGGCGGCACCAAGGGATCGCACATTGTGCTGGACCATGCCGAACTTCTGGCCGCGTGTAACGGCCGCGAAATCTTCTTTGAGCACACCGACGGCCGGATTGTCCTGATCTATCCCATGGGGGACCGGGTGCTGGTTGGCACCACGGACATCGACGCGGACATCACCGAGGAGGCCGTTTGCACGGAGGAGGAGATCGACTATTTCTTCGAGCTCATCGGCCACGTCTTCCCGGCCATCAGCGTCACCCGCAACGAGATTGTGTACAGCTTCTCCGGCGTGCGCCCCCTGCCCCGGCACGACGAAACCGCGCCCGGCTTCGTCTCCCGCGACTACCGCATCGAGCGTTCGGACATGGCCGTCGCCGGTGCCACGGTCCCCGTGTTCAGCCTGGTCGGCGGGAAGTGGACCACCTTCCGCGCACTGTCCGAGCACCTCGCCAACGACGTCCTGGCAGCGTTGGGGGCCGAACGGAAAACCTCGACGGCGAAACTCGCCATTGGCGGAGGGGCCGGCTTCCCCGCCACCGGAGCCGCCGTGGAGGCCTGGATTGCCGCCCACACCGGCGGCGGCGTCGACGCCGCCCGCGCTGCCGTCCTGCTCACCCGCTACGGCACGCGCGCCGGCCAGGTCCTGGCATACCTCGCCGCCGGCGAAGACGAGTCCCTTGAATCCACCCGCGAGCTCAGCCGCCGGGAAATTGAATTCATGGCGGCCCACGAACACATCGGCCACCTCGTCGACGTGATGATCCGCCGCACCTCCCTGGCCTTCCGCGGACTGGTCACGGCCGAGTTGCTGGCGGAAACCGCGAAGGCCCTGGCGGGTCCGCTGGGCTGGTCCAGGGAACGGCAGGCTGAAGAGGTCAGCCATGCCGAAGACGTTCTCTCACGCCTCCACGGCGTGCAGATACAAAACTTGATCGCCTAAACGCCTCTGGGCAACGGGGCTCAAGAACCGCGGCCGCGAGAGAGCCGCAGTCCACAAAAATGAATAGAAGGAGTCAACGATGAACCTTGGAATAGTGTTCCTGTCCGAAGTGATGGGAACAATGATGCTCACCCTGCTGGGTTGCGGCGTCGTGGCCAACGTGGCGCTGAGGGGAACCAAGGGCAACGCCGGCGGCTTCCTCATGGTCAACTGGGGCTGGGGCCTGGCCGTCATGGCCGGCGTGTTCGTCGCCGCCAAGTCCGGGGCCCACCTGAACCCCGCCGTGACCGTGGGCATCCTTTCCAGCGGTGCCACGGACTATGCACCCAACGTGCCCATCACCTTCGGCTCGACCCTGACGTACTTTGGCGGGGAAATGCTTGGCGCCTTCATCGGCGCGGTGGTGTGCTGGCTTGCCTACAAGCAGCACTTCGACGACGAGCCGGACGGCGCCACCAAGCTCGGCGTCTTCTCCACCGGGCCGGCCAAGCGCAACTATGGCTGGAACGTGGTCACTGAAATCATCGGCACCTTTGTGCTGGTGTTTGTCATCCTGCACTTCGGCGGCGGCGTGACGGGCCTGGGCCCCCTGCCTGTGGCACTGCTGGTTGTCGCCATCGGCGCGTCACTCGGTGGACCGACCGGTTACGCCATCAACCCCGCACGTGACCTCGGTCCGCGCATAGCCCACGCACTTCTGCCCATCAAGGGCAAGGGTGCCAGCGACTGGAGCTATTCCTGGGTCCCCGTCGTCGGCCCGCTCGTGGGCGGCGCCCTTGGCGGGCTCATGGCACAGTGGCTGCCGCTCGTCGTCAAATAGCGGCGGGGCCGGGCCTTGGAAGGCAGCCCCTTGTTGTTAACTGCCTTATGAAGTAGACCAAGTAGAAGTTGGATCGGGCCGCAGCTTGCTGGCAGGCTGCACAAACAAAGGAAACAATGATGTCTCAATATGTAATTGCCATCGACCAGGGAACCACCAGCAGCCGTGCCATCGTCTTTGACCACGACGGCAACATCGTCTCCAGCGGGCAGCTCGAGCACGAGCAGATCTTCCCCAAGGCCGGCTGGGTGGAGCACGACGCGACCGAAATCTGGAACAACACCCGCGAGGTCATCGGCACCGCGTTGGCCCAGGCCAACCTCACCCGGCACGACATCGTCGGCGTCGGCATCACCAACCAGCGCGAGACCGCCGTCGTCTGGGACAAGACCACCGGTGTCCCGGTCTACAACGCCATTGTCTGGCAGGACACCCGCACGCAGGCCATCGTTGACGAGCTCGCCGCCGACGGCGGCGTGGAGCGCTTCAAGCAAAAGGTGGGGCTGCCGCTGGCCACCTATTTCTCCGGCACCAAGATCAAGTGGATACTGGACAACGTCGAAGGAGCCCGCGCCAAGGCGGAGGCCGGGGACCTGCTGTTTGGCAACACTGACAGCTGGGTTGTCTGGAACCTCACCGGCGGCACCGACGGCGGAGTCCACATCACCGACGTCACCAACGCCTCGCGCACCATGTTCATGGACCTGGAGACCCTTTCCTGGGATGAGGAGATCCTCTCGACCTTCGGCGTGCCGAAGTCCATGATGCCCGAGATCAAGTCCTCCTCCGAGGTCTACGGCAAGGTGCACGGAAGCCAGCTGCTGCGCGAGACTCCGGTGGCCGGCATCCTGGGCGACCAGCAGGCGGCCACGTTCGGCCAGGCGGCGTTTGAAAAGGGCGGGGCCAAAAACACCTACGGCACCGGAAACTTCCTGATCGTCAACACGGGCGAGGAGATCGTGCACTCCAAGAACGGGCTCCTGACCACGGTCTGCTACAAGCTCGGCGACGCGAAGCCGGTCTACGCACTGGAGGGCTCGATCGCCGTCACGGGCTCGCTGATCCAGTGGCTGCGCGACAACCTGGGCATGATCAAGTCGGCGCCGGAGGTCGAGCAGCTGGCGAAGACGGTCGAGGACAACGGCGGCGTGTACATTGTGCCGGCGTTTTCCGGGTTGTTCGCGCCGTACTGGCGCGCCGACGCCCGCGGGGCCATCGTCGGCCTGACCCGCTTCGTCAACAAGGGCCACATCGCCCGGGCGGCGCTGGAGGCAACGGCGTTCCAGACGCGGGAGGTGCTCGACGCCGCCAACGCGGACTCCGGGGTGGACATGGAGGACCTGAGGGTCGACGGCGGCATGGTCGCCAACGACGCGCTGATGCAGTTCCAGGCCGACATCCTCGGCATCCCTGTCGTCCGCCCGAAGGTGACCGAGACGACTGCCCTCGGGGCGGCATACGCGGCAGGCCTGGCCGTCGGCTTCTGGAAGGACACCGACGAGCTGGCCACCAACTGGGCCGAGGACAAGCGCTGGGAGCCGAGCATGGACTCCGCCGAACGCGACCGCCAGATGCGCCTGTGGAAGAAGGCAGTCAACAAGTCCATGGACTGGGTCGACGACGACGTGAAGTAACATCCCCCCGACTGTGTTGCACTTGTTGGACGAATTAGGACGAATTAGACGTCATTTCGCTGATATCGGTCCTGTGATCTCGGTCCAAGAAGTGCAACACAGTTTTGGGTTAAGGGGAGGAGACAGTGCGCTAAAGTGGAAAAGTGCACACAACGCTCCTCCTTAGCTAGCCGCAACCAGTTCGTTGCGGCCGCCCCTTGCTGAGTCGAGGGGCTTTTGTGTGTATATGGCATGACAGTGCAAGAGGCCACAGATGATTGAAAAGGCAGGGTACGTGAGCGTGCAGTCCCAGACTGAAGAGAACAGCGACGAGGGCGTCTACAGTTTCGCCGCGATGGAGGCCAAATGGCCGGCCGTCTGGGAGGACCTGAAGGTATTTACCCCCCTCGACGACGGCTCCAAGGAACGCCGCTACGTCCTGGACATGTTCCCGTACCCCTCCGGCGACCTGCACATGGGCCACGCGGAGGCCTTTGCCATGGGAGACGTCGTCGCCCGCTACTGGCGCCAGCTCGGCTTTGACGTGCTACACCCGATCGGCTGGGACTCCTTCGGCCTGCCGGCGGAAAACGCCGCCATCAAGCGCAACGCGCACCCCTCCGAGTGGACCTACGCCAACATCGCCACCCAATCGGAGTCGTTCAAGCGCTACGCCATCTCGGTGGACTGGTCGCGCCGCCTGCAGACTTCCGACCCCGAGTATTACCGGTGGACGCAGTGGCTGTTCAAGCGCTTCCACGAGCGCGGCCTGGCCTACCGCAAGGATTCCCCCGTCAACTGGTGCCCCAAGGACCAGACGGTCCTGGCCAACGAGCAGGTTGTCAATGGCGCCTGTGAGCGCTGCGGCACCATCGTGACCAAGAAGTCGCTGAACCAGTGGTACTTCAAGATCACCGACTACGCCGACCGGCTGCTCGATGACATGGACGCACTGCAGGGCAACTGGCCGGACCGCGTGCTGGCCATGCAGAAGAACTGGATCGGCCGCTCGGAAGGCGCGCACGTCACGTTCGTCATCGAGGAATGCGGAGCCGAAAAACCTCAGCAGGAGCTGACGGTCTTCACCACCCGCCCCGACACGCTCTACGGCGCAACGTTCTTCGTGGTGGCCGCGGACGCGCCACTGGCACTGGAACTCGTCACGGCCGAGCACGCCGAGGCCCTGAGCGAGTACCGAGAAAAGGTCAAGGCCCTCAGCGACATCGAACGCCAGTCGACCGACCGCGCCAAGACCGGCGTCTTTACCGGACGCTACGCCGTCAACCCGCTGACCGGCGAAAGGCTGCCCGTCTGGGCGGCCGACTACGTGCTGGCGGACTACGGCACCGGGGCCATCATGGCCGTCCCGGCCCACGACCAGCGCGACCTCGATTTCGCCAAGGCCTTCGACCTGCCCGTGCGCGCCGTCCTGGACACGGGCGAGGAGGACCCGGCGGTGTCCGGCACCGCGACGACAGGTGAGGGGACGCTGATCAATTCCGGCGAACTCAACGGCCTGTCCAAGGCCGAGGCCATCCCGGCAGCCATCGCCATCCTGGAGAAACTGGGCACGGGAGAGAAGTTCGTCAATTTCCGCCTGCGCGATTGGCTGCTGTCCCGCCAGCGCTTCTGGGGCGCGCCCATCCCGATTGTCCACTGCGCCGAATGCGGCGAGGTTCCGGTCCCGGACGACCAGCTGCCCGTGCGCCTGCCGGACAACCTGCGCGGCGAGGCCCTCTCCCCGAAGGGCACCTCGCCCCTGGCCGCGGCCAGCGACTGGGTTAACGTCAGCTGCCCGCGGTGCGGCGGCGCGGCCAGGCGCGACACCGACACCATGGACACGTTCGTCGACTCGTCCTGGTACTTCCTGCGCTTCGTCTCGCCGCAGTACACGGAGGGCCCCTTCGACCCGGCCAAGGTCAACGACTGGATGCCCGTGGGCCAGTACGTGGGCGGCGTCGAGCACGCCATCCTGCACCTGCTCTACGCGCGCTTCTTTACCAAGGTCATCCACGACATGGGCATGCTCGAGGCCACCGAGCCGTTCAGCCGCCTGCTCAACCAGGGCCAGGTGCTCAACGGGGGCAAGGCCATGAGCAAGTCCCTGGGCAACGGCGTGGACCTGGGCCAGCAGCTGGACCGCTACGGGGTGGACGCCGTCCGCCTCACCATGGTCTTCGCCGGCCCGCCGGAGGACGACGTCGACTGGGCGGACGTTTCGCCGTCGGGCTCGGCCAAGTTCCTGGCCCGCGCCTGGCGCCTGGGCCGTGATGTGTCCAGCGAACCCGGCACGGACCCGTCCACCGGCGACCCCGCGCTGCGCTCCACCTCGCACCGCACCATCCACGAGGCCAAGGCCCTGCTGGAAGGCCACAAGTTCAATGTGGTCGTCGCCAAGTTGATGGAGCTTGTCAACGCCACCCGCAAGGTCATCGATTCCGGCGCCGGCCCGGCAGACCCGGCGGTGCGCGAGGCCGTCGAAGCGGTTGCGATCCTGCTGAGCCTCTTCGCCCCCTATACGGCCGAGGACATGTGGAATGCCTTGGGCCACCCGGCATCCGTCGCGAACGCGGGCTTCCCGGAGGTCGACGAGGCCCTGCTGGTGCAGCAAACCCTGACGGCAGTCGTGCAGGTCAAGGGCAAGGTGCGCGACCGGCTCGAGGTTTCCCCGGACATCACCGAGGCCGAACTGCGCGACCTTGCGTTGGCCTCGGAAGCGGTGCAGAAAGCCCTCGACGGCGCAGGCATCCGCACGGTGATCGTCCGGGCGCCTAAGCTGGTCAACATCGTCCCGGCCTAGCACGGGAACCACCGGCACAAACCAGGGGAGCGGCATGGAAAAGGCCGGAGCGCGCGACTGGCTGCGCCACCATGCCGCCCGGTTGCGCCCGCGGCCGGGCGACGCCCGGGAAACGGGGCCGGCAGGGCCGCGGATCGCCGTCGTCACCGACTCAGCGGCGGCCCTTCCGCCTGACTGGGTCGCCCAGCACGGTGCCGGCGGCCGCCTGACGGTGGTCCCCATGCCGGTCATCATCGGCGGCGATGTCTTCGCCGACGACGACGCCGGGCTGGAAACCCAGATGTCCCTTGCCCTGGCCTCGGGCACGGAAGTGCGCACCTCCCGCCCGTCGCCGGGCCAGTTTGAACGCGCCTACCGGGACGCGGCCGCGTCCGGCTTCGACGCCGTGGTCTCCGTCCACATTTCCGCGAAGCTGTCCGGGACGCTGGACTCCGCCACCCTGGCCGCCGCCGATGCCGGCATTCCCGTGCACGTGCTGGATTCCGCCACGGTCGGGATGGGGCAGGGCGCCGCCGTCCAGGCAGCCGTGCGCGCGGCCGCCGGCGGCGCCCCGGCCGGCGCTGTCCTGGAGGCGGCACGGCAGGCGGCTGCCGGCGCCACGGTGTACTTTTACGTACCCAGCCTCGAGCAGCTGCGCCGCGGCGGGCGGATCAGCCTTGCATCGTCCTGGGTGGGGACCGTGCTGGACATCAAGCCGCTGCTGGGCATTGCCGACGGGGCCGTCGTGCCGCTGGAAAAGGTGCGCACCGCCGTCCGCGCCATAGCACGCCTGGAACGGCTTGCCGCGGAGGACATTGCCACGCGGCCGCCGGGCACGGCCCGGGTCAGCGTGCACCACTTCGGCAACGCCGGGCAGGCGCTTGCCCTGGGCGAATCGCTGCGGGCCGCCTGCCCCGGCCTGGCCGCAGCCGGGCTGACCCGGCTGCCGGCGGTCCTGGCGGCCCACGCAGGGCTTGGTGTGCTCGTGGTGGTCGTATCGGACGCCGACGGTCCTCCACAGGGGGATCCGGCTCCGTAACTGCGCACATCCGGTCCCCGGCCCCCGCCGCGACGTCCAGGCCGTGCCTAGCCTATGGACATGAGAGGCGAACGCCGCCAGGCGGCATGGACACCGGACACCGGAGCGGCCGGCCCCGGCACCGGCACCCCGGAAGGCAGGGGGCCGCGCTGGGCCACGTCACTGCGCGCACTCGTCGTCCTCCTGGCAATGGCCGCCGCGGCTGCCGGCGTCCTGTGGCTGGAACAGGCAGGCAGCTCGGCCGCCGCCGCCCAGCTCGCCTCGCAGGAGCCGGCCAAGGTTGCCGTTCCGCCGCTGGCCGCCGCCGCCGGGACCGCCTCGCCGGCTCGGACAGTGCCCACCCGGACGGCGCCGGCGGCGGGCCCGCCGGGGGACGGGGACGTCGTCGTGCACGTGGCGGGGGCCGTCAGGCACCCGGGAGTGTACGCGCTGCCGGCGGGCAGCCGAATACAACAGGCACTTGGGGCCGCCGGCGGGGTGTTGCCCGACGGGGCGCCCGATGCGCTGAACCTTGCCGCCGTCGCCGTCGACGGAACCCAAATCCTGGTGCCCACGCGCGCGCAGGTCCTGGCGGGGACGGGCGGTGCCGGCACGGGTGGTACGGGGACGGGTGCCGCCGGCGCCGGGACGGGCGCCGCCGGCGCCGGGACGGGCGCCGCCCCGGGGCAGGGGACGGCCGGGACCCCGGGCGCACTGCTGAACCTGAACACGGCCACCGCGGAGCAGCTTGATGCCCTGCCTGGCGTGGGCCCGGTGCTGGCGGCGCGGGTCGTTGCCTGGCGGACCGACCACGGCCCGTTCACGTCGGTCGATGAACTTGACGCCGTCTCAGGCATCGGGCCCAAGATGCTGGCGAACATCAGGCCGCTGGTGACGGTCCGGTGAGGCGCCCGGACCCGGGGTGGCGCCGGTATTCGAGGGCCGCGGTGAATGGGGCCGGTCGGGCGGCCCGCGGTACCGGACCGTGCGAGGACGCCGCCAGCGGCGAAGACGCAGGCCGTGACGCCCCCGGAGGTCCTCACCAGGCGGGCGGGCGGCGGGTGGGTGGCCGCCGTCGTGCGGCCGGACTGCGCCGCACGTGGCGCCGTCCGGCCGCTGGGGTGCGCGAAAAGATTCACGCACTGGCCGCCCCGGCAGGCGATGCGGCTGATTCCAGCCGCCGGCCCCGCGCCGACGTGCGCCTGCTGCCTGCCGTCGCGGCATCATGGGCGGGGGCCGGCGTGGCCATTGGACAGCCCTGGCAGTTCGCCGCAGTGTCGGCGGCCTGCTGCGTGACCGGGTGCGTGGGCGCGGCAGCCGCCTCCTGGCTGCTGCAGGCAGGCAACCGGCGGGTGGGCCCGCAGGGCAGCCTTGCTGCCCGTGCCACAGCAACCGTGGCCCTGTCGGCGCTGTGCCTTGGCACCGTCTTCTTCGCTGTGGCCCTGCACCAGCACGACCGGCAGACCGCGCCACTGGCCGCAGCCGTGGCGGCCGGTCAGGAGCTGTCCATCACGATGGAGGTCACGGAGAACCCGCGGCTGCTGGGCCCGGGCCAGGGACCGCGCCAGGTGGGCTTTGCCGCCGTCGTCCTGCACGCTGGCGTCCACGGCCGGCGTCTTGCGGGGCGGCTGCCGGTTCGGGTGGTGGCCGGACCGGCCTGGGCGCACGTTCCCGCCGGGGCCACGGTCTCCACCGCCGGAAGGGTATCGCCAACCGGACTCCGGGACCGCGGTGCCGGGATACTGCGGCCGGCAACGGCGCCCCTGGAGGTCCACCCCGCACGGGGCGGCACGCCTGGCCTCATCTTCAGGGCCGGATGGCTCGCGGCGGCGCAACGGACCTGGGCCGACAGCTCGCCGGACGTTGCCGGCCTGTTGCCGGGAATGGTCATGGGCGACCGCAGTGCCAGCCCGCCGGGCCTGGACGAATCGATGAAGACCGTGGGACTGACACACTTGACGGCCGTCAGCGGGGCCAACTGCACGTTGGTGTTGTCGGCGTTGATGCTCGGGTTGCGGACGCTGCACGCCCCCCGTGCGGCCGCCGCGGGCACGGCCCTGCTGGGCCTGGCCGGTTTTGTCGCCGTCGTTGGCCCGGACCCCAGCGTGCTCCGGGCGGCCGTCATGGGCGGGATCGGCTGTGCGGCCATGCTCAGCGGAAGGCCACGGCGCGTCGGGGCCCTGCTGTCCGCCAGCATTGTGGTGCTGGTGGCCGCCGATCCCTGGCTGGCCCTGGACTACGCGTTCATCCTGTCGGTGCTGGCAACCCTGGGACTGCACCTGATGGGATCGCGCTGCGCGCGCATGCTGGGAGCCTGGATGCCCGTTTGGGCGGCGCAGGCGGTCGCCATCCCCCTGGCCGCCCAGCTGTTTTGCGCGCCCGTCATTGTTTTGCTGCAGCCGCGTCTTGCCCTCTACACCGTGCCGGCAAACATGGCGGCGGCACCGGTGGTCGCGCTGGTGACCACGGTGGGCACGCTCGGCATGGTGGCCGGTCCGCTGGCACCGCCCGTGTCTTCCTTGTGCGCTTGGGTGTCGGGAGCCGGAGCATGGTGGGTGGCAGTTGTTGCCCGCTGGATGTCGGGGCTGCCGGCGTCGAGCGTGCCCTGGCCCGACGGTGCCCGGGGCGCGGTGCTGATGGCGGCGATGAACGCAGCCCTCCTGGGCGCGCTGTTCGCGCTGGTGGAACGGAAGCGGGTGTCCCGAGCCTTCCAAGTCCTGCAGGATCGGCTGCCGCCGGGATGCCGGTTCGTGCTGGGCTTCGGCAGCCTCACCGGCTTCGCGGCGGTCCTGGCCGCCCTGTGGACTGCGGCGGCTCTGGGGTGGTGAGCCGCTTGGGAAACTCGTGCCGAGGTGGCAAAGTGGATGCAGTGCACACACCTCTGACTGGAACAGTTTCATGACGCCCGCGGCCCGGCATTCTGCGGGCGCCGACTGGCGGGACGTGCCGCTGGCGCCCGTGGTGCTGGTCTTTGGCCCGGAGGACTTCATTGCCAGCCGCGCGCGGGACGGTATCCGCCGAAAGCTGCGCGCCCACAACGAAGATCTGGAAATCACCGCGCTCGACGCGGCCGCGTATTCCGCGGGGGCGCTGGGCATGGCTGCCAGCCCCTCGCTCTTCAGCGAACCCAAGCTCATTGAGGTCTCGGGCCTGCAGTCCATGAGTGACGATTTCCTGGCCGACGCCCTGGCCTACCTGAAAGATCCTGCTCCGGAGGTCACGGTGACCCTGGTGCACGGCGGCGGCACCCGTGGCAAGAAGCTCCTTGACGCGATCAAGGCGGCCGGCATGCCGCGCGTCGAGTGCCTGGCCCTGAAGAAGGACCAGGACAAGGCAGCCTTTGTGACCTCCGAATTCCAGCTGGCCAAGCGGCGCATCGACGCCCAGGCCGTGCGCGCGCTCGTCGCGGCTGTGGGGGCGGACCTCTCCGAACTGGCCGCCGCCTGCCAGCAGCTCATCGCGGACACCACCGGCATGGTGGACAGCGACGCTGTGGATAAGTACTACGGCGGCCGTGTCGAGGCGACGGCCTTCCGCGTGGCAGATGCCGCCCTGGCAGGCAACGCGCCGGTGGCGCTCTCCAGCCTGCGCCACGCGCTGGCCACCGGCGTCGACCCGGTGCCGCTGGTGGCCGCCCTGGCCATGAAAGTACGCCAGGTGGCCAAGGTGTACGGGGCCCGGGGCGGCTCGGCCCAGCTGGCCAGGGAACTGGGCATGGCGCCCTGGCAGGTGGACGCGGCGCGCCGGGACGCCGGTCACTGGAGCGCAGAGGGCCTCGCCGCGGCGGTCCAGGCCCTCGCCGAAGCAGACGCCCAGGTGAAGGGTGCCGCGCGGGACCCGGTGTACGCCGTCGAACGGGCCGTCACCCTCATCGCCACCAGCGCCCGGCGCTAGGGAAACCAGCGCCCGGCGCTGTCCCATAACAGGAGGAACAGCGAAAAGGCCCCCGCCAAATGGCGGGGGCCTTTCGTTTGAGTTGCGAAGCGGGTCGGCCCAGCTTAGAGGGCGTTAACCTTCTTGGAGATGGCCGACTTGCGGTTGGCAGCATTGTTGGCGTGGATGACGCCCTTGCTGACAGCCTTGTCCAGCTTGCGGGCTGCGTTCACCAAAGCAGCCGCGGCTGCATCCTTGTCGGCCTTGGCCACGGCCGTGTTTACAGCACGGATCGCGGTCTTCAGCTCGGACTTCACCGAGAGGTTGCGCTGGCGCGCCTTCTCGTTGGTGAGGATGCGCTTCTTCTGGGACTTGATATTAGCCACGTTGTCTAACTCTCTTTTGATACGAAAATACGGTCGTAGAGGGCGTAGCCTGACCGTCGACAGCGGCGTGGGGATGCTCGAATTATGGTGAACGTCTGGCCAGGCTGTTGTGACCGCCGACCTGCACGGACACACACGAGGAAAAGTCTAGCAGACGGGCACCGGCGTACCTTACGACCAGCCGTGCCGGCTGCGCAGCCCGGCGGCGACGAGGCCGAAGCGTTGTGCGTCCAGCACTGCCCCTTCGCGGCGGATGTCCGCTTCATTGACGCGCAGTATGCGGTCCAGCTTGGCCTCGCTCGGCCTGCCCTGGCGGTCCCAGGGCCCCGCGCCCAGATCAACGTAGTCGTTGTCGCCGCGGTGGTCGCCGGTATGGTCCTTGCTGGTGAGCATGACGGCCAGCAGGTGCCTGCCGGCGCGCCCCACCACCAGCACCGGCCGGTCCTTGCCCTGGCTGTAGTCCTCCTCGAACGGCACCCAGGTCCAGACAATCTCGCCGGGGTCCGGGGCGCCGTCGGGCTTCGGGGCATACAGGGCGCGCGAGGCGCCGTGAAAATCGCCGGGGTAGGGGAACGCAAGTCCCTGTGCCGTACCGGACGACGACGGACGTCCCGCCGGGCGCGTCCCTCCCCGTGCGCCGGGCCTGCGGACGGGCGGCGCCGTCGTGCTCCCGGACCTGGGCGTGCTCCCGGGCTTGAGGAAGGCTCCGGCGAGGCTGCGCAGGAGGCCGAAAATGCGGTCGGAGGTTGATGCCATGGGACCCAGCTTATCGAAGGGGCGCCCGGGACCGCCTTGGATGCAGCGCAGGCGGCGGGCCGGTTCCGTACCCGGGAGTCAAACGTGGGACACTTGAGGCTGATCAGTGTCCGGCGGCTGCCGCACGGCCACAACCCCGGCACGGCCCGGCCCACAGCCGGTCCGCGCCGTCCCGCCACAGCGTCCATGCAACAGTAAGGAACCCCAGTGTCACCCATGGCCCGCACTGCCCCGGTGCCCGCCGCCACCGATCCGGCGATCATCAGGAACTTTTGCATCATCGCCCACATCGACCACGGGAAGTCGACCCTGGCGGACAGGATGCTCCAGCTCACCGGAGTGGTCCAGCAGCGTGACATGAAGGCGCAATACCTTGATCGCATGGACATTGAGCGCGAACGCGGCATCACCATCAAGTCCCAGGCCGTGCGCATCCCGTGGGAGGTCGACGGCACGTCGTATTGCCTGAACATGATCGACACCCCCGGCCACGTCGACTTCACCTACGAGGTGTCGCGGTCCCTGGCCGCCTGCGAGGGGGCCATCCTCCTCGTCGACGCCGCCCAGGGCATTGAGGCGCAGACCCTGGCCAACCTGTACCTGGCGATGGAAAACAACCTGACCATCATTCCGGTGCTGAACAAGATCGACCTGCCGGCCGCCCAGCCGGAAAAGTACGCCGCGGAGCTGGCCAACCTGATTGGCGGCAAGCCTGAGGACGTGCTGCAGGTCTCGGGCAAGACCGGCATGGGCGTCGAGGCGCTTCTGGACCAGATTGTCCGCGAACTTCCGGCACCCGTGGGGGATCCGGCGGCCCCGGCCCGCGCCATGATCTTCGACTCCGTCTACGACACCTACCGCGGCGTGGTGACCTATGTCCGTGTGATTGACGGCCAGCTGAGCCCGCGCGAGAAGATCCAGATGATGTCCACGCGGGCCACGCACGAGCTCCTGGAGATCGGCGTCAGCTCGCCGGAACCCCACCCGTCCAAGGGACTGGGCGTGGGCGAGGTGGGCTACCTGATCACCGGCGTGAAGGACGTGCGCCAGTCCAAGGTGGGAGACACCGTCACCACCTTCCTCAAGCCCGCCGCCAAGGCGCTGGCCGGCTATCACGACGCCAAGCCCATGGTCTTCTCCGGCCTGTACCCGATGGACGGCACCGACTATCCGGTCCTGCGCGACGCGCTCGAGAAGCTCATGCTCAATGACGCCGCGCTCATTTATGAACCGGAAACGTCGGCGGCCCTGGGATTTGGCTTCCGTGTGGGCTTCCTGGGCCTGCTGCACCTGGAAATCACCCGTGAGCGCCTGGAACGTGAACACAACCTTGACCTGATCTCCACCGCCCCCAACGTGGAATACGAGGTCACGCTCGAGGACAGGAAGGTCATCAAGGTGACCAACCCCAGCGAATACCCCTCCGGCAAGATCTCCGAGGTCCGCGAGCCCATGGTTGCCGCCACCATCCTGGCTCCCACCGAGTTTGTGGGCGCCATCATGGAGCTGTGCCAGACACGGCGCGGCATTCTGGGTGGAATGGACTACCTCTCCGAGGACCGGGTGGAGATCCGCTACCGGCTTCCCCTGGCCGAGATCGTGTTCGACTTCTTCGACATCCTCAAGTCCAAGACCCGCGGCTACGGTTCCCTTGACTGGAAGGCCGACGGCGACCAGGTGTCCGACCTGGTCAAGGTTGACATCCTGCTTCAGGGCGAGCAGGTGGACGCGTTCAGCGCCATCACGCACCGAGACAAGGCCTATGCGTATGGCGTCATGATGACCGGCAAGCTGCGTGAGCTGATCCCGCGCCAGCAGTTCGAGGTGCCGATCCAAGCGGCCATCGGTGCACGCATCATCGCCCGCGAAAGCATCCGCGCCATCCGCAAGGACGTTCTGGCGAAGTGCTACGGCGGCGACATCTCCCGCAAGCGCAAGCTGCTGGAAAAGCAGAAGGAAGGCAAGAAGCGCATGAAGATGGTGGGCCGCGTCGAGGTACCGCAGGAAGCCTTCATCGCGGCTTTGACCACCGGTGAATCGCCCAAGGACAAGTCGAAGAAGTGACGCCCAGCGCACTGCCCCTGGGCGATCCGGCCCCCGCCGACGGCGTCCTGCCCGGCCAGGCGGCCATCGGCGCGGCGGACCGCCAGTTCAGCCTGTATGCGCACATCCCGTTTTGTGCCGTGCGCTGCGGCTACTGCGACTTCAACACGTACACCGCCACCGAACTGGGAGGGGGTGCGTCCCAGGACGCCTACGCCGCCACGGCCGTGCGGGAGGTGGAGTTTGCCGCCCGGGCCATGGCAGCTTCAGGCCTCCAGGACCGCAGGCTGGGCACGGTGTTCTTTGGCGGCGGCACGCCGACGCTCCTGGCGGCAGGCGACCTCACGCGCATCCTGGGTTCCGCCGTCGAACAGTGGGGGCTGGCCGATGGCGCGGAGGTCACCACGGAGGCCAACCCGGACTCCGTCACCAGGGACTCCCTGCGGGAACTGGCCGACGGCGGCTTCACCCGCGTGTCCTTCGGCATGCAGTCGGCCGTCCCGCACGTCTTGAAGGTGCTGGACCGCACGCACAGCCCGGAGCGCGTGCCGCAGGCGGTGGCCTGGGCGCGCGAGGCCGGCCTGAACGTCAGCGTGGACCTGATTTACGGCACGCCGGGGGAGTCGGTGGCCGATTGGGAGACCTCGGTGCGGACCGCCCTGTCCTACGAACCGGACCACATCTCCGCCTACTCGCTCATCGTGGAGGAGGGCACCAAGCTGGCCGCCCAGATCCGCCGCGGCCAGGTGCCGAACATCGACGACGACGACCACGCCGCGAAATATGAGCTCGCCGACGCCCTCTTCCAGCAGGCCGGCCTGTCCTGGTACGAGGTCAGCAACTGGGCCCGCACCCCGGAGGATGCCTGCCGGCACAACCTGGCGTACTGGCGCGGGGACGACTGGTGGGGGATCGGCCCCGGCGCGCACTCGCACATGGGCGGCGTGCGGTGGTGGAACGTCAAGCACCCCACCGCCTACGCCAACCGGCTGGAGAAGGGCGAATCCCCGGCTGCCGGCCGTGAAACGCTTGACGACGCCACGCGGGAACTGGAGCGCATCATGCTGACCTCGCGGCTGTCGGACGGACTGAGAATCGACACCCTCAGCCACGCCGCCCGGAAGGCCGTCGCCGGGCTCATCGCCGGCGAACTCATCGATCCCGTCAAGGCCTTCCACGGCACCCTCGTGCTCACGCTCAAGGGCCGCCTCCTGGGCGACGCAGTCACCCGCGCCCTGCTCGACTGAGCCTGGCGCTCACCCGCCCACTCCATGCGGTGGCGCCATCGACAGTACAGCTTCGGCGACCTCCGTCGCCGCCAACCCGCCAGATTCGTACAACCGGTGTTCGGGACGGCCCGCCAACCCGCCATATCTGCCCGTTCGAGTAGAAAATACGGCACGAGCCACGGCTCTGGCGCGATTCGGCGCGGCGAGCCATACGGAAAGGCTGCGGACCGGGTCCGGCGGGTCCTGATTGCGTTCGGCGGCGGAGCCGGCATTTTTTGTCGTCCGGCGTCAGGGAGGCCCGGGGGCCGCCCGCGGCCGAGGACCGGAAAGCCGGACGGAAAAATGCCGGTCCGCCGCTGCAAAAGCGAAGACGTTACTGGATCCTGCGCAGGTTCCAGGCGTAGCGGTAGGGGTTGCCGTTGTTGACCTGGATGGCGGCGATGACGGACCAGACGGTCAGGAACACCCAGATGAGCAGGGCGAGCAGCGAAAAGACGGTCCCGACGGACGGATTGAATATGCGCACCACCAGCGCGATGACGTTAAGCACCAGCGCAAGGATGGTGGGCGGCAGGGTGAAGTTGAGCGCCTCGCGGGATTCCTGGGCCGTGAACGGGCCGCGGTCCGCCATGAACTTGTAGATGAGCGCGGAGGGGATGCAGCCCAGAATGCCGCCGCAGTGCGCCAGGAACGCCCACTGCTTGTCTTCTGCCGGGGTGAGTGGGGGCTTCGCCGGGTTAGTAAAGTTTTTCGCCGGATTGCTCACGTGTAACTTGCCTCTCAACAAAATGATCACTGCTTTGCACGGAACTGTCGGCGTGGTGCCGGCCGTTCCTACAAGGATACGGGTGCGGTGAGAAAGTCTATGACTTCCTCGACGCGCCCCAGCAGCGAAGGCTCCAGGTCTGAATAGCTGTTGACCCGTGACAGCAGGCGCTGCCAGCCCAGCCCGATGTCCTCGGCGGTGCTGTGCGGCCAGCCAAACGCCTGCAGGATGCCCTTTTTCCACTCCATGGTGCGCGGAATCACCGGCCAGGCGGGGATTCCCAGCGTGGCGGGCTTGATGGCCTGCCACACGTCCACGTACGGGTGCCCCACCACCAGCACGTTGTTTTTCGCCGAGGGCGATCGCATGAGATCCGCCACAATGCGCGATTCCTTCGAGTGCGGCACCAAGTGGTCCACCAGCACACCGAGCCGCCGGGTCGGGCCGGGGGCAAAGTCCTTGACCGCAGCCGTGAGGTCGTCGATGCCGCGAAGGGGTTCGACGACGATCCCCTCCACCCGCAGGTCGTCTCCCCACACCTTTTCAACCAGTTCGGCGTCGTGCTTGCCTTCCACCCAGATGCGGCTGGCCTTGGCCACCCGGGCGCGCTGCCCCTCCACCTTGACCGAGCCCGACGCCGTCCTGCCGGCTTTCCGCGGGGGCGTGCCCGCCACCGGCGCCACCACTTCCACCGGTTCGCCGTCGATGAGGAAGCCGAAGCCCAGGGGAAAGGCCCTGACCTTGTCCCGCCGGTCGGCCAGCTCCATGATGTGCATGCCTCCGGATTTTTCGATCCTGACTACGGCGCCCACCCATCCGGTCTGGACGTCCTCGACCACCAGCCCGCGGATTGCCTGCACCTGCGGGAGCGCGCGGGCCTTGGGTGCGCTGAGGTCCTGGTAGCCCCAATTGCTGGTGCGGCTGCCGGCGGACGGGCCGTTATTGGACTGCACTGTGCGTTTCCCCTTGGCTCTCGGAACGTCCGTCGGCGCGCGGCCGGGACGGAAAATTCCATGCTAGCGCCACCACCTGGCCGGAACGCGAAGGACGGGGTGGGCGGCGTGCCGAAAACAGGAGGATGGGAAAGTATTAGACTTGGCACTTGAGTAGGTAGAGTGCCAACGAAGGAGGTGCCAGACATGAGCGAACCACGAAAGCTGGAAGTGCTCCGAGCCATAGTCGAAGACTATGTCCACTCCCGCGAGCCGGTTGGTTCCAAGGCCCTCGTAGAGCGGCACCGGCTGGGCGTTTCCAGTGCCACGATCCGAAACGACATGGCGGCCCTGGAAGAGGAGGGGCTGATCGCGGCCCCCCACACGAGTTCGGGCAGGATCCCCACGGACAAGGGGTACCGGCTCTTCGTGGACCAGATCGCGACCGTCAAGCCCCTTTCATCCGCTGAACGGCGCGCCATCGCCACGCTCCTGGACGGTTCGACCGACCTCGACGACGTCCTCGAGCGGACGGTGCGCACGCTGGCCCAGCTGACCAACCAGGTCGCCGTCGTGCAGTACCCGCGGTCGGCCAAGGCAACCGTCCGCCACATCGAATTCGTCTCCCTGGGGCCGACCCAGGTCCTCGTGGTGCTCATTCTGGCCTCGGGGAAGGTCGAACAGTCGGTGCTCGACGTCGGTGCCGCCGTCGACGATGTCAGGTTGGCTCGGCTGCGACACGAGTTTCTGTCCGTGCTCACCGGCTGCACCGTGGCCGGTCTCCCGGCCGCACTGGCCCAGCTTCCCGCAGGACTGCCGGTGGAGGACCAGGACACGGCCCACCGGCTGGCCCACGGGCTGCTGCAGCTCTCGAGCGCTGCCAGGGAGGACCGGATAGTGCTGGCCGGCACGGCCAACCTGGCCCGGTCCAACGTCGATTTCCCCTTGAGCATCGGCCCCGTCCTGGACGCGCTGGAGGAGCAGGTGGTGCTGCTGCGCCTGCTCGAGCAAATGGCCCAGGACTCCCTCGGCATGGCCGTGAGCATCGGCCGGGAAAATCCGCACGACTCATTGTCGGAGGCGTCAGTGGTGGCCACCAGCTACGGCCCCGGCGCCAGCGCCAAGCTCGGCGTGCTGGGACCCACCCGGATGGACTACCCCAACACCATGTCCAGCGTCCGGGCCGTCGCCCGGTACCTGTCCCGGATTCTGGCGGGCTAAGCGCCTCACCCAAGCAAAAACACGTACACGTTCCACTGAAGAGAGTAAGAATTTTGAGCAACCATTACGAGGCGCTGGGCGTTTCCCGCGATGCCACCGCGGAGGAAATCAAAAAGGCCTACCGCAAGCTCGCGCGCAAGCTGCACCCGGACGTCAACGACGCCCCCGACGCGCAAGACCGTTTCAAGGCCGTCACCCACGCCTACGAGGTCCTCTCGGACCCCCAGAAGCGCCGGGTCTACGACACCACCGGCAACGAGAACGGCAGCAGCAACGGCGCCGGCAACTTCGACGGACAGGGCTTCGCCTTCCAGGACATCTTTGAGACCTTCTTTGGCGGCGGAGGCGGTCAGGGCCGTGGCCCCGAACAGCGCATGCGCCGCGGCCAGGACGCCCTCATCACGGTCCGGATCGACCTGCGCGAGGCGGTCTTCGGCGTCAACAAGAAGCTTGAAATTGACACGGCAATCACCTGCCCCACGTGCGAGGGCAGCTGCTGCCGGCCCGGCACCCACCCGGTCACCTGCGACGTCTGCCACGGCAGCGGCCAGATCCAGCGCCCCATGCGCTCCATCCTGGGCAACGTCATGACCCTGGCCACCTGCAACTCCTGCCAGGGTTACGGGACCCGCATCGAGGATCCCTGCAACGAGTGCATGGGCGAGGGCCGCATCCGCGACCGCCGCACGCTGACCATCAAGGTCCCCGCCGGCGTTAACACCGGCACCCGCATCCAGCTCGCCGGCCAGGGCGAGGCAGGCCCCGCCGGCGGGCCGTCCGGGGACCTTTACGTGGAGATGAAGGTCAACAACGACCCCTCCTTCCTGCGGGAGGGCGACGACCTCCATGCCACCCTAAGCGTGCCCATGACGGCCGCCGCACTCGGCACCGAACTGACACTGGCGACGTTCGATGGCGAACAGCCCATCAACATCAAGCCGGGAACCCAGGCCGGGGAGGTCGTCAACCTGCGCAGCCTCGGCGTGACGCACCTGCGCGGCTACGGCCGCGGCGACCTGCTGGTCCACATCCACGTGGAGACGCCCACCAGGCCCGACGCCGCCCAGGAGGAGCTCCTGAAGCAGCTTGCCGCCCTGCGCGGGGAGACGTTCAGCGAGGGCAGGCTGGTGAGCAGCGGCGGCATGTTCGCAAAGCTGCGGGACAAGCTCGGCAACCTCTAGGGTCCCGTGAGCAATCCTGTCTTTTACGCCGGGTCGCGGCAGCTCAAGGCCCTGGCCCCTGGTGACGGCTTCAGCCTGGACGGGGCCGAGGGCCGACATGCGGCCACGGTTAAAAGACTCGCCGCCGGAGAGCCCGTTGACGTGTGCGACGGCGCAGGGCTGCGTCTGGTGTGCACCGTCACCGCGGCGGCGGCCGGGGTCCTGGACGTCCGGGTGGACCAGGTGATCGCCGAAACCGCCGGGGACTTTGAACTGGTGCTGGTCCAGGCCCTCGCCAAGGGCGACCGCGACGAGCTGGCCATCGAAACCGCCACGGAACTGGGCATTGACACCGTGGTGCCCTGGCAGGCGGAGCGCTCCATCGTCAGGTGGAAGATGGACAAGGCAGTGAAGGGCCGGGCCAAGTGGCAGAACGCGGTTTCCGCCGCGGCCAAGCAGGCCCGCCGGGCCCGAATTCCGGAGGTCGGCGAACTTGTCGGCACGTCCGGGCTGGTGGAACTCATCAAGGGTGCGCGGCTGGCCCTCATCCTGCACGAGGACGCCCCGGTCACGGTGTCCGGCGTCGTGCGCGCCTGGCGCGGGGACGGCGGGGGACAGCCGGGACTCGCAAGGATTCTCATGGTCGTGGGCCCGGAAGGCGGCATCAGCCCGGCCGAGGTCGAGGCGTTTGTCGCGGCGGGGGCACATACCGCCCTCCTGGGCCGGCACGTACTGAGGTCGTCCACGGCCGGACCGGCCGCCGTCGTGCTGCTCAGCCAGGAACTGGGGCGCTGGTAGGGCCCCTGCCGCGGACCAGCTACTTCCGGGCCGGGGTGGGCGACGGGCCTGCCAGCGTGACCACCTTGCTGTCCACGCCCACCTTCCCTCCGGGCGCCGACGGGTCGGTGATGAAAACGGAAATCTCGTAGGTGCCCAGCGGCGGGACCAGGTTGAAGCTGAACGGGCCGAACTGGTCCGGGCCCTTGGGGATTTTGACTGTTCCCGTTTGCTGGACGCGGCCGGCCTTGCCGTCAACAACCTTCGCCAGGCTCCACGTCAGTGAACCCGTCGGGGAAATGCCCTGGCCATCCACCTTCAGCGGCAGGGCGTGATACGTCGAGTCGTTCCCGGGGTCAATGATCCACACCGGGGCCAGCAGCGAGGGGTCGCGCGTTTGCGGATTGTCGAGACTGACTTGCCCAAAGGCCTTATAGCCGGTGTGCCCGTCCACCAGGACGGAGACCTGGGGCGTGCTGTCGGGGTTGATCAGCCCGGCCATGGCCGCCGCTGCCGTGGCCGTGTACACCAACTGCGCCACGGCCCGCTGGGCAATGCCGGCGTCCACCGTCTGGGAAAAGGCATCGGAGGAGACGTCCACGGTAATCACGTTCTTGGCCGAGATGGACGCGCCCAGCCGCGACGGCTTCTTCCAGACTGAAAAATAGTCGGGATCCTTGGGGGAGCGGGTCATCATGGCCTCCAGCGACGCCACGATGGGTTCATCCGTGGTGGGGGAGGCCAGAAATTCGCGGTACAGGTACACCGAACTGTCACTGTGGCCCAGCCAGTAGACCGGGATCGTCTGGCCTGCCGTGGCCGTTTCCAGCGGCGCGCTCGTGACCAGGCTGGTGGACTGCGCGCCGGCAGTCGTCGGCATGACGGTGTCATCGTGGTTTCTGATGCCTGTCGTGCAGCCCGTCGCCAGCAGGGACGCGGCCGCCAGGGCAGCCGCCAGCCGGGCACGCCTGCCGGGGCGGGCGGGGCCCCGGCGCATCGGTCGATCCGGCACGGAGGCGTGCGGTCGAGGGGTGCGCGGATGTACAGGCATGCGGATAGGTTGCTCGCTATTCAGTGTCGTTGGGGGGCGGCCGCATCGCGGCCGCAGCAGTGTTCCAAGCGCCCCCACAGACTTTGAACCTCCAACAGCTTGGCACACGGAACGTGCGGCGGGCCGGCTTGGGCGGCCAAATGCGTGAACTGAAACCGTATCGAAACACTAAAGTGACCTCGCCTTAATCAATCGGGCGCGCTGACAGCCCGGCGCCTCCGCGCCGGCGCGGATGCGCCGGCGCCAGCGCCACCCACCGGCGGGCCGGCGTGCACTAAGATTGACAGGAGAAACGCCACGCGAAACAAGCCGGTGCACACCGGCCACATCAAGGAGAGATCACAGGCCTGGGACGGCCGCACTTATGCCAGAGACAACAGCCAGCCGACACGAACAGCTTCCGGAACCCGGATCGGGGCGGCAGTTCCCACATTCCGTGGACGGCACGCGCACGGAAGTGGTCCATTTTTCCTCCAGCGAACAGATGGTGGCCACCTTGGGCCCCGAAGACGAGGGCCTGCGCATAGTGGAAGGGTTGTACCCGTCGGTCAGCTTCATGGCCCGGGGCAACGTGCTCTCCATTTCCGGCCCCGCCGTGGTGGTGCCGCGCATCATGCACCTCATGGAGGAGGCACGGGGCATGGTCGCCAGACAGACCACGCTGAACGCCGCCGCGTGGGAACAGCTTGCCACCATGCTCAAGGCGCGGCCGGAGGCCTCGGTGGTGGACATCCTGACCCAGGACATCCTCTCCACCCGGGGACGCACGATCCGGCCCAAGACCCTGAACCAGAAGTCGTACGTCGATGCGATCGACCGCAACACGGTCGTGTTTGGGATTGGCCCGGCAGGGACGGGGAAAACCTACCTGGCGATGGCCAAGGCCGTGCAGGCCCTGCAGCGCAAGGATGTCAGCCGGATCATTCTCACCCGCCCCGCCGTGGAGGCGGGGGAGCGGCTGGGCTTCCTGCCGGGCACGCTGAACGACAAGATCGACCCGTACCTGCGGCCGCTTTATGATGCCCTCCACGACATGATGGACCCGGAAACCATTCCCCGGCTCATGGCCGCCGGAACCATCGAGGTGGCCCCGCTGGCGTACATGCGAGGGCGGACCCTCAACGACGCCTTCATCATCCTCGACGAGGCACAAAACACCACGCCGGAACAAATGAAGATGTTCCTGACCAGGCTCGGGTTTGGGTCCAAGATTGTGGTCACCGGCGACATCACCCAGGTTGACCTGCCCACCGGCACCCGGTCCGGCCTGCGCGTCGTGGAGGAAATCCTGCACGACGTCGATGACATCAGCTTTTCCATCCTCGACGCCACGGACGTCGTCCGCCACCGGCTGGTGGGCGCGATTGTCAGCGCGTACAACGAGTGGGACGAAGCCCACCACACGCTCGTCAGCCCGCAGCTGCCCACCCCGGCCCCCGCCGTCACGCTCAACGGCACCGGGCGCGCCCGCCCCATGTCGCACCGCGCCACCTCCCTCGACGGCGATGCGGCACCCGCCCGCCCCACACCCAAGGACCAGCACTCCCGATGAGCATTGAAATCAACAACGAGTCCGGCGTCGAGGTCCGCGAGGAGGAGCTGGTCAAGCTGGTCAGGCACATCCTCGAGCGCATGCACGTCCACCCCGAGACGGAACTGTCCATCATCATGGCGGATCTGGAGTACATGGAGAAGCTGCACATCGAGTGGATGGACGAACCCGGCCCCACCGATGTCCTGTCGTTCCCCATGGATGAGCTGCGTCCGGGCACCCCGGAGCAGCCTACCCCCGCCGGCCTGCTCGGCGACATCGTCCTGTGCCCGGCGGTGGCCCGGGAACAAGCCGCGGCGGCAGGCCACTCCCTGGAGGAGGAACTGCTGCTGCTGACCACGCACGGCGTCCTGCACCTGCTTGGGTATGACCACGCCGAGCCGGAGGAAAAGGAAGAGATGTTCGGCCTCCAGCGCGAACTGCTCGCCGGGTTCCTGGGCCGCGAAGCGCCTCGGGAGACAATGCAGTGACCCTGGTCGTCCTGCCGGCCATGCTGGTTGCGTTCACGGCCATCGCGGCCCTGTTGACGGCCGTCGAATCGGCACTGAATTACTTTCCCCGGCACGACGCCGAGGCCGTGGCCGCCCACAGCCGCGGCACCTCCCTGTCGCGGATCCTCGAGCAGCCGATGGCGCACCTGAACGCGCTGCGCTTCTGGCGGGTCTGGTTCGAGATGGCCGCCGCCGTCGCCGTGTCCCTGTTTCTGGTGGGCTTGATTCGGAACGAATGGGTGGCCGGACTGAGCGCCACGGCCATCATGGCCGTGGTGAGCTTCATTTTGGTGGGCACGTCGCCCCGCCGCCTGGGCCGGCTGCATGCGGGCACGCTGGTGGGCCGCACCGCCTGGCTGGTGCACCTGCTCCTGCGCATCCTCGGCCCGCTGCCCGGTTGGTTTCTCCGGCTGGGCGGCGCCGTCACCAAGGACGTGTCCGGTTCCGAGGAGGGCTTTGTCACGGAGGAAGAGTTCCGCGAATTTGTCGACCGCGCCACCGACTCCGACATGATCGAGGACACCGAGGCCGAATTCATCCAAAGTGTATTTGACCTTGGCGAGACGATGGTGCGGGCCGTCATGGTCCCGCGGACCGACATCCGCAGCATCGAACAGGGCGCCAGCCTGGAAGACGCCATGGACGTGTTCCTTGAATCCGGATACTCCAGGGTGCCTGTCATCAGCGGGGACACCGACCACATCCTGGGCATCCTCTACCTGAAGGACCTCGTGGCCACGATGCACCGGCTCGGCGCCGCCGATCCGCGCCCACTCGTGGAAAGCCTGGCCCGCAGCGTCCGCTACGTGCCGGAGTCCAAGCCGGTCGACGACCTGCTGAAGGAACTGCAGGGCGAGTCGACCCATGTCGCGATTGTTGTTGACGAGTACGGCGGAACGGCCGGCCTGGTCACCCTGGAGGACCTGATCGAGGAGATCGTCGGGGAGATTTCCGATGAATATGATTCAGTGTCCCCGGATGTGCAGGGGCTGGGCCACGGCCGGTTCCGCATCCGGGCACGCATGGGCGTGGAAGACTTTGGCGAACTGTTTGGCAAGGAACTTGACGACGACGAGGTGGACACCGTGGGCGGGCTGCTGGCCAAGCAGCTTGGTCGCATTCCCTCATTGGGCAGCACCGTGGTGGTCTCCGGAATCCGCCTGGTGGCCGAACGCATGGAACCGGCACGCAACCGCGTCAGCCACGTGATTGCCAGCCTGGTTCCGGACACCGGCACGGCCGGCCACGTGCCGCAACACCAGGCCACGAACGAACACGGTGCCCCGGGCCGTGCCACGAAAAGCAACGCACACCACAGGAGCAACCATGAGTAAGAAAAAGGGGGCGCTGGCCATGCCGTCGCCCAAAAGCGAAGGCTTCCGCGCCGGTTTTGCCGTCCTGGCCGGCCGGCCCAACGCCGGAAAGTCAACCCTCACCAACGCCTTGGTGGGCCAGAAAGTGGCCATCACCTCGGCCAAGCCGCAAACCACCCGCCACACCATCCGCGGCATTGTCCACCGCGACACGTTCCAGCTGGTGCTCGTGGACACGCCAGGGCTGCACCGGCCCCGCACCTTGCTGGGGAAGCGCCTCAACGATCTAGTGGCCGAAACCTTGTCCGAGGTGGACGCCATCGGCTTCTGCCTGCCCGCCAACGAAAAAATCGGGCCTGGCGACCGCTACATCGCCCAGCAGCTGGGCCAGGTCGGCAACAAGCCCGTCATCGCCATCGTGACCAAGACCGACACCGTGGACCGCCAGGCCGTCACCGACCAGCTCATCGCCGTCGAGGCGCTGGGACGGGAGGTCATGGGACCGGACGGTTTCGCCGCCGTCGTCCCCGTCTCCGCCGTGGAGGACTTCCAGGTGGAAACCCTGGCGGGCGTCCTGGCGGGGTACATGCCGGAATCCCCGGCACTTTATCCCGACGGCGAGCTGACAGACGAGCCCGAGGCCGTCATGGTTGCCGAACTGATCCGTGAAGCCGCGCTGGAGGGCGTACGCGACGAACTGCCGCACTCCCTCGCCGTGGTGGTGGAGGAAATCGTCCCCCGGGAAGGCCGCACGGAAGGACACGAACTGCTGGACGTGCGGGTCAACCTGTACGTGGAACGGCCCTCGCAAAAGGCCATCATCATCGGCAAGGGAGGGGCACGGCTGCGGGAGGTTGGCACCAACGCCAGGCACGGCATCGAGGCCCTGCTGGGCACGCGGATCTACCTGGACCTGCATGTCAAGGTCGCCAAGGACTGGCAGCGCGACCCCAAGCAGCTCGTCAAACTCGGCTTTTAGCCGCATCGGGAGGCCTGGGGGTCGGGCACTGGCGGGACGGGACGCGGTGTTGCGGAGGTTCCCAGCCTTCACCGGTAAACTCGGTGAAGTTCTTTGTCCGTAATGAAAGGTTCATCCATGCCGCGACGCCGCGCCGATTCGGCGGCAGCCAAGGCTGCCGCCGCGTCCCCCCGGGGGCATGTGCCCGACGGACCGCCCATTGGCCGGCACTTCACGCCGCGGCACAAGGCCCCGCTGTGGCTTAAGATTACGGCCGTGGCGCTCTCCGGCGTGCTGGTACTGGTGCTGGGCACCGCGGGGGTGCTCGTCATGAAGCTGCAGCAAAACGTCACCACCGCGCCGCTGAACGCCGGGCTGCTCAAGGACGGCAAGACCACGGCCCCCGTGGAGGACTCCGGCTCGCTGCAAGTCCTGATTCTCGGCACGGACACGCGCGCGGGCAAGAACAGTGAATACGGCACCGCCGCGGAATCCGGCGGCGAGGGCAACTCCGACGTCATGCTGCTGATGAACATTTCGGCGGACAATTCCCAGGTGTCCGTGACCAGCTTCCCCCGCGACCTCATGGTCCCCATTCCGGACTGCAAGTCGGCCACCACCGGCCAGATCGTGCCGGGCCAGGCGATGGGGCAGCTCAACTCGGCGCTGTCCGCCGGGCCCGGCTGCACCGTGGCGGCCATCAACGAACTGACCGGGCTGACCATCGACCACTTCATGCTCGCCGACTTCACGGCGGTTAAGGAGCTCTCCAACGCCCTCGGCGGAGTTGAGGTCTGTGTGGACCACGCCATGTACGACGTCGACGGCTCCTTCCTGAAACTGCCGGCCGGCAAAAGCCTGGTCAAGGGCGAACAGGCTCTGGCATTCCTGCGCACCCGCCACGCCTTTGGCGACTCCAGCGACCTGGACCGGATCAAGGCGCAGCAGTACTTCCTCGGATCCATGGTCCGCAAGGTCAAGGAGGAGGGGACCCTCACCAACCTGCCCAAGCTGTACCAGCTGGCCGACGTGGTCACCAAGAACCTGACCATCGACGAGGGCCTGGCCAACATCCCGGCCATGGTGGGCATCGCCACCCGGCTTTCCAAGATCAACCTCGCGAACATCTCCTTTGTCACGGTGCCCACGGAACCGTACGTCGACGATCCCAACCGGGTCCAGCTGAAGGAGCCCTCGGCCGGCCAGTTCTTTGCCGCGCTGCGCCACGACACGGCATTGACCAAGCCGGCGGCCAAGCCAAGCACCGCGGCCGTTCCCGCCAAGGGATCGTCCTCGGCCGCCACGTCCGGCGCTGCGGGCACGGCGCCTTCCACGCCGGCGGCGCCGTCCACGCATGCAGCACCGGCGGTGAGCACTCCCGCCTACGACAAATCGGCGCAGCCCATCAGCGTCACCAACGCCTCGGCCATTGTGGGACGGGCAACGGAGGTGCTCCAGGGACTGGCCTCGGCCGGTTTCACCAATTCCTGGTCCGGCGGCGACGTCGCGGCCGCGAACCAGACCAAAGTGCTCTATGGCCATGACATGGCCGACGTCGCCACCGACGTCGCGAAGCTCTTCGGCATTCCGGCCTCCGCGGTGCGGTCCGACCCTGCCGTCGCCGGCGTGCAGCTGGTCATCGGAACCGACTGGACCAGCGGCACCGAGTTCGGCAAGATCGTTGTCCCGAAGGACATCGTCGCCAGCACCGCCGACCAAAGCGGCGGCTGCCTGACGGTCAACCCGCTGTACTACACGAAATAGCCGCCCCTGCTCCTGCGCCTACCAGATGCTGACGCGGTCCGCGGGCTCCATCCACAAACCGTCTTCGGCCGTCGTGGCGAAGGCTTCGTGGAAGGCGTCAAGGTTGCGGACCACCGCGTTGCAGCGCCATTCGCCGGGGGAGTGGGGGTCCACGGCCAGCCGGCGCACGGCCTCTTCATGGCGAATCTTCGTCCGCCAGCATTCAGCCCAGGAGAAGAAGAACCGCTGCGCGCCGGTCAGGCCGTCAATTTCGGCCGGCCTGGTTCCGTCGAGGCTCAGCTGGTAGGCCTTGTAGCCGATGGCCAGACCGCCCAGATCCCCGATGTTCTCACCCAGGGTGAGCTCCCCATTGACGGTCTGGTCGGGTGCGGCCGAAGGGGACAGGGCGTTGTATTGCTCCACGAGTTTCGCCGTCAGGGCCTCGAAGGCGGTCCTGTCTTCGTCAGTCCACCAATTGCGCAGGGTCCCGGTGCCGTCAAACTGTGAGCCCTGGTCGTCAAAGCCGTGGCCGATCTCGTGGCCGATCACGGCGCCGATGCCGCCGTAGTTGGCGGCGTCGTCGGCGTCCGCGTCAAAGAACGGCGGCTGGAGGATCGCGGCGGGGAACACCACCTCGTTCATGGTGGGGTTGTAGTAGGCGTTGACCGTCTGGGGGGTCATGAACCATTCCTCCCGGTCGATCGGCTGGCCGATCTTGGCGAGCTGACGGGCCAGCTCGAAGGCGTTGCTGCGCTCGATGTTGCCGATCAGGTCCCCGGGCAGGATGTCCAGGGAGGAGTAGTCGCGCCACTTGGACGGGTAGCCGATCTTGGGAGTGAAAGCCTCCAGCTTGGCCAGGGCGCGGTCGATGGTCTCCCGGCTCATCCAACGGAGCCCGGCGATGCTTTCCCGGTAGGCCGCGATGAGGTTGGCCACCAGGACCTCCATCCGGGCCTTGTGGCTCTCGGGGAAGTGCTCGGCCACGTACAGCTGGCCCACAGCCTCGCCCAGGGCCCCCTCGACCAAGGCCACGCCGCGCTTCCAGCGGTCGCGGATGGCCGGCGTGCCGGTGAGCGTGGTGCCGTGGAAGGCAAAATTCTCATCCACGAAATCCTTGGACAGGTACGGAGCGGCGCTGGCGATGGTGCGCATGGCGAGCCAGGCTTTCCAGTCCTGCAGCCGGTCCTCCACCAGCAGCGGCGCCTGACCTCGGAAAAAGTCGGGTGTGGCGACCACCAGTTCGGCGCTTTGTCTGGCACTGACCCCCAGGGCGTCCAGCCAAAGCTCCAGGGCTGGCAGCAGTTCCAGCGCGTCGCGCCTGTCCATGAGGTTGTAGGTCTTCTTCGGGTCCCGCAGCGTCACCTTGTCCCAATGTGTGGCCGCAATCTCCGTCTCCAACGCCATGACGCGGGCCGCCTTGTCCGCGGCGTCCGCCCTCCCGGCCAGTTCGAGCATGGCCTGGACATGTGCCACGTAGGCGTCCCGCACGGCGGCAAACTTTTCCTCCCGGTAGTACGACTCGTCCGGCAGGCCCAGTCCCGATTGGAAAAGGTGGAGCAGCGCACGGTCAGGATTTCCGGCGTCGTTGTTGACATAGGCCCCGAACAGCCCGTCCCCGCCGCTTCGGTCCAGTTCGCCCATCAAACTGACGACGGCGGCAATGGAGCCGGCCTCTTCGACCGCCTTGAGCCTGGGGGAGAGCGGCGCGGCTCCGGCCGTTTCCACGGCGGACTCGTCCATGAAGGCCGCGTAGAGGTCGCCGATCTTGGCTTCGATGCCGCCGGCCGCGGTGTCGGGCCGGGCGGCGGATTCGGCGGCGCGTTCAATGATGGCCCGGACCGCGGCCTCGGATTCGTCGCGCAGGACTGTGAAGGAGCCGGTGAGGGCACGGTCGTCCGGAATGACTTCACGCGCAAGCCACCGGCCGTTCACATGGGCGTAGAGGTCGTCCTGCGGCCTGACGTTCTGGTCGACGTTGTCCAGGTTGATGCCGGAATGAGTCAAAGTGATCTGTCCCCTTGGATTGATGGGTGCGTTCCGCCGGACTTGCCAGGCGCCTCTTGTGGTTCGTTACGGGCCGCAAACGCACAAATGGTGAGCCCTTTCACCATCATCCTAGTGCCGTGCTACGCTAAAAATGTGCGCACTGGAATGCTCCGTCTTAGCTGCCGCGGCGAGGCCTGAACCAACGTTGAACTGATCAACGTGGCATTGGCCGCCCTCGCTGCGGTGTAAGTGGCGCCCGGCCGAGCTACCCAAAGTTGAACAAGATTAAGGTCACCTCCATGCGAAACGCACAAAAACCCTCAGGGATGCCGGTCCATCGCTACATTCCCTTCCACGAGCAGATTAACGTCAGCCTGCCGGACCGCACCTGGCCGGACAAGGTCATCGCCAAGGCCCCCCGCTGGTGCGCAGTGGACCTGCGCGACGGCAACCAGGCACTCATCGATCCCATGAGCCCAGGCCGCAAGATGAAGATGTTCCAACTGCTGGTCAAGATGGGCTACAAGGAAATTGAGGTTGGTTTCCCGTCCGCGTCACAGACGGACTTTGACTTTGTGCGCCAGCTGATCGAGGGCGGCCACATACCTGACGACGTCACCATCCAGGTCCTGACGCAGGCCCGAGAGCACCTGATCGAGCGGACCTACGAGGCACTCGTGGGGGCCAGGCAGGCAATCGTCCACCTTTACAACTCCACGTCCGTGCTGCAGCGCCGGGTGGTCTTCAATCAGGACGAGGACGGGATTTTGGACATCGCGCTTCAGGGCGCCCGGCTGTGCAAGAAGTACGAGGAGTCCCTCGCCGACACCCGCATAACCTATGAGTATTCCCCGGAGTCCTATACGGGCACGGAGCCGGAGTACGCGTTACGGGTCTGCAATGCCATCGCGGACATTTTTGAGGCCTCGGAGGACAACCAGGTCATCATCAACCTGCCCGCCACGGTGGAAATGGCCACCCCGAACGTGTACGCGGACTCCATTGAGTGGATGAGCCGGAACCTGCACCCGCGGGAGGGAATCATCCTTTCGCTGCACCCGCACAATGACCGCGGCACCGGCGTCGCGGCCGCCGAGCTGGGATACCTGGCCGGCGCGGACCGGATTGAGGGCTGCCTGTTCGGCAACGGTGAGCGCACGGGCAACGTGGACCTGGTCACGCTGGGCCTGAACATGTTCACCCAAGGCATTGACCCCATGATCGACTTCTCCGACATCGACGACGTACGCCGCACGGTCGAGTACTGCAACCAGCTTCCGGTAGGGGAGCGGGTCCCCTATGGTGGGGACCTCGTCTTCACGGCCTTCTCGGGCTCACACCAGGACGCCATCAAGAAGGGCCTGGAGGCGCTTGAGGCCGACGCCGCCGTCGCCGGCAACGCGGTCTCCAACCACCCATGGGCCGTCCCGTACCTGCCGGTCGACCCGAAGGACCTGGGCCGCAGCTATGAGGCCGTGATCCGCGTAAACTCGCAGTCCGGCAAGGGCGGCGTGGCCTACCTGCTGAAGAACGAACACAGCTTGGACCTGCCCCGCCGTGCCCAGATCGAGTTCTCCGGAGTCATCCAAAAGCGCACCGACACGGTGGGGGGAGAAGTCAGCGGCAGCGAGCTGTGGAACATCTTCACCGACGAATACCTGCCCGCCGAAGTCTCCAATGACGCCTGGGGCCGCTACCGCATCGGCCCGTTCACGACGTCCACGGATGACGACGGCGAAATGACCCTGATTGCGAACATGTCCATTGACGGGGTGAAGGCCACCCGTACGGGCACCGGAAACGGGCCCATCGCCGCCCTGCTGGCCATCCTCGGCGAGGACGGCGTCGACGTGCGCGTCCTGGACTACTCCGAGCACGCACTGAGTGAAGGTGGCGACGCCCGGGCGGCGGCGTTCGTTGAGTGTGCCGTGGGCGAGCGTGTGCTGTGGGGTGTGGGGATCGACGCCAACACGTCCACCTCATCCCTCAAGGCAGTCATCTCCGCGGTCAACCGGGCCGTCCGGGACGCCACGGCGTAGGCAGCCATGCCATCAGCTGATGGCGTTCGACGCCGGAGGGCGGCTCCATCGGGGCCGCCCTCCGGCGTCGCCCGTGCGATGCGGCCAGCGGTCACCGCCGTTGACGGGTGCTCCGTCGGGCGCGCCGAGGGGCGTGGGGGAGGACGGCAAGTGCGCCGCCAGGTGGGAGAATGGTGGGGTGTCCAATCAATCGTTCGCCGCACGCACCTACCGGGACGACGCCGTCATCCTGCGCACCCATAAACTGGGCGAGGCGGACAGGATCATCACGCTGCTGACCCACCGGCACGGTCAGCTGCGCGCCGTTGCCCGCGGCGTGCGGCGCACCAGCAGCAAGTTCGGGGCCAGGCTCGAACCTTTCATGGTGGCCGACCTCCAGCTGGTCAAGGGCCGCACCCTGGACATCGTCACGCAGGCCGTGGCGAAGGCCAGCTATGGAGACGCGATAGCTGCCAACTATGACCGGTACGTGGTGGCCGCAGCCATGGCTGAGACCGCCGAGCGGCTGACCGATGTCGACGGCGAAACATCCACTGCCCACTACCTTCTGCTGGTCGGGGCCCTCGCCGCCCTGAGCCGGGGTGCCCACGCACCGGAACTGATCCTGGACTCCTATCTTTTACGGGCCGTGTCCATTGCCGGCTGGGCGCCCAGCTTTGGCGACTGCGCCCGGTGCGGGGATCCAGGCCCGCACGGAGCGTTCAATGCGGCACTGGGCGGGGCCGTGTGCCCGGACTGCCGGCCGCCGGGATCGCCCGCCCCTGCTCCGCCGACCATGGCGCTGCTCGCCAGCCTGCTCAGCGGGGACTGGGCCGGGGCGGATGCGTCCGAGTACATTCACCGCCGGGAGGCGGCAGGCCTGGTGGCAGGCTATGTCCAGTGGCACTTGGAACGCACCGTGCGATCCCTGAAACTTGTGGAGCGTGTGTAGAACCCATGGCAGGACACCAAAGCAGCCGCAGCAAGGCACGGACCGCCGTCACGGCGCCCTGGCCGCACCCCTCAGGCGCGGCCATGCCGGAGATCCCGGCCGCCCTCGTGCCCAAGCACGTGGCGATTGTCATGGACGGCAACGGCCGCTGGGCCAACCAGCGCGGGCTGCCGCGCGTGGAGGGCCACAAGGCCGGCGAACCTGCGCTCCTGGATGTCATGGCGGGCGCCATTGAGATGGGGATCAAGTACGTCAGCGTCTACGCGTTCTCCACCGAGAACTGGAAGCGCTCCCCGGAGGAAGTCCGCTTCCTGATGGGATTTAACAAGGACGTATTAAGACGCCAGCGCGATCAGCTGGACGCGTGGGGGGTGCGCATCCGATGGGCCGGCCGCAAGCCCCGCCTCTGGGGCTCGGTCATCAAGGAGCTTCAAGTGGCCGAGGAACACACCAAGGATAACGACACGATCACGTTAACCATGTGTGTTAATTACGGCGGCAGGGCAGAGATCGCCGACGCCGTCGCCGCCCTGGCCGCGGACGTAGCGGCCGGGAAGGTCAATCCCAAGTCCATCACCGAGCGGAGCATCCACAAGTACTTGTATGTTCCGGACATGCCGGACGTGGACCTCTTTCTGCGCTCCAGCGGCGAGCAAAGGACGTCCAACTTCCTGCTTTGGCAAAGCGCCTATGCTGAATTTGTCTTCATGGACACGCTGTGGCCGGACGTCGACCGCAGGACGCTATGGGCCGCAGTGGATGAATTTGCCCGCCGCGACCGTCGGTATGGCGGCGCCGTCGATGCCGCCGCCGCGGCCAGACAATAGGGGCGCGTAGCGCGGCCATGGACCGGTCCCGGTCCGAACGGCACGTTTTTCGAAAAGGGGTGGCTTGTGAAAAAGTGGAATATCCAACGCTAAGGTTTTGCCGGGCGTCGTAGTGGCCTGTATTTGCCGGGTTTGATCTGGTTGGCGCGGGGCCAGGTGTAGTCGCCGGTGAGGTTGATGTGTTCCCAGCCCAGGGGTGAGAGGAACCGCAGCAGGTCCGGGTCGATGTCACCGCCGTTGCTGGTCAGGGTGGTGATGGTGCGGTCGAGGTAGACGGTGTTCCAGTGCACGATGGCCGCGGTGAGGAGGTTCAGTCCGCTGGCGCGGTAGCGTTGCTGCTCAAAACTGCGATCCCGGATTTCGCCGAGGCGGTTGAAGAAGACGGCACGGGCCAGGGTGTTCCGGGCTTCGCCCTTGTTCAGCCCGGCCGTGACCTTGCGGCGCAGGCCCGGGTCCTGGACCCAGTCCAGCAGGAAGAGGGTCCGTTCCAGCCTGCCCAGTTCTCGCAGGGCCGTGGCGAGTCCGTTTTGGCGTGGGTAGGCGCCGAGTTTGCGCATCATCAACGATGCGGTCACGGTGCCGGTCTTGATGGATGCGGCCAGGCGGAGCATCTCGTCCCAGTGCGCGGCGATGGTTTTCGTGTTGATGGTGCCGCCGATCAGCGGCGCCAACGTGGCAAGCTCTGGAGCGTTGGTGGGTGTGTAGAGGCGGGTATCGCCGATGTTGCGGATCCGGGGCGCGAACCGGTAGCCGAGCAGGTGCATGAGGGCAAAGAGATGGTCGGTGAATCCGGCGGTGTCGGTGTAGTGCTCCTGAATCTGCAGTTCGGACTCGTGGTAGAGCAGCCCGTCCAGGACATAGGTCGCGTCACGCTCCCCGACGTTGATGAGTTTGCTGTGGAAGGGCGAGTACTGGTCCGAAACATGCGTGTAGATCAGCCGTCCGGGCTCGGAACCGTATTTGGGGTTCACATGCCCGGTGGATTCGGCATGGCTGCCGGCACGGAAGCGCTGCCCGTCCGAGGACGAGGTGGTGCCATCGCCCCAGTGCGCGGCGAAGGGGTGCCCGTGTTGGCTGTTCACCAGTTCCGCCAGGGCGGCGCTGTAGGTTTCATCCCGGATGTAAGCGGCCTGGTGGCGGTCCAGCTGGGCGTAGGTGACTCCGGTGCATGACTCGGACATCTTCGTCAGGCCCAGGTTGATTCCGTCGGCCAGGATGGCGGTGAGCAGGAGCTGTTTGTCCTTGGAGGGCTGTCCGGATTTGAGGTTGGTGAAGTGGCGGGTGAATCCGGTCCAACCATCGACTTCCATCAGCAGGTCGGTGATCCGGATCCGTGGGAACATGGCGCTTGCCTGGTCGATCAGTGGTTGCGCGTGCGCGGGGACGATCGTCTCCAGAGGGGTGATTTTCACACCTTTCTCGGTGACCAGCACCCCGGGGAGTTCGTCGCGGGCGGCGCGGTCGTTGACTTCCTTCAGCCGCTTCTGAAGGAGGGCAAGCCTGCCCTCGAGGTACTGGGTGCTTCCGTCGGTCGTGATCAGAGGCAGCTTCCCGGAGTTCTTTATCCCGGTGTAGTCATCGCCGGCAAGAAGGTAGCCATCGAAGTCGCGGAACTGACGTGATCCGGTGACCCACATGTCCCCGGAACGCAGGGCATTCTTTAGTTCCGCGAGGGCGCAGAACTCGTAGAATCCCCGGTGGAAGCCGTCGTCGGTGAAGACCAGTGGCTTCCACCGGGGCCTGATGAACGAGGTGGGTGCATCCTCCGGGATCCTCCGGACGCCGGTGGTGTTCAGGGCTCGGATGACGTTGATCGCGGCCAGCAGGCCCTGCGCCGCCGGTGCGGCGTGGAGGTCAAGGACGGCAAGGAACGCCGGCGTATAGCGGCGCAGCGTGGTGAAGTGTGCGCTGACCAGAGCGAGGTGGTCTTCGAGGGCCGGCCGGGTGAGCTCCTTTGCCTGGGCGATGCTTTCGGCCAGGGATTCCCAGCCGATGGCTGTTTCGATTGCGGCGAAGGGATCCTCGCCATTTTCCTTGGCCTCCAGCAGGGCATCACCGAGCTTGGAGTGCAGGCGCATCATGGCCGCGACGGTGGCGCGGGACGCCAGGATGTTCTGGTTTTGCTTGTTCTGGGCGGTGCGAATGATCCGGGCCATGATCCGATCGTGCAGCTCAATGATTTCGTCGGTGACGGTAGCCATGCTTTCCACCGACAGAGCGAAGAGGGTCGCGTAGCGGCGTCCGGGTTCAAACTTGGCCAGGTCTGCCGCCGTCATGGAGGCGCCCTCGCGAGCCAGCTTCAACAGCCTGTTCCGGTGCACCAGTTTGCCGGCGGCCCAGGGAAGATCGAGGGCACGCCAGGCAGTCAGCCTGTCGATGTGCTCATTCATGGCCCGTGCGTTGGGGCGCCGGGGTGCCTGCCGCAGCCAGCCGATTTCGGTCAATGAACTATCGGGGCGACGAAGCAACAACCCATCCAGGCGTTGCCGGTGGCCCGCGGACAGTTGCTCACCCAAGGTGGCGTAGATTCGCCGGTTCACCCTGGTCAGCGCCTGCGCACAGGCCCGTTCAATGACGCCGATCCCGGGAAGGGCGACCTTCTGTGCCTGCAGGAAGTCCCTGGCGCTTTCGACCAGGAGCAGGCCCTTGTCCGTTTGCGCGGCCACATCACCCACGTGCTCCACGAGCCGGCGAAAATCCTCGATGCCGAACGCAGACATGCCCAGGTAGGTGCGCAGTTCCTTGGCGTGGTCTTGCCGCGTTTGCTCTCGGTCCCCGTAGCCTGTCCACGCCTCGGCGGAGACGGCCAGGCGCGAGGCCAGCCAGGCGACCAGCTCCAAGGGAACATCGGTATCGTCGCCCAGCGCGATTCCCGGGTGGCGCAGCAGACACAGCTGGACGGCCAAGCCCAGCCTGTTCACGTCTCCGCGGCGTTGCCGGATCAAGGACATGTCCGCCTCGCTGAGCGTGTAGTGGGCTGCCAGGTCCTCCGTTCCAGTGGGAATTGCCAGGATCTGGCTACGCTCGGCAGCCGTAAGCAAGGAACGCAGGGCCACTTCAGACGTTCCTATCCGCTAAACGGGCGAGAACAACGGTCTTGCCGTCGTTCTGGTGTGACGCGCAGGGCCCGGCGTTCATGGTTTGGCCAGGTGCCGGTAGATGGTGGGCCGGGTGACGCCGAATTCCTGGGCGATGTGTTCGACGGTGTGGGCACGTTTCCCGTCGGCGTCCTTTTCCTCATACATGTCGCGGGCCAGTTTGACCTGCCGGGGACCGAGCTTTGGTTTCTGTCCGCCCGTCCGGCCCCGGGCCCGAGCGGCGGCCAGCCCGTCACGGGTCCGCTCGGACATCAGGGCGTGTTCGAACTCGGCGATCGAGCCGAGGATCTGAAAGAACATCCGTCCGGCAGGTGATGACGTGTCGATGCCCTGGTCCAGGACCACCAGGTCCACGCCGCGCTCCTGCAGTGTCTTGGACAGGTCGATGAGGTTTTCCAACGAACGCCCGAGCCGATCGAGCTTGGTGACAACAAGCTGATCCCCTGCCCGGTTGGCCGAGAGCAGCGCCTTGTCGAGTTCGGGACGGCGGGCCAGCGTCCCCGACGCCGTGTCGAGAAAGACCTGCTCGCAGCCAGCCGCGGCCAGGGCGTCGTGCTGGGCCTCAGGGTGCTGATCGCGTGTTGAGACACGCCCGTATCCGATTCGCATACCCAAAATGTATCACCAACCCGGTTTAACGTTACATTGCTGCGTACACGGGAAGCGTTACAAAATGGGCCGCGTGGTTCCGCGGTTCCCGAAACTGGGTTGACAGTGTCTCGCGAACGATCGATACAGTACACTGTTCGCCTAACGCCACCTGTCAGTAGAATGATCTGGGCACTCGATCAGAACTACAAGGGTTGCATAGTGCTCACGCCCTGCCGTGCATATGGGCTGATCGAGAGGCCGACATTTGGATGGTAGGCTACGCCTCTATTGATGGTAATTAATACTCAAGGAAGCATCGAAAATGGAATCGTTTATTGAAAATAGACTAAATGAATTCAATTCGAAACTGATTCGATATGATAATTCCACTTTCGAATTGGCCATTCAATTTGAACCCACAACAATTCAAAAACGGATGTTCGCTCTGATTAATTCAATCTACCCGGAGGCCGAATTAGGTCAAACCGTTCTTGACAGCGACGCCGACCCAGAATTTGTCGACGACGTGGTAAATCATTCAAACGAACTTTTGAAACTAAATGAGGAGCATCTAGCTCGAAGGAGGTCTGGCATTCAGTCTTGGATGGTCTCGGGGCGCGCCACCAGTCCAGGACCGTCCTTGCAGAAGTTTAACACTCCGACAGATCCTTCTGATTCATGGGCTGGCAAACCGGCTAAATCAGCAATATTTACCTCAGTCGCTTCACCTGAGGATCTTGGAATGTGGTTTCTGTACGTAATCACACACGAACATATTTACACACGGCCCTGGTTTGCATGGAATTTGGAAATAGAGGAAAAAGCTAAACAGTTGATCGTCGATTCATCAATGGACTGGTGCTCATTTGTTTGTCGATTTCCACGCCAGGGAATATCTGGTGTCAGTGTAAATTGGGTTGCTGCGGCAGAAGAATATGATGCAATTCACATAACGCCTAAAGCTGTTGCTTCCATCGATAGTATAGAATTTAATTGGCATGGCAAGGTTATCGAGGCTTCATTTTGGAGCGTCGAGACGACGGTGTGGCTCCGCTGGAAATTTAGGGCTGGTAAACAGATTACTCTTCCAGCGGAACCAACCGCTTAGAGCTTTCTGGCGACTATTGTGTACAAGGGCTGGCTTGACGGGGCAGTTGCTCCGGCTTTGAAGGCTACGCCGCAAGCCAATGCGAACCATGCACTGTTTTGATTTCCCACTTGCGGTGTGGGAGTGTAGCCGGCGGGGAAGTGCACCACCGCATTGACTCGGGTCTGAAATGTCCCTGGCGCTTCAGCGCAGCTTTTCGCTGCATTCCCGCTCAAACGTCCGCCAGTGGGATAGAAACGATCCTGTGTGGTTGAAGACAGATAGCCGTTGCTTTTGGCCAAAGTAACCTTGAGATAGATCTCGTTTACAAGGCCATCACATTCAACTCGTCCAACGGCGTTGATGGTTCCACTGACATGATTCGACGCGTGGGGATAGTCTGCATAGATCCCGCAAGTGATAACACTTCCACCCGGTCCAACTGCTGCATTAGCAGTCATGGTCCCGGCAACAATGAAGGCAGCAGTCAGAAACAATCCCAATGTTAACCGCAAAAATTTTCTAAAGTTCACGATCATCCTCTTCTTAATCCGAGAGGGAAGTTGACTAAGCGGCAACGTCTCAACAGTTCAGTCCTGTTCCCCCAAGATGAGACTGGCTCATGTGAGTCAATCGCGCTTTTTCAGCGTATGCTCATCGTTACACATTCATCGCCAATAGAATAGGCCGGTTTTCTAGATTTCTTGATTTTTCCGAGGCAAGATGCTCAGAGCACGGGGATGAAGTCCATCCAAGTTGTGTGTGATCGCCCAGGCATCGCTGTGGGTATCTTGGTTGTTATCCCTTGAATGTGCGAACTCTTGTGCTTCGTCACCGGGTTCTGCCGGATTTCAGTCGCTACCACGCCGATGAAGTGTCCGTGGCGAAGGCCAGCGTTCGCTTGTAAGGTGGCCGGCGGCAGGATCTTCCGGCTCTCGCCTGCATCCCGACCGCTACGAGGTGACAAAGCCTTGGCGTTGGATATTCTACTTTTTCACAAACCACCCCGAAAAGCGCGTTATGGCACAACTGTGTCATAACGTGCCGACGGGCCCGTAGCCGCGCAGCCAGCGCTCCAGGCGGTGGTAGGCATCCCGGCGCACCTCGACAGGGGAGAGGAACACCTCGTGCAGGCCGCCGTCAATCCGCTCCACCGTGATGCTGTTCCCCAGGGAAACGGCGCGCAGCGCCAGCGCGCGCACGTCAAGCACCACGTCCGCCCGCAGCATGGCGTCGTTCCACACAGGTCCCAGCATGCTGCGCGACGAGAGCAGGACAAGGACGGGCATGGGCAGGCCCAGCCCGCCGGCCACGTGGCGCTGCGCCGCCAGGACGGCCCTCATCCAGCCCGCCCGGACCGGGAAAGCCTGGGGCGGCCGCATGGAACGGTCCACATGCCATTCACCGTAGGCTTCATCGCTGATGCCGCGCCAGTAAAATGTCCGTTCCGGCACGCGCATCCGGGTCAACGGGCGCAGGTCGGCCACCGGCCGCACCAATGGAGTGGCTGCCCGCCTGATGGCCGCACCGCCCTGGATCTCCAGCCATGGGCTGTTAAGTACCAGCTGGCCCACCTTGGCCGGAAACCTGTGCGCCCAAAGGGTGGCGACCAACCCGCCAGTGGAGTGGCCCATGAGCACGATGGGAAATTCGACGGCATGATTGCCAGCCACTTCCCCAGCTGCGTTCCCGTCCCCTGCCCCGGCTCCGGCTCCGGCTCCGGCTCCGGCCTGGATGGTGGCGTGCGCCAAAGTGATTTCGTCGTCGTAGTCCGACAGGTCGTCCACGTACCCGCCGAGTTCGTGGCTGGCCAGGTTGCGGCCGTGGTTGTGCAGGTCCAGTGCGTAGAAGTCATAGCCGTGGCCGGTGAAAAACTCCGCGAGCCCCGTGTTGTAGAAGTAGTCGCTCCACCCATGGATGTACAGCACTGCCGGTCGCTGCGCGGGACCCGCCCCGGCGGCCGCCAGCTCTTCCGGACCCGCCGGACGGTGCCGCACCAGGGTGGCCTGCCGGGGAGTGCCGTCGGGGCGCGGGACCGCCAGCGTCAGCGCGCTGTAGTCCGGCCCCAGGATGTCCTCCGTCCAGCCGCCGGCGGCACCGGTCACGATGCGGTGTCCGCGGCGGCGCTGCGTCCGGCGCTCCGGCCGGAGAAGAGGCAGCCGCCCAGGAAGGTCCCTTCCAGCGACCGGTAGCCGTGCACGCCGCCGCCGCCAAAGCCGGCGGCCTCGCCCGCGGCAAACAATCCCGCCAGGGGTTCACCGTGGGTGTCCAGCACCCGGGCGGCCAGGTCCGTTTGAAGCCCGCCGAGGCTCTTGCGCGTCAACACGGACAGGCGCACCGCAATCAACGGCCCGTGCTCGGGGGCCAGCATCGGGTGCGGCGGCACCACCCGCATGAGCCGGTCGGTGGCGAAGCGGCGTGCCTCCCGGATGGCGTTGAGCTGGGCGTCCTTGCCGAGCCCGCTGAGCACCTGCCGGTCCCGCGCGGCCAGCGTCTCGTGCAGCCCCTGCGGGTCCACCAGGTCCTCGCCAATGAGCGCGTTCATTTTCGCGGCGAGCTCCTGGGCTGTGGGCGCGTGCAGGAAGTCCATGCCACGGTCCAGGAACTTCTGCACCGGCCCGGTGGCCCCGGGCAGGGCCCGCTTGGCCAGCATCCTGACGTCCCGTCCGGTCAGGTCGGGGTTCTGTTCGGAACCGGACAGGGCAAATTCCTTACCGATGATCGTCTTGTTCAGCACAAACCATGAATGGCCGCGGCCCGTGGTGCCCAGATGCCGCAGCGTGCCCAGGGAATCGAAGCCGGGGAAGAGCGGCACGGGAAGCCGGTGGCCGTAGGCATCCAGCCACAGCGGGGAGGGCCCGGAAAGGATGCGGATCCCGTGGTTGGGCCAAACGGGATCAGGGTTGTGGATGCCTTCGGGATAGTGCCACATCCGGTCGGTGTTGACGAGGTTGCCGCCGGCGCGGGCCACCGCCTGTTGGAACTCCCCATCCACGGAGGCGGGGACGCCGGCCAGCATGTACGCCGGGCTGGCCTTTCCGGGCCACTGGCTGCGCACCATGGCGTGGTTGCCGCCGATGCCGCCGGTCGTGACCACGACGGCCCCGGCGGCGGCCGTGAACGCGCCCGCCACGTCCCGGCTGCTGGCCTCGCCCCGCCCGGCGGTGGAGCCGGCGAGGACGTCCCCGCGCACCCCGGTGACGCGTCCGGCCTCGAACACCATCTCGGTGGCCCGGTGGCGGAACGCCAGCTGCACGCGGCCTTCGGCCACGCCGTCGGCCACCTTGGCCAGAAAGGGTTCCAGGATCCCCGGCCCGGTGCCCCAGACCACGTGGAAGCGGGGGACGGAATTGCCGTGCCCCTGGGCATCGTAGCCCCCGCGCTCGGCCCACTGGACCAGCGGGAAGAAGCGCACACCGAGCGCGTGCAGCCAGGCGCGCTTCTCGCCGGCAGCAAAGTGCACATAGGCGTCCGCCCACTGGCGTGCCCAGCGGTCCTCGGGGCGGTCAAAGGCGGCAGAGCCCATCCAGTCGGACAGGGCAAGGTCCTCGTTGTCCTTCACGCCCAGCCGGCGCTGTTCGGGGGAGTCCACCATGAACAGCCCGCCGAAGGACCAATGCGCCTGGCCGCCCAGCGAAGCCTCGGGCTCCTGGTCCAGCAGGAGCACCCTCCTGCCGGCGTTGTAGGCCTCGGCGGCACAGACCAGCCCGGACAGGCCGGCCCCGACCACCACCACATCGGCCTGAAACGCGGATTCCCCGCCATTGCTTCCCATGCCGCCATGCTATCCCCAGCCGCTCCCACTGCCCGCACGTCCCCAGCGGGCCCCCCGCGGTTGTGGGTCCCGGCCGCCATGTCATCCCGCGGGCCGGCGTTTTGCAGTTGCGACCGCGAGACGGAAAACTAGGAGGCATGCGCATATACCCCACCTTCTTTAGGCTCTGCTTCTCATGGATCGACGCCGAAAGGGCGCACAAAATTGGTTTCACCCTCATCAAAGCCGCCCACCGCGCGGGCGCCGGAGCCGTGCTGCGGCGCATGTTGGCCCCCGCACCTTCGCTGCAGACCACCGCATTCGGCCTGTCGTTCCCCACGCCCTTCGGCCTGGCCGCCGGATTCGACAAGGAAGGGAAGGGCATCAACGCCCTGGCCAACCTGGGGTTCGGCCACATCGAGGTCGGCACCATCACGGGCCGGCCGCAGCCCGGCAACCCGCAGCCGCGCCTGTTCCGCCTCGTCGAGGACAGGGCCGTCATCAACCGCATGGGCTTCAATAACGACGGCGCCGCCGCCGTTGCGCCGCGCCTCACCCAGGCGCGGGCGGAGCTGGGCAACACGTATGACGCAGCCCGCCCCGTCGTGGGTGTGAACATCGGCAAGACCAAGGCGGTGGAGCTGGACGACGCCCTGGAGGACTACCTCCTTAGCGCCCGCACCCTGGCCCCGTCGGCCGATTACCTGGTGGTCAACGTCAGCTCGCCCAACACCCCCGGGCTGCGCCTGCTGCAAAATGTGGAAACGCTGCGCCCCCTGCTGGCCGGGGTGCGGGAGGCCGCCGATTCCGCTGCGGGCAGGCATGTGCCGCTGCTGGTGAAAATCGCACCAGACCTCTCCGACGAGGACATTGCCGACGTCGCCCAACTGGCACTCGACCTGGAGCTCGACGGCATCATCGCCACCAACACCACGATCAGTCGTGACGGCCTGGCCAGCCCGGCCCCGCTCGTGGAGGAGAAGGGTGCCGGTGGGCTGTCCGGGGCGCCGCTGAAAACCCGCTCCCTGGCCGTCCTGCGCCAGCTAAAGGCAGCAGTGGGGGACAGGGTGGTCCTGGTTTCCGTGGGCGGTGTGGAAACGGGTGTCGAAGTGCAGGAACGGCTCGACGCCGGCGCCACCCTCGTCCAGGGGTATACCGCGTTCCTCTACGAAGGTCCGTTCTGGGCGGCCCGGATCAACAAGGAGCTGGCCAGGCTGCGGAAGTAGCTGGCGGCCATTTGCGTGGTGTCCCGCCCGAAAATCCCGGGAGCTCCCTATGCGGGGCGCGACGCCGGGCTGGTGGTCTTGGCGGGGTCGTTTTCGATGCTCGGTGCCAGGGCGTCGTCGATGGCTGACATGAGCTCCGGCGGAATCTTCACGCCGGAGGCCTTGACGTTCTCGGCCACCTGATCCGGGCGGGACGCTCCGACCAGTGCGGTGGCGACGTTGTCGTTTTGCAGCACCCAGGAGATGGCCAGCTGAGCCATCGACAGGTCCAGCTGCTCCGCGATGGGGCGCAGCTTCTGCACGTTTTCGAGGATGGAGTCATCCAGGTACCGGCTGATCGTGGACTTGCCGCCGTGCTCGTCGGTGGCCCGGGAGCCTGCCGGAGCGGGCCGGCCGGGCAGGTATTTGCCGGAGAGCATGCCCTGGGCCATCGGCGACCAGACCACTTGGGACATGCCCAGCTCCCTGGCCGCGGGGATGACCTCGGGCTCGATCACGCGCCACAGGGCGTTGTACTGGGGCTGGTTGGACACCAGCGAGAAGCCGGCCTGGCGGGCCAGCGCCTGACCGCGCCGCATCTGGTCCGCGGTCCATTCGCTGACGCCGATGTACAGGGCCTTGCCGGACCGGACCACGTCGGCAAAGGCGGCGATGGTTTCTTCCAGCGGCGTTTCGTGGTCGAAGCGGTGGGCCTGGTACAGGTCCACGTAGTCCATGTTCAGGCGCCGCAGCGAACCGTTGATGCCTTCCATGATGTGCTTGCGGGACAGGCCGGTGTCGTTGGGCCCTTTCGGCCCCACGGGCCAGTACACCTTGGTGAAGATTTCCAGTGACTCGCGGCGCTGCCCGGCCAGCGCGGCGCCCAGCACTTCCTCCGCCTTGCCATTGGCGTATGCGTCCGCCGTGTCAAAGGTGGTGATGCCGGCGTCGAGGGCGGCCTGCACGCATGCGGTGGCGACGTCGTTCTCCACCTGGGATCCGTGGGTCAGCCAGTTGCCATAGGTGATTTCGGTGATTTTCAGGCCTGAGCGGCCGAGGTAGCGGTATTCCATGCCACCAGACTATCGGCCGAGGGGCCCCGCGGGTGGGATCAGCTGGGCCATTCCCCGCGCTTGACCATGGGCTTGGGCAGGCGCAGGCGGCGGAACTGCAGGGAGCGCATGGTGCCATACCAGACGACGCCCGAGTCGACGGAACCGAACTTTCCGACCAGCTGTCGCTTGAGCTTGCGGGACATGAACCAGGCGTCAATGGCCACGCCGGCCACCAGGATCCAGAACAGCATGAAGATGTAGATCTGCGAGTTGTTGGTCGAGGGGATGACCACGGTGAGGATCACGATGGCCAGGGCCGCGAACATGACGTATTCCCCGAGGCTGAAGCGCGCGTCCACAAAGTCGCGGGCGTAGCGTTTCTGCGGGCCCTTGTCGCGGACCGGCAGGAACCGCTCCTCGCCGGTGTCGAGGGCGCGGCGCATGCGGGCCTGCTCCTCGCGGCGGGCGTCCCTGGCCGCCTCCTTGGCGGCCGCGCGGTCGTTGGGCACCAGCGGGCGCTTGCGGGCGGCCTCCTGATCCTTGCGCGAGGGCGTGGGCACGCCCTTGGCCGATTGCGGGTCCCTGAACCTGTCAATCGGCGCGGCGGGGGCAGGCGCGGCCTGCGGGTCGGGGGCTTGATCTTTCTTACGTCCAAACACCCGTAAAGGATACCCCGGAAGCGGCCGGCCCCTTGACGGCGGCCCCTGCCGACGGCGGTAGGCTGGCTGACATGATTGAAGAAACCCTTCCCGCACCCGCATCCGGCCTCGGCGCCGGGGTCCCCATCGACGAGCTGCGTGCCAGCGTCCGGCGCAGATTCACAGACACTGTTGCCGAACTGAAGGAACTCGTTGCGATCCCCGGCATCGCGTGGGACGCCTTTGACGCCGCCCAGCTGGACCGCAGCGCGGAGGCGGTTGCCGCCCTGGTGCGCGGCCTGGGCCTCGAGGACGTGCAGATCCTGCGCGTGAACAAGGACGACGGCGCACCCGGGGGACCCGCCGTCGTCGCCCGCAAGCCGGCGAAGCCGGGCTACCCTACGGTGGTGCTGTACGCCCACCATGACGTCCAGCCTCCCGCGGACCTTTCCTTGTGGGAGACCGAACCCTTCACCGCCGTCGAAAAGGACGGACGCCTGTTTGGCCGCGGCGCTGCGGACGACAAGGCCGGCATCATGGCCCACATCGGTTCCATGCGCGCCGTCGCGGACGTCCTGGGGGACGACTTCGGCCTCGGCGTGACCCTGTTCATCGAGGGCGAAGAGGAGGCAGGCTCGCCGACGTTCCGCACCTTCCTGCAGACGCACCGCGCGCTTCTCGGCGGCGACGTGATCGTGGTGGCCGATTCCTCCAACTGGAAGGTGGGCGTCCCGGCACTGACCACCAGCCTGCGCGGCCTGGTGGACGGCACCGTGGAGGTCCGCGTGCTGGACCACGCCGTGCACTCGGGCATGTTTGGCGGCCCCATCCTCGACGCGCCCACGTTGCTGGCGCGCCTCATTGCCACCTTCCACGACGACGCCGGATCGGTCGCCATCGAGGGCCTGGCCTCCAGCGAGCACGCCATCTTGGATTACCCGGAGGCAACCTTCCGTGCGGACGCCGCCGTCCTGGACGGGGTGGTCCTTGCCGGGACGGGCAGCATCACCTCGCGGCTGTGGGACAAGCCGGCACTGTCCATCATCGGCATGGACATTCCCTCGGTGGCGATGAGCTCCAACACCCTGCTGCCGGCTGCCCGGGCCAAGATCAGCCTGCGCCTGGCGCCCGGACAGGACCCCGAAGCCGCCATGGCCGCACTGGATGCGCATGTGCAGCGGCACGCCCCGTTCGGCGCGCACGTCACCTTCACGCCGGGGGAGGCCGGCCAGCCGTTCGCCACGGACACGGACGCGCCCGCCGCCAAAACCGCGCTGTGGGCGCTGGGGGAGTCCTGGGGGGTTCCTGCCGTGGAAAGCGGCATGGGCGGCTCCATACCCTTCATTGCCGACCTCACCGAGGTGTTCCCCGCCGCGCAGATCCTGGTCACCGGCGTCGAAGATCCCGATTCCCGCGCGCACAGTGCGAATGAATCGCTGCACCTGGGCGACTTTGAAAAGGCGGTCACCGCCGAGGCGCTGCTGCTCGCCGCGATGAACGCCGCGACGAACCGGGCTTAGCGGCGCCCTGGGGAAGGCCGGCGGGGGAACACAAACGGGCGTCCTGCTGTTGCCTTAAGTTAGCGCCCCTGCCGGGCCCGACGTAGCATGTATTTGTACCCCACGTAAGGAAAAGCCATGACTGCAAATGTCCACGAAGAAACCACAGCGGCCGTTGATGTGGCCGAGCTGCCCTCCCACGGCGTGCTGATCAGCGATGTCGCCGCGGGCAAGGTCCGCAGCCTCCTTGAGCAGGAAGGCCGCACCGACCTCCGGCTGCGCGTCGCCGTGCAGCCCGGTGGGTGCTCGGGACTGATCTACCAGCTCTACTTTGACGAGCGGCTCCTCGACGGGGACGCCGTCCGCGGGTTCGACGGCGTCGAGGTCGTCATCGACAAGATGAGCGTGCCCTACCTGGACGGTGCCAGCATTGACTTTGAGGACACCATCTCAAAGCAGGGCTTCACCATCGACAACCCGAACGCCGGAGGCTCCTGTGCCTGCGGCGACTCGTTCCACTAAAGAGAGCTTTATAGCCGATGCAGGGCCCGACGGCGGATTTTCACTTTTCGACGACGACGCACGGTGGGTTTGGTGCGCATTTTGCGCGCCATGGCGGTAAGCTCTACATCGAGTAGTAAAACCCGTTTCGTACCGCAGGCCCCAAGCCTGCCCGGTGCGCAGTAACAAGAGGAAGGGCCGTCTGTGAGTTCGCAGGACCGAACCGGCAGCCGACGCGCAAAAGTCATCCCCATAACGGGGCTGGCGATTGCCGGAGCGTTAGCTTTGTCAGGATGTACGGCAGAGAATAGAAATGGCTGGTTGCCGTCGACGCGTGAGACCACCAACCACACGGCAGGGATCATCGACCTGTGGGTGAATACCTGGATCACGGTCTTGATCATCGGCCTGATCACGTGGGGCCTGATCATCTGGTGCATCATCGCCTACCGCCGCCGCAGGGGGGCCACGGGGTTCCCCCGGCAGACCAGCTACAACCTCCCCTTGGAGGTTTTTTATGTGCTGGTGCCGTTGTTCATGGTGCTGGTGTTCTTCCACTTCACCGATGTTCAGCAACAATCCATCAACGCACGCGTGGATCATCCGGATTTGGTAGTCGACGTCCGGGCAAAGCAGTGGGCTTGGGACTTCAGCTACCTCCAAGGCAGTAACGTCTCCGAGAGTGTCTATGACGTTGGCGTCCAGGCACCCCTTGACGGGACTGCGATCGATAAATCAAAGTTCCCCACCTTGTACCTGCCGATCAACAAGAGTGTTGAACTGCAGCTCAACTCCCGCGACGTCATCCACTCATTCTGGGTGCCGGCTTTCCTGGACAAAAAAGACGTTCTGCCGGGTGTCACCAACTACATGACGCTGACACCCACTGCCCTTGGCGAGTACGACGGTAAGTGCGCGGAACTGTGCGGTGAATACCACTCTGAGATGCTCTTCAACGTCAAGGTAGTCACGCAAGCGGAATTTGAGACCCACATGGCAGCACTGAAGGCCAAGGGCCAAATCGGCGACCTGGGCAGCAAGTACGACCGCAATCCGAATCTGAATCAGAAGTAGGGGGAGAGGAAAGTGTCTACACTCGAGTACTCGGCAACCGAAGTAAATTCGGTAGCACCTAGGGTGGTCCCCGTATCCAAGGGCCGCATCGTGGTCAACTGGATCACGTCCACCGACCACAAGACGATCGGATACATGTACCTGATCGCCTCATTCATCTTCTTTTGCCTTGGTGGCGTTATGGCGCTCATCATCCGCGCGGAGCTGTTTGAGCCGGGGATGCAGATCCTGCAGACCAAGGATCAGTACAACCAGCTGTTCACCATGCATGGAACCATCATGCTGCTCATGTTCGCCACGCCGCTGTTTGCCGGCTTCGCGAACGTGATCATGCCTCTGCAAATTGGTGCACCCGACGTCGCCTTCCCGCGACTGAACGCTCTGGCGTTCTGGTTCTTCCTATTCGGTAGCACCATTGCCGTCTCCGGCTTCATCACCCCCCAGGGTGCTGCAGCGTTTGGTTGGTTTGCTTACGCACCTCTCTCCAACACCACCTTCAGTCCAGGTATCGGTGGGGACTTGTGGGTGTTTGGTCTAGCGTTGTCAGGTTTCGGAACCATTCTCGGTTCGGTCAACTTCATCACCACCATCATTACCCTCCGCGCCCCCGGTATGACGATGTGGCGGATGCCCATCTTCACGTGGAACACGCTCATTACGGCCATTCTGGTCCTGATGGCCTTCCCGCCGCTGGCCGCCGCGCTGTTTGCCCTCGGAGCGGACCGCCGATTCGGTGCGCATATCTTTGACCCGGAAAACGGCGGTGCCATGCTATGGCAGCACCTGTTCTGGTTCTTCGGCCACCCGGAGGTCTATATCATCGCTTTGCCGTTCTTCGGCATAGTTTCTGAGATCTTCCCCGTGTTTAGCCGAAAACCTGTGTTCGGCTACAAGGGCCTGGTCTTTGCCACCATTTCCATCGCAGCTTTGTCGGTCACTGTGTGGGCTCACCACATGTACGTGACCGGACAAGTTATGCTGCCGTTCTTCTCCTTCATGACGATGCTGATCGCGGTACCTACCGGCGTGAAGTTCTTCAACTGGATCGGAACCATGTGGCGTGGTTCGTTGACCTTTGAAACGCCCATGCTGTGGAGTTTGGGCTTCATTGTGACGTTCCTCTTCGGTGGCCTGACGGGGATCATCTTGGCATCGCCGCCCTTGGACTTCCATGTCTCTGATACCTACTTCGTGGTGGCCCACTTCCACTACGTAGTGTTCGGCACGGTGGTGTTCGCCATGTTTGCCGGCTTTTACTTCTGGTGGCCCAAGTTTACGGGAAAGATGCTCAATGAGCGTCTCGGGAAAATCCACTTCTGGATGCTGTTCCTCGGCTTCCACGGCACGTTCTTGATTCAGCACTGGCTTGGTGTACTTGGTATGCCCCGCCGCTACGCCGATTACCTGCCGCAGGATGGCTTCACGTGGATGAACCAGTTCTCCACGATTTCCTCGTTCGTCCTTGGCGCTTCCATGATCCCGTGGTTCTGGAACGTCTACATCACCTGGCGCAGCGGCAAGAAGGTCGAAGTTGACGATCCCTGGGGCTTTGGCGCCTCGCTGGAGTGGGCCACATCCTGCCCGCCTCCGCGCCACAACTTCACCTCACTGCCGCGCATCCGTTCCGAGCGTCCGGCATTGGACCTGCATCATCCGGAACTGGCTCCGCACTATCAACCGGTACCCGTGGCCGCTTCATCGAAGGGGGGAACCAAGTGAAGGTGGAATCCTGGTTTTTCATTCTCTTGGGCCTGTTCTTCATCCCGGTTGGAATCGTGTATGGATTCATGGTGGGATGGCATGAACATGTGGGCTACCTTGCCCTGTTCCTCGTCGCCGGCCTGTGCCTCCTGATCGGCACGTACCTGTACTACACCGGCAAGCGGGTTGGCCCCCGGCCGGAGGACCGCGGTGATGCGGAAATCCACGAAGGCTCCGGCGAACAGGGGCATTTCAGCCCCTGGAGCTGGTGGCCCCTGGTGCTGGGCCTCTCGGGCGCTATCAGCTTCCTGGGCGTTGCCGTGGGTTGGTGGATCTTGTTCCTTGGTGCGGGCCTCGCCGCCATTGCGTTGATCGGCTGGGTGTACGAATACAGTCGCGGAGACCACGCGCACTAGGCATGGGCTCCAGGCTTGCGCCTTGGAACGCGTCAGGGGCCCGTCCCCCACTTCACAGTGGGGGACGGGCCCCTGACGCGTTAACTAACCCGGGGGCCGGATGCTCCCCGTGTCAGGAAGGGTCTGTCAGGTCCGTGCCCAGGAGTGCCGCCAGGCGGTCGACTGCTGACTGGACCAGCTCTTCATCCAGGCCGCCCGCGCGAACGGAGATCTCCACTTCGGTGCCGCAGAGGAAGTCCGCCGTCATCACTTCCAGGAGCGACCGCCCGTCGACGGGGGCCAGGCCTTCCTTCGCCAGCAGGATGGGGAGCCCCGTTTGGTTGACGGCGCGGACAAAGACCGCGGCTGGCCGGGCGTGGAGGCCCACGGCGGCCGCCACGGTCGCTTTCCGGGTGTACATTGCTGTCTCCTTGGAGGTAGTTGCTTTTACGTATTGAGAGTAGTCGTGTTTTAGGCTGGATCAGGACAGCAAAGGAGTTCAGTGGGTTATTTAGTGCCTCCGGCAAGCGACGTCCCGGGACACCTGGAACGGGCATCCGGCGTCTCGGTGCACATCCAGCTCCGGGAACTGTTCCGCGCATACGTCACCGGACAGGCCAAGGCCGGCAGCCAGCTTCCCTCCGAGCGGGACCTGGCCGCACACTTTCGTGTGGCGCGGATGACCGTCCGGCAGGCCATCGAGGCCCTGGTGGATGAGGAACTGCTTGACCGGGTGGTGGGCGTGGGCACGTTTGTTTCGCACCAGAAGCTCGATGTCCAGGTCAAGCTGACCTCGTACTCCGAGGAGATGCAGCGCCGCGGCATGCGCCCGGCGGCCCGGACACTCTCCTTTGAACAGATCCCCGCCACGGCCCGCCTGGCGCGCGAGCTGCAAATGGAGGAGGGCCAGGCGGTCATCCGGTTTCGGAGGCTGCTGTTGGCCGACGAGGAACCCATGAGCGTCGATGAAAACTTCATTCCGGCCTGGCGCGTCCCCGGCATCCTTGACCAGGGCCCGCCGACCTCGCTCTACAACCTCTTGAGCGAACGCTATGGCCTGGCCATCGAGTGGGGGGAGGACATCGTGGAGGCCAACGCTGCCACCCCGTCCATTGCCCGGCTCCTGAAGGTCGACGTCGGCGCCCCGGTCCTGCGCATGGAGCGCCACGCGTTTGTCTCCCGCTCCTCGGTGGACTACTCCATCTCCTTTTACCGGGCCGACCGCTACAAGCTGCGTGTGCCCCTGCAGCGCCCCGGGGTCCGCACCCGCCGCAGCTACTAGCCCGCGGGGCCGCCCGGGCGCCTGACGGCGTTCTGCGCCTCCAGGGCCCGGTTCGTGGCTGCGGCCGGCAGCGACTAACGCAGCAGAGGGCGGTTCCCCTGGGGGAACCGCCCTCTGCTCTCAATCAGTGAATCTGCTGGCGCCTAGTACCGGGAGACCGGCCTTCTCTCTTCGCCGGCTTCAATGGCCTCGTGGTGTCCGTGGCCCGCCGCCAGTTCGGCTGGAGTGGCCGGGGCAACTCGGTCCTCGAAGAAGAAGCGGCTCAGTGCGGCACGGCGCTTCTCGCTCTTGGTGACGATGCCGTTTTCGTTCGGAATGCCGTCCTCGGCGACCGGGGACTCGTAGCCCACCAGCTTGTACCGTTTGTAGTCGTCAACCTGGGCATGCATTTCCTGGAACTCGCCATGCGGCAGGCGCACGATGCGCCCTGTTTCGCGGCCGTGAAGGGCGATCTCGCGGTCCTTGCGCTGCAGCGCCAGGGAGACCCGCTTTGAAACGATGAAGCCCAGGATCGGGCCGACAAAGAACAGCGCGCGCAGCCAGTACGTGACGTCGTTGAGCGAGACCTGGAAGTGGGTCGCGATCAAGTCGGAGCTGGCGGCAGCCCACATGACGCAGTAGAAGATAAAGCCTGCGACGCCGATCGCCGTGCGGGTCGGTGCGTTGCGGGGACGGTCCAGCACATGGTGTTCGCGGTCGTCACGGGTGACCCAGCGCTCGATCCACGGGTACGTGAACAGCAGGGTGAACACGAGTCCGGCAGGCACCAGGGCCGGAAGCAGCACGTTCAGGCTCAGCGTGTTGACACCCCAGGGGAACGGGATGTGCCATTCCATGGGGATGTTGAACAGCCAGCCCGGCATGAGGCGCAGGGCGCCGTCCACCCAGCCGATGTACCAGTCAGGCTGGGTGCCTGCGGAGATGGGGGAGGGGTCGTACGGTCCGTAATTCCAGATCGGGTTGATGGTAAAGAACGCCGAGACCAGTGCCACGATGCCGAAGATGATGAAGAAGAAGCCGCCGGCCTTGGCTGCATAGACCGGGCCGAGGGGGTAGCCCACCACATTGCGGTCGCTGCGGCCCGGGCCGGGGTACTGGGTGTGCTTGTGCACCACAACCATGAACAGGTGGACAGCCACCAGGAGCAGGATGATGGCCGGAATCAACATGATGTGGAACATGTAGAGGCGGCTGATGATGGCCGTGCCCGGGAACTCCCCGCCAAACAGGAAGAAGGAGATGTAGGTCCCCACCACGGGGATGGCCATGACCACTCCGTCGATGATGCGCAGGCCGTTGCCGGAGAGCAGGTCATCGGGGAGCGAGTAGCCGGTGAAGCCGGCAGCCATGGACATGATGAGCAGGACGCCGCCCACCACCCAGTTCAGTTCGCGGGGCTTGCGGAACGCGCCCGTGAAGAAAACGCGCAGCATGTGCACGGAGACGGCAGCGACAAACAGCAGTGCGGACCAGTGGTGGACCTGGCGCATGAAGAGGCCGCCGCGGATGTCAAAGGAGATGTTCAGCGTGGAGTCGTACGCCACGGACATTTGCATGCCCTTGAGCGGTATATAGCTGCCGTTGTACGTCGTCTCCGCCATGGACGGATCAAAGAACAGGGTCAGGAAGGTGCCCGAGAGCAGCAGGATGACAAAGGTGTACAGGGCCACTTCACCGAACATGAAGGACCAGTGGTCGGGGAAGACCTTCCGGCCAAATTCGCGCAGGATGCCGGACCCGCCAACCCGTTGGTCAACAAAGTCGGTGATCCGGCCGGTTGACGTCTTCGGCGTATAAGGTGCTTGCGTTGAAGAACTCATGGTTAGCTGCGCTCCCAGAAGCTTGGTCCGACAGGTTCGTGGAAGTCGCTCTGGGCGACCAGGTACCCTTCACTGTCCACCGTGATGGGCAGCTGCGGCAGCGGGCGGACGGCCGGACCAAAGATGACCTTGCATTCCTGGGTCAGGTCGAATGTCGACTGGTGGCACGGGCACAGCAGATGGTGTGTCTGCTGCTCGTAAAGCGCGACGGGGCAGCCCACGTGCGTGCAGATTTTGGAATGGGCGGTGATGCCGTTGTAAGACCAGTCCTCACGCCCCGGCGACGGGTGAAGCAAATCGGGATCCAGCCTGACCAACAGGACGGCAGCCTTGGCCTTTTCTTCAAGCTTGCCCTCTGTCAGCTGGTTCAGCGACTCGGGGATCACGTGGAACACGGAGCCGATGGTGACGTCGGAGGCCTTGATGGGAGTTCCGTCGGGATCGCGGGCCAGCCGTTCGCCCTGCTTCCACAGGGTGTGGTGCAAGGCATTGCCCGGAAGCGGGCCGAGGTCGCGCAGGATTGCAATTGCCGGCAGCGGTGCCAGGGCCATGGCGCCGATGAGCGTGTTGCGGATCAGCGGCCGGCGCTTGATGCCGGTTTCCTCGATGATGTCGTCAACGATCTGCACGGCGGCAACGCGGTCTTCTTCGGTGCGCATCGCGTGTCGTTCTTCGGAGACTTCGTGGTCGGGCATGAGCGCCCTTGCCCAATGCACAATGCCGGTTCCAATGCCCAGCATGGCGAAGCCGACGCCCAGGCCCAGGAATGTGTTCTGGAGCCGCAGCGTGGTGAGCGTCTGGTCCAGGCGAATGCCGAAGTAGGCAAAGAAGAACAGCAAGGTGCCGACGGCGGAAATCCCAAACAGGATCGCCACCTGGCGCTCGGACCGTTTCGCCGCCCTGGGGTCCGTGTCGGCCAGTCGCAAACGGTGTGGAGGAAGTCCAGGGTCCTGGAACTTCTCCACCTCGTCGTGACCAGCCTTAGCTACGGCGCCCGAGCTGGCCGGCGTGCCGTCACTATGGTTGCCCATAATCCCCTCATCCTTCTCTTATCCCGGTACTGTCCCGGGGTCGTAATGTATGTTTCACACGGCTGCCAGCGGCAGCCAAAATCCTGTGGTGCCGGACTAGGAAGTCCGCGACGTCAGCCAGATGGTAAAGCCGATGACGGCACCCAGCACGAGCGTCCAGACGAGAAGACCTTCCGAGACCGGGCCGAGCGAGCCAAGTGCGGCGCCGCCGGGGGAGCCCTGGTGCTCGATGGTGTTCAGGAACGTGATGATGTCCCGCTTGCCCTCGGGCGTGATGTTGGCGTCATTGAAGACCGGCATGTTTTGCGGCCCGGTGACCATGGCCTCGTAAATGTGGTCGTTCGACACGCCGGCGAGGGCCGGGGCGAACTTGCCGCGGGTCAGGGCGCCGCCGGCGGCCGCCGCGTTGTGGCACATCGCGCAGTTGACGCGGAACAGCTCCCCGCCGACAGTGGCGTTGCCCTTGCCGTCAAGGTACTGGGCCTCGGGGATGCCCGGGCCGTTGCCCAAGGTGGCGACGTAGGCCGCCAGCTCGTTCGTCTGGTCGGCGTTGAATTGTGCCGGCTTTTGGAGGGCCTGCGGTCCCTGCATCTGCATCGGCATGCGGCCGGTGCCCACCTGGAAGCTGACCGCTGCGGCACCCACGCCGGCGAGCGACGGGCCGTTGGCTGTCCCCTGGGCACCGATGCCGTGGCACGTGGCGCAGTTGGCCACGAAGAGCTTTTCGCCTTCGTGGGCCTGACCGGCGGTGAACGTGGTGGTATCGGCCTTGGCTTGGTTCACGGTGGTGACAACTGCGTACAGCCCACCTGTAAGCATGAGCCCCAACACCAGCAGCGCTACTGCTGCCAGCGGATGACGTCGCTTCTGCGAGAGTGCCTTCACTTGGTGGTTCCTTTGATCTATGTATCCGGCAGCCCCTAGTGAGAGCCGCAAGTGCTATTTCTGCCTCGTGTAGAAGAAAACTGACTGTCAGCTTACTTCAGGATATAAATGACCAAGAACAGGCCAATCCACACCACGTCGACGAAGTGCCAGTAGTACGAGGTAACGATTGCGCTGGTCGCCTCGAAGTGTCCAAACTTCTTCGCGGCGTAGGCGCGCCCAATGATGAGCAGGAAGGCAATGAGGCCGCCGATCACGTGGAGGCCGTGGAAGCCCGTGGTGATGTAGAAGGCCGAGCCGTAGGCGTTGGCGTTAAGGGTGATGTGCTCGGATGTCAGCGTCGCGTATTCGGTCGACTGACCGGCCACGAAGATGGAACCGAGGACGAATGTCAGCAGGAACCACTCTGTCATTCCCCAACGGGAGAACTTGAGGCGGCTGCCGATGCGGCGCGGCTGGAGGTTCTCCGCGGCAAACACACCCATCTGGCAAGTAAAGGAGCTTGATACCAGGACGAGGGTGTTGACCAGTGCGTAGGGAACGTCGAGCTTGGCCGTTTCTTCCGCCCAAAGTCCACCGGTGGTGGAGCGGAGCGTGAAGTACATGGCAAAGAGGCCGGCAAAGAACATCAGCTCACTGGACAGCCAAACGACGGTTCCTACAGAAACCATGTTGGGGCGGTTCAGCGTCGGATGCGCCGGAGTACTGGGGGCATGGGTCGCAGTTGTCACATAGACATTATGTCTATAAACCGGCCCAGTTCCCAATGCGAAATGCCGTTTCGGCGATCTTTTTCTACAAACTTGCGAAATTCCGGCGGATTCTCAGCGTTAACCCAGTCGGGTATGCACAGCATGGACCCGGTGTCAACGGTCACATTCAGGTCCGATGGCCCTGTTTCGTCTAGCATCATGAGGGTGAACCCTCCTGATGGCCCCCCGACAGCCACTCCGACCTGGCCGAACCTCACCGCGTCCCTGATTGCGCGCAACGACCTGTCCTCGGCCGAAACCGAGTGGGCCATGAACACGATCATGGCAGGTAACGCCTCGGACGTGCAGATAGCCGGCTTCCTCGTTGCGCTGCGCGCAAAGGGCGAGACAGTCGAGGAGGTCAACGGGCTGGTCGAGGCCATGCTCTCCAACGCACGTCCGCTGGAGATCGCCGGCGAGGCGCTGGACATTGTCGGAACGGGGGGCGACAGGCTCAACACCGTCAACATCTCCACCATGGCCGCGATGGTCTGCGCAGGCGCAGGAGCCATTGTGGTCAAGCACGGCAACCGCGCGTCGTCGTCCGCGGCGGGCTCGGCCGACGTCCTGGAATCGCTGGGTGTCCGGCTGGACCAGTCGGTGGAACGTGTGGGGCGGGCTGCCGCCGAAATTGGCATCACCTTTTGTTTTGCAAACCTGTTCCATCCGTCCATGCGCCATGCAGCGCCCGCCCGCGCGCAGCTGGGCGTGCCCACCGCGTTCAACCTGCTCGGCCCCTTGACGAACCCGGCCCGGGTGGCGGCATCGGCCATCGGGGTGGCGGAGGCGCGGCTGGCGCCGCTTGTGGCCGGCGTGCTCGCCGCGCGCGGCGTCCGCGCCCTGGTGTTCCGCGGCAGCGACGGCCTTGATGAACTGACGACGACGGGTCCCTCCAGGGTGTGGGAGGTCCGCGACGGGGCGGTCGTCGAGACCGACCTGGACCCCCTGGACGTCGGCATTGCCCGAGCCACCATCGAAGACCTGCGGGGGAAGAATGCGGACTACAATGCCGGGGTGGTCCGCCGTGTCCTGGACGGGGAACGCGGTCCGGTGCGTGACGCCGTCGTCCTTAATGCCGCGGCGGGCCTGGTGGCCTACGACGCCGAAGCCAGGGGCACCCTGGAGGAACGCCTCCGCTTTGCCGTGGCGCGGGCCGAAGCGTCGATCGACGGCGGCGCGGCCGCCAGCGTGCTCAAGCGCTGGGTGGCACTGAGCACCGGCCAGGGCTGAGCAGCCCCAAAAGACGGGGCGGCCCAGCAACGTCACAGACGGCGGTCAGTGCTCGAAGCCGAGCGCGAAGGCTGCGTCGAGGTCGTGTTGGGAGTAGGCGCGGAATGAGATCTGCGTGGTCGTCGACATCACCGAGCTGACCTTGGAGAGCCTGTCGGCAATGACGTCTGCCAGGTCCTCATGCTTTTGCACCCTGGCAATGGCGATCAGGTCCCATTCACCGGTGACTGAGTACACCTCGCTGATGCCGGCGAGTTCAGAGATTTCCTGTGCGGCCTCCGGAATGCGGGAGGCGTCGGTCTTGATCAGGACGAAGGCGGTGATCACGGGAAGGGTCCTTTTCGGCAGGGGCACGGGCGGGTGGTGCGTTCGTTTTTGATGTTAGCCCACGCGGGGGCGGATTCAGCGTTTCGGGCGGCGGCGGCTTAGCAGGTTGACAATGACCCGCTGCCCCAGAAGGAAGACGCCGAGCACCAGCGTGGCCACCACGACGAAGGGCGTCTCCGCCGTTGCCCCGGACAGGAGGCGCAGGGCCATGCCGCCGGCCACCGTAATCAGCCAGATGCACACGCCCTGGGGCCACAGGGAGAAGGGCCGCTGCCAGTTGCGGGTCAACAGCCAGCCGAGCGCGAGGGCGGCTAGAAACGGCCACGCCGTGGTGAGGATGCCGCCCGCGGACAGTGATTCATGGTGGGAGCTGCGGCCGGACAGGGCAAAGATGGCGACCAGCACCACGTCCGCGACGGCTGCAAAGGCAATGAACGTGGGACTGGTTTTAAGCGGGGCTTGTATCACCCAGCCAGCTTAGCCGCAATGGGCCAGCCGGCTTTTCACGTGCCGGCGCGCCCGGCGTCCGCGGCTGCCAGTCATCTGGCCGCAAGTGTTGTAGCGGAGCCCCGACGCAGCTAGAGTTTTCTGCACATCGACCGGCAGGGGAGTGGTGAGCGTGGGCCAGATTGGAACGTGCCTGTGGTTTGACGGGCGGGCGGAGGAAGCGGCGGAGTTTTATGTGGGGCTTTTTGGGAATTCCAGCATCAAGGACGTGGCCCGGTGGGGTGATGGCGGCCCGTACCCGGCAGGCACGGCGCTGACCGTCCAGTTTGAACTGGACGGACGCAGCTTCCGGGGCCTGAACGGCGGCCCTGACTTCACGTTCAACGAGGCCATCTCCTTTGAGCTGTTCTTTGACACCCAGGAGGACCTGGACGCGAAGTGGGACGCTCTGACGGCCGACGGCGGCCAGGAGAGCCAGTGCGGATGGCTGAAGGACAAGTTCGGGGTGTCGTGGCAGCTTATTCCGAACATGCTCCCGTCCGTGCTCAGCGGCCCCGAACCCGCCGGTGCCGCACGCGCCATGCAGGCGATGCTCGGGATGCGGAGGCTGGACATTGCGGCGCTGCAGGCCGCCTACGACGGCTAGCGCCCGCCCTGCGGACGCGCTGTCGCCCGAGGCTGCAGGTCGCGGCAGCTACAGGTGGCGCAGGAAGCGCTGCGGCGCGTCCAGGAAGGAACGCCAGTCGCGCACCAGCTCCAGGGCTTCCCACTGGGCAGGCCGCAGCCCCCACGCGCCCACCTCGTAAAGGTCGGCGCCTGGCAGCGCCGCCAGCAGCGGCGAGTGGGTGGAGAGAATGACCTGGGAACCACCGACGGCCAGCAGCTGCCGCAGCACGCTCAGGAGGGACAGGCAGCCGGAAAACGACAGCGCGGACTCGGGCTCGTCCAGCATCCACAGCCCGCCGCCGCGGAACCGGTCCGCGGCCAGGGACAGGAACGATTCGCCGTGCGACATCCGGTGAAACGGCAGGTCCGTCCTGCTCGTGGAAGGATTGTCCTCCAGGTAGCTGAAGAAGCCGTGCATGGTTTCGGCCCGCAGGAAGTAGCCATACCTGCTCGCGCCTGCGTTGCGGGTCAGGCTCAGGCAGGCGGCCAGCTCGGATTCACTGGCCCGGCTGCGATGCATGGCGCCCGTGGATCCGCCCTCCGGGTTGAGGCCGTAGGCCATCGCGATCGCCTCGACCAAGGTGGACTTCCCCGCGCCGTTCTCCCCGACCAGCACGGTCGCCCGGCCGAGCTCCAGGCCGTGGTCCAGAAGCTGTCGTACGGGGGCCAGCGTGGCCGGCCATGCGTTCCGGGGGAGGGGCTCGAGCGGGTTTTCCGCGACCCTCCGCACTGGCGTGGCGGTGTCCCTCATGTGGCGTCCGGCGCCTTCGCAAGGCCCGCGACGATCTCCACATGGGGCAGCTTGGCCAGTTCGTTTGGGTCCAGCCGGAGCTTGCTCGTGCGGTTGCCGCCGCCCATGATGACCTCGTGCCGGGCGAGGACTGCGCTGTCGACGTAGATGGGCAGGTCGACGACGCCGAAGGGCGTGACCCCGCCGATGGCCATCCCGGTCCGTGCCATGGTGAGCGCGGCGTCCGCGAAGGACGCCCGCTTCACGCCGAGGAGTTCCTTGGCCTTTTTGTTCACGTCCAGCCGCGTGGTGCCCAGCACCACGCACACGGCCTGCTTCGAGGGCTCGACCTTGCGCGAGGTCACGACGATCGTGTTGGCTGCCTGCTCGAGCGCGACCCCGTAGTGGGCACAAAACGCCGCCGTGTCCGCGAGTTCTTCGGCACAGGGAAGCACCTCGCAAACAATCCCGTGGGCGGCGAGCGCGTCACGGACGGCGGGCAGGAGGAGGCCGGTTCCAACGGCGTCATGGATGCTCATGGCACCAGCGTAGCGGCCACGCCCCATGCCACGGCGGCATTCCCGGTGTGCCGGCCGGGGGAGTGCACGCGCCTACTGGGTCCTGACGAACAGGTTGACCAGGTAGAAGATGAACGCAACGGCACCCACGGCCATGCCGGCAACCGCCAGGCCGCGGCCACGCGCCCGGCCGGAGCGGATTTCCCGCAGGCCCATCACACCAAGAATCATGCCGAGCACGCCCAGGAAGCCGAGAACGACCAGGCTGACGCAGGCGACCACCAGCCCGGCAATGGCTGTCCGGGACAGGGGCGGGCGCGCGGTGACGCGGGTGCCTTCCTGCCCCATGGGAACGTAGACGCCCGGATAAAAGTACTCCTCGCCGGGAGCGTTGGACGGCCGATCTGACATGGTGGTACCTTCCCGCGGATGCTGTGTGCTGTATCCATTTTGGCGCATCCACCGCGCCCCGGGCGGCCCGACACGAAAGAATTCCGTGGAGCTCCACCCTGTATGTGCGGCACGCTCCGGGCAGGCTGCCGCGTGGCCCTACGGCTTGCGTGCGGCCCACGCCGTCCGGCCGCCGCGCACCACCGTCCCCGGACCGCCCAGGGGGGAGTCCGTCCCGCGGTCTGCCAACACGCGCCGGAGCGCAGCCAGGTCCCCGGCAGCCGCGACGCCCTCGAGCGCTGGGCCCATCCGGGCCAGGAAGGCGCGGGCATAGCGGGCTGCCAGTTCCGGCGCCGGACGTCCCTCCGTGGGGAAGGCACGCCGCTGCACGTCGGCGAACCCGGCCCGTTCGAGCCCCGGCTGCCAGTCGGGATGGGCGTTCCAACCGCGCCGCGCCAGGAGCGCGTGCAGGCGGGGCTCGAGCCCGCCGTGAAAGCTGTCCGGCAGGAAACGGGGCAGGCCGTCCATTTCCACAACCACCGCCAGGCCGCCGGGATTGAGTGCGGCGAAGATGTCACGCATGGCGCGTTGCGGGTCGGCCAGTTCGTGCAGCGAGGATGAGGCCCAGATCAGGTCGACGCCGCCGAGGGCGGGCCAGGCCCTGTCGAGGTCGGCCTCCACGGCCCGCACCCGGCCCGCCACGCCTGCCGACCGTGCGGCCCCAAGGGTCCGGGCGACCATGTCCGGGGACCTGTCGACGGCAAGGAGCTCAGCGGCCGGAAAGCGCCGGGCCAGAGCCACGGTGCCTGCACCGGTGCCGGAGCCAATATCGACTATGGTCCCCGCGCGGTGGACGAGCCCGGCGGACCAGGCCGCGGCCCCGTCCAGGTAGTCGCCCAGGACCTGGGCGTCGAGATCCAGTAGTGCCGGGAGCCCGGCGTCGTGCTGGTGCGTGTGCGGGGCTGGGTGCTGGTGCGTTGCGTGGTCGGTCATGGAGGCAACGATAGTTCCATGTTGCCGGATTGGCATATAGTTTTGCGTATGACGCAAGAACTGCCCATGGACATGATCATCAGGAGGCGCCTGCGGGGGCTTCGCCTCGGCCGCGGGTGGTCGTTGGAAAACCTGGCCGGCCGCTGCGGGCTCAGCCCCTCGACCCTGAGCCGCCTGGAGACGGGCCGGCGCCGGATCGCGCTGGACCAGCTGGTGCCGATCGCCCGCGCCCTGGACACCACCCTGGACGCGCTGGTCGAACCCGTGGGGCAGAACGACGTCGTCATCCGCCCGGAGGCCGGACACGCCCAGGGCCTGACGACCTGGATCCTTTCCGACGAGCGGGCGCTCCAGGGCAAGGTCGTGGCCAAGATGCGCATCACGGCCGAACGTCCGGCCCAGGTGGGGAGCCATCCGGGCAGGGATTGGTTCACGGTGCTTTCCGGCACGGCCAGGCTGGTCCTGGGGGAGCGGACCCTTCTGGTGCACCCCGGCGAGGTGGCCGAGTTCTCCACGATGGTGCCGCACTCCATTGGGGCCCACGGTGGGCCGGTCGAGATCCTGAGCATCCTCAGCCACGACGGCGGGCTGGCACACCTGCACGGACCCGCGGCAGCCGGACCGGCGCGCGCGCCGCTAGGCCGCGCGGAGCTGGGCCAGGACCAGCCCGACCGGGGCGCTGACCAGCAGGATCACGACCATGGCGCGGAACGCCCACAGCAGCAGGGGCAGATGCCGGCCGCCGCCCCGCACGGCCCAGACGAACATCGCGAGCCCGGCGACGAGCAGCCCGGCACCGAGGTAGCCCAGGGCGGGCGCGGCGAGCACGGTGCCGAGCAGCACGGCGATGGTTGAGAGGTTCAGCGTTGCGGCCTCGGCCGCCAGGAGCCCGCGAGGCGGCGCCTGGGGCGCCAGTGCGGCCTGGCCGACGCCCAGCACCAGCTGCGCCACGCCTGCCACGAGCACCAGGTAGGCGACGGCCCACGACGACGTATAGCTGGGGGAGGGGGCGCTGGCGGCCGAGACCAGGCCGCCCACCATGACGCTGAGACTTCCGATGGCAACGAAGGGGATGGCGGCGCTTTTCACACCTCCGATCATATGTCCCTGCCCGGACGTGGCACGGGCCGGCCGCGCTGGGGCGCCGGGGGAACGACGGGAACCCTTGTGGCCGCGGATGTTCGCTGTGAAACTGGTGCCATGGCTGAATCACACGAGGTGTCGTGGGAGCTGGATGGCATCGCGATGGAGGGGACGCTGGTCCGGCCCGACGGCGCGGGACCGTTCCCCGCCGTCGTCCTGGTGGCCGGCAGCGGGCCGACCGACCGCGACTGGTGTTCGCCGCTTCTTCCCGGCCGCAACGGCAGCGGCCGCCTCTTCGCCGAAGCGTTCGCCCAGGCCGGCATCGCGTCCATCCGCTATGACAAGCGGGCCTCCGGGCCGCGCGCAGCCGTGAATGTCCCGAAGCTGCTCGGCAGGCTCAGCATGCAGTCGCATCTTGACGAACTGGCCGGGGCCGTCAGGGCCCTGGCCGGGACGGGCGTTGCCGACCCGGACAGGATCGTCGGGCTGGGCAACAGCGAGGGCGCCCTTCATGTGCTCCACTACGCCACGGGCTCCCAACTGTTGCCCTTCGCCGGAATCGTGCTGGCGGCGCCTCCCGGACGTCCCATCCAGGAGGTCCTGCTGGCGCAGTTGGCGCTGCAGTCCGCCCAGGTTCCCGGCGGGGCGGAAATGATGCCCAAGGTCCGGGAGGCAGCCGAGCGATACTCGGCGGGGCGGCCGATGAACCCCGATCCGGCGCTGCCAGACAGCGTGAAGATGGTCTTGTCCAGCTTTGAGGCGCCCGCCAACCTGCCGCTGGCCCGCGAGCTGTGGGCCGAGTCAACGTGTGACTCCTTGGACAGGGTCCGTATTCCGACACTGGTGCTGATTGGGGGAAGAGACGTGCAGATTGATGTGCAGGCCGACGGCGGTCCTCTCCAGATGGCGGCCGCGGGGATGCCGAACGTGAGCTTTGCGTTCCCGCCCAACGCGAACCACGTGTTCAAGGAAGACCGCCGGACCCCTGCCGAAGTCGCGGCGTCGCCTGGAAACGGGTACAACGAACCCGGCACGAGGCTGGATCCCGAAAGCCTGGAGGTCATTCTTGCGTGGCTGAGGGGCAGCGCCGGGGTGCTCTCCGGCGCAAGCAAGCTGGACGGGGACAGGCCCGGACAATGGCCTTATGGGCCGGCTGCGGCGCGATGACCTTGCCGGGAAGCGGCTTCATCCCTCGCAGCTCTGCGGAGCCGCCCTTTCAAACGGCACTGCTAGGGGGTCAGCAGGACCTTGATGGCGCGTCGTTCATCCATCGCGCGGTAGGCTTCGGGGGCGTCCTCGAGTGGCATGACGGCGTCAAAGACGCGGCCCGGGTTGATGCTGCCGGCCAGGACATCGGCAAGCAGCTCCGGAATGTACGTCCGGGCAGGGGCCATGCCGCCGCCGATGGTGATGTTGGTGTCGAAGAGGTAGCGCAGCGGAATCTCGGCACCGCCCGTGGGAACGCCGACAAAGCCCAAAGCCCCGCCGGGGCGGACACTGTGCAGCGCCTGCTCCATGGAGCCCTTGGTGCCAACGCACTCCAGGACAGAGTCCGCCAGCACCCCGCCAAGGAGTTCACGGACCTTGGCCACGCCTTCATCCCCGCGTTCCGCCACGATATCCGTCGCGCCGAATTCCCGGGCAATGGCCTGCCGGTCGGCATGCCGGGACATGGAAATGATCCGTTCGGCGCCCAACCGCTTGGCGGCCAGCACCCCGCACAAACCCACGGCACCATCGCCGACGACGACGACGCTCCGGCCTGGGCCGGCCTTCGCGGCGAGGGCGGCATGGTGGCCGGTCGCCATGACGTCTGAGAGGGTCAGCAGGCTGGCGCGCAGGGCATCGTCAGGCTCAGTGTTTCCAGGGACCTTGACCAGGGTCGCCTCGGCCAGGGGGACACGGACCGCCTGGCCCTGACCGCCGTCGACCGGCAGCCCGGCGGCGTCCTTGCCGCCCCAGCCGGCCAAGCTGTCGCAGGCCACGTTGACGCCGTTGCGGCACTGCGCGCACGTTCCGCAACTGACCACGAAAGGAGCGATGACCAGGTCGCCCACCGCCAGCGTGGTGACGGCGCCGCCGAGGCTTTCCACCCGGCCGATGAATTCATGCCCAATCGCGGACGGCTTGTGAGTGGGCTTCACGCCGCGGTAGGGCCACAGGTCGGAGCCACAAACACAGGCGGCGGTGACGCTCACGACGACGTCGGTGGGCTGCAGGACGGTGGGGTAGTCGCGGTCCTCGACCCGGATATCGCCGGGGCCGTAGATGATGGTGGCGCGCATGAAAACTCCTCGGTTCGTGGACAGGGCCGAAGTCGAGTTTAGTTCCAATTCGCTTCGGCAGGCTCACAGCATCCGGCGAGTGGAGAGGGCTGCGGGGGAAGAACTGAGGAGACATTTAACCGCCAGCTTCGGCACGCAAGTATGTGAGGGTGCCGTGGCCGAGCACGCGAAAACACCACGCCTCAGCGACTACGGACATTGATCTCGTCCCTTCTCATCTAATTTGGGCCATGAAAAGGGCGACGGCTAGCGAAATGGTCTGACTGTAGTGAGACAACTTCAGCAAGTTCGTCTCACTACAGTTGGACCAAAACCTCGAAACCAGTCGCAAAATACAGCTCGTACATTTGATTCGTGCCCAGGGCGTCGGGTAGCCCGTAGGGGGAAGCCCTGCGGGACAGCGTGCTCGAAAGGGCTAATCAGAGAGAATGCAGTTTTCCCCGTCTATTACCACTCGCAGCGTGGGCGACTCTGAGGTGAGCACTCTTTTAGCTGTGCACCCGGACGATGCCTCGACTGAGACCTGGACGGTTGGGCATGTAATCAGGGGCAGGTCTTGCCGATGGGGATGTTGATGGTTTGGGTCGTTTGGTCCGTCGTTACCTGGAGGGGAACGCATCCAGGTTCCTTGAGCCAAAACCCGCCCGGGTAGACAAGCCAGCTGGCGTTGGCTTGTGCGGATGTACAACCGGCGATTACTAGTTCGTCGGCGAGTGTATAGCCGGAATTTGACCAGCCGATCTTCATCCTGCCGCGCATTTCCGGGGGGACGCTCAACGTGAAAGCGGTTGCCGCCTTCATGATGAGGCCCATCTTTTGGAATTGGAGCCCGTCGGAGGTAACTCCGGCGCCCCACTGGTTTGGGCCGGTTCCGGTGGAGGCCGTGTCGATGGAGAGGACTTCCGGTACTCCTGGTTTTTCCGCCCCCACACCAAGATCGGGTGCTGTTGGCCCAGTACCGATGGGGTTCTCGCATTCGAATTGAAGCGTGCTTCCCTTGGCATGCGGACTAATGTCAGAATCCCGTAATGATGCGGACACGCTTGATGAGGGGACGGGGAGGGGGAGAGTGGACTCGCTCGTTTGCTGTGGGGCCCCGGTGCACGCGGATAGTGCGAGCAAAGTAGCAGCCGTACAGGCAAGAACTGTAAAACACCTCTGACTACGCCATTTGATCCCCATTCAAGAAACTTAGGGCAGAAGCCAAGGGCTGACAAGGCTACCCTTGACGCGCTTTCTGAAGGGGTGGCTCGCAGAGATGCCTTCCTTTTTTCAACATCTCCCACCCAATCTGCAACAACAGGTGAACATTGAACGCGTCTGGAGCAGGCCCCCGCGTGAGGTCACTTTACATAATGTAGATTATCGGCGCTATTGAACCGTACGAATGAGTGGCCGTGGGTGCGCCACGCGTAGTGGAATCGGGCCCGCAGAATCAAGTGCTCACCGCCCAAGGACTCGCTAATCAATTGGTTGGTCATCCTGAGATCGTCCTGTCAGCCCCAAGCCAGAACGTGTAGCCGTCCCAGGCATGGGGGTGTAAAAACGAGTCTCGTTCGCCGAGGTCTTGCCCGTGGTAATTGCCGGCGTTCGCCAGCTGCAGGCTTTCCAGGAGTCGCCTCGAGTTCGCAGGCACGCGGAACAGGTGCGCTGGATGCCGTCTGGCGTGGGCACACCCCTGTCAGGCGCCCACGTAGGCAGCCAGGTGCTCCCCCGTCAGCGTCTCCCGCGAAGCCACCAGCTCGGCCGGCGTGCCCTCGAAAACGATGCGGCCGCCGTCGTGCCCGGCTCCGGGACCGATGTCGATGATCCAATCCGCGTGCGCCATGACGGCCTGGTGGTGCTCAATGACGATCACCGACTTGCCCGAGTCCACCAGCCGGTCCAGCAGGCCCAGCAGGTTCTCGACGTCGGCCAGGTGCAGGCCGGTGGTGGGCTCGTCGAGGACGTAGACCCCGCCCTTCTCCCCCAGGTGCGTCGCCAGCTTGATGCGCTGCCGCTCGCCACCGGACAGCGTCGTGAGCGGCTGGCCCAGGCTCAGGTATCCCAGTCCGACGTCGGACAGGTGGCCCAGGATCTTGTGGGCCGCGGGGATGCGGGACTCCCCCGTGCCGAAGAACTGCTCGGCCTCGGCCACCGACATGGCCAGCACCTCGCTGATGTCCTTCCCGCCGAGCTTGTACTCAAGCACCAAAGCCTGGAAACGCTTTCCGCCACATTCCTCGCAGGGGGTCGAGACGGTGTCCATGAATCCGAGTTCGGTGTAGATGACGCCGGCGCCGTTGCAGACCGGGCAGGCGCCCTCGGAGTTGGCGCTGAAAAGGGCCGGCTTGACGCCGTTGGCCTTGGCGAACGCCTTGCGGATCGGTTCGAGCAGTCCCGTGTACGTTGCCGGGTTGCTCCGCCGGGAGCCCTTGATGCCGGCCTGGTCGATCGAGACCACGCCGTCCCGGCCGGAGACGGAGCCGTGGATCAGCGAGCTCTTGCCCGAGCCCGCAACGCCGGTGACCACCGTCAGCACGCCCAGGGGGATGTCGACGTCGACGTCCTTGAGGTTGTTGGCGTTGGCGCCGCGCACCTCCAGGGCGCCCGCCGGCCTGCGGGGCGCCTTCTTCAGCGCCGCGCGGTCGTCCAGGTGCTGCCCGGTCAGCGTGCCGCTGCCCCGCAGGCCCTCGACGGTCCCTTCGAACATGACCTCCCCGCCCTTGGTGCCGGCCAGTGGCCCCAGGTCGATCACGTGGTCGGCGATGGCGATCGCCTCCGGCTTGTGCTCCACCACCAGGACGGTGTTGCCCTTGTCGCGCAGCTGCAGCAGGAGCTTGTTCATCCGGGCGATGTCGTGCGGGTGCAGGCCGATGGTCGGTTCGTCAAAGACGTAGGTGATGTCCGTCAGCGAGGAGCCCAGGTGGCGGATCATCTTGGTTCTTTGCGCCTCGCCGCCGGACAGCGTGCCGGACGGGCGGTCAAGGCTGAGGTAGCCGAGTCCGATGTCCACGAATGAGTCCAGCGTTTCCCCCAGCGACCCCAGGAGCGGCGCCACGGACGGCTCGTCCAGGCCGCGGACCCAGGCGGCGAGGTCGCTGATCTGCATGGCGCACACGTCGGCGATGTTTTTGCCGTTGATCTTTGAAGACCGGGCCGGGGCGGCCAGCCGGGTGCCGCCGCACTCGGGGCACCTCTGGAAGACGACGGCGCGGTCCACGAAGGCGCGGATGTGCGGCTGCATGGCGTCGCGGTCCTTGGCCAGCATCGTCTTCTGGATCTTCGGGATCAGGCCCTCGTAGGTCAGGTTGATGCCCTCGACCTTGATCTTCGTCGGCTCCTTGTGGAGCAGGTCGTTCAGCTCCTTCTTCGTGAACTTGCCCAGCTTCTTGTCCATGTCAAAGAAGCCGGAGCCGGCGAAGATGCGCCCGTACCAGCCGTCCATGCTGTAGCCGGGGATGGTGAGGGCGCCCTCGGCAAGGGACTTCCCGGCGTCGAACAGGGCGGCCAGGTCAAAGTCGCTGACGTCGCCGCGCCCCTCGCAGCGCGGGCACATGCCGCCCGTGATGCTGAAGCTGCGCCGCTCCTTGACGGTCTGCCCGCCCTTTTCCAGCGTGACGGCGCCCGCCCCGCTGACGGACGGTACGTTGAAGGAGTACGCCTGCGGGGAGCCGATGTGCGGCTGGCCGAGCCGGCTGAAGACGATGCGCAGCATGGCGTTCGCGTCGGTGGCGGTGCCCACGGTGGAGCGCGGGTTGGCGCCCATGCGTTCCTGGTCGACGAGGATCGCCGTCGTCAGCCCCTCGAGCACGTCCACGTCGGGGCGGGCGAGCGTCGGCATGAATCCCTGCACGAACGTGCTGTAGGTCTCGTTGATCATCCGCTGGGACTCGGCCGCGATGGTGCCGAACACCAGGGAGCTCTTGCCGGAGCCGGACACGCCGGTGAACACCGTCAGCCGCCGCTTGGGGATCTCGACGCTGACTTCCTTGAGGTTGTTCACGCGGGCACCCTGCACGCGGATGGTCTCGTGGCTGTCTGCGATCCGCAGCGCCGCCGGCTGCTCGGCGGCGGTCGTGTCCGTGGTCATCCTGGCTCGTTTCTCTTGGCCTGCTGCTTTGGTGTCTACTTTATCCGCGGGAACGGACGACGGCGCTGCTCACCGGTCCTCGACAACGCCCAGGACATTTCCATCCAGATCCGTGACGCTGGCGACCCAGCGGGTGCCGCCGACGTTGTGGGCTGGTTCCGTCACGGTGGCGCCGGCGGCGGTCAGCTCGGCCAGCTTCGCCTCGATGTCCGCCACCTGCCAGTAGGCCACCGGCGAGGTCATCCCCTGCGGGCCGCCGTTGGGCACCAGCCCGATGTGCTGGCCGGCCGCGTCGAAGCCGACGTAGTAGGGCGAGTCCGCCTGCGGTTGCATCCCCAGCAGGGCGGAATAGACCTTCTTGGCGGCCTCGAGGTCGCTGACGGGGTGCAGGACAATCGTGATTCCTTCGGTGGTGGTCATGGCGACTCCTTGGGTTGCGGGCCTGCGCGGCCCTGGCTGTTCTGATGCGTCCAACTCTAGGTGCCCGGTGCAGGGCGCGCTTCTTGAATCCTGCCCGAACCATCGCGGGCTGCCTTGAAGCTGCGCTGTGTTGGCGGCCAATGACGCGCCACTTTTGAACTGGCGCGTCATTGGCTGCTAACCGTGCTCACCTTCAGGGTCATTGCTGTGCGGCAAACAGGCGGCCGCGCGTTCAGCCTTCATGAGCAGGCCCACGCCGCCGGTGAACTGCGTGGTGTGGAATTGGGGAGCCCGCGCCACCTCGGAAAAGCCCCACCGCCGGTGAAGCGCGATGGACGGCAAGTTGTCCACGTTGACCACGTACCAGGCGGCATCACTGCGCCGCCAGATCCAGTGCAGCCGGGCGTCGGTGAGCGCGGTGGCCACGCCCCGCCGTCGAACATCAGGCAGGACCGTCACGCCGCCCAGGTAGTGCCCGGCGGGTGCCGCCCCATCCTGGTGGTTCCAATGGTGCGTCTTGGCCCAGCCGGCCATGCCGCCTGACGCATTTGCGACAACCACCAGCCGTCCGGGGTCCTCGATGGCCAGCGCCAGCGAGCCGGCCGTGTTGGCGGGCCGACCCGCCCGTGCATTGATGTCCAGGATGACCGGGATGTCGAGTTTTGTCGCCCGGCGGACCGTCACGCTGACGGGCACCACTCCCCCGTCCCCCGTGGCAAAAGTGGCGAAGCCTCGAGTTTCCACTGGAATTTCCTCCTTCAGCCGGCACTGCTGCCCGCGAAATGGCTGTCCAGCATCGCCGCGAAGGCAGCAACATCAACGGATCTGTCGGTGGCGACCCGAACCACGGGCCCGAGTCCCAGCGGCCGCGGGCTTTTCATCCACTCGGCCCAAGGCCCGAATGACGACTGCCCGGCCGGGTGGATGGCGTGCCTTTCGCGGGCCAGATACCGCTTCCAGGCAAGTGCCGGCGGAACATCACACCAGACTTCGACGATGGCCGGGTTCCCGGCCGTGGACAAACCCTTCCTGACAAAATCGAGGTCACGCGGAGCAAACCACCACGACTCCACGATGGCGCGTCCGGGAACCAGCCCAGCCAGCCGCCACATGGTTTCAGAAGCCAGCGCTCCCAGCGCGGTGCTGCCCACCGTGTTGCCGGTGATGTCCGCCAGCGGTTCCTTGACGGCATCCTTGGACACCACTGGAATGCCCAACTCGATTCCCAGGGCCCGTGCCAAGGTGGTTTTTCCGGACGCAGGCAGGCCGTTGACGAGTATCAGCTGCCGTGCGATGACGCTTCGCCTTCTCTGAGCGCTGCCAGGTACCGGGCGTCCCGCTCGTACGGTCCGGCGTCGTCGTTCAGTTCCGGCTTGCCGAGCCGCGGGCCGGGCGAGCACATGTCAAAGTCAATGGCACCGACCGGCATGCCATCGTCAAAGGCCAGGTTGTGAGGAGCAAAGTCGTTGTGGCAAATGACTTCCGCCGGCACCTTGGCCGGGGACTGCCACACGGCGCCGTCCAAGCCAAAGCCAATGCTGGCATCGTGGAGCCGGCGGAGCTTCCTGGCACCGTCGCGCACCACGGCGTTCAAGTGGCCGCCGGGCAGAAGTTCAGTCATGGGATCCTTATTCCGGCGGGAAAGGCCGGGTCTCGATAAGCCCGACCACCAGGGCGGGCTATGCGGCCACAGACGGGTTCTTTGCCACGAACAACGCGCAGGTGGCGTTGTAGTACTTCTTGGACAGCCCCTTTTCCTTCATCCCGAGACGGCGGCACACGCTTTGGGAGGCCTCGTTGGCCGGGTTGGTCACGGCAACCACGCGGTTCAGGCCGCGGGCGAAGGCATGGGCCAGGACCGCCTCGGCAGCTTCCGAGGCAAAGCCGCTGCCCCAGTAATCCGGATGCAGGTGCCAGCCAATTTCCACGTCGTCGGAGGGCTGGAGCGGCTCCTCCCCCGACGACGGGATGGGCTTGAGCAGCAGTGTTCCCACCGGCGCCCCGTCCTCCTTGCGCGTCACGGCCCAAATGCCGTGCACAGGGTGGTCGACCGCCTTGAACCGGGCAACCCGCTCCGCCGCTTCCGTGCGGCTCTCCATGACGCGTGGCTCGTTGCCGATGAAGCGCTGGACCACCCATCGGGAGTACAGGTCATACACAAAATCGATGTCGGAGTCTTGCCATGGCCGCAGTAAAAGTCGTTCCGTAGTTATGTTCTCCATTTACCCATCATGCATGTTTCCACCCTGAATCTGTGCCCCCGGCAGCTACCGTTTGCATAACAAAGTTTTACTAAGCCGGGTTGTCAACATCTACGGCGGCCGGCCGGGCGCCCCCTACGCCTCCAGCAGCTGGCGCAGCACATACTGCAGGATGCCGCCGTGCACGTAATAGGCCTCTTCGGCCGGGGTGTCGATCCGCAGCGTGGTGGCGATGTCACGGGATGCGCCGTCGGACTCGACACGCACCGTGACCTCACGCGGCAGCGGATCCGCCCCTGCCAGACCCACAATCGAATACGTCTCCAACCCCGTCAGACCGAGCGATTCCGCGGTCTCCCCGTCCTTGAACTGGAGGGGCAGCACGCCCATGCCGATCAGGTTGGAGCGGTGGATGCGCTCAAACGACGCCGCGATGACGGCCTTCACGCCCAGCAGCATGGTGCCCTTCGCCGCCCAGTCGCGGGAGGACCCGGAGCCGTAGTCGTTGCCGGCGATGACCACCAGCGGCGTCCCTTCTGCCTGGTATGCGTTGGACGCGTCAAAGATGGTCTCCACCTCCCCCTCCGACGAACGCTTCGTGAAGCCGCCCTCGACCCCAGGCACCAGCAGGTTGCGCATTCGGATGTTGGCGAAGGTGCCGCGGATCATCACGTTGTGGTTCCCGCGCCGGGAGCCGTAGGAGTTGAAGTCGGCCTGTTCCACGCCCTGTTCCAGGAGGTACTGGCCGGCGGGCGAGGACTTCTTGATGCTGCCCGCCGGGGAGATGTGGTCCGTGGTGACCGAGTCCCCCAGCAGGGCCAGCACGCGCGCGCCGGTGATGTCCTGCACGGGCGCGGGCTCGCGCGTCATGCCGTCAAAATATGGCGGCTTGCGCACGTAGCTGGACTCGTCGGACCAGGCGAACATGTCTCCTTCGGGGACGTGCATGCCGCGCCAGTTGTCGTCGCCGTGGTACACATCCGCGTAGCCGTCCGTAAACATTTGCGCCTCCAGGCTGGCGTCGACCACGGACTTGATTTCCGCCGTCGTCGGCCAGATGTCCTTGAGGAAAACCTTGTTTCCGCCCTTGCCCTCGCCGAGGGGTTCGTTGAGCAGGTTCACGTGCATGCTGCCTGCGAGCGCATAGGCGATCACCAGCGGCGGCGAGGCGAGGAAGTTCATCTTCACCTCCGGGTGGATGCGGCCTTCAAAGTTGCGGTTGCCGGAGAGGACGGCGGCCACGGAGAGGTCGTTGCCGTTCACGGCCTGGCTGACGGCCGGGATGAGCGGGCCGGAGTTGCCGATGCAGGTGGTGCATCCGTAGCCGACCAGGCTGAAGCCGAGCTTTTCCAGGTAGGGCGTGAGGCCGGCGCGGTCAAGGTAGTCCGTGACCACGCGGGAACCGGGGGCCAGGGTGGTCTTGACCCACGGCTTGCTGGCCAGCCCCAGGTCCACGGCCTTCTTGGCCACCAGCCCGGCGCCGATCATCACTGACGGGTTGGACGTGTTGGTGCACGACGTGATGGCCGCGATGACCACGTCGCCATGGTCCAGGGTCAGCTCCTGCCCGTCCAGGACCAGCTCCGCCGGGTCGCTGGGCCACTCAAGTTCGACGCCGTCGTCCTCGAAGATGCGCGGCGGCTCGTCGCGGGCAATCCTGTCGCTGATGGCCACGGGGTCGCTGGCCGGGAAGGACTCGTCCCCGGCGTCGTCCAGCCCGCCCGCCAGCACGGCCGTTTCCTGGGACTCCCCCGCCAGCAGTCCGCGCACGGCGCGCTTGGCGCTGCGCAGCGGAATCCGGTCCTGGGGGCGCTTGGGCCCGGCGATGGAGCTCTCCACGGTGGACAGGTCCAACTCGACCACCTGGCTGTAGTCCGGCGTGTGGCCGGGATCGTGCCACATGCCCTGTTCCTTGGCGTAGGCCTCCACGAGCTTGACCTGGTGGTCGCTGCGCCCGGTCAGGCGCATGTAATCCAAGGTCTCCTGGTCGATGGGGAAGATGGCGCAGGTGGAGCCGTACTCGGGGCTCATGTTGCCCAGGGTGGCGCGGTTGGCCAGGGGGACGTTCGCGACGCCGGGGCCGAAGAACTCCACGAACTTGCCCACCACGCGGGTCTTGCGCAGCAGCTCGGCCACGGTGAGGACGAGGTCGGTGGCGGTGGTTCCCTCGGGCAGTTCGCCGGTCAGCTTGAAGCCGACCACCTGCGGGACCAGCATGCTCATCGGCTGGCCCAGCATGGCGGCCTCCGCCTCGATGCCGCCCACGCCCCAGCCGAGCACGCCCAGCCCGTTCACCATGGGCGTGTGCGAGTCCGTGCCGACCAAGGTGTCGGGGTAGGCCTGCCGGACGCCGTCGCGCTCCCTGGTGAACACCACGCGGGCGAGGTATTCCAGATTGACCTGGTGGCAGATGCCCGTGTCCGGGGGCACCACCAGGAAGTCGTTGAACGACTGCTGGGCCCAGCGCAGCAGCTGGTAGCGCTCCTGGTTGCGTTTGAACTCATACTCGGAGTTGATGGAGAACGCGGTGGGGACGTTGAAGACGTCGGCAATGACGGAGTGGTCAATGACCAGTTCCCCCGGGATCAGCGGATTGATCTTCGTCGGGTCCCCGCCCAGGTCCGACATCGCGTCGCGCATGGCCACCAGGTCGACCACGCAGGGGACGCCGGTGAAGTCCTGCATGAGCACGCGGGCCGGCGTGTACTGGATTTCCGCGTTCGCCTCCGCCGCGGGGTCCCAGTTCCCCACCGCACGGACCTGCTCGGCGGTGACCAGCCGTCCGTCCTCATTGCGGAGCAGGTTCTCCAGCAGGACCTTCAGGCTGTATGGCAGCCGGGCCGAGCCCTCCACCGCGGCCAGCCGGTGGATTTCGTAGACCTGGCCGTCGACGGTAAGTTCACCGCGTGCATCGAAACTGTTGGAAGACATGGCATTCCTTTTCGCAGCTACCCGTTTTAGCCCACACTAGCGACCTGCCCGCGGATAGCAAGGGCAGGCAGGATGGGCTTAGGCGGGCCCGGGTTTGGCACAATGGTGTCAAACCCATCCGCAGCACGTCGAGGAGCCCGCCATGAAGTTCGTCCTGGAAGTTGACCTGGACGCCGTCCAGGACGCGCCCGTCGAGGAACTGGGGCGCATCCTGCGCTACTGGGCCGGCAATGTCAGGCACTATCCGCTGGAGCCCGGCTCCGGGGACACCGTCAGGGACAGCGCCTACACCGCCGTCGGCTCGTGGCGCATCGAGGCCGGGCAGTGAACGGGCCCGTCCCCGGCGGCCGGCAGCTTTTCACGGCCGACGACGTCCGGGCCGCCGTTGCCGCCGTCGTGGAGTCCGGCGCCCTGCCCGCCATCGTCCAGGCCGGGCACCCCGTGCTGCGCGCCCAGGCCGTGCCCTTCACCGGTCAACTCCCCGAGACGCAGCTGGCCCGGCTCATCGACATCATGCGCGACACCATGCACGCCGCGCCGGGCGTCGGCCTGGCGGCGCCCCAGATCGGCATCCCCTTGCAGCTGGCCGTCCTGGAGGACCTCTACGACGTTCCCGAGGAAAACGCCGCGGCCCGCGAGCGCCGGCCCCTGGAATTCCTGGCCATCCTCAACCCGCGCTGCACGCCGGTCGGGACGGAGACGGCGTCGCACTATGAAGGATGCCTCTCCATGTCCGGCTGGCAGGCGGTGGTGGACCGGGCCGCGACCATTGACCTGGCGTACGACGACGACCACGGGGTCCCAGCCGTCCGCCGACTCACGGGGTGGCAGGCAAGGATCGCCCAGCACGAGACCGACCACCTCTCCGGCACCCTGTACCTGGACCGGGCACACACGCGCTCGGTGACCTCCGATGAAGAATACGCCGCCCACTGGGCCCGGCCCGACATCGCCGAGGCCCGCCAGGTCCTGCACTTCTGAGCAGCTCCTGCACTGCTGAGCCCTGGGCGGCCTGTGGCTGGACCGAGGGTTTAGCGGCCGCCAGCCTAGGATGAAAACATGGACAACAGCGTGCTCGACGCCCTCATCTGCCCCGTCTGCGGACTTGAATTCATGGACGTCCTCCCCAGAGAGACGGCGCTTGCGTGCATCGACGGGCACAGCTTCGACATCGCCCGCCAAGGCTACGTCAACCTGCTCACCGGGCACGGCACCAAATTCACCCACGACACGTCGGCCATGGTGGCAGCGCGCGACGCCTTTCTCGACGCCGGCCATTACCGGGAACTGGCCGACGCGCTCGCAGGCACGGTGCGCAACGTCCTCACGGGCGCGCTGGAAGCTCCCGGCCGGCCCGCGGCCCGGCACGGGACCGAAGCCGCGCACCGGCCCCTCATTCTCGACGCCGGGACCGGCACCGGCTGGTACCTGCAGCAGCTGTTGAACAAGTTGGGCGGCGATGAGGCCGTGGACGCCGTCGGGCTGGACATTTCCAAGTTCGCGCTGCGCCGGGCCGCCCGGCGCAACCCCGCCGCCGCCAATCTGGTCTGGGACCTGTGGCAGCCGCTGCCCGTGGAGGCCGGCCGGGCCGACGTCGTGCTGGTGGTCTTTGCGCCGAGGAACGCCGCCGAGTTTGCCCGGGTGCTCAAGCCTGCCGGGAGGCTGGTGGTCGTGACGCCGCGGCCGGGGCATCTCGCGGAGATCGCCCGGCAGGCCGGCCTGCTGGGCATCCAGGCGGAAAAGGAAGCGGCCCTCGCAGCCTCCATGGACGCGCACTTTGAGCTGGAAAGCAGCCGGCCGGTGGACATCGCCCTGCACCTCTCCCCTGCCGACGTGGCCAATGTGGCACTCATGGGACCTGCCGGGCACCACCTCGCGCAGCAGGATGTGGAACAGGCGGCCGCAGCGCTGCCCCGGCTGACGGAGGCGACGGCCCAATTCACCCTCTCAGTCTTCCGCCCCCGCCCCGTTGACATTCGAGATAGCCACGTCCCCGCCCGTTGACATTCGAGATAACCACCGATCGCACGACGCCGGAGCGGTGGTGATCTCGAACCTCACGCCGGAGCGGTGGTGATCCCGGGGCGCTCCAACCTCAACGCAGGGGCGGTTCGCCTTGGCCGCTGCAGAGTGCTTCCTCTCCGGGCTGGATGGCTGCCGGAACGTCAATGTCCACCATGCGCGTCCTGGAAGACTTGCCGTGCAGGTCCACCTGGAGCCACTTCAGCGTCACCTGGGTCAGCGGGCCAACACCCAGCGCAAACGCGGCGGTGCCGGCACCAACAACGCCGCCCATGAAGAACCCGACGACCACCACTGTCAGTTCGATGCCGGTGCGGATCATCCATACCGGCCTGCCCGTGACGCGCACCAGCCCGGTCATGAGCCCGTCGCGCGGGCCCGGACCCATGCCTGCGCCAATGTAGAGCGCCGTGGCAAAGGCCAGGATGAACAGGCCCGCCGCAAAAAGCAGGACCTGGAACAGCAAGTGGCTGGCCTGCGGAATCACGGCGAGTCCCAGGTCCGCAAACGCTCCCACCAGCACCGCGTTCGCGATGGTGCCCGCCCCGGGCTTTTGCTTGAGCGGGATCCAGAACAACAGGACGATTCCGCTGATGATGATGGTGCACAGCCCAAAGGAGATTCCCGTGGTCCGAGAGGTGCCCTGCGCAAACACGTCCCAGGGCGAGGCCCCGATATTGCCTCGGATCATCAGGGAGATGGCGATCCCATACAGGAACAGGCCCGCCAGCAGGCGGACAAGGCGGACGGGAAGGTTTTGGGTGGTGAACACGCGCTGCATTCCTCAAGCCTAGCGAAACTGGCCTTATGCAGTAGAGCCAATTCGCCTAAGGTGGATTCATGAGCACGCTTGTTACTGGACGGCGCCTGGCCCGCGAGCTGGGCGAGTGGCGCTCCACCGGACCGGCCTACCGGGCCTTGGCGGACAGAATCCGGGTGCTTCTCCTGGACGGCCGGCTCGCCAGCGGCACCAGGATCCCCGCCGAACGCGAGCTCAGCAGTGCCCTCGGGCTGAGCCGCACCACTGTAGCGGCGGCGTACTCAAAGCTGCGCGACGACGGCTACCTCGCCAGCGTGCGCGGCTCCGGCAGCACCCTTGTCCTGCCCGGACTCGAACGGGGCGACCACGCGCCCGGCAGCGGGCTGCCGCTGGATTTCACGAAGGCCGTGACGCTTGCCTACCCCGGCGTGGCCGCCGCCTACGCCGCCGCCATCGAACAACTGCCCGCCTATCTCGCCCACGACGGCTTCGACATGGTGGGCATGCCGGACCTGCGCGAGGCCATTGCCCAAAGCTACCGGAACCGCGGACTGTCCACCTCGGCGGAGCAAATCATGGTGACCACCGGCGCCCAGCATGCACTGAACCTGGTGACACGCAGCCTGTACTCCCCCGGCGAAAGGGTCCTGGTGGAACAGCCCACCTACCCGCACGCACTGGACACCTTTGCCTCCGTGGGCGCGCGGATGCTGTCCTTCCCGGTGAGCCAGGATGGCGGCTGGGACCTGTCCGAGGCGCAGCTGCAGCTCCGCCGCGCGGCGCCGAGCATGGCCTTTCTCATGCCCGACTTCCACAACCCCACGGGAAAGAGCATGACCATTCCCGAACGGGAGTTCCTGGCGGCGGCCGCCACGCGTGAGGGGACCGTGCTGATTGCCGACGAGACCACTGCGCTATTGGACATCGACCGTGGCGCACTGCCGCCCCTGGCCTGCTTCTCTCCGGGCGTCATCACGCTGGGGTCGTTGGGCAAGATCGCCTGGGGCGGGCTGCGGATCGGCTGGATCCGCGCCTCCAGGGACGTCCTGGCGCGTATCCTGCGCCATCGCCCGGCGCAGGATCTGGGGACGCCCCTGGTGGAGCAGCTCGCGGCGACGTCCCTGGTCCGCGAGCTCCCGGTGCTGGCCGCCAGCAGGAGCCGGGACCTGAAGCTGCGGCGGGACATGCTGGTCCAGCTGTTGGGGGAACAGCTGCCGGAATGGGACGTCGCCGTGCCCGACGGCGGCCTGTCCCTGTGGATCAACACCGGAACCATGTCCACGTCCGCGCTCGCACTCGCCGCACGCAGTGAGGGCCTTGGCCTGGTGCCCGGCCCGCGTTTTGGTTTGGACGGCGCCTTTGAACGGTTTCTGCGCCTGCCCTTTGGCCACGACGTCGAGCAGTTGCGCGACGCCGTGAAGGTCCTTGGCCGCATCAGCTCCAGTGTGGGGCCGGACCCGCTGCGGATGCCGCTGCAGGCCGTGATTTGAGCAGGATATTCCAAGCCATACGTAGTAGGCTGAATTGTACGTTAAGTCACAAAGGGGGACTCAATGCTCGAATGGATCAATGACTTCGGCTGGATCATCTGGCTGACAGTTTTCCTGCTGCTTGCAGTCGCTGAAATGCTCACGCTGAACCTGTACTTCATCTTGATGTCAGTCGGCGCCCTGGCTGCCCTCGTCGCCTTCCTGTTCCATGCCGAGCTGTGGCTGCAGATCGTCATCTTCTGCGTCGTGGCATTGGCAACAACGGTGCTCATCAGGCCGTTGGCGCTGGCGCACCTGCGTCGCGGGCCGGCCGACTCGCTCTCCAACGTCGAGCGTCTGATCGGGCACCACGCTGTGGTCCTGGAGGCAGTCAGCGAGAACAGCGGACTGGTGAAGATCGGCGGGGATGTCTGGACGGCGCGCACCCGTGGCGGTGCGGACGTGCCGGCGGGGGCCGCTGTGGAGGTATCCGCCATCGACGGCGCGACGGCGATCGTCAGCTTCCCCAACGTGCACAAGTCGCCGGGAACGGCCGCCACCACCGCCTAGCGCCCTTCAGCCGAAGCCGCCAGGCCCTTAACTCACCTGTGCCATCAGGCACCGGACATACGCATTCTTCACACAGAAAAGAGGGGATTTCATGCCAGGTGGAGCCGGAGCAGTAGTGTGGCTTTTCGTTGTTATTGTCCTGCTGATATTCGTCGTTATTGTCCTTGTCCGGTCCGTGCGGATCATCCCGCAGGCCCGTGCCGGGGTCGTGGAACGGCTGGGAAAGTACCAGCGGACGCTCAATCCCGGCCTGACGGTGTTGATTCCGTTTGTTGACCGGCTGCTGCCGCTGCTGGACCTGCGCGAACAGGTGGTTTCGTTTCCGCCGCAACCGGTCATCACCGAGGACAACCTGGTGGTTTCCATCGACACCGTGGTCTACTTCCAGGTGACCGACCCCCGGGCAGCCACCTACGAAATCGCCAACTACATCCAGGCCGTGGAACAGCTGACCACCACCACGCTGCGTAACGTGGTGGGCGGGCTGAACCTTGAAGAAGCGCTGACCTCCCGTGACCAGATCAACGGCCAGCTGCGCGGCGTGCTCGATGAAGCAACCGGGCGCTGGGGCATCCGTGTCAGCCGCGTTGAGCTCAAGGCCATTGACCCGCCCCTGTCCATCCAGGACTCCATGGAGAAGCAGATGCGCGCAGAACGTGACCGCCGCGCCGCTATCCTGACGGCCGAGGGCACCAAGCAGTCGGCCATTTTGACTGCTGAAGGTGAGCGCCAGTCCTCCATCCTGAAGGCCGAGGGTGACGCCAAGGCGGCCATTCTTCGCGCCGACGGTGAGTCGCAGGCCATCCAGAAGGTCTTCGACGCCATCCACAAAGGCAACCCCACGCAGAAGCTGTTGGCCTACCAGTACCTGCAGACCTTGCCCAAGATTGCCTCAGGTTCCTCGAACAAGCTGTGGATCATTCCCAGCGAGGTGGGCGAGGCCTTGAAGGGCATCGGCAACGTGCTCGGCACCACCGTCGCGGACACGGACGACGCCGCCGACGTCACCCGGGATGCCCTGCCGTAGGCAACACCGAAGAAGCACCGCACGGGGCGCCGGTGAACCGGGACTGCCTGTGTGGACCGAACGGCCAAGCACGTATAATGGGTGTTTGGCCGTGCGGCGTATTGCCCGGCCACATATTTCACGTCATGCACGGAACCGCGGAACATCCGCGCCCGGCAATGCGTTGAACAAATCAGAACGATGGCTGTGCCGACCCCTTACGGGAGCAGCACGGCCAGGCCGCCGGTTCGGCTGGTGAACCGGCAACAACATGAGGGAGAAGTCATGAGCGATCGTAGCTTGCGCGGCATGCGCCTGGGCGCACAGAGCATGGAGACCGAATCCGGCGTGGAGCCGGCACCGCGGCAACGCGTGGAATACCGCTGCGCGGACGGCGAGCAGGTGTTTGTAACCTTCTCCTCCGAGGCGGAGATCCCGGCGGTGTGGGTTTCCAAGACGGGCAAGGAGGCCCTGCTGGTCAACGGCGAGGCTCCCGACACGTCCAACGACAAGCCCGTGCGTACGCACTGGGACATGCTGCTGGAGCGCCGCTCGCTTCCCGAGCTGGAGACCATTCTGGCTGACCGTCTGGCAATCCTGCGCGAAAAGCGCGGCGAGAAGGTCTAGGCTCCCGTCAGCCCAACTGACCCGCAGTAGTTGTCGTAAAACGGCGCGAAATCGCGTTTTTTCGACAACTACTGCGGGTCAGTTTGTGTGTGGGCGGGCTACTTGTTCCGCGCGGTCAGTTTGTTCCAGCGCGCCGTCAGTCCCCACTTCGTGACGTTGAACATGGCCTCCTGGACAATGTTGCCGCTCATCTTGGACGCGCCAAATTCCCTTTCGACAAACGTAATGGGTACTTCCACCACCTTCATGCCCTTTTGGCACACGCGCCACAGCATGTCCACCTGGAAGCCATAGCCCACCGAGTCGACGGCGGCCAGGTCGAGGGCTTCCAGGGTGGTTCGGCGAAAGGCCCGGTAGCCGCCGGTGATGTCCCGCACGGAGATGCCGAGGAGAATCCGTGAGTACAGGCTGCCGCAGGTGGAGATCAGCTTGCGGTGCAGCGGCCAGTTGACCACCTTCCCGCCGGGAATCCAGCGCGAGCCCAAGACGAGATCGGCGCCCTGGTCGACGGCCTCCAGCAGCAGGGGCAGCTGTTCGGGCTGGTGGGAGCCGTCGGCGTCCATTTCGACCAGGACGTCGTAGCCTGCTTCCAGCCCCCAGGCGAACCCTGCCAAATAGGCGGCCCCGAGGCCCGCCTTGCCGGCCCGGTGCAGCACATGCACCTGCGGGTCGGCGGCGGCGAAGTCATCGGCAATGCCACCCGTGCCGTCCGGGCTGTTGTCGTCGGCAATCAGCACATCCACATGGGGCGCTGCCGCGCGCAGCCGCGAGAGCGTCTTGGGCAGCGACTCCAGCTCGTTGTACGTGGGGATGATTGTCAGGACACGCAACACAGGTGCCTTTCCGTAAAGAAAAAGTGGAGGGAAAACAAGGATGGCGCCGCCAGCCGCCCGCTACCGCAACTGTGTACGCAGACGCGGTGCACGACGGCGCGCGGGTGCCGGTGGCGCGTGGCGCCAAGTCCCCATTATAGGTTGCGTGGAGGCCGGCCCAGGCCGGGGGCCCGGGCGGACGCAAAAAGAGACAAGTCCACGCGCCTTCGGGCCAAGCTGGGCGGCGGCGGGTGGCCGACGGTCCGGTTTGTTTTCTACTGGCGCGTGAACTTATCTCCCAAGCGCCGGAAACGTGCACTGCCAACAAGGCTGGCCAAGGCCGGTTCCGGCTGGGACCCCCGTGTGGGGCTGTCCACTTCAATAAAAGCTAATTCCCGCCGCGGCGGCTGTCAACACCGCCCTGACCTGCACGGATGCGCGTCGCTGCAGGTCAGCGCGGCGAGCCGGATCCCGGGAAAATCGGGCCGCCACGGCGTGTTGCCGTCCTGCCGGCCGTGGCGAAAACTAGTGGAAATCCGGCGCCGCGTAGAGTTCACGGCCACGGTGGACCGTTTGCAGGCAGCGGGGGTCGTTTTCCGTGTCCAAGGCCGGCAGCAACGGCGTTCCGGCGCGCGGATCGGTGGACCAGGACTGCACCCGCTCATCCGCGACCTGGACCATGAGCTGGTCGATCTCCCAGACCGCAAAGCTGGCGGGCGCGCCGGGAGCCAGCTGGCCCAGCATGGGGTTGGACCCGCGGGCGGCCCGCCAGCCGGCGCGCGTGTGGCCGATGAAGGCGGCCCGGGCAGAAATCCGCTGGTCCGGCTGGTGGTGGTTCAGCGCCGCGCGCACGCTTGCCCAGGGGTTCAGCGGGGTCACGGGGGCATCCGAACCGAAGCAGACCGGGACCCCGGCCGCGTAGAACGTCGCCACCGGGTTGAGGGCGGCCGCGCGCCGCGCACCCAGCCGGCCCGCATACATGCCATCCCCCCCGCCCCACAATGCATCGAAGACGGGCTGGACGGACACGGTCACGGCGTGGCGCGCCAGCACGTCCATGGCGCCGGCGTCGACCATTTCGGCGTGTTCAAAGCGGTGGCCGGCCGCCCGCACCTTGTCCAGGCCGACCCGCTCCGCGGCCTTCACCAAACCTTCGCAGGCAATGTCCATGGCGCCGTCGCCAATGATGTGGAACCCTCCGGACACGCCCAGCTCGGACACGGCCGCAAGGTGGTCGGTGACCTGTTGGACATCAAGGTGCGCCCGGCCCCGGTTGCCCGGCGCACCGGCAGGAAGGTCCGCGTAGGGTTCGCGCAGGAGTGCCGAATGCGATCCGAGCGAACCGTCAATGTTCAGGTCGCCGGCCAGCCCCAGCACCGGCGTGCCCAGCGATGCCAGCAGTTCCCGTGCCTGTTCCACGCTGGAGACCGCCTGCCCCCAGTACGGCAGGACCTGCGGCAGGGCCACCGGCGCGTCGCCGGCGGTCAGCGCAGCCAGTGCGGCGAGGTCGGCGGGCGAGCCCACATGCGGGGCAGCCATCTCCGCGAGGGCAACGTAGCCGTTGGCCGCGGCGTAGTGCAGGGCACGTTCCTGTGCATGCCGGCGGGCGGCGTCGTCCAGCAGGCGCGTGGCATCCCGGACGGCCGCGTGGGCATCCCCCGTCACCAGCCCGCTGCCGTCCCAACCGGAAAGCCGCGCCAGTCCGCAGCGCCGGGCCAGGGCACCGGACACAACGCCCGAGTGGACGTCCACGCGCGCCAGATAGACCTCCCGACCGCCGGTGGCGCGGTCGAGCTCGGCGGCCGTCAACGGGCGCTGCTCGGCCCAGGCAGAGTCGTCCCAGCCGTGGCCGAGCAATATGCCCGCGCCCCGGGCGGCCGCAGCGGCCACCAGGTCCAGCGCCTGGGCCACGGACCGGGCACCCGAGAGGTCCACCGAATCAAGGGCCAGGCCGGTCTCCGTGACATGGACGTGGGAGTCGACAAAGCCCGGCGTGACCAGTGTGCCGTCGAGGTCCACGAGCCGCATGCGCGCGTCAAGCAGGGAAGACGCGGCGTGCTCGGATCCGACCCATGCCACGGTGTCGCCGTCCACCAGCATGGCGGTGGCGAACGGGTCGGCGGCGCTGTACACGGAGCCGTTGCGGTACATGGTCAGTGACATGGCGAAGAAGGGTCCTTTCAAAAGGGGATTCCCTGCCGCCCCGAATCGGGGCACGCGGGGCGGAACAGCCCGAGTGAGACATCGGCTAGCGCGGAACTGGATTCGGGGTGCTAGTCAACGACGGTGGTGTACGCCACCACCCCGCGTCGGACCAGCGTGATGGCCTCAATGCACAACCGGGCGAATCCGCGTTCCATTCCCGGCACCTTGGCGAGCTGGTCAAGCAGGTCCACCACCTGCTTGGTCCAGCGCACGAAGTCGCCGGCGGCCAGTTCGGTGCCCTTGAGCGCGTCCTGCAGGCTGCGCCCCTTGGCCCATTTGTACATGGGCCATACCAGTCCAAGCTCCGGCTCTCCCGTCAGCGGCAGGCGGTGGGACTCCTCGGCGTCCTCCAGGACCGACCAGAGACGCACCACGGCCTCCACGGACGTCTCGAGGCTGACGCTGGGCATCCGGGGCCGGGCGCCGGCGTCGTCGCGCTTGGCGGCGAAGACAACGGTGGTCGCGAACGCCGCCAGCTCGACGGCGTCGAGGTCGTCAAAGGCTCCGTCGCGGAGGGCCAGGGCGATCAGGAGGTCCTTCTCGCCGTAGACGCGCCGCAGCCGCTGGCCGTCGGCGCTGGGACGCAGGTTCCCGGCGTCGTCCGTCTCCACGAAGCCGTACGCGGCGAGCAGGTCAGTGACCCGGTCAAAGGTCTTGGCGATGGTGTTGGTGCGCTGTTGGATGGCGCGGACCAGCCCGTCGGTCTCACGCCGCAGCTTCCACCAACGCTCCGACCACCGTGCGTGCTCCTCGCGGTCGGGGCAACTGTGGCAGGGGTGGGCACGCACGGCGCGGCGCAGCATGTCGATGGCCTCGTCCTCGCTGCGGGCGGAATCCTGCCGGGTGAAGGCGGCGGCACGGTCGGGGCGCAGGGCACCGCCGTCCGCCACGGCATCGAGGACCTGCTGGGCCAGGTTGCGGCGGTCCTTGGGCACCTTCGGGTTGAAGCCCTTGCCGATGCGCACGCGGGCCAGCGGCAGGGCCGGCCCGTCCAGTTCGTGGATGCCCAGGCGGCGCAGTTCCTTGTTGGCAGTGAGGATCCCGGGGCGGGGTTCGCGGGCGTGGGGATCGGCCTCAAGGACGACGGCGGGGCCCGGGTTCCTGCCCGCCGGCACCATGATGACGTCCCCCTGGCGCAGGACGGCCAGGGACTCCGCCAGCCGTGCCCGGCGCTGCTTGGCCTTCGTCCGTGAGGCGCCGGACTCGTGGTCCGAAAGTTCGCGTCGCAGCTTGGCGTACTCGGTGAAGTCGCCCAGATGGCAGCTCATGGCCTTCTCGTAGCCGGCGAGGGACTCCTCGCGGCTCCGGACCTGGCGGGCCAGGTCCACCACGGACCGGTCTGCCTGGAACTGCGCGAAGGATGATTCAAGGATGTCGCGGGTGCGGCGGCGGCCAAACTGGGCCACCAGGTTCATGCTCATGTTGTACGTGGGGCGGAAGCTTGAGTTCAGCGGATACGTCCGCCGTGACGCGAGCCCGGCCACGGCTGTGGGGTCGGTGCCGGGCTGCCACAGGACCACGGCGTGGCCCTCCACGTCGATCCCGCGGCGTCCGGCCCGGCCGGTCAGCTGGGTGTACTCCCCCGCGGTGATGCCCACATGGGCCTCGCCATTGAATTTTTCCAGCTTTTCCAGCACCACCGTGCGGGCTGGCATGTTGATGCCAAGCGCCAGGGTCTCGGTGGCAAACACCGCACGGACCAGGCCGTCCGCGAAAAGGGACTCCACGACTTCCTTGAAGCTGGGCAGCAAGCCGGCGTGGTGCGCGGCCAGCCCACGCAGCAGGCCGTCCCGCCATCCCCAAAAGCCGAGGACCTCGCGGTCGGAATCGGGCAGCCCGGCGCAGGCGGCATCGACGCGGTCCGCGATTTCGGCCCTTTCGGCGGGTGTGGTGAGCCAGAGGCCGGCGGCGGCGCACTGCTGGACGGCCGCGTCGCAGGCCGCGCGGGAGAAGATGAAGGTGATGGCGGGCAGCAGGTCCTGGCTTTCCAGGGCACGGATCACCTGCGGGCGCGAGGCCCGCCTGACCAGGCCGCCGTCGTTGGGGTTCTGTGCGGCGACGTTTCCGCGGTCCCGGCTGCCGCGCCGGTCCCGACCGCCGCGGCGCGAGTTGTAGCTCCCGCGGTGCGACTGCCCCGACTCGCTGCGCGCGAGTTTCAAGAGCTCGGGGTTGACCTTGAAGCGCCCCGCCGCCGCGGTGGCATCCGTGCCCGGCTCAAGCTCCGCGGCGATTTCGTCAAAGGACTTGTTGGTGGCGAACAGGTCCACGATCTCGCGCTGGACCATGACGTGCTGCCAGAGCGGCACGGGGCGGTGCTCGGAGACCACCACGGCGGTGTCGCCGCGGACGGTGCCCAGCCAGGCGCCGAACTCCTCCGCGTTGGAGACGGTGGCGCTCAGCGATATCACGGACACCTCGGTGGGCAGGTGGATGATCACTTCCTCCCACACCGCTCCGCGGAACCTGTCGGCCAGGTAGTGGACCTCATCCATGACGACGTAGGCCAGCCCGGAGAGCGTGTCCGAGTCCGCGTAGAGCATGTTGCGCAGGACCTCGGTGGTCATGACGACCACCGGCGCCTCGGCGTTGATGCTCGTGTCACCGGTCAGCAGTCCCACGTGTTCCGTGCCGTACTTGCGGGCAAGCTCCTGGTATTTCTGGTTGCTGAGCGCCTTGATGGGCGTGGTGTAAAAGGCCTTGTTGCCGCGGGCCAGGGCCAGGTGCACGGCAAACTCGCCCACGATCGTCTTCCCGGCCCCGGTGGGGGCGGCGACCAGGACCCCGCGGCCGGCCACCAGGGCCCGGCAGGCGGTGATTTGAAAGTCGTCGAGCTCAAAGTCAAAGCCCCGTCTGAACGCACCAAACTCGGTGCCGGCATCCGCGGAGTTCAGCTTGGCCGCAGCGTAGCGCTCGGCGGGGGTCGCGGGTTCGTTCATCGGCATGCTTCCAGCCTATGTCAGCGGGCGCGGTACCCGTGCGTGACGAAGCTGTACAACCGGCCCCCAGCTGCGTGTGGGCCGGACGGTGTCGGACGTTCACGGGCCGGACGGTGCTGAACGACGCGCGGGCCGGGACCTAAAAGCCTCCACCCCTGGAGTCCCCCGGGCCTACAGTCCCTCGAGTTCGGACATCGGCGTGGCGGTGTCCGCGGTGGCCGCGGTTTCATCGGCCTTCTTCGCCTCGCGGCGGTCGCGTCGTTTGTCATTGAGCATGCACAGGCCGATCGCGCCGAAATAAAGGACCAGGAGCGGGACGCCGAGGAAGAACATGGACATGACGTCCGAGCCCGGTGCGGCCATGGCCGAGACGATGGTGACGCCGAGGATGGTGAAGCGCCACGCCTTCAGGTAGGTTGCGCCGCGTATGATGCCCACCGCGTTCAAGGCAAAAAGCACCACGGGAACGAGGAATGCCACACCCATGAACAGCATCAACTGCAGCGCAAACTGCAGGTAGTCGATGGCCTCCATGATGTTGGTGCCACCCTTGGGGGTGAAGGCGGTCAGCGCCCTGACGATGTTGGGCCAAATCAGCCAGCCCGCATAAATGCCGGCCAGAAACAACGGCACCGCGGCAAAGAGGTACGACAGCGTGTAGCGGCGTTCCTTCTTTGTGAGCCCGGGCGTGATGAAGGCCCAGAGCTGGTAAATCCACACGGGCGACGCCAGCACAAGCCCCAGGATCAACGATATCTGCAGCTTGAGGTCGAACGATGTGGTCACGCCGGCAAAGTTGAGGGACGCAACAATGTCCCTCTCCCTGCTGATGTCCTGAAGCGGCTGCGTCAGGGCGGCCATCAGGGGATCGTAGAGGATCCATGCGATGACAACGCCCGGCAGCATGGCCAGGGCGCTCTTGAACAGCCGGTTCCGTGCCTCGATCAGGTGTTCTTTGAGCGGCATCCGGCCTTCGGGATTGGCCTTGCGGCCCTTCGAGGCGTTCACCGTCGCTGCGGCGGTTTCTATGACTGGGCGCCGGTACCGGTGCCGGTCCCGTTGCCCGACGCGCTGCCCGGCTGGGTCGGGTTGTTGACGATCTTGCCCTCAACAGGGGCTTCCGGGGTCGCGGCAACAGGGCCTTCCGGGGTCGCGGCAGGCTTGTCTTCCTTGCCGTCGTTCTTCATTTCCTTCACCTCGGACTTGATGATCCGCATGGACTGGCCCAGGTTGCGGGCAAGACCCGGCAGCTTCGGCCCGGCAAACAGGAGGATGGCCACGAGAATGATGATGCCAAGAACCCAAGGTTCCCTAAAAATTGACACGGTTAACGCCTTTCCTTTTGGTTCATCCTACGTCTTCAAGTGCTTTGATGTCGCGCAAGGATTGGAGCTGTCCGCGTTCTTTCCTGCGGGCGACGCGCCGTTGGAGCCGGGAAAATCGCCGGGCCTCCTTGGCCGCCAGATAATCATCCTTCATTTGTTCCGGTGTTGCAAAGACGGCCGCGCCCGGTGCCGTGGTGCGTGGTGCGACGGGCCGCGCCTCCGAAGCCGCACTGGAACGTTTGGCCCAGTATGCGCCCATTTCGTCACCAACGGCCGTGACGGCATGCAGTGTCTTCAGCCCGTCCCGCCAGACCTTCAAACCCATGAGAACGGCAAACAGAAGGGCCAGCGCCACGAGCGCAACCCAAATTAAGATCCAAGACCACCAAGGCATGCGTCGAGTCTAACGATCGGTGCTGGGTGTTTGCGGTGCACTTTCGCCCACAGCGTGATCCGGCTCATACGCGCGGAGGGCAGCGGCCAGCCATTCGTCCACCTGGCGGCGGACCGCCTCCGGTGCCAGGACGCGCGCGTGCCCGGCCAGCCTGGCCATGAGCGGGGGCACGGTGGACGGCTCCCCCACCAGAACCCGCAGGCCCAGCAAGCCCTCCCGGCCGGCGCCCGGCTGGTGCAGCACACTGTCGTACGCGGGGGCCAGGCGCCGTGCCGTGGTGGCGTCCGCCAGCAGGGTCACCTCCGTGTCCCCCGCGCCTGGCGTGTAGGCGCTGGGCGGAAGGGGCTCAGGCGCGCCTGCACCATGTTCCTGCGGCCCCGCCGGCGCCAGCGAGCGGATGTGGTCCACCCGGAAGCTGCGCAGCTCCCCCGCGGTGCGGCACCAGGCACGCACGTACCAGGTTGAATCGATGGAGAAGATGCGGCGCGGCTCGATGGTCCTGTCGGTCAGTTGGTCACGGCTGCGGACCAGGTACGTGATGCGTGCGGCCGTCCTGCCGTGGATCATGGCCTGCAGGGCGGCTATGGTCACCAGTTCCTGTCCGTCCACCAGGGCAAGTGCGACGGCGTCCGCCAGCCAGGCATCCCCGCCAGCGACCCGCTTCACGGCGTCGATGGCCGTACGCAGGGAGTCGGCTTCGGTGCTGCCTGCCAGGGCGGTGAGCGCGTCAAGCCCGACCAGCAGCGCGCAGGCCTCCTCCTGGGTCAGGCGCAGCGGCGCGGAGAGCGTCTCGGCGTCGCGGATGAACACTTGGCCCGCTTCCGTGAAGACGTCCATGAGGTCCCCGTGCAGGTATCCGGGCAGTCCTGTGACGCTGAGGGTTTCAAGGTCGCGCGCCAGCTGGGCGGGGGCAAGGTTGAACTCGGCGGCCAGTTCCGTCTCGGGGATGCCCGGGTTGGCGACCAGGAAGGGTGCCATGGACAGCAGCCTCAGCAGCCGCTCCCGGGAGTCGGTCCTTTTGCTGTCTTTCCGAGGCAGTTCGGGGCCCAGGCCGTCGGGTGACGTCGGGGAGTCGGCGCCGGGAGCGCCGTTGCCAGGGGCGTCGTTTCCAGGGGCGTCGTCATCCCCGGCCGCATCGGCGGCCGCCCGAAGCCGGGAGACCACCGCCCGGCGCAGTTCTTCCGGCTCCCGGACCACGGCGTGGGCGCCAAGTGCAGCCAGGTCGTCGGCCATGAGCTCCGGTTCCCGGTAGCTGATGGACAGGACCTCCGTCCCCGGACGTCTCCCCGCGCCGACGACGGCAGTGCGCTCGCGGCTGCGCAGGTAGTGCGCGCCGCCCACGGGAACCTCGACCCGTGCGGTGAACGGCTCCCCCGTGCCCAGACTGTGGAGCACCTCGGAAATGAAGAATCCTTCGGGGCGCGCGAAGCGGCCCTCCACGTCAATGGCGACGTCGGAGCGGATGCGGGACAGTCGGAAGTTCCGCAGGGCACCACGGTCGACGTCGAGGCCGGCAAGGTACCACTCGCCATATTTGTTGCCCAGGCCCCACGGCTGGACGGTCCGGGCGGCGGTCTCGGCGGCGCCCGCCCCGCGGTAGTCGAAGGTCACGGGATGGCCCCCGCGCAGCGCCGTCCACAGCGGTTCGAACGCCGGTTCCAGGGTGCGGATGCGTGACTGGACGGTCGTGTCGTCGTCATACCAGCCCAGGCCGGCGCGGGTCGCCACCTTGCGCAGCGCTGACTGGGCGGCTTCGCTAAATGCTGCCCCGCTCCACATGTTCGCGGCCACTGCCAGCATCGTCATGGCGGGTTCGTCGAGGCGGACCGCGGGTACCCGGTAGTCGGCCGGATCAATGCGGTAGAGGGTTTGCTCCTCGTCATCGTCGCCATAGCTGGTGGTGGTCCGGATGGGGATCCCCACCTGTCGCAGCGTGTCCTTGTCCCGTTCGAACATGCGCTCAAAGGAGCCCTGCAGCTTGGCTTCTTCAGCGGCGGTGGCGGCGGGGCCGGCGTAGCCGTTGACGTTCTCGCGGATGAACTTCCGGCTGCGCCCGCGCCGGGTTCCCAGCAGGGCTATGACCAGGTTGAGCAGGCGTTCCACCGCGTCGATTTTATTTGGCACCCCACCAGCCTAGTGGCTGGCAGGGCGCTCCCCCGCCCGTGGCCGGCGGACCGATGACGCCTCGGTCTGTTGCCCACGCGCCTGGGTCCCCGTTTGCAGGTCGCTCGTGGGAGGGCGTGGTGGGCCCACGCGCCCGAGGGGTCCCCGTTTGCAGGTCGCTAGCGACCTGCAAACGGGGAGGGCGTGGGGATTAGCGCACGCCCACGAGGTCTACCACGAAGATCAGGGCCTCGTTGGGGCCGATGGCCCCGCCGGCCCCGCGTGAGCCGTAGGCCAGCTCGGAGGGGATCTCCAGGCGGCGTCGGCCGCCCACTTTCATGCCGATCAGGCCCTGGTCCCAGCCCTGGATGACTTGGCCTACGCCGGCGCGGAAGTCCAGCGGGGTGCCGCGGCCCCAGGAGGAGTCGAACTCCTCGCCGGTGGAGAAGGCGACGCCCACGTAGTGTGTGGAGACTGTGCTGCCGGGGACCACTTCGGCGCCGGTGCCTTCGATGATGTCCTCAATGACGAGTTCAGTGGGGACGTCGTGGTCCGGGAAGTCGATTTCCGGCTTGGTGCGGTCGTAGTCGCGGGTACCAAATGACATGGCGCTCCTTGGGGTTGGGTGGATTACTTCTTCGAGTCAATCTTAACAACGAACACCAGGGGTCCGGCGGGCTGGCCGGACTGCGGTGAGTCGCCATAGGCGAGGGAGGACGGAATGGTCAGCAGGACGGTGGATCCGACCTTCTGTCCGGCCAGGCCCATGGTCCAGCCGGGAATGACCTGCGCCAGGCTGAACGAGGCGGCAGCCCCGCGGTCGTAGGCGGAGTCGAACTTCTTGGCATCCGACCAGCTCCAGCCGGTGTACCAGGCGGAGATGGTGTCGCTGGCCTTGACGACGTCGCCCTTGCCCTCCGTGAGGACCTGGACGGCGAGGTCGGCCGGCGCCGTCTTCTTCGGGATGGTGATGCTGGGTACGCCCTTGGCGTCAAACTTCGCGGTCGGCAGGCCGCCGGATTTTTCGAGGGCCTTGACAGCGTCGGCGCTCATGAGCTTGGCGGGATCCTTGGCGCTGGAGATCTGGAAGATGCTCAGGCTGGCGGCACGGGCTGGCTGGGCCGCGGCCGTGGCGGTTGCGGCCACAGCAGGCGTGGCGGGGGTGCCGTACGCAATGTAGGCACCGACCTTGGCAGCGGTGAACGTGGCGTAGACCAACGGGAATTGGCTCTTGAACGTTGGGCTGAGAGTCACTGTGCTGCCGGCGGCCTGGGTGAAGTTTTCACCGACCGTCTTGCCGGTTGCGGCGTCCAGTGCGATCTCATGGAAGTCCACCGTCTGGCCGTCCTTGACGGCGGCTCCCGTGCCGTCCTTGAGCAGCTTCATCGACTCAGCGGTGATCTTCAGGGGTTTGGTGAAGCTGACCGTGGGCGACTTGCTCTTGCCCTGGTCGGCCACCTTGACGGACGCCAGCGCCTCGGCATGGGCCGGCGGGATGGTGACGGCCGCGCTGGCGGTTGGTGAACCGCTCGTCGTGGCCTGGGATCCCGCGCCACAGGCGGTCAGCAGGAGCAGGAATGGAAGAAGCAGTGCAAGAAGTCGGCGCACAGAGGACACTTTCTTGTGGCAGGGTCGGTGGGGCAAAACGTGCAGCCCCGCCACGCGTTGTGGGCGTTGGGACCAAACAAGCCTAACTGCCTAAGCTGGATAAAAGCTGTCCGCCCCGGACGGCCACCGCCGGCAAGGCCGGAGCCGTCAGGCCACCGCCGGCAAGGCCGGAGCCGTCAGCCCGGAGCCGTCAGTATCCTGGCTTGAGGGAGGCGATAAGTTCGTCCACGCGTTCATCGGTGTTCTGGAATGGGTCCTTGCACAGGATGGTCTGGTGGGATCGGTCGTTGAGCTTCAGGTGGACCCAGTCCACCGTGTAGTCGCGGCCGGAATCCCGCGCGGCCTGGACAAAGCGGCCCCGCAGCTGCGCCCGGGTGGTGGACGGCGCCTCGTCGACGGCCCGGGCAATGGCCTCATTGCTGGTCACGCGGGCGGCGGCGCCCCGGCGCTCGAGGACGTTGAACAGGCCGCGCTCCGGGGAGATGTCGTGGTAGCGCAGATCCAGCTGCGCCACGCTGGACGAGCCGAGGTCGACGTCGTGCCGGGCCGCGTAGGCGCCGAGCAGCTTGAGCTTGATTGCCCAGTCGATCTCGGTGTCGATGGCTGCGTAATTCTGGCCTTCAATGGCGTCCAGGGTGCGCTCCCACAGCTCCATGATCCGAGGAACCAGCTCGTTGTGCGCCCCGTGCGAACGGACGAATCCCGCCACCTTTTCCAGGTAATGACGCTGGATGTCGATGGCGTTCATGGTGCGCCCGTCAGCCATCTTGACCGCGTGCTTGCCCGTGAGGTCGTGGGAGATCTCGCGGATGCTGCGGATGGGGTTTTCCATGCGCATGTCCGTCATGATGGTCCCGGCCTCGATCATGCGAAGGATCAGGTCCACGGTGCCCACCTTGAGCATGGTGGTGGTCTCGGACATGTTGGAGTCGCCCACAATCACGTGGAGGCGGCGGTAAAGTTCGGCGTCCGCGTGGGGCTCGTCCCGGGTATTGATGATGGGGCGGGAACGGGTGGTCGCGGAGGACACGCCTTCCCAGATGTGGTCCGCCCGCTGGGAAAACGCAAAGTGGCCGCCCTGCTGGGGGCCGAGCACCTTCCCGGCGCCGGCGATCAGCTGGCGGGTCACCAGGAACGGGATCAGGATGTCAGCCACTCGGTTGAATTCCCCGCGCCGGGTGATCAGGTAGTTTTCGTGGCTGCCGTAGGAGTTTCCGGCGGAGTCCACATTGTTCTTGAACAGGAAGATCTTCCCCGCATAGCCCTCGAGGGTGAGCCGCGACTGCGCCTCCATGACAAGGTCGTGCAGGATCAGCTCGCCGGCGCGGTCATGGGCGATCAGCTGCTCCAGCCCGTCACACTCGGCGGTGGCATATTCGGGGTGGGAACCCACGTCCAGGTAGAGGCGGGAGCCGTTGGGCAGGAAGACGTTGGACGACCGGCCCCAGCTGACCACCTTGCGAAAAAGGTAGCGGGCCACCTCCTCGGGCGACAGCGGGCGCGAGCCCGGCGCCGAGTAGGCGATGCCAAACTCGGTCTCGATGCCAAAAATGCGACGGTCCACCGTTACTCCCTTCCGTTGGCGCTGAGCATGCCTTCGACGTCGGCCGCGGCCAGGCGCCGGAACGCCCGGTGGGTGCCCCGGACTTCGCGCACCTTGCGTTCCAGGACGGCCACCTCCAGGTTGGCAGGACCCAGCGGATCAGCCGTCTCCGCACCCGCCGCGGCTCGGGGCGCGCGCAGGGCGTCGACCGCCCACGTCAGCGCCACGGCCAGGTCGGCGCCCGGATGCCAGGCATCCGCGAGCCGCTGCTGGACCAGGTCGGCCTCGCCGCCCATGCCCAGATAGCCCGGTTCGTCGGCAATGGAGCCGTCAAAGGTCAGCCGGAAGATATGGTCCGCGGACTGGGTGAGGCCCACTTCCACCACGGCCAGTTCCACCTCGAAGGGCTTTTGTTCCGCAGTGAAGACGGATCCCAGGCTTTGGGAATAGACGCTGGCCAGGCCCCGCGCCGTCACGTCGGCACGGTCGTAGGAGTAGCCGCGCACATCCGCGTAGCGCACCCCGGCCTGGCGCAGGCTTTCAAATTCGTTGTACTTGCCGACGGCGGCAAAGCCGATCCGGTCGTAGATCTCACCGATTTTGTGCAGCGTGGGCGACGGGTTCTCGGCCACCAGCGCAATGCCGCCGGCAAAGCTGAGCACCACCACGGAGCGGCCGCGCGCTATGCCCTTGCGGGCAAAATCAGCGCGGTCCTTCATGATTTGTTCCGGGGAAACATAGAACTGCTGTGCCATGTTCAGGCCTCCCTTCCGTCCGCGGTGCGCTGGTCGACGATGGCCTGGACCGCGGGGGCCAGGGATTCGGCCGGGACCCGGGTCGCGCCGTCGTCCGTCACCACATAGACAATGGGCCAGAGCTTGCGGATCAGGTCGGGGCCGCCGGTGGCGGCGTCGTCGTCGGCGGCGTCCATGAGCGCTTCCATGGCCACGGCAACGGCACTGTCCTGGTCCATGTCCGGGCGCCAGAGTTTTTTCAGGGCGCCCCTGGCAAAGACGGAGCCGGAGCCCACGCTGTGGTGTTCACGTTCTGCGTAGCGGCCGCCGGTGACGTCGTAGGAGAACAGCCGGCCGTGGGACGTGCCGGTCTCCACGCCGGCAAAGAGCGGCACCACGGACAGGCCCTGCAGCGCCATCGGCAGGTTGGCCCGAACCATGGCGCCGAGCCGGTTGGCCTTGCCTTCCAGGCTGAGCAGCGTGCCCTCGATCTTCTCGTAGTGTTCGAGTTCCACCTGGAAGAGCCGCACGATGTCGATGGCTATCCCGGCCGTCCCGGCAATGCCCAGCACCGAGTAGCGGTCCGCCGGGAACACCTTTTCAATGTGCCGGTTGGCGATCATGGTGCCCATGGTGGCGCGCCGGTCCCCGGCCATCAGCACGCCGCCGGCAAAGGTCAGGGCGACGACGGTGGTCCCGTGCGGGGTCGGCGGCAGCTGCCCGGCCGGCAGGTTCCGGCCAAAGGGCAGCAGCGCCGGGTTGGACTGCGTCACAAAGTCAAGGAACGACGACGATGATCCGGCGGCTTCCAGCGAGGGGATGCCGCCCCTGTGGTGGGATTCCATGCGGCCTACTGTCCGCCCTTTTGGACAAAACCGCGCACAAATTCCTCCGCGTTTGACTCCAGCACGCCGTCAATTTCATCCAGCAGGTCATCGACACCGGACGTGGCGCCCTGGCCTGTCCCGGATTCCGGCGCGGGGGTGGGCTGCGGGGTGTCGTCAAGCTGTTCTTCCTCGGTGTGGGAGGAAACGTTCCTTTGTTCCTGGGAAGCCATGATGTGCCCTTCTGCCTGGTAGCCGGTCCTTTGGTTCCATCCTGCCACGGCGGCACGAACATTGCGCCTTGTGGCGGGGAACGTGTTTGGCGTGGGGTGTGGCGCCGCCGTCCAGCCGCGGGTGTCCGCTTAGTGCGGTCCGGCGAGAAGCCTGCCCAGGAACGTGGCCGCGTCCGGGCTGGACTCGAAAAGCACGCCGGTCAGCTCCTTGGTGCCGCGCAGCGGTTCCTTGGTCGGAATGCGCTGCAGCCGGCGCTGGGAAGGCAGCTCGAATATGACCGAATCCCAGCTGGCTCCCACCACGTTGGGACCGTAATGCTGGATGCACTTTCCGCGGAAAAAGGCGCGCGTGTCCTCCGGTGGCTGTTCCACGGCGCCGGCAATGGCATCATCGGGGAGCAGCCGTTCCATGGCGCCGCGCTGCAGCAGCTGGTAATACAGTCCCTTCTCGGGACGGATGTCCGACCATTGCAGGTCGATGAGCGCCAGCCGGGGATCCCTCCAGCCCATGCTGTCCCGGGCGCGGTACTGCTGGAGGAGCTTGAGCTTGGCTATCCACTCGACCTGTCCGGCCAGGGCCATCGGATCGCTGCCCAACAGGGTCAGCACCTGTTCCCAACGGGCCAGCACCGCCGCCGTGTGGCCGTCGCCCGAGGTGGGGTGGGATGAGCCGTTGGCGGCCGCATGGGCCGTGGCCGCTTCCAGGTAGCACCACTGGATGTCCAGCGCGCGCAGGCGCCGGCCGTCGGAAAGCAGGTGCGTCTGTCCCAGCTCCCAGTCATGGCTGACCGCCTGCAGCGTTGCGACGGGGTCCGCCAGGGCCACCTCCGGCGCCGTGCCGTGCTCAATCATGTCCAGCACCAGCGCGGTGGTGCCGAACTTGAGGTAGTTGGACACTTGGCTCAGGTTGGCGTCGCCGATGATCACGTGCAGGCGGCGGTACTTTTCCGAGGTCGCGTGGGGTTCGTCGCGGGTGTTGATGATGGGCCGGCGGATGGTCGTTTCAAGCCCCACCTCGGCCTCAAAGAAGTCCGCCCGCTGGCTGACCTGGAACCCGGTCCCGGAGCCGTCCTGGCCGCGGCCCACCCGGCCCGCCCCGCAGATGAGCTGGCGGGTGGCAAAGAACGGCGTCAGGCCGGTGACGATGTTCTTGAAGGGCAGCTCGCGCGGCATGAGGTAGTTTTCGTGGCTGCCGTAGGAGACGGACTTGTTGTCCGTGTTGTTCTTGTACAGGTTGATGGCCGGCAGTCCGGGCGTGGCGGCGATGCGGCGCACGGCGGCCAGCGCCACCAGGTCCCCGGCGGCGTCCCAGCGGACGGCATCCAGGGGGTTGGTGACCTCCGGGGAGGAGTACTCCGGGTGGGCGTGGTCCACGTACAGCCTTGCCCCGTTGCCCAGCACCATGTTCATCATCAGCGGCGCGGAACGGTCGAGCGTTTCCCCGCCCTCCAGGGCGATCTGGGCTGCGGTCAGTTCAGGCTCGACGTCGGTGAGCTGGCTGGGGTGGGCATTCTCGCGGGGCACGACCCAGCCCCGCGCGTCGGCCAGCGGATCCTCGTCGGTGTAGTCCCAGCGGGTTTCCCCGCCGGCGGCGGCACGGTGCCCGGTCTCCAGTGAATAGGCGTGCACCACCTGCGTGGACAGCCAGGTGGCGTTGAACGTGTTGGTCCCCGGAGTGTGGATGCCGTATTCGGTTTCGGCCCCCATGACCCGCACTGCGCTCACAGGTACTGCCCGGTGTTGTGGACCGTTTCCAAGGTCTTGCCGGGCACCTGGCCTTCCTTGCTTTGGACGATGGTGCGGATGTAGGTGATCCGCTCGCCCTTCTTGCCGGAAATCCGGGCCCAATCGTCGGGGTTGGTGGTGTTGGGCATGTCCTCGTGTTCGCGGAACTCGTCCACCACGGCACGGAGCATGTGCTCGATCCGGATGCCCTTTTCGCCGCTCAGGAGCAGGTCCTTGATGGCGTACTTCTTGGCCCGGTCCACCACGTTTTGGATGACGGCGCCGGAGTTGAAATCCTTGAAGTACAGCATCTCGGTGTCGCCGTTGGCGTAGGTGACCTCCAGGTACTCGTTGGACTTGTCCGTGGCATACATGGCCTCGACGGTGCGCTGGATCATGGCGTCGACCGTTTCCTGCAGGCTGCCGTTGTTCGCCTCCACGTCAAAGTGATGGAACGGCAGCTCAGTGTTGACGTACTTGGCGAAGATATCCGCGGCGGCCTCGGCGTCCGGGCGGTTGATCTTGACCTTGACGTCCAGCCTGCCCGGGCGCAGGATGGCGGGGTCGATCATGTCCTCCCGGTTGGATGCGCCGATGACAATGACGTTGTCCAGCCGTTCGACGCCGTCGATCTCGCTGAGCAGCTGCGGCACAATGGTGGTTTCCACGTCGGAGGAAATGCCGGTGCCGCGGGTGCGGAACAGCGAGTCCATCTCGTCAAAGAAGACGACGACGGCACTGCCGTCCGCGGCCTTCTCGCGCGCCCGGGAGAAGATCAGCCGGATTTGTCGTTCCGTTTCGCCGACGTACTTGTCCAGCAGCTCCGGTCCCTTGATGTTCAGGAAATAGCTCTTCTGGTCCTTGACGCCGGAGCGTTCGGCAGCCCGGGCGGCCAGCGAGTTGGCCACGGCCTTGGCAATGAGGGTCTTGCCGCAGCCGGGAGGACCGTACAGCAGGATCCCCTTGGGCGCCTTGAGGCCGTGTTCGCGGTACAGGTCAGGGTGCAGGAAGGGCAGTTCGACGGCGTCGCGGATCTGCTCGATCTGTGACGCCAGCCCGCCGATGTCCGCATAGGAGATGTCCGGGACTTCCTCGAGGATCAGGTTTTCCACCTCGGAGCGCGGGATCTTCTCCAGCGCGTAGCCCGTCTTGCCCTCCACGGTCAGGGCGTCGCCAACGCGCAGCTTTTCTTCCTGAAGGACACCTGACAGACGGACCACGCGCTCCTCGTCCGAGCGGCCGGTGACCAGGACGCGGTCGCTGCCGAGCAGTTCCTTGACCGTGACCACCTCCCCCACGCGCTCAAACCCCAGGCCGGCGATGATGGTGAAGGCTTCGTTGAGCAGCACTTCCTGGCCCACGCGCAGCTGTGCGAGCCGTACCAGGGGGCTCACGCCCACGCGCATCTTGCGGCCCGACGCGTACACGTCCACGCTTTCCTCGGTGACGGCCACGCCGGGCGCGGCCCCGGCCGGCACCGCGCCGCCACGGGGGTGCAGGGCGACAATGGTGCCAAAGCCGTAGGGCGGCTGGCCGTCGTTTTCCAGGGCACTGCGCAATTTCTGGATCTCGGCCTTGGCCGTCTCCAGCATGGTGACCAGCTTGGCGTTGTTTTGCGTGGCGGCGGACAGCTGCCGGTCCAGGTTGCGGGCCTTGTCACGCAGCACGTTAAGCTGTCTTTCCAGAACGGACAGCTGGCCGGGGCCCGCCGCGTACGACGCCGAGAACGTCCCGGGCGCCGGCTGTTCCGCCGCGCCGTGGCCGGCTGGGTTATTCGTTGCGTCGCTCATGATGCTCTCGTCCTTCCGCAAGGAACTGGTGGCGGTGCGGACCTGGGGCCGCGCGCCGCTGTCGTGCCGCAGTTCGCCAAATTGCTTCTACTACTGACCTTAGTGGCCCCCGGCGCCGGCCGCCGCTTCGGCAGCAGTGTTACCCGGGGATTTATCGGGTTCGCCCTTGCTCTTCGTCCGCTTGGTTTGCACGGTGGAGGCGGCGTCCCGGGCGGCGCGGCGGAGCTTGCGGTCGGAAACGGCCCGCTCCCCCACGGCCTCCGGCGTCCAGTGGCTCAGGTCCTCGTCGCTGAACTCGGCCTTGGCCTTCTTCTTCAGGTTCAGCCCGGTGACGCCGTCGGCCAGCCGGCGGGTCACCATGAGGAAACCGGTGTGCGCCACCATGCGGTGGTCCGGGCGCACGGCCAGCCCTTCCAGGTGCCAGCCGCGGACCATTGACTCCCACGCGTCGGGCTCGGTGAAGCGGCCGTCGGCGCGGATGGCCTCCGCCGTACGGGACAGCTGCGTGACCGTCGCGACGTAGTTGACCCAGACGCCGCCGGGGGCCAGCACCGTGGCCACGGCGTCCATGCACTCCCACGGGGCCAGCATGTCCAGGACCACCCGGTCGATGCTGCCCGGCGCCTCCTGGGCCACCACCTGGTCCTGAAAGTCGCCCAGGGAGATCTTCCAGGCGGCGTGCGGGCCGCCGTAGAGCGTTTCGACGTTGCCGCGGGCAATGTCCGCAAATTCCTCGCGACGCTCAAAGGAGTGCAGGTAGCCGGAGTCCCCGACGGCGCGCAGCAGCGAGATGGACAGGGCTCCGGAGCCCACGCCCGCCTCGACCACCCTTGCGCCGGGGTAGATGTCACCCATGGTGATGATCTGCCCGGCGTCCTTGGGGTAGACCACGGCGGCGCCGCGCGGCATGGACAGCACAAAGTCGGAGAGCAGCGGGCGCAGCGCCTGGTACTGCTGCCCCACGTTGTTTTCCACCACCGAGCCTTCCACCTGGCCGATGAGGGAGTCGTGGTTCAGAAAGCCCTTGTGCGTGTGGTACGCCGTGCCGGGGGTCAGGGTGATGGTGTTCATGCGGCCGCGTTCATCCGTCAGCTGCACCCTTTCGCCGGGGCGGAAGGGCCCGCGCCGGGCCGCCGCCCCATGTGGCTCGGCTGCCGGTGCCGTGCCGGTGGCGGCGCCGATGCTGCTGTTGTTTTCGCTTTGGCTCATGCTGGGGTGTCCTTTTCGGGCGTCTGGGTGCGAAGCGGGGAGTCGTGTCGGTTTAAGGGGAAGAGTGAAGCGGAAACGCGAACGAAGGGCCGTGTCCGCAGCGTCCTGCGGGACCGGGCTATTTGCCGGTGATTGCGGCAACCACCTTCGCCTGGCTGAGCAGCCCCGTCACGCTGCCCCGGGCGTCAATGACCGCGTACTCCGTGTCGGGAAGCTGGGAGAGGTACTGGACAAGCTCGGCCCCCGACGCCGTTTCCGGGACGAACGCGCCTGAGGTGATGGACCTCGCCACCGCGTGGGCGGGCGTCTGGCCGGCGGCCTGGGGCGGCACCTGGGCCAGCGCGTGCTCGTCGACGACGGCGGCGGGCCGGCCGTCGGCGGAACACAGCACAATCGGCGCGCCCGGGTAGCGGGAGCGCAGGGTCCACAGCTGGGCCACGCTGCAGTCGACCGCCGCGCTGACGGCCGGCGCCGCCAGTGCCGAGGCCGTGATGGCAGGGAGCCGCAGCCGGATAGCGGCTGCCTTGATGGACGCCGAGGCACCCATCCACAGGAAGCCTGCCAGGAGCACCACGATGAACGTGTTGGTCAGGTCGGGCTGCGATCCCATCATGTACGGCAGCACCAGGGCGCCGGCCACCATCAGGACGACAATGACACGTCCGGCCCACCCGGCCGCAACTGTGCCCTTCTCCTGGTTCCCCGTCGCTTTCCACACGATGGATTCCACCAGCCGGCCGCCGTCGAGCGGCAGTCCCGGCAGGACGTTGAAGAGTCCGATCAGCAAGTTGGCCCAGATGAAGATGTTGGCCAGCAGGAACAGGATGCTTCCCGACAGGGACTCCGGGTGGGACGCTGCAATCTGGACCGGCCACGCCAGGGCAGCCAGCACGAAGTTGGCTGCGGGCCCGGCAAAGGCCACCACGAGGGCGCGCCCGGGCGTGGCCTTGCTGAAGTCGAACTCGGTGTGTCCGCCCCACAGGTTCAGCACGATCTTGTGCGTGGGCCAGCCGTACATCTTCGCTGCCATGGCATGGCTGAGCTCGTGGATGAACACGGAGAACAGCAGCAGCAGGGCATAGGCAAACGCCACCAGGTAGGCGGCCGGAGCGGGATAGCTCGCTTTCAACAGTCCGCCAAAGTACCAGGCGGTGAGCCCGGCAATCAGGAACCAGGAGTAGGCAAGGATGACCGGGGTGCCGCGCACGGAGCCCAGGACAAGACCTTCCCGACGCTGCTTGCCGGCGGTGACGGGACCGCTCATACGGCGACCCCCGTGGCCGGGGACCGCGCGGCCAAAACCGCGGCGACGTCGTCGTACGTCCGGCCGGCAAGGGTGGCCCAGGTGGTGCGCGCGGGATCCTCGGGCAGCGGCACCACGTGCGGGATCCCGATGGTGGGCACGTCCGCCGCCATGGCGGCGGCGACGCCGGGGATGGAGTCTTCCAGGGCCACGCACGTTTCCGCGGTGAGCGTGGGATCGGTTCCGCGCAGGAGTTCGATGGCCGTCAGGTACGGTTCCGGGTGGGGCTTGCCGTTTTTCACCTGGTCCCCGGTGACCAGGAATTCGAAGTACGGTTCGTCGAGGGCGTTGACGATCTCCTCAGCCAGGGGGCGCTCGCTCATGGTCACCAGCACGCAGCGCACGCCGTGGCCATGCAGCCCGGCCAGCAGTTCGCGGGCACCGGGGCGCCAGGGCAGCTTCCGCCGGACATCGTCAATGACGCGGTTGGAAAGCTGGTCCACGATCTCGCGGACGGACAGGTCGACGCCCATGCCCCGAAAGATTTCAGCGCTCGTATCCAACGCGTTGCCGACCATGGAGGTGGCCAGTTCCTCGTCCCAGTGGCCCCCATGGGCGGTGACCAGCTCAATCTCGGCGGCGATCCAGTAGGGCTCCGTGTCAACGAGCGTGCCGTCCATGTCCCACAGGACGGCCTTCAGTTCAGGGGCTGCGGGGACAGCCGGCGCGAGGCGGGATTGCAGGGCCTGGTCAGCGGGTACATACATGCCTCCAGTCTACGTGGCTTGCCACGGGGCAATAATTGCGCCCGCGCCCGAGGGTGGTGCACAGTGGCGCAATTCGCCGCGCGACGTAGGCTGGAGGCGTGACTAGCGAGAACATCAACCCAGCCGCAGACAACCACCGCCTGCTTGGCCCCGCGGGCGACGGCGGGCGGGTCACCGTGCTCCTGGCGGCCTTCGAGGGGTGGAACGACGCCGGCGAGGCAGCCAGCGATGCGCTGAAGTACCTGCACCGCCTCTGGGGGGCCAAGCGGGTCAGTGTCATCGAGCCGGATGAATACTATGACTTCCAGTTCACGCGGCCGGAGGTCCGCCACACGGCCTCGGGTGCCCGCAAGATCAAGTGGCCCGTCACGAAGATTGCCAAGGCAACCATCCCCGGAACGGACGTTGACGTCATCTTCATTCACGGCGTGGAACCTTCCTACCGCTGGCGGGCCTACACGGCGGAGCTGCTGGCAAAGGCCTCCGAGCTGGGCGTGGACTATGTGATCCTTGTCGGCGCCCTGCTTGCCGACGTCCCGCATTCGCGCCCCATTCCCGTGACCGCCACGTGCGACGACGACGAGCTGCGGGAGCGGCTGAACCTGGAGTCCAGCGAATATGAGGGCCCCGTGGGCATTGTGGGGGTGCTCAACGAGCTTTCCCTGCTGGCCGGCCTGCCCACGGTGTCGCTGTGGGCGGCCGTGCCGCACTACGTGGCGCAGGCGCCTTCGCCGAAGGCCGAGCTGGCCCTGCTGAACAGGATAGAGGACTTCCTGCAGGTGTCGCTGCCCACGTCCGAGCTGACCGACGATGCCCAGGCCTGGGAACGCGGAGTCAACGAGCTGGCGGCCGGCGATTCCGAAATAGCCGCCTACGTCCGTCAGCTCGAGGACGCCAAGGACACCGAAGACCTCCCGGAGGCTACCGGCGAGTCGATTGCCAAGGAGTTTGAGCGCTACCTGCGCCGCCGCGGCCGCGGCCGCGACCAGCCGTAGCTTGGCGTCAGTGGTGGATTCCGGTGGTCGAACTTCCCGGGGAGCGGTGCCGGCGTTAGAGCTCAACGCCGAGGAGGGCCTCCACGGCGTCCGACACCAGGGCGGCGTCGCGCTGCGAACAGTCCTGCCCCCCTGACCGCGCCTGCCGGGCCCAAAGGTCGACGGCGGCCAGTGCCCTGGGTGCGTCGAGGTCGTCCGCCAAGGCTGCCCGCATTTCGGCAACGAGCGCTGTGGCTGTGCCGGCGGGGGCGTTTTCCGCCGCCCGGCGCCAGTCGGCAAGCTGCTGCTGGGCGTTGGCCAGCAGGGCTCCGGTCCAGCTCCAGTCGGAACGGTAATGGTTGGCCAGGATCGCCAGCCGGATGGCGGCGGGCTCGACGCCGTCGGCCCGCAGCTTGGAGACAAGGACCAGGTTGCCCTTGGACTTGCTCATCTTTTCGCCGTCGAGTCCCACCATGCCGGTGTGGGCGTAGTGCTGGGCCATGGGGACGTGGCTGAGGGCGAACGCGTGTCCGGCACCCATTTCATGGTGCGGGAAGACAAGGTCGGAGCCGCCGCCCTGCACGGTGAAGGGTTCGGGCAGGAAGCGTTGGGCGATCACCGTGCACTCAATGTGCCAGCCGGGACGTCCGGCGCCCAAGGAGCCGCCGTCCCATTGGGGCTCGCCGTCGCGGGCGACACGCCACAGGAGGGCGTCGAGCGGGTGTTTTTTTCCGGCCCGCGCGGGGTCTCCGCCGCGCTCGGCGAAGACCGGAAGCATTTCCGACTCGCTCAGTCCCGATACCTGGCCCAGCCACCACGCGCCGTCGATCCCGCCGCGGTCCGACGTCGCGGAGGCCGCTTCAACGGAGAAGTAAATGTCGCCGTCGGGCTCGCCGCCGCTGCCGGACACGGGGTAGGCCATCCCGGCCTCCACGAGCGCCTCGATCCGGGGCACAATCCAGCCGATGGCTTCCACGGCCCCGATGTAGTGGGTGGGGCCCACCACGTTCAGTGCTTCCATGTCTTCGTGGAACAGGGCAGTCTGCTCGGCGGCAAGTTCGCGCCAGTCAACGCCGTCGCGGGCGGCCCGCTCCAGGAGGGGGTCGTCGACGTCGGTGACGTTTTGCACGTAGCTGACGCTCCGGCCGGCGTCGAGCCACGCCCGGTTCAGCAGGTCGAAGGCCACGTAGGTGGCGGCGTGTCCCATGTGGGTGGCGTCGTACGGGGTGATGCCGCAGACGTACATGCTGGCCTGATCCCCGTCGGGGAGGGCGGCGAGCCGATTGGCGCTGGTTTCATGGAGGAAAAGCTTCGGCATGGTGCCGGGGAGTTCAGGAACAGGACGGGATTTCCAAGTTTTCACACCCCCCAGCCTAGCGCCCGAGGGGCCCCGCCCGAGCGCAGCGAGGGTGGGGAGGGCGTGACGGCGCTAGCGCCCGAGGGGCCCCGCTGGGCCCACGGCGGCGAGGGCCCCGCCGCGAGCCTGCGAGCGGTGGGAGCCGCTGGGGAGCAGCGAGGGTGGGGAGGGCGTGACGGCGCTAGCGCCCGAGGGGCCCCGCCCGAGCGTGGGGCCAACGTGTCAGGCGGTGATGACGCGCAGGCCCAGCAGAATGAACAGCAGCAGCCCCAGCGCGATCCGGTACCAGACGAAGGGACGGAAGCTTTGGGTGGAAATGAACTTTAGGAACCAGCCGATGATGAGATATCCCACACCGAAGGCGATGAGGGTGGCCAGGGCGATCTGTCCGACGCTGAACGGGCCCTGCACGCCTTCGTGCTTGGCCAGTATTTTGTAAAGTTCGTAAAAGCCGCTGCCGAACACGGCGGGGATGGCGAGGAGGAAGGAATACCGGGCGGCGGCTTCGCGCGTGTAGCCCATCAGCAGCCCTGCCGTGATGGTGCCGCCGGAGCGTGAGACACCCGGTATGAGGGCCAGCGCCTGGGCAAAGCCGTAGATGATGCCGTCCCGGTAGCTCAGGTCCTTCAGTTCGCGCTGCTGCGTGGCCATGGCGTCGGCCACGGCGAGTATCAGGCCAAACACAATCAGGGTGACGGCCACAATCCACAGGTTGCGCAGTGTTGATTCAATGTATTTCTGGAACACCACGCCCAAGACGGCGATGGGGATGGTGCCGATGATCACCAGCCAGCCCATGCGGACATCGGGAGCGTCGCGTGCAACGGTGCCGCGCAGGGATCCGAACCAGGCCTTGATGATGCGCACGATGTCACGCCAGAAAAAAACCAGCACGGCGGTCTCGGTGCCGAGCTGGCTGACGGCCGTAAAGGCGGCGCCGGGATCCTCGCCGGAGGGCAGGAACTTGCCCACCACGAAAAGATGGGCGCTTGAGGAAATGGGAAGGAATTCCGTCAGGCCTTGGACCAGGCCCAGGAAGGCCGCTTCAAACCAGTTCACGCGATTCAGCATATGGCATGCACCGTAGGGCGCCGGGCGGGCCGCGCCGTCAAATCACACCCGTGTTCCCCGTAAGCTTGAACGCATGGAACAACGATTCGTGGGCACCAGCGGACTGCGGGTGTCCGCACTGGCATTGGGCACCATGGCATGGGGCAGGGAAACCGACGCCGACACCGCACGCGAGCTGTTGGGTCATTTTGTTGATGCCGGGGGAACCACCGTGGACACGGCCGTGAGCTACAGCGAGGGCCGCAGCGAAGCGATCCTGGGCGAACTGCTCGGCGACGTGGTCCCGCGAAGCGACGTTGTGGTGGTTTCCAAAGCCGGCATCAGCCACCGCGGCGGCAAGCGCATGGTGGACACGTCCCGGCGTGCCATGTTGGCGAGCCTTGATGCCACGCTGGCGCGCCTTGGCACGGACCACCTGGACTTGTGGCTGGCGCATATCTGGGATGAAAACGTTCCCTTGGAAGAAACCTTGAGTGCGCTCGACCTGGCCGTTTCCACGGGCCGCGCCCGGTACGCGGGCGTGTCCAACTACAGCGGCTGGCAGCTGGCCCGGGCCGCCACATTGTCCGAAACGGCGTTGGTCGCCAACCAGGTGGAGTATTCCCTGTTGGCCAGGGGCATGGAACAGGAAGTGCAGCCGGCCGCCGAACATGTCGGCACGGGCGTGCTGTGTTGGGCGCCCTTGGGCCGCGGCGTGCTGACGGGCAAATACCGTGGTCAAATCCCGACCGACTCCCGCGGCGCCAGCGACGCGATGGGCAGTTACGTGGAGCCGTACCTTATGGGCAGGCCCACCCGGGTCACGGAAGCAGTGGTGACCGCGGCCAAGGGCCTGGGTCGCGCGCCCCTGGACGTCGCACTGAGCTGGGTTCTGGACCGGGACGCCGTGGCAGGAGCCGTGGTGGGCGCCCGCACCGTTGAGCAGCTGCAGGAGATTCTTGGCTCCTCGCTTCAGCCCCTTCCGGAGCAGATCGCGACCGTCCTCAACGAGGTGTCCAGCTGACGGAGGGCTCCGGCACGGCCGGCATCAGTCGTCGATGGGGTCCAGATCGTCGTCGAGCGACTCGTCGGAGTCCTCGTCACGGTCGGATTCGTCCTCACCGTAGATGACCAGCGGGGTCACCTCGTCATACGCGTCGAAGAGGGCTTCCTCGTAGACCTCGAAGGCGTCAATGATGGCCAGGAACGTGGCCTCCACGATCGGGTCCTCTTCTCCGCGGCGCACGGAAGCGGCAGCCAAGTGTTCTTCCAGGGCGGAGGTCAAGGCGTTTAATGCAGCCCGCGGATCAATGCTCATGCGCTCGACGCTACCAGTGTGTCTGCCAACATGAAAGACCCCGCGGGGGCCCTGAAAGGGTAGCTTTAATGAAGAGCTGTCGAACTCAGCGTGGCGGATGAAGAATGGATGGCCATGAAGGAAACGTTGCAACCGGTCCGCACCGGAAAGGGTGCGCCGAACCGGCAATACGAGTACTTGATTTTGTCCGTCCGGCCGGATGAACCCGTGCCGGTGGCCTATGACAGGCTGCGCGAGCATGCCGAGTACGGCAAGTGGGAGCTGGAGCGCAGCCGCCTGTATTTTGGCGGCGGCCGCAAGTACTGGCTGCGCCGGAAGGTCTTGCGGGTGGAGCGGACACTGGACGTCTACTGATTAATCCTCCATCGGCCCCAGCCACGCGTTGGCCACGGTGGCGTGGGCCGATTCGTCGTCGGAGGGGTGAAAGATTCCTGCCAGCACATCCCGGTATAGCCGGCCCAGTTCGTTTCCGGAAAAGTAGCTTCCGCCACCGCTGACCCTGATTGCCTTGTCCACTACGTCGCGGGCCGTTTCGGTGGCCCGCACCTTCAGCCCCACCAGCTTGGGGAACCACATGGCCCCGTGGTTCACCAGCGCGTCGACGTCGCCGGCCACGGCGTCGAGCTGGGGGTAGAGCCCGTCCATGGCCATGGCGGCGTCGGCCAGGCGCCAGCGGATGTCGGGATCCTGGGAGTAGGGCCTGCCCGCCTTTTTGGACATGCGCCGCTGCACGGTTTCCATGCCAATCTGCAGGGCACGCTCCCCCAGCCCGGTGTAGACGGCGGCCAGCAGCGTCTCGAAGCAGGCAAAAATGGCGAAAATCAGTGGATCGGCGTTGGGGCCCACCGGCAGTTTCCGGAACACGCGCGCCGCCGGAGCCACGACGCCGTCGAGCACGGTGGTGTTGGACTGGCTGGCCCGCATGCCCAGCGTGTCCCAGTCGTCCTTGACGGTGTACCCAGGCGTTTCCCGCGTGATGAACGCATGCACCAGCACCGGTTCCTCCCCTGTCGAGTCCTTGCCGAAGATGCCCAGCCGCGTCCAGGCGGGGGAAAGGGACGTGAAGATTTTGGTTCCCGTGAACGAATAGCTGCCGTCGGCCAGGGGCGTGGCCACCGTGTCGGAGTCGAACAGCACGGAATCGTTCCCGGCTTCCGAGTTGCCGAAGGCAAACACCTCCCCGGCTGCCGCCTCCGCCAGGACATACTGCAGGGAGTCGTCGCCGCGCTCCCGCAACAAATGGGCGACGCCGGTCCACACCAGGTGCATGTTGACCGCCAACGCGGTGGCTGGGGCGGCCGTCGCCAACCGGCGCTGCGCGGCGGCGGCCTGTTGCAGGCCAAAGCCCAGTCCGCCGTCGTCCGTGGCGGCGAACATGCCCAGGTAGCCGCGGGCCTTCAGCTCCGAGAGGTCCTCGTGAAAGAACTCGTTGCGCTCGTCATAGCCGGCGGCCCTGGCACGGAAGCGTTCCAGCAGTTCATCGGGCAGCAGTTGTGCCGGTTCCATGGCGGTCCTTAGTAGTTGCTGAGGAGCCGGTCGAGCACGCGGGCGCCAAACTTCAGCGACGCGGTGGGCACTCGTTCGTCGACGCCGTGGAACATGCCGGTGAAGTCCAGGTCCGGCGGCAGCTGCAGCGGGGCAAAGCCGTAGCCGGTAATGCCGAGCCGGGAGAGAGACTTGTTGTCCGTGCCGCCGGACAGCGTGTAGGGCAGGACGGATGCGCCCGGGTCCTCAGCGTGCAGGGCGTCGACCATGGCGTCCACCAGGTTGCCGGCGAACGGCGTTTCCAGGGACACGTCGTCGTGGATGGTGCTCACGTCCACGCCGTCGCCGGCCAGTTCGCGCACCTTGGCCAGAACCTGTTCGTGCTGGCCGGGCAGGGTCCGCACGTCCACCATGGCCTCGGCCGTGGCGGGAATGACGTTGGCCTTGTAGCCGCCGGAAAGCAGCGTGGGGTTGGCGGTGTTTTGCAAGGTGGCGCCAACAAAGCGCGCCACGGTGCCGAGCTGGTCCAGCAGGGTCTGGGGATTTCCTTCGTCAAATTCGACGCCGGTCAGTTCCGAGACGCCTTCCAGGAACGCCCGGGTGGTGTCGGTGTATTCAACGGGCCATTCATGGTCGCCGATCCGGGTCACGGCCCGTGCCAGTCGGGTGACGGCGTTGTCCGTGTTGATCTGCGAGCCGTGCCCGGCCCTGCCGTGGGCGGTCAGGCGCAGCCACGCAAGGCCCTTCTCCGCGGTCTGGAGCAGGTAGGTGCGCCTGCCGCCAATTTCCGCGGAATAGCCGCCCACCTCGGAAATGGCTTCCGTGGCGCCTTCAAAGAGGTCGCGGCGGTTGTCCACGGACCAGCGGGCGCCGTACGTGCCGCCTGCCTCCTCGTCGGCGAAAAAGGCAAAGACAATGTCGCGCTTCGGCTTGCGGCCGTCCCGTGCCATGGAGCGCATGACCGAGAGGATCATGGCGTCCATGTCCTTCATGTCCACGGCACCGCGGCCCCAAATCAGGCCGTCCTTCTCCTCCGCGCCAAACGGGTCCACGCTCCACTCGTGTGCAAGGGCCGGGACGACGTCGAGGTGGCCATGGACCACCAGCGCGGGCAGGGAGGCGTCACTGCCCTCGATCCGGGTGACCACGTTGGCGCGCCCGGGATCCGATTCGAAGAGGTTGGCGGACAGCCCCACCTCCTCGATCAGTCCAGCCACGTGTTCGGCCGCTGCACGCTCCCCGGGACCTTCATTGTTGCCAAAGTTGGTGGTGTCGATGCGGATGAGATCCTGACAAATGCCGACGACTTCGTCTTCCGGCCGGACGGTGTTCACGAGGGGCTCCTTAGGGCTCTTCTGGTGGTCACTTCAGCGTACATCCCGGTGCCTGCCGAGCCCCGGAAAGCGGCTGCACTCCCCTGCTAATTACCCGATTGTTGTTTCCGTGAAAAGCTGTGCTATCGTATTTCTCGCTGCTTCGGGGGCGAACGATACATCTTGACGGATGGTTGATGTCCCCGAAATCACCTTGCGCGGGTGGCGGAATGGCAGACGCGCTAGCTTGAGGTGCTAGTCCTGGAAACGGGGTGGGGGTTCAAGTCCCCCTCCGCGCACAATTGTTTAGGCTCTCGATCCCTTTGTTTACGGGGATCGGGGGCCTTTTCAATTGCCCTAAAACTGGTGAAAAGCGACCCGTGATACTCCCGTGATACTTAGGGCGTATCACGGCGCTCCCCCGTAGAGCAGAGCGCCGATCTTTTCAGCGGCTTCCTGCTGCATCCCAGGCATGACGTGAGCGTACACCCCGAGGGTAATAGTCGCGTTGGCATGACCAAGACGCTCCAAGACGACCTTCACCGGAACCCCAGCCGCCAACAACAGCGTTGCATGAGTGTGGCGCAGGTCGTGCAAACGCAGTTTTAAAGCGGCGTGAGAAGCGCTCAGGGTGTCGAATGGTGCCTTGCAGGTTGGGCATTGCAGGCGTACATCCTCAACATGCGGGGAACGACGATAACGAACCGCATCAACTCGATCTACTCGGAGAACCACATGTACAACGGGCGTGGCGGCAGTGGTGGGCAGACTGCGGGCGGGTACACGGGCGGCAACGGCGGTTCGCTCGCTGGCCTCGCTGGCGGCGGAAAAGTCCCCGGCTCGGCACCAACAAACTCCATTGGTGACAACATCCTTGCCATGGTCAACGGGGAACCGTTTGGTCTGCGGTCTGAGGAATGGGTCATCAACGGGGCGCAGTCGAAGAAGAACGGCCACTGGTTGAAGGCGATCAACGACGGCCTGAATCTGGATGATGTTCTTGGTCCGCCCACGATGATGCGCCGCTCATCTGCCGAGTCCATCGGACAGCCGGGTTCGAATCAAATGAACAGCACCGGGAAGCTGCCAGCGGCCGGCGCCGATGGCCCGTTTACGATGACGGGAACGTTGGTGCTGGACTCGGGCGAGATCCTGGGAAAGTTAAACGGGATTGCCACACGCGCTGTCCAGGCCGGGTTCCAGCAGGCTAACAACGACGCCGGACGCCGGCCCGCCCGGTAGCCGCTACTTGGACTGAAGCACGGAGCCGCCCAATGCCTTCACAACGGCTTGGTCGGCTCCGCCGTTACATGTTGCCGCTGAATTCCGGGCAGTAAGCGATCTCGGCTGTCCCAATCATGAATGCCGCATCACCGGGAGTCGCCCCGCCATTGGATTCTAGGATCTGCACTTCTTGGGCATAAGTCGTGCCCACCTTGAATTCATCGCAGATATTCAAGGCCTGGGCGATGGCAAGCCCGTCGCTCTGGTGGGGGAAGAAGGTCTTCCAGGACGCCAGGAATGCATCGTCGACAGCCTTCGGACCAGACGTGGTTGGCCTGCCAACGATGGTAGTTGATTCGGGCTTTGCCGTTGCACGTGAAGGAGTAGTTGCTAGCTGCCCAACATATACAGGGCATGTGTATTCAACAGCGGCATGGATCATCAGACCAGCCGTGACCAAGTTGATCCCCTGCGCAGCCTCAATGGATTGTTCCTGAGTCCCCATGTCAACGCCTGCTGCGAACCCGCTACATAGAGCAGCGGCCAGTTGGTCTACGGTGTCCATGTTGTCGCCCGGCTCGATCATGTCCCAGACGGTGTGGAACGTGGTCATGTCGACGTTGGCTGACGATGTCGGTGCCGGGTCCATGGTGGCCGTAGGGGATGGTGACGCGCTCGCAGTCGTGGGAGCCGGTGCGACCGTCGCAGACGGGCCGCTACAGCCTGCCAGGGCCAGCAGCAGGGACGCCGCAGCGATCGCGACGGCTGGGCGGGTGATGGTGTGCATGGTCATGATGGTTCCTATGGTTGGTGGTGTCTGGAGCCTAGACCCAGGCGCCGACAATTAAAGGGCCTCTAGTCCGCATCGGCATTGCCAGCGCAAGATTAGGATTGCGGCATGGCAATGGACGAGGAGTACGCGAGGATCCGCCTCAAGGTATTTGAGGTAATCCGGAACCTTGGACAATGGGATAGACAGGCGCATCGAGCTTTCGCACAGACTCATCGCGAGTTCTGGGCGAAGCCTCAACCCGTATCGCGAGACACAATTGACGCAGCTTGTGCGGGCTGTGAATACGTTTGGCCGTGCGGCGTCGTACGTGGCCTCATCGTTGGCTAGTCGTCCGCCGCCCTGATCACCTGCATGCGTGTTTCCAGCGCCGCAAGCCGGGTAGCCTGAGAGTCGATGTCCGCTGTACGAATTGGCTCAGTCTCGTGAGCCTGGGCCAGCGTAAATGAGGGTGTGCATCCGGTCATGGTGTGCGGTATCGACTGCAGGTCACGCGCACAATTGAGGCCTGGAAGATCGTCAATGATCTTCCGGGCCTTTTTGCTGCCCGGACCGCTGCCTGTACCAAGAACTGCGTCCCGGCCGGGAGGAGGCGGGCCCTGGTCAGGACCCGAGCAGGCCGCCCCAGACGGCGCGGGAACCCGCCTCCCCGATGATCGCAACATCGGCGAGAACCCCGGTGCAGGCGAAGAGCACCGCGGCGGTAACCAGCATGCTCGCGGCAAGGCCCCAACCCCTCCCCAGTCGCTCGGCAATGCGCTGCCGGAGTGGATACCGGTGCCAGAGCCAGGCAGCCAGGGAGGCGCCGAAGAGGGCCCAGGCCCAGGGCAGCAGCGTCCTGCCGTCGTTGGCGTGGGCCAGGACGGCCGGGGTGGGCGCCACCCGCAGCAGCAGCCACTCCCCCGCCCGCTGGGTGACGAACACCAGGGCCGGACTCAGCAGGCCGAGCAGGGGCGTGGCCAGTCCCAGGCGGCGGCGTGCGGCGGGCCAAAGCATCGTTGCGGCGGTGCACAGGGATGCCACGGGAAGCGTGACGACCACGGCATGGACGAGGAGAATGTGCAGTGGAAGGCCATCAAGTTCATAGTTCATTCAAATGCCCCTGGGACTGAAAGCCGGACTGCCGGCGTGGTAACTCACAGCCCTAATACGCACTCCGGCGGGCCACGGTTCATCGGGCACGTAGCAGACACGCGGGGGGCCCAAGGGGCCCATCCGCCGGTTGTTTCGTGCGATGAACCATTTCGGCACGGCCTCCGTTAGTAGGGGTAGGCCGGCGCTGCCGCCGGCAGCCGGAGAGTGGAAAGGGGCGGTTGTGGACCTGAAGGCCCGCACAGGGACGCCAACGCGTGAGGAAGCCATGCGTGCACTCCACCAGGACTATGCAGCCCAGCTGACCCGCTTCGTCCAGCGCCTGACCAGCGAGGGAACCGTGGCGCAGGACGTGGTGGCCGAGACCTTGCTCCGCGCCTGGGAGCACACTGACGTCCTGCAGCGCACGGAGCCCGCGCTGCGGGGCTGGTTGTTCACCGTGGCCCGGAACCTGGTCATCGACGACTGGCGCAGCGCCCGGCACCGCCATGAAATTGGCACGGACCAGCTGCCTGAGCATCCGGGACCGGACCAGACGGACCGTGTCCTGGATGCCTGGCTGGTCGAGGATGCCCTGCTCACCCTCACGCCGGATCACCGCGAGGTGATCCGGCGTGCCTACTTTGACGGCCAGGACACGCGCACCATCGCCGCCGCCTTGGGGGTCCCGGACGGAACCGTGAAATCCCGCCTGCACTACGGCCTCCGGGCCCTGCGGCTGGCACTCGAGGAAAGGGGTGTGAGCAGCCGGTGAGCACCCCTGCCGCCATTGACCCGTATTCCTCCTGGGACGCGGCCTATGTCCTTGGTTCCCTGACGGCGGCCGAGCGCCGCGAATACGAGCAGCACGTGGACGGCTGCGACGCGTGCCGCAACCGTCTTGCCGAGTTGTCCGGCCTCCCCGGCCTGCTGTCCCTGGTGGGACGGGACGCCGTGGATCCCGAAGCGTCCGTGCCGTTGCCGAGCACCGCCCCGTACGCCGTCTTTGCCCGGAAGGTACGACGCCGGAGGGCCGGGCTGGCGGCCGCGGCGGCTGCCGCCGTCCTGGTGTTGGGCGGCGGCACGGCCGCGGTCACCGCCAGCCTGCTTCCCCCCGCCGCGCCGCCGGCGGCGCACGCCACGATGACGCCCGGCGGGGCAACGGTCCGGCTCGCCTTCACGAGTTCCGGGCAGCGGGTCCTGACGGCACGCGGCCAGGCGAGCGCGGAACCGTGGGGCACCGTGCTGTCCTGGACGTGCAGCTACACGGCCAGCGCCACCCCTGCACGCTACGGAAGCCTGGAAGGGCCCGCCGAGTCCAACTCTTCGGAGTCCAGGTCCTATGTCATGGTGCTCGTCACGACCGCCGGAGACCGGGTTCCGCTCGCGACGTGGCAGGCCTCGCCGGGAAGCACGGTGTCCCCCGTGGCGACCACCAGCGTCCCGTTGGGCTCCATGCGGGAACTGCTCATCCAGGAACAGGGCACACCCGCCCCGGAAGCGCCGCTGCTGCGGGCACAGCTGTAGCCCACCCGCCCCTGCCCGGATGGGCCGGGCGGTACAAGCTCAGGCAAGCTGCGGCAGTCGGACGATGGCCGCGGCCACGTTGGCCACAAAGCGGGCGCTGGCCGCGGTCGCCGCGACGTCACCCGTCCGCTCTTCGAGCCCGCGCAGCAGGTTCAGGCGGCTGTGCGCGACCCAGCGGAGGATGTCGGGTTCGTGCCGCCACGACCGCTCGGTGGCCCAGGTGCGGGCGAACATCCTGGCCATGTCGCGGGGCGTACTGGCATAGGGGTTTGGCGGAGCCAAACGGTTCTTTTCTGCGACGTCGTCCCGGTGGGCCTCTATGAATCCGAGGAGTGCAGCGTTGAATGTCGGCGAATTATGCCGTACCTGCTGGAGCCGGATGCTGCCGCGGGCGAAGATCGGCACCGGCGGGGAGGCGGCCAGCCCCCGTGCCGAGCAGTCGACCGCCAAGGTGTGCGGTGGGATGGCCACTACGCCACCGCCAAGCAACAGGTGGCCCGCACCAACGGCCTTGACGTGCCCGAGCCGGATCACGTTTCCGATCCGGCGCAGCGCCACCAGTTCCGGGCGGCTCAACATGGTGCCCCGGTACATCGTGGGCTCAACCCTGGTGTCGAGCCGCATGAACCTGCCGGCATCCTCCAGCCGATGGCAAAGGTCGACGAGGTTCCGGGCATGGGCGCCCGCCTCGGCGTCGTCAGCCAGGCCGTTCATGATGGAGGCGACCTGCTCGAGAGGCTGCATTCCCGCTCGATCGGTGGACCACATCTCGCGCGGCCTCACCCAGAGGATCCGGTCGGGGTCGGTACCGGCGTCCAGCAGCCACAGGCATGCGTCGGCTGCGGTCTTGCCCGCGCCGATAACCATGAACTCGCGGTAGTCGCCGACCCGCTCGGGCAGCATCCCGATGGGCGCGAACGCCGCTTCCGGGTCGACGGCATATGACGGCGTGTGCGTGGCGGGTATCGAGGCCTCCTGGTACCGGGCGTCGACGACTCCGCGGCGCACCCCAATCTTGTCGACCCGGCCGGTCGCAGCGTTGCGGACGCGGGCGATCCCGGCCTGGTGGTCCAGGAACTCCCGACGTCCGAGGAACAGGGCGCGTCCGGATGACTCCAGCCGCTGGACCCGTACGGCCTCGAAGTACGCGCCGACTTCGGCACCGTTGGCCTGTTCGTAAAATCCGACGTTGCGGCCGGAGGTGATGAGCCGGTTCCGCCCGAGTGGCAGCGAGTCGACACCGTAGTACGCCGACGGCGTGTGGAGGCGCACAAAGGGATAGGCGTCGCGCCAGTGGCCGCCGACCTCCGAGCGCCGATCCACGAGCACGACCTCGGCGTCTGACTCGCTGAGTACCGTGTCCGCAAAGGCAAGGCCGCTCGCACCCGCCCCAATGACGAGATAGTCGGTGACTTTCACAGTGGCTCCACTGAAAGCTGCTGCATGTGAACACGGACCACTTCGGCCCAGGGGCAAGCCATGCGGCGCAGTATTGTCAGTAGCCCTGCCCGGAATACGGGCTGGGCGTGGCAGCCGGGGCGGAGGTCAGCTTGGTGCCGTCCGGCTGCACCACCCACCACCCCGCGCCAAAGCCATGACTTCCCTGCCCGGTGGCATCGCCCGCCTTGGAGTCGGCCGCGTAGGTGTACAAAGGCAGGCCGTTCAGCGTAACCTGTTTGGTTCCGCCGGGCAGCATGATGGCGCCAACTTTCCCTGTGACACCGGAAACCTGGGGCGTATTCGTGGCGGTCTTGATGGGCGGCCAGAATGAAACGCAGGCGCCCGTGCACGCGCTGGTGCCCGAATTGGCGGTGTCCTTGTCAAAGACATAGGCCGTCATCCCCTGCCCGTTCACAACGACAGTCCCGAAGGGCGTCTGCCCGGTCTTCAACACGGCACCGCCCTGTGTTGTGCTGCCCTGGCTTGCGACGGCGCCGCTGCTTGGCGCCTGCCCGGGTGCGGTTCCCCCGCCGGCGCAGCCAGCCAGGAGCAGCGCCCCCGCGGCCGCAACTGCCAGCTTCCCTAGTGGCCGATTCATGACGTTGGACTCCGTTCGTTGAGGCGTTGCGGCTTTTACGTGCCGCAACCCTTGAACGGTGTGGCGCCGCCCCGGGTTCAGCGGGGAGCCGCATCTCCGCGTCGCTCAACGCAGCGGACCCGCCAGCAGTCGAAGCTGGCGGGTCAGGACTCAGCCCTCAGGCCTCTCAGGCCTGCGCGGTGCCGGCTGTGACGCAGCCCCGGAAATGCACCCTGGCGGTGCGCGCGTTCCAGGCGGTAAACTCGCTCCCCAGCCAGCCGCCGTCGTCCGTCAGGGTGTCCGCAATATGAAGGGAAACCGTGGCGGGCAGGAAGATCGGCGCCTCGAAGGTGATGTCCCAGCTGAACGCGTCGGGCTTGGGCGAACCGATGTCCGAGACGACCCGTGACGCCGCATACATCCCATGGGCAATGGAGCGCCGCAGAGCCAGCGCCTTGGCGGAAAGGACGCTCAGGTGGATGGGGTTGAAGTCGCCGGACACCGCGGCGTAGGCGCGCCCGGTGTCGACCCCGAGCCTCCATTGCGCGGTGGGCTGCGGCGGGGAGAACACCTCACGGGACGATCCGGGAGCCCGCGGGGTGGGCTTGTCCAGGCCGGGCAGGTAGATCCCCTTGGCCAAATAGGTGGAGACCCCACGCCACAGCAGCGCGGTGCCCTCGTTGTTGCGGACCTCCACCACGAGCTGGACCTGCGTGCCGGCCCGGTGCCCGGCAAGGTTCCTGGCCCAGGACCTGATGGTCAGCACATCCGTATAGGTCACGGGCGCGTAGTGATCCACCTGGTTGCGCAGGTGGATCATGCCGAGCAGGGGCAGCGGGAAGTCCTCCCGCACCATGACGCTCATGGCGACGGGGAAGGCCAGTGCATGGATGTAGCCGGACGGCAGCACGTCGCGGGCCGGATGGCCCACCAGGTGGTGGAACGCGGTGACCTTGGCCAGGTCCGCCGTGACGCCGCGGACCTCCACGGCACGGGTGGGCAGCCCCACCACGGGGTCGGAGCGGACCAGCCGCTGCATGGCCGCAGTGGCCGCGGCGTTGATGTACAGCTTGGACAACGACGGCATTTCCGTCAGCACGTTGTCCACGGTCACTGCCCCACCAGGTTCTGTCCGCAGACACGCAGAATGTTGGCCGTCACTCCGGCCGAGGCCTCCGACGCGAAGTAGGCGATGGCCTCCGCCACGTCCTCCGGTGCGCCAGCCTGCTGCAGGCTGTTGAGCCTGCGGGCAACCTCGCGGGTCGCGAACGGGATTTTCGCGGTCATGGCGGTTTCAATGAATCCGGGCGCCACGGCGTTGACCGTGCCGCCCCTTTCCTCGAGCAACGGCGCGGTGGAGCGGACCATGCCGATCACGCCGGCCTTGGACGCCGCATAGTTGGTCTGGCCGCGGTTGCCGGCAATGCCGCTGGTCGATGACACACTGATGATCCGGGGGTTGTCGGAAAAATGGCTGCTGGCCAGAAATGCCTGGTTCATGCGCAGCTGGGCGGCGATGTTGACCGCGATCACGGAGTCCCAGCGTGCGGCGTCCATGTTGGCCAACAGCTTGTCCCGCGTGATTCCGGCGTTGTGCACCACAATGTCCAGCCGGCCGTGGCGCTGCGCGGCGTGGTCGAGGATGCGGGCGCCGGCCTCGGTGGCCGTGATGTCCAGCTGGAGCGCCGTGCCGTGGATTTCATTCGCGACGGCGGCCAGGCGGTCTCCCGCGGCAGGCACGTCCACCGCGACCACCTTGGCGCCGTCCCGGGCCAGCGTCCGGGCGATTGAGGCACCGATGCCCTGGGCGGCGCCCGTGACGACCGCGACCCTTCCCGCCAGGGGATTCTCCCAGTCCGGCGCGGCCGGGCTCCCGGCCGAAGAGGCGGTCAGGAACTGCCCGTCCACGAACGCGGAGCGGGCAGAGAGGAAGAACCGCAGCGCCGAGAGGGCGCTGGGTGCGGCCGCGGACGTCCCGCTGCTGAGCACCACGCCGTTGGCCGTGGCACCCGCACGCAGCTCTTTTGCCAGGGAGCGCACGATGCCGTCGACGGCGTTGCGTGCGGCGGCAGCCTCCGGCGCGTCCTCGGGCTGGGCGCGGCGGGATATGCTCACGACCCGGCCGTTGCGGTGGAGGTCGCGCAGCGCGCCGCCCACTTCGCGCAGAGGTGCGGAGAGCTGGTCCGGGTGGGCCAGCCCGTCCAGCACCAGCACGATCGCGCCGAGCTTCTCCTTGGGTGTGGCGTGGCGGCGCACGTCCTGGCCCCAGGACAGGAGAACGTCGGCAACGGCGTCGGACCCCTCCGTGTGGCCCACCACCAGGATGGGGCCCAAGACCAGCGGGGCGCCGGGCGTGTAGCGGCGCAGGATGGCGGGCTGGGGCAGCCCCAGCCGCTTTGCCACGTCACGGCCGAGGCCGCCGGAGACGAATTCGGTGTACTTGTCCGCGCGCACCTGGCGCTGTGCGGCCATGGCGGTCACCTGGCTTCCAGCAGGGCGGCGACACCCTGGCCGCCGGCGGCGCAGACCGAGATCAGACCGCGGGCGGGCCGCCCATCGACCTGCCCGCGTTCGCTGAGCATCTTGGCCAGTGTGGCGATCAGCCTGCCGCCGGTGGCAGCGAAGGGGTGGCCCGCGGCGAGCGACGAGCCGTTGGTGTTGAGCTTGCTGCGGTCCACCGTGCCAAAGGCGCCGCCGAGGCCGAGCCGTGTCCTGCCGAATTCCTCGTCTTCCCAGGCTGCCAGCGTGCTCAAGACGGTGCCGGCGAAGGCTTCGTGGATTTCAAAATAGTCGATGTCCTCCAGCGTCAGTCCGTTGCGTGCCAGCAGGCGTGGCACGGCAAACGCGGGGGCCATGAGGAGCCCGTCCCTGCCGTGCACAAAGTCGACGGCGCCGGCCTCGCCGTCAACAACGTTGGCGAGCATGGGCAGTTCGTGGGCCTGGGCCCATTCCTCGGAGGCGAGCAGCACGGTCGATGCGCCGTCGGTGAGCGGGGTTGAGTTGCCCGCCGTCATGGTCGCTGCGTCCCCCAGGCTCCGTCCAAAGACCGGCTTGAGCTTGGCCAGCTTCTCCATGGAGGAATCGGCGCGAAGGTTGGAGTCCCTCGTCAGGCCGCGGTACGGGGTGACGAGGTCGTCAAAGAAGTGCCGGTCGTAGGCGGCCGCGAGATTCTTGTGGCTGGCAAGCGCCAGCTCGTCCTGGGCTTCCCGGGTGATGTTCCACTGGGCGGTGGTCAGTGCCTGGTGCTCCCCCATGGAGAGCCCGGTGCGCGGCTCCCCGGTGGACGGGGCATCCGGGGCGAGGTCCTTGGGGCGGATGCGGGCCACAATCCTGGCTTTCTCGGCCAGGGACTTGGACCGGCTGAGGTCCAGGAGGATGGAGCGAAGACCTTCGCTGACGGCAATGGGGGCATCCGAGGCCGAATCGACCCCGCCGGCAATGGCTGAGTCGATCTGGCCCAGCTTGATCTTGTTGGACAGCCCGACGGCCGCTTCCATGCCCGTGGCGCATGCCTGTTGGAGGTCGTACGCCGGAGTGGTGGCCGACAGGGCGGAGCCCAGCACGGCCTCGCGCGTGAGATTGAAGTCTCGGGAGTGCTTCAGCACGGCACCGGCGGCCACCTCTCCAATGGTCTCGTCCTGCAGGCCGAACCTGGCCACGAGCCCGTCGAGCGCGGCCGTGAGCATGTCCTGGTTGGAGGCATGGGCGTAGGCGCCCCCCGACCTGGCGAACGGGATGCGGTTGCCTCCCACGACCACCGCCTTGCGGATGCCCTGCGTGGTCTTGTTGCCGGTTTCGTTGGCGCTCGCCGACGTGGTTGATGCCGTGGGGGAACTCATGGAGCAGTCTCCTTTGTTGTGGCGTGGATTACTGATACCCAGCGTACCTGATACGCTGGGTATCGTGAACACGTTGGAAGTCCGGCAGGCCGTGCCGGCGCCGGTCCCGGCCCCCGTCGACGCCCCCGTCGACGGGCGCTCGGCCAGATGGGAAGCGCACCGCGAGGAACGCCGTCGGGCGCTCATCAAGGCGGCCCGGCGCGCCATCCACCGTTTGGGCTTCGACGCCTCCATGGAAGACATCGCCACCCGCGCCGGCACCTCGAAGTCCGTCTTTTACCGCTACTTTGGCGACAAGGCCGGGCTCCGGCAAGCTGTGGGGAAGGTGGTGATCGGACAGATGCAGGACACGATCGTTGCCGCCGGAAGGACCGCCAGGACACCCCGCGAGGGTCTGGTGAACATGGTGGCCGCGTACCTGCAGATGGCGGAGACGTCACCGAACGTGTACACCTTTGTGACGTCCCCGTTCGACGCCGGGCCCCTCCCGGAGGGCGATCTCACCGGATTCTTTGACGCCGTCACCGCCATGATCTCCGAACCCCTGCGGGACCTGCTGGGCGATCCCGACTCGCCGCTGTTGGGGTACTGGCCGACGGCGGCAATCGGCCTGGTCCGCACGGCCGGAGAATTGTGGCTGAAGACGCCCGCGTCTGCGGCCAAGCCCGACCACGCCGCGATGGCGGAGCAGATTGCCGCCTGGCTTTTTGACGGCGTCGCGCAGCAGGTCTCCCCCGCTCCACGGAGCATTGTCCACCCATTGCAAGCAGAAGGAACCCCATGACTGACGTATTGACCCCTGCCTCGACGGCTGCCAGTGACCACGCTGCCGGCGTTGATGTCGCCGTCCTGGGCCAGGCACTGTTGGGCCGGTGGGCCGATGTCCGCCTCCAGGCGCGTGAGCTGGCCGGGAGGCCGGAGCTGCACAAGGTGGAGGGACTCACCCACGCCGAGCACCGCGAGCGTGTGTTCCAGCAGCTGGGCGTGCTGGTGGAGCAGAACGGGGTCCACCGCGCGTTCCCGTCGCGGCTGGGCGGAACTGACAACCACGGCGGCAACGTGGCCGGCTTTGAGGAACTGGTGACGGCTGACCCGTCGCTCCAGATCAAGGCCGGCGTGCAGTGGGGGCTGTTTGGCTGCGCCGTCCTCCACCTGGGGACGCAGGAACACCAGGACAAGTGGCTGCCGGGCATCATGTCCCTGGAGATCCCCGGGTGCTTCGCGATGACGGAGATCGGGCACGGGTCGGACGTCGCCTCGATTGCCACCACGGCCACCTACGATCCGGAAACCCGGGAGTTCGTCGTCAACACCCCGTTCCGGGCTGCGTGGAAGGAATTCATCGGCAATGCCGCCGTGGACGGTCTGGCGGCAGTGGTGTTTGCCCAGCTCATCACCCGCGGCGTCAACCACGGCGTCCACGCCTTCTACGTGGAACTGCGCGACCCCGCCACCCAGGAGTTCCTGCCCGGCATTGGCGGCGTGGACGACAACATCAAGGGCGGCCTCAACGGGATCGACAACGGCCGCCTGCACTTTTCCAACGTCCGCATTCCGCGCACCAACCTGCTTAACCGCTATGGCGACGTGGCCGCGGACGGCGCCTACTCCTCCCCCATCACGAGCCCCGGACGGCGCTTCTTCACCATGCTCGGCACGTTGGTGCAGGGTCGTGTCTCGCTCGACGGCGCGGCCGTGGCGGCGTCGAAGGTGGCACTGAGGATTGCCATCCAGTACGCAACGGAGCGGCGCCAGTTCAACGCGTCATCCGACACCGGGGAAGTGGTGCTGCTCGACTACCAGCGCCACCAGCGCCGCCTCCTGCCGAGGCTGGCCACCACGTACGCGGCAGCTTTTGCCCATGAGGAACTGCTGCAGAAGTTCGACGGCGTCTTCTCCGGTGCTCAGGACACGGACGAGGACCGCCAGGACCTGGAGACCCTGGCTGCGGCATTTAAATCGCTCTCCACCTGGCACGCACTGGACACGTTGCAGGAATGCCGGGAGGCCTGCGGGGGCGCCGGGTTCATGGTGGAAAACCGGTTCACGTCCCTGCGTGCGGACCTTGACGTCTACGCAACGTTTGAGGGCGACAACACGGTGCTGCTGCAGCTGGTGGCGAAGCGGCTGCTGGCCGACTATTCGAAGGAATTCCGCAACCTGGACTTCGGTGTCCTGGCCCGATTTGTGGTGGGCCAGGCCGCCGAGCTGACGTGGCACAAGACCGGGCTGCGCCAAGTGGCGCAGTTTGTTGCCGACTCGGGTTCTGCGCACAAGTCGGCCAAGGCGCTCAAGGACGAGGACACCCAGCACGAGATGCTCGCCGGCCGGGTCCAGGCCATGGTGGCCGACGTCGCCGCGGCCTTGAAGGAAGCGGCCAAGCTGTCCAAGGAAAAGGGCGCCGAGCTCTTCAATGAACATCAGAACGAATTGATTGAGGCCGCGCGGGCACATGCCGAACTGCTGCAGTGGGAGGCGTTCACGGAGGCGCTGCGCGGCATTTCGGATCCGGGAACGCACCGCGTCCTCACTACGTTGCGCGACCTGTTCGGCCTGACCCTGATCGAGAAGCATCTGGACTGGTACCTCATGAACGGGCGCATCTCAATGCAACGGGCACGCACGCTGGCCCCGTACATCAACCGCGTGCTGACCAAACTGCGGCCCCACGCCATGGACCTGGTGGATGCGTTTGGCTATGGACCCGAGCACTTGCGGGCCACGATCGCCACGGGGATCGAGCGGGAGCGCCAGGACGAGGCCCGCGAGTACTACCGCCGGCTGCGTGCCAGCAAGGATGCCCCCGTGGATGAAAAGGTCATGGTGCAGAAGGCCAAGAAGCAGCGCGCGAAGTAGGCGCCGCATTCGGCAGCACGCTGCGGTACACGTCCAGGGTCTTTTCCACGATTGACTCCCAGGAAAAGTTTTCCTGGGCTCGGAGGCGGCCCTTCTCCCCCATCGTGCGGGCGCGGGCCGGGTCGCTGACAACTTCGATGAGCGCGGCTGCGAAGTCGGCAATGAACTTTTCGGGGTCAAGCGGCGTGCCCGTCCCGTCAGTCACCTGCTCCAACGGCACCAGCAGCCCGGTCTCACCGTGGGCAACGACTTCCGGGATCCCGCCGGTCGCACTGGCCACGACGGCCGCACCACATGCCATCGCTTCAAGGTTCACGATGCCCAGTGGTTCGTAAATCGACGGGCACGCGAAAACCGTGGCATGGCTGAGGACTTGAATGAGCTCATGGCGCGGCAGCATGCGTTCAATGACGATGACCCCGTCGCGCTGTTCTTTGAGCCCTTCAATGAGGGAATTCACTTCGGCGCCCAGCTCAGGTGTGTCGGCGGCGCCGGCACACAGGACCAGCTGGACCTCCGGCGGGAGCGCGGCGGCTGCCTTTAACAGGTATGGCACTCCCTTTTGCCGCGTCACGCGGCCAACCCACACCACGCTGGGACGGGAGGGATCGATCCCCAGGGAACGGACGACGTCGTCCTTCGCGTCCCGCTGCCAGGAGGCGACGTCAATGCCGTTGTGGATCACCTTGACCTTGTCGGGGTCGACGTCGGGATAGCTGCGCACGATGTCCTGCCGCATGCCGTCGGACACGGCAATGATGGCGGCCGCAGCCTCGTATGCCGTCTTCTCCACCCACGACGACAAGGCGTAACCGCCGCCAAGCTGCTCGGCCTTCCAGGGGCGCAGCGGCTCCAGGCTGTGCGCGCTGAGCACATGCGGTATGCCATGCAGGAGCGACGCCAGGTGGCCGGCCATGTTGGCGTACCAGGTGTGCGAGTGCACCAGGTCGGCCCCTGCTATGTCGGGAACGATCTGCAGATCCACCCCCAGCGTCTGCAGTGCGGCGTTTGCCACGCCCAGCTGCGGAAGGTTCCCGTAGGAGGACACCGCGGCGCCGTGGAAGTCCGCTGGACGGTCGGCGCCGAAGGCGTGAACCCGCAGATCCACCCGCCCGGCAAGGACACGGCTGAGCTCGGCGACGTGAACGCCGGCACCGCCATATATTTCCGGGGGAAATTCCTTAGTCACAATATCGATACGCACGTTCCCAATGTAGTGTCTTTGAACTGGTTGTTCTAGTGTGAAGGAGATGTACCTGTTCGCGGGGCGTTTTCCATCGCAACATTCAAGCTGTCGGAGGTTGGGGCATGGCTGTCAAGAAAGTTCTGGCGATTGTATTGGCGGGCGGCGAGGGCAAGCGTTTGATGCCCTTGACGGCTGACCGTGCCAAGCCTGCAGTTCCCTTTGCGGGATTCAGGCTCGTCGATTTTGCGTTGTCCAATTTGGTGAATTCCGGATACTTGAAAATAGTGGTCCTGACGCAGTATAAGTCGCACAGCATGGACCAGCACATTTCGCAGACGTGGCGGATGTCAACGCAGCTGGGCAATTATGTGGCCAGTGTCCCGGCGCAGCAGCGCCGCGGCAAGAGCTGGTTCTTGGGCAGCGCAAACGCCATTTACCAGTCGATGAACCTGATCGTCGATGCCGCACCGGACATCGTGGTGGTGGTCGGGGCCGACCACGTCTACCGCATGGACTTTGAGCAGATGGTCCAGAGCCACATCAAGTCAGGGGCGCGGGCCACAGTTTCCGCTGTGCGTCAACCATTGGGCATGGCCAACCAATTCGGCGTCATCGAAGTGGACAACTCCGTCGAAACGGGCGTCACGGGAGCCCACAAGATCTCCGCGTTCGTTGAAAAGCCGGAGTCGACACCCGGCCTGGCGGATGCCCCTGACCAGTTCCTGGCCTCCATGGGCAACTACGTCTTCGACACGGATGCCCTGGTCGAGGCGCTCGAACAGGATGCAGTCAAGAGCGACACCAAGAATGACATGGGCGGTGACATCATCCCCCACTTTGTTGACCGGGGTGAAGCCTTTGTCTACGACTTCACGACCAACGACATCCCCGACGCGACGGACCGCGACCGCAACTACTGGCGCGATGTGGGGACCATCGATTCCTACTACGACGCCCACATGGACCTCATCTCGCCCCTGCCGATCTTTAATCTCTACAACCGGGCATGGCCGATCTACACGCGCAACACCACCTCTCCGCCTGCCAAGTTTGTCCATGGGGAGCACAATGCCGTTGGAGCGGCACTGGACTCCATCGTTGCCCCCGGCGTGGTGGTTTCCGGCGGCGTGGTGGAAAACTCCGTCCTCTCCAACGATGTTTTTGTAGGCACCGGTGCCCGGGTCATGGATTCGGTGCTTATGGACGGCGTGGTGGTGGGAGCGGGCGCCGTGGTAAAACGCGCGATCATTGACAAGTCCGTGCGCATTCCCGCCGGTGCCACGATCGGCGTCGATCCGGAACTCGACCGGGCACGCGGCTTTGCGGTCACCGAGTCCGGAATTACGGTCCTGAAAAAGGGTCAGATCGTTTCGGTACCGGAGGCCGAAGAAATAGCCGTGGCCAAGGCGGCCGCCGCGGCGACGCCGGCGGCCCTGGAACTGGCCATCGCCGAGCACCGGTTGTCGAAGGAGACCATGGACCTGGTGGTGGACAACCAGCTCACCGCAGCGGACGCGGCCTCCGGCCGGCGCACGAGCCCGGCCGCGGGCAGCGTGTCGGCGTCCGACGGGAAAGCGGCTAAAATTGTGGAGTGAGCGCCGCTGAACTGACCCCTGAAGAAATCCAAAATTGCATCAAGGTTTTGGAGAATATTCATATTTATGACGAAGAAGATCCGGATTACGTCACTGTCCGCCGGGCGACCGGAAAAATGTTCAAGGCGGTCAAACGATACCGCCGGAATGCTAAACGGGATGCCATCAATGACGCCGACCGGGCCGTGATGGCAAAGACTGCCACCGCGGCCCCGGACCGGATTGACGACGAAACACGCGGTAACAAGCTCAAACCGTCCACCACCGGGAAAGTGGCGGGAACGCTGCAACGTTCCCGCCCCTGCTATGTCTGCAAGCAGCATTACACGCAGGTTGACGCGTTTTACCACCAGCTGTGCCCGGACTGCGCCGCCTTCAACCACTCCAAGCGGGACGCCCGCACGGACCTGGCCGGCAAACGCGCCCTGCTGACGGGCGGCCGCGCCAAAATCGGCATGTACATCGCCCTTCGCCTGCTGCGCGACGGTGCCCACACCACCATCACCACCCGTTTTCCCAAGGACGCCGCCCGCCGCTTCGCCGCAATGGAGGACAGCGCCGATTGGCTGCACCGCCTGCGCATCGTCGGCATCGACCTGCGCGATCCCGCACAGGTCGTCGCGCTCACGGACTCGCTCAACGAGGCCGGACCGCTGGACATCATCATCAACAATGCCGCCCAGACCGTCCGGCGCTCCGGGAACGCCTACAAGCCGCTCGTCGACGCCGAGCTGGAACCGCTTCCGGACGACTCCCCCATGCCCGAGCTGCTGACTTTCGGACACGCGCACGACAGGCATCCCCTGGCGCTTGCCAGCCAGATTTCCGCGCATCCGCAGCTGGGCGGCGACGAGATCGCAGCGCTGGCCCTGTCCATGGGGTCCGCCTCCCCGGAACGGATGGCCGCCGGCACAGCCATCGACGCCGGGGGCCTGGTGCCCGACGTCGCCACCGTCAACAGCTGGACGCAGGTGGTGGACCAGGTTGACCCGCTGGAAATGCTCGAAGTGCAGCTGTGCAACGTCACGGCGCCCTTCCTCCTGGTCTCCCGGCTGCGCCCGGCCATGGCGGCCTCCGAAGCGCGCAGGAAGTACATAGTCAACGTCTCCGCCATGGAGGGGCAGTTCTCCCGCGCCTACAAGGGCCCCGGCCACCCGCACACCAACATGGCCAAGGCAGCGCTGAACATGCTGACACGCACCAGTGCCCAGGAAATGCTCGACGCCGACGGCATCCTCATGACCGCCGTCGACACCGGGTGGATCACCGACGAACGCCCGCACTTCACCAAGGTCCGCCTGGCGGAGGAAGGCTTCCACGCTCCCCTGGACCTGGTCGACGGTGCCGCGCGCGTCTACGACCCGATCGTCATGGGCGAATCCGGGGAAGACCAGTACGGCGTCTTCCTCAAGGACTACACGCCGAGCCCTTGGTAGGCGCGGCCAGGACGGCCCCTGACACGCTGCCCGGCCGGGCCGCCCCCCTCATCCCGGGCCTGGCCACCGCCGTGGCCGCCGTCGCCGTTGCCCTGGCAGTTCACGCGGTGGTGCCGCTGCTCCCGGCGATGACCATCGCCGTCGTCCTCGGCATTGCGGCCGTCAACCTTCCCGGGACGTCCGGGCTGTGCGATGGCCCGCTGCGCGCCGGACTGAACTTCGCCGGCAAACACCTCATGCGTGCGGGCATCGTCTTTCTGGGCCTCAAGCTGAGCCTGGGCGACATCGCCGCGCTCGGCTGGGCGACGGTGGGGCTGGTGGTGGGCGTTGTGCTGCTCAGCTTTGCCGGCACCTATGCGCTCGGAAAATTGTTCCGGCTCGACGGCGACCTCCCCCTCCTCATTGCCACGGGCTTTTCCATTTGCGGGGCGTCGGCCATCGGCGCCATGGCCGCCGTGAAGGGCACCAGGCACGCCGACACCGTGCTGCCGGTGGCGCTGGTGACCCTCTGCGGCACCCTCGCCATCGGCGTGCTGCCGCTGCTGATGCACCCGCTGGGGCTGGACGCGCTGCGGTTTGGCCAGTGGGTGGGCGCCGGTGTCCACGACGTGGGGCAGGTGGTGGCGACGGCCCAGACCGCCGGGCCGGCGGCCCTGGGCGCGGCGATCATCATCAAGCTCACCCGGGTGGTGCTGCTGGCGCCCATCGTCGCGGTGGTGGGCGGACTGGAACGACGCCGGCACGGGCTCAGCGCACGTGCCTCCGTGTCACCCGCCGGCGCGCCACGACTTGAGCCCGCGGCCCCGGGGAAGTTCCCGCCGGTGGTGCCGCTCTTTGTGGTCGGATTTTTGGCCATGATCCTCCTGCGCACCACCGGCTGGCTGCCGTCAGGGGTCGTCGCGGCGGGCTCCACGGCCCAGGACATCGCCCTGGGCGCCGCGCTCTTTGGCCTCGGCGCATCCGTGCGCGTGCGTCAGCTCTTCAAGACCGGAGCGCGGGCCACCGTGATGGCACTCTGTTCCTGGGTGCTCATCGCCGCCCTTGCCTTTGGTGCCGTCCACCTTATGGGATCGTAGTTCCGGGATCGCGGGACGGGGCTTGCCTGCGGGGAGGGGCATGCCGCCTGCCCGTGGTTGAATGAAATGGTGTCGAATTCAAACCTGGGCCGTGCCGAAGCAGCCACGCGCAAATCACTGGTCACCGTCCATGCCTACGACGTCCGCGTGGACATCAGCAATGCCCCGAAACTGGACGAGCCCGGGTTTGCCACGCAAAGCACCATCACCTTCAGTTCCACCGTCGAAGGGGGGGAAACCTTCCTGGACTTCATCGGCCTGGAGGTGGAATCCGTGATGCTCAACGGCCGCGAACTGGACGTGGGGAAGGTGGTTCAGGACGCCCGCATCGCGCTGCCCGGACTCGCTTCGGAGAACGAGGTCACCGTCAGGGCCACCGCCGCCTACTCCCGCAGCGGCGAGGGCCTGCACCGATTCCAGGACCCGGCGGACGGCCTGGTCTACACCTACACGCAGTACGAGCCCGCAGACGCCCGCCGCGTCTTTCCCAACTTTGAGCAGCCCGACCTCAAGGCGCCGTTCACCTTCCACGTCACGGCCCCGGCGCAGTGGGAAGTCGCATCCAACCAGCCGGTGGCCGGCCGTGCCGACGTCGCCCCTGGCGACGCAAGGCCTGGCGACCCCGCCTTTGGCGACGGGTCCGGGTCCGCGTCCGCCTGCTGGGACTTTGCGCCCACGCTGCCGATCTCCACGTACATCACCACCATCCTGGCCGGGCCGTACTTTAAAGTCTCTGACCATTTCAGCATGGTGTTCGGCACGGACAGCGCGCATGCCGGAAAGTCCCTCGAGATCCCGCTGACCGCCTACTGCCGCGCCTCCCTGGCGGATCACTTCGACACCGATCCCATCTTCGCGGTCACCAAGGCGGGGCTGGCGTACTTTAACGAACTCTTTGACTACCCCTACCCCTTCGGCAAGTACGACCAAGCATTCGTGCCCGAATACAACCTTGGCGCCATGGAAAACCCGGGTCTCGTGACGTTCACCGAGGCCTACGTCCACACCTCCCGCGCCACCGACACCGAGTACCAGCAGCGGGCCAACACCATCATGCACGAGATGGCGCACATGTGGTTCGGCGACCTGGTCACCATGGGCTGGTGGGACGACCTCTGGCTGAAGGAATCCTTCGCCGACTTCATGGGCCACCTGGCCGTCGCCGACGCCACCGGCTGGGGGGCCAAGTCGTGGACGCTCTTCGCCAGCCGCCGCAAGGCCTGGGCCTACGTCCAGGACCAGCTGCCCACCACGCATCCCATTGTCGCTGACATCCCGGACCTTGAGGCGGCCAAGCAGAACTTTGACGGCATCACCTATGCCAAAGGCGCCTCGGTGCTCAAGCAGCTGGTGGCCTACGTGGGCCGGGACGCGTTCATGGCCGGCTCCCGGGAATACTTCCGCACCCACGAATATTCCAACACCTCCCTGACGGACCTGCTGGCGCCCTTGGAGGCGGCGTCGGGCCGCGGCCTGGCGCAGTGGGCCGCCGGCTGGCTCAAGACCGCCGGCATCTCCACGCTCACGCCCACGCTCACGGCGGCGGACGGGCTGATCACGTCCTTCTCCATCGCCCAGGAGGCCGTGGATCCCACCACGGGCCGTCGCGCCCTGCGCCCACACCGGCTCTCGGTGGGCCTGTTCAACTTTGGCACGTCCACGGACGACGTCGGACGGCTGGTCCGCACCCATTCGGCGGCCGTCGACGTGGCCGGGGACGTGACGGACGTGGCCTCGCTGGCAGGCCTGCCCGAGCCGGCGCTGATAGTGGTCAACGACCAGGACCTCAGCTATGCAAAGGTGCGGCTTGATCCTACGTCCCTTAAGACCGCGTTGGCGTCGGTGGACGTCGTTGAGGACCCGCTGGCCCGCAGCCTGGTGTGGTCTTCGCTGTGGAATGCCGTCCGTGATGCGCAGCTGCCCGCCAGCAGCTATGTGACGGCCGTGTGCCGTCACGCCGCCGGCGAGCCCGACATCGCCCTCCTGCAGACGCTGGCGGACAACGCGCGGTTTGCTGCCGCAAACTATTGCCCGCCCGGAACGCGTGGCCGGGTCCAGGCGGAACTGTTGGCCGCCGTCGAACGCCACCTGGACCAGGCGGCGGCGGGCAGCGACGAACAGCTGGTCTGGGCGCGGGCCTTCGCGTTGCTGGGCCGTGGCAGCGACGCCTCCACGGCAAGGATCCGGGGACTGCTGGCCGCGGAGGCCGTCCCTTCCGGGCTGGGAGTCGACAGCGGGCTGCGTTGGCTGCTGTGGGAAGCGCTGGCGGCACGCGGAGAGGCAACCGTGGCCGAGCTGGACGGGGAACTGGCGCGCAAGACCACCGCGGAAACACGGTCGGCCCGGACCACTGCGGTCGCCGCCCGGCCTGCGGAGGACGCCAAAGCGGCGGCCTGGGAGGACGCGGTGGTGGGGACGGCGTTGACCAACGAGCTCCTCAGCGCCACCATCGAGGGCTTCATGGCAGGCAGCCATGCACTGCTTGACGCCTACGTGGAACCGTATTTCGCGGTGCTGGCGGACGTCTGGGACAAACGCAGCATTGAAATAGCCGGGCGGATTGTGCGCGGGCTCTACCCGGCGCGTCAGGACCTGGAGCCCGGGATGGATCCGGCGGCCCACCCGGTGGTGGTGCGCACTGATGTCTGGCTGGCAGAGAATGCCGACTCGGCTGCGGGACTCCGCCGCCTGTTGGTGGAACAGCGCGACCACCTGGTGCGGGCCCTTGCCGCCCAGGCAGCCGCCGGGTCTTAGCTGCCTGGCGTCCGGCGGAGGAAGGCCACCGCGGTGGCGGCCATCCCGGCCACCACCAGGAGCCACGTGCCCGCGGCGATCCAGTTGGCCCACCGGCCCAGCAATGCCACCAAAGGCATGCCGTTCTCATTCCCGAAGTGGTACGTGGCCACGGCAAACATGCCCAGGGGAAACACGATCGACCACAGGGCCGTGGTGTATTTCAGCGGTTCGCGCCGGACAATGTGGCGCCAGACGCCAAACGCCACCAGCAGCGGCACCCACCACAGGCCGAAGGCCCACAGCAGGTAGCTGATGCCGCCCACCGTCGGGGCGGCCAGCTCCAGCACCGGGACACCGGCCGGCAGGTGCAGGATCATGGACCCGGCCAGCACCGTGATGGCCGTGGCGCCCATGAAGATCCAGTTGGCCGGGACAATGCCGCCCCTGTTTTCGCCGCCGGTCAACAGGCGCAGGATCACCAGGGTGGTCAGGGCCAGGTACAGCATGATGCCGATGCCCCAGAAGGCGACGGCCAGGTCGCTGAGCAGGCGGATGGACGTGTCGGCGACGGCCAGCGTGGCGGCGGCAACGGAGAGCGACTGCGTCGAGACCACCCACAGGAACCAGGTGCCGTCCACGGGCAACAGCCGGGGCCGCTGGATGTCCCCCATTTCCGTGCGCAACATCATGGACAGGGGAATGCCGTAGGCCAGAAACAGCCACAGCGGAAAGCTGAGGATGCCCAGGATCCAGGTGACGGTGGGATGGCTGTCATGGAAGCCGGCGCCCACCACGTTCATGGCGGCGACCATCGTCAGGTAGCCAAAGCCGGCGTGCGGGTTGCGGAAAGCGTCCACAGCGGCAGTGCGTCCGATGGAAAGCCTGCCTGCGAGGCCGATGGTGAGCACCACCAGCCCGGCCGCTGCGAGCCAGAGCAGCACCGTCCCGGCCGGGCCCCAGCCCGCATCCTTCAGCGCCGCCGAAACTATGCCCGTTGCCATGACGAAGGCGAAGGCCGCCGGGGGCTGGCCGCGCCACCAGCTCCTCATCAGCGACAGCGGCGCCGACGTGTCGGGCCGCACGGCGCCGGCGCCGCTCACGGGATCCTGTTGAGCCATGCCGGCGTGCCAAACTTGGTGGTCACGCGGCGGGCGGCCTCGGCCAGTTCGTGCTCCGTCAGCTCCGACCGGGATGCGCTGTAGCGTGCCGTGAATGTCTCCATCATGCGTTCCAGGATTTCCCGCCGCGCCAAGCCCGTCTGCCGCCGCAGGGGATCAACTCGCTTTTTGGCCGAGCGGGTCCCCTTGTCGGAGAGTTTTTCCTGGCCGATCCGCAGGACTTCCACCATTTTGTCGGCGTCGATGTCATAGCTCATGGTGACATGGTGGAGAAGGCCGCCGTTGCTCAGGCGCTTCTGGGCGGCGCCGCCGATCTTGCCCTGGTCGGTGGCGATGTCGTTCAGGGGCACGTAAAAGGCCTCCACACCGATGGATTCCAGCGCGGCCATGACCCAGCTGTCCAGGAACTTGTAGGAGTCTTCAAAGCTGAGACCGTCCACCAGGCTCTGCGGGACATAGAGCGAATAGGTGATGCAGTTGCCCGCCTCCATGAACATGGCCCCGCCGCCGCTGATTCGCCGCACCACGTTGATGCCATACCGTTCGACGCCGGCCGGGTCCAGCTCATTGCGCACGGACTGGAAGCTGCCGATCACCACGGAAGGCTCGTTCCAGTCCCAGAAGCGCAGCGTTGGGTTGCGCCGCCCGGCGCCGACCTCCTCGGACAATACCTCGTCGAGGGCCACATTGACCGCCGTGGGCAGGACCGTGGGGCCGATGATGTCCCATTCATGGTCAAGCCAGCCGGTGGCCTTGGACAAGGCGCGCCGTACGGCCACGGCCACGGCCTGGGCCGAAAATCCAAACAGGACGACGCCGTCCGGCAGGGCCGCGGTGATGGCGGCGGCCAGCTTGGGTGCCGCCACGTCGGCGGCCAACCCGGTCAGCGCGCCGTTGATGCTGTCCAGGGCCTCGTCAGGTTCCAGGAAAAAGTCGCCGCTGACGGAGACGTCCGCGAGCTTCCCGTCGGCGACATCCAAGTCCACCACCACCAGTTTGCCGCCGTGGACCTTGTATTCACCGTGCATGTGCGTTGCCATGACCTTAGTTTCCCAACTAATGCGCCGGTGGCGCAAAACCTGGCGCCACGCTGGGTGGCCGTGGAATCACGCGCCGGGATTGGACCCTGGATTTAAGCACGGCAGGCCCGCACCGGGCGGTGCGGGCCTGCCGTGGATAAAACCTTGGATGAAACCGAAAAGAAGAAGCGCTTACTTCTTGCCGAAGCCTGCGAAGCGGGCGTTGAACCGCTCGACGCGCCCGGCGCTGTCCATGATGCGCTGCTTGCCCGTGTAGAACGGGTGCGACTCGGAGGAGATTTCGACGTCGATGACCGGGTAGGTGTTGCCGTCTTCCCACTCGATGGTCTTGTTCGACTTCGCGGTGGAGCGCGTCAGGAACTTGGTACCGGAGGCCAGGTCGTTAAAGACGATGGCTTCGTACTTGGGGTGGGTGTTCTGCTTCACGGTTTACCTCTGAATGTGATCGTCTGGTTTTTGCCAGACTGATGAATGTTATGGCCACACGGGCCAGCTGTAAACTTTACCGGTTGCAGGGCGTTTATTCCAAGCCGGACCCGGACGCGCCGCCAGGTTCAGCCAAGCGTGCGCAGCGCGGCAAGGGCGCCGTCGGCGTGGACGTCCATGTTTGTCTCGCTGGATTTTTGGAAGCGCACCACCAGTGCCGGGTCCACGATGAACGTGGCGCGCTTGGTGGGCAGGGTCCTTGCCAGCAGGTGGCGGCGCACGCCAAACTGTTCCGTGACCTGCCCGCCGGCGTCGCTCAGGAGCGGGTAGCCGAAGTGGTTTTCCGTGGCGAAGGCCAGCTGCCTTTCCACGGAATCGGTGCTGATGCCCACGACCGAGGCGCCGACGGCGGAAAATTTCGGCTCCAGGTCCCGGAAGTGGCAGGCCTCCCGGGTGCAGCCGCCGCTGCCGGCCAAAGGGTAGAAGAAGATGACCAACGGCCCGCCGGCGGCAAGTGCGGAGAGCCTCCGGGGCGTGCCGTGCTGGTCCGGCAGTTCGAAGTCCGCCACCACGTCGCCAATTTTCATGCTGCCAGCCTACCCGCCTGTGCCGGCCGCCTGGGTGGCGAAGAAGGCCACCGCGCTGGCGGCCGCGACATTGAGCGAGTCCACCCCGGCGTACATGGGGATCATGACGGTGTGGTCCGCGTCCGCCACCGTTTGGGCACCCAGCCCTTCGCCCTCGGTGCCCAGGATGAGCGCGAGCCTTTCATCGTGGCGGGCGGCAAGTTGCTGGATGGAAAGCGAATCGGGCTTCAGTGCCAGGGCCGCCGTCGTAAATCCGGCCGACCGCAGCATGTCCATGCCCTCCGGCCATGCCGGCAGGCGTGCCCAGGGCACCTGGAAGACGGCGCCCATGCTGACCCGGATGCTGCGCCGGTACAGCGGGTCGCCGCAGCGCGGGCTGACCAGCACCGCATCCACGCCCAGGGCCGCTGCGGACCGGAAGATGGCGCCGATGTTCGTGTGGTCCACGATGTCCTCAAGGACGGCCACGCGCCGTGCATCCGCCAACAGGGTGGGAATGTCCGCAGCGGCAGGCCGTTGCATGGCGGCCATGGCCCCCCGGTGGAGGTGGAAGCCGGTGATGTCCTCGAGCATGCCCGCCGTGCCCACAAAGGCGGGGACGTCCGGGTGCGCGTCGATGACGTCCGCGAGCTCCGGCAGCCATTTACGCGCCATGAAGAACGAACGGGGCACATGTCCGGCCTCCAGCGCGCGGCGCAGGACCCGCGAGCTTTCGGCGATGTACATGCCTTCGGCGGGTTCGCGGACCTTGCGCAGCTGGACGTCGGTCAGGGAGGTGTAGTCGCTGACCCGCGGATCGGCCGGATCCTCAAGCTGGATGATCATGCGCCGGTAGTCCCCGCTCCCGGGCGGCCGGGCACTGACGATGGCAGCACCGCTAGTGGCGTGCCGTTGCCGCGTAGCGGCCGCCGTTGCGGGTGACGGTGAGCGGCAGGCCGAACGTGGCGCTGAGGTGTTCTTCCGTCAGCACGGTGTCGATGGGACCCTGTGCCACGATGCCGCCGTCGCGCAGCAGCAGGGCGTGGGTGAATCCCGGGGGGACTTCCTCCAGGTGGTGGGTGACAAGCACGGTGCACGGTGCAAACGGATCGGCCGCCAGTTCACCGAGGCGGCGGACCAGGTCTTCCCGGCCGGCCAGGTCAAGGCCGGCTCCGGGCTCGTCGAGCAGCAGCAGTTCGGGGTCGCTCATGAGGGCGCGGGCAATCTGGACGCGCTTGCGTTCCCCCTCGCTGAGCGAGGCAAACGGGCGGTTCAGGAACGTGGACATGCCCCAGTCCTCAAGCAGGCGGAAGGCGCGCCGCTCGTCGTCGCGCTCGTAGGCCTCGCGCCAGCGGCCGGTGACGCCGTAGGACGCCGTGACCACCACGTTGAGGACCTTTTCGTGCTCCGGTATCTGGCCGGCCAGCGTGGCGGACGCCAAGCCGATCCGTGGACGCAGCTCGAACACGTCGACGGCGCCCAGGACTTCATCCAGGATGCCCGCCACCCCGCGCGTGGGGTGCATGCGCGCCCCCGCGATCTGCAACAGCGTGCTCTTGCCTGCCCCGTTGGGCCCCAGGACCACCCAGCGTTCGCCGTCGGCCACGCGCCAATCGACGGAATCCAACAATGTTTTGGTGCCGCGGACCACGCTGACACCGGCCAAACCCAAGACTTCACTCATAAGCAATGAGCCTATGGCACGCGGGCCAGCCAGCGCGAACCGCGCGCGTGAACCGGGCGGCGGGTGCGGGCGGTGCGCCCTGCGGAGGCGCCCTTGGATAGAATCAGCCCATGCCCTCCACTTTTACCGCGGTCAGCTACGGCCCGACGCTCCCCCATGCTTCCCTCCGCCAGGTCCGCTCCGTGCTGGCGGCCAACGGGTTCGAGGTGGGCGCGGAGTCCCGCGAGAGCCACCCCGGCTTTGACTGTGCCACCTTTGCCCTGGCCTCGGTTGGAAGTGACAAGGGCGACGCCGTTGCCCGCCTGCGCGCGGCCCTCGCCGCCGCGCCGGTCGAGAACGTGGACACCGCCGTCGTGCCGGACACGCTGCGGACGGCGGAGCGGAAGTTCATCATCATGGACGTCGACTCCACGCTGATCCAGCAGGAGGTCATCGAACTGCTGGCCTCCCACGCCGGCACGGAGGCCGAGGTGGCGAAGGTGACCGCGGCGGCGATGCGCGGCGAGCTGGACTTCGCGCAGAGCCTGCACCACCGCGTGGCGACGCTGGCCGGGCTGCCGGAGAGCGTGCTGGCCGAGGTCGGCCGCAAGGTCAAGCTCTCGGTGGGAGCGGAGCGGCTGGTGACGCAGGCCAAGGCCGCCGGGCACACCGTGGCGGCGGTTTCCGGCGGGTTTTCCCAAATCCTTGCCCCGCTCGCCGCGAAGTTGGGGCTGGACTTTGCCCTGGCCAACGACCTGGAAATCATCGACGGCCGGCTGACCGGCAAGGTCTCCGGCGCCGTCGTCGACCGTGCCGCGAAGGCCGCCTCGCTGCGGGCCTGGAGCGCCAAGGCCGGCATCGGCCAGGGCGCCACCATGGCGATCGGCGACGGCGCGAACGATTTGGACATGATGGCGGCCGCGGCCCTCGGTGTGGCCTTCAACGCCAAGCCGGCGGTCCGGGCCGTCGCGGACGCGCAGATCAACCTGCCCAACCTGGACGTGGCGCTGGTCCTGGCCGGGATCCCCGGCGAGTAGCGACTCCCGGGGCGGAGGGCCCGCCCGCTCGCCGGCGGGCCTACTTGAAGTAGTCGGCGCCGCCCACGTACTCGGTGTGACCGGTTTCGACGTCGGCCGTGGCCATGGTGGCGATTTCCGCCGCGAACTCGGCCACGGAGTACAGCCGGCCGGCCTCGGCACGGCGGGCCTCGATGGCGCCCGGGTTGGCGCGGTCCAGCAGGGTCGCCGTCACGGTGCCTTCGATCATGTCGCCGGAAACCACCACCAGCGAGATGTCCTCTTCGGCAAGGTTGGGGATCAGGGCGCGCAGCGCGTCCTCGCCGGCGCGCTTGCTTCTGGCAACGGGCTCGTATTCGGGCATGGTGGGCACGGTCTCGATGAAGTGGGCCTGGTGGCTGGTGACGAACACCACACGTGACCCGGCCTTCATGAGGGGCAGCGCCGCGTTGAGCAGGTTGACCTGGGCGTCGCGGTTGAGCTTCAGCGCGTAGTTCTCCGCCATGCCGCTTTCCATGCCGCCGGAGGCGTTGAGGACCACCAGGTCCAGCGAACCGTAGTTCTCCATGGCGGCGCTGACCAGCGACTGCACGCCTTCCTGCGTGGTCAGATCGGCGCCGACGGCCACCGCGCGGCCTCCGGCCTCGGTGATCTGGGCGACCACCTTGTTGGCCCGCGGCGCCTTCTGGCGGTAGTTGACCACCACCGCCGCGCCTTCCGCGGCGAGGAATTTGGCCACGTCGGCTCCCACTCCCCGTGAGGATCCTGTAACGATTGCTGTCTTTCCGTCAAGCTTTCCCATAAACATTCCTTCGTTTCTCAAATGGTGGCGTGAAGTGCGGGGCCTAGTGGCCCATGCCCAGTCCGCCGTCGACCGGGATCACCGCTCCGGAGATGTAGGCGGCCTCGTCGCTGGAGACCCAGCGGACCACGTTGGCGACCTCTTCGGCCGAACCGAAGCGGCCGGCCGGGATGCTGGAGAGGTACTGTTTCTGGGTCTCCTCCGGCAGGGCGCCGGTCATGTCGGTGCTGACGAAGCCGGGGGCCACGACGTTGGCCGTGATCCCGCGGGAGCCCAGCTCCCGCGTCAGCGAGCGGGCGATGCCCACGAGCCCGGCCTTGGAGGCGGCGTAGTTGACCTGACCCGGGGAGCCGTACAGGCCCACGACCGAGGAGATCAGCACAACACGTCCCTTGCGGAGGCGGATCATGCCCTTGGAGGCGCGCTTGATGACGCGGAACGCCCCGGTGAGGTTGGTGTCCACCACCGAGGTGAAGTCGTCCTCGCTCATGCGCAGCAGCAGGGTGTCCTTCGTGATCCCGGCGTTGGCCACCAGCACCTCGACGGGTCCGTGGGCGGTTTCAACCTCCGTGAAGGCGGCATCAATCGAGGCCGCGTCCGTCACGTCCGCCTGCACGCCGAGAACGCCATCGGGCAGTTCCGACGGTGTCCTGAACGTGATGGCGACCTTGTCCCCGTTGGCCACAAACGCCTTCGCGATGGCGAGGCCGATCCCGCGGTTTCCGCCGGTGACCAGGACGCTGCGGCCCTGGCCGGGTGCACTTGCTGGTGCAGTCATGTATTCCTCCAAGATTTTTAGCTCGCATTGAATCCTACGGTGAAAGCGGACCCCCGACCCACTTTCGCTTTTGGTTGTCCCCAACGGCAGTGAGAGAATGAAAACGTCCCTTGGAGTGTGATGAAAGACCAGTCAGCCATGCCGTCCTACGGCACCCCGCACAGGAAACAGTACCGGCACAGTGCCGCCGTTCCCGAAGTGCAGTCCATCACCAACGCGCAAGAGGCCCACAGCCAGGAAATGCACGGAAGGCTCGTCAAGTACTCCCTTGCCATGGGAATCCGCATGGTGTGCATCGCTCTGATCTTTGTGGTTGACGGCTGGTTCAAGCTGGTGCCCATGGTGGGCGCCGTGGTGCTGCCGTGGATTGCGGTGGTCATTGCCAACGGAGGCTCGGACACCAACCACCAGGAAAACACCGCCCTTTTGGATGCGGCCCCCCTGTTTGAACTCTCCGGGGACCTCCCGGAGGACGACGACGGGTCCCCCGTGGTGCTCGAAGGGGAACTGGCCGACGATGATCCGGAAGAGCAGCCGCACGGAGCCACGCCAGGGCAAGCTGACGGCTCCGGCGACACCGGACCATCAGACGGGGAGCGGCAATGAACGTGTTGGGCATGACCGTACCCGATCCGGCGGAGGCGATCTGCTCCCGTAAGGGGTGCCGAAACACGGCCACAACCCGGTTGTTGTGGAACAACCCCAAAATCCACGCGCCGGAACGGCGCAAGGTCTGGCTGGCATGCGACGACCACGCCACCTGGCTCCAGGACTACCTCCAGGAGCGGTCGCTGTGGAAGGAAACCCTGCCCATGACATCCGAGGGACCCGCCTGATCCATGAAAACGTACAAGTTCCTTTTTTCCAGCAAGTGGGCCGGCTACTTCGTGGTGGCCGTGGTATTTGCCATTGCCTGTGTGGCACTGGGCAACTGGCAGATGAACCGAAACAACGACACCATGGCCGGCATCGCCAAGATCACGGCCAACTATTCGGCAGCCCCGGTGGCCTACCAGTCGCTGAAAGGCAACTTCGAGCACTTGGACGCCGCCAAGGAATGGACGCCGGTCGCCATGAGGGGGACCTACCTGACGGCGGACCAGCGGGTGGTCCGCAACCGGCCCCTGAACGGCGCGCCCGGCTACGAGGTCCTGGTGCCGCTGAAGCTGGACAATGGCGACACGGTGATCATCGACCGCGGGTGGCTGCCCATTGGCAACAAGGTTCCCGGGCACCCGGATTCCGTGCCCCAGCCGCAGTCCGGCGAGGTGACGGTGGTGGCCAGGCTGAGGCCGCCCGAGCCCAAGCTGGATCGCGGTGCGCCCGCCGGGCAGATCGCCTCCATCGAGCTGAACGACTATGCCTCCCAGCTCAGCTACCCGATCAAGACCGGCGCGTACGGCCAGCTGGCCAGCGAGTCACCCGCCGCCGCCGTCAATCCCACCCCGTTCCCCGCACCGTCCATCGATCCGGGCTCCCACCTCAGCTATGCGCTGCAGTGGATCTGCTTTGGCGTCCTGGCGTTTGTGGGCTTTGGCTATGCAGCGCGCATGCAGCGACGCAACGACGAGTATGACGCGATGGAAGCCGCGGAATCCGGCGTCCCTGTCGAGGAAGTCTATGGACGCGGCTCGGCGTTCCACCCGCGGCCCACCAGGAAGGTGCGCAAGCCCGGTGCCCGCCCCACGGCCGAAGAGGAAGAGGACGCGCTTCTGGATTCACAGGGCTTTTAGCGCCTGTGGCGGCCGCCAATGCCGGCTGGCGGCGTCATAGACTGGGCCGTGTGACTACCGATGTGAACGCAGAAACCGTGGACCCCGTCGTCGAAAACGTCAGGGCGGCGCTGCTGGCCGCCGGCCTGCCTGACACGGTGGTGGTGGTTGGCGACAAGGTCGCAACGGCCGCGACCGCGGCAGCAGTCCTGGGTTGCGACGTGGCCGCCATCGCAAACAGCCTGATCTTTGAGTGCGGCGGCGAGCCGTTGCTGATCCTGGCCAGTGGCGCCGCCAAGGTGGACGTGAAGCGCGTGGCCCGCGAACACGGCCTGCCGAAGATCACCCGCGCCACCGCCGACTTTGTGCTCGAACACGCGGGACAGCCGGTGGGCGGGGTGGCCCCGCTGGGCCACCCCCGCCCGATCCGCACCTTCCTGGACACGGAGCTGGCACGCCATCCCGTCCTGTGGGCCGGGGCCGGCAGCCACCAGGCCATGCTGTCGATCAGCTATGCGGACCTGGCACGGGTCACCGGAGCCGTGCCAACGGCCGTCCGCTGAGGGTGGAGCGGCTGGGGCTCATGCCAGCGTGATCAGGTCCAGGTAGTCCCGGCTCCAGAGGTCCTCGTCGCCGTCGGGCAGCAGGACCACGCGTTCGGGGTCCAGCGCCTCCACGGCACCTTCGTCGTGGCTGACCAGGACGACGGCGCCGCTGTAGTTCTTCAGGGCGCCCAGGATCTCGGCGCGGCTGGCCGGGTCGAGGTTGTTGGTGGGTTCATCGAGCAGCAGCACGTTGGCCGAGGACGCAACAATCGTGGCCAGGGCCAAGCGCGTCTTTTCGCCGCCGGAGAGCACCCCGGCGGGCTTGTTGACGTCGTCCCCCGAGAACAGGAAGGAACCGAGGATGCCGCGCACCTCGGCGTCGTTCATGGTCCCGGCGGAGGCGCGCATGTTTTCCAGCACCGTCCGGGTGACGTCCAGGGTGTCGTGCTCCTGGGCGTAGTAGCCCACCTTGAGTCCGTGTCCGGGGATGATCTCCCCGGTGTCCGGCTGGGAGACGCCGGCCAGCATGCGCAGCAGCGTGGTCTTGCCGGCACCGTTGAGGCCCAGGATGACCACCTTGGAGCCGCGGTCGATCGCCAGGCTGACGTCGGTGAAGATTTCCAGCGAACCGTAGGACTTGCTCAGGCCCTCGGCCATCAGCGGGGTCTTGCCGCACGGTGACGGGTCCGGGAAGCGCAGTGCGGCGACCTTGTCCTGGGCGCGGACGTCCTCCAGACCCGCAAGGAGCCGTTCCGCGCGCTTGGCCATGTTCTGCGCGGCCACGGCCTTGGTGGCCTTGGCGCGCATCTTGTTGGCCTGGTCCATGAGGACGCCGGCCTTCTTTTCAGCGTTGGCGCGTTCCCGGCGCCGGGCCCGCTCATCCGTCTCGCGCTGGGCCAGGTACTTCTTCCAGCCCAGGTTGTACTGGTCGATCGTGGCCCGGTTGGCGTCCAGGTGGAACACCTTGTTGACCGTGGCCTCGAGCAGCTCGGTATCGTGGCTGATCACGATCAGCCCACCCTGGTGGCTCTTGAGGAAGTCCCGCAGCCAGGCGATCGAGTCGGCGTCGAGGTGGTTGGTGGGCTCATCCAGGAGCATGGTCTGGGCGCCGGAAAACAGGATCCGGGCCAGCTCCACCCGGCGCCGCTGTCCGCCGGAGAGCGTCTTCAGGGGCTGGTTGAGGATGCGCTCCGGCAGGGCCAGGTTGGAGGAGATGGCGGCTGCCTCGGCCTCGGCCGCGTAGCCGCCGCCGGCCAGGAACTCCTGCTCGAGCCGGTCATAGCGGCGCATGGCCTTGTCCCGGACGTTGTTGTCCTCGCTGGCCATGTCATGTTCTGCCGCGCGCAGCTTCGTGATGACCTTGTCCAGGTCGCGGGCGGCCAGGATGCGGTCCTTCGCCAGCTGCTCCATGTCGGGGGTGCGGGGATCCTGGGGCAGATAGCCGATCTCGCCGCTGCGGGTGACCTTGCCGCCGGCGGGCAGGCCCTCGCCGGCCAGCACGCGGGTCAGCGTCGTCTTGCCGGCACCGTTGCGCCCCACCAGGCCGATCTTGTCACCCTTGTCGATCCGAAATGACACTTCGTCCATGAGCAGGCGCGCCCCGGCGCGTAACTCAAGGTCTTGGACCGTAATCAACGTAGTAACCTTTCACATATGGGGGGCAGGTGATGCAAAACGCACACCGCCGGCGGTTGGGCACACGCTGCGCAACCTATCCAGTCTAACGACGTCCGGGGCCAACCACGTCCCGTCGCGAGGAAAGTCACGCACAATGAATCGAACATCACGGCCGCACGCCCTCGACGGGCCGGCCAAGGGCACGACGCAGACCGCCTCCACCGCCGGCCGGGCGGTCCGCCGCCAACGCTGGGGCGCCGTGGACCTCTCACTCGTTGCCGTCTTCGCGGCGCTGCTGGCCGCCTCCATCGCCGTGCCGGGAATCAATGTGGGCCCGCTTGGCGTGGCGATCACGCTGCAGACCCTGGTGGTCAGCCTGTGCGGGCTGGTGCTGGGCTTTGGCCGCGGCACCGCCGCCGTGGGCCTGTACATTCTGCTGGGCCTGGTGGGGCTGCCCATTTTCAGCGGCTTCAGGGCCGGCCCGGCCGTGCTGGCCAGCCCATCCGCCGGCTACATCATCGGCTTCATTTTCGGCGCAGCCGTGGTGGGGCTGCTGTCCGTGTGGGCCGTGCGCAGCCGCTTCCGCGGCGCTGCCCTGTTCGGTGCCGCCCTCGCCGGCATGGTGGTCATCCACCTCTGCGGCATTCTCGGCCTCGCCCTCAAGGGCATGGGGCTGGCCGCGGCGGCCGGCGCAGACGTCATCTTCCTCCCCGGCGACATCCTGAAGAACGTCATTGCCGTCGCCATCGCGCTGAGCCTGCACCGGGCCTTCCCCGACCTTTTGGTGCGCCGCCGCCGGTGAACAACCCACCACGCCACGCGATTGTGCTCTCCTCCGCCGGGGTCAGCATTCCGCCGGACGGGGCGGGCGGTGACGGCCCCAAGACCATCCTGAAGCCGCTGGACCTGGAACTGGCGCAGCGGCGCATCGCCGTCATCGGGGCGAACGGTTCGGGCAAGTCCACGCTGCTGCGCCTCCTCAACGGCCTGGTGCTCCCCAGCACCGGAACGGTGCGGGTCAACGGGCTGGACACTGCCCTGGACGGGGCCGCGGTCCGCCGCACGGTGGGCTTTGTATTCACGGATCCCCTGTCCCAGCTGGTCATGCCCACGCCGGTGGAGGATGTCGAGCTGTCGCTGCGCCGGCTCAAGCTGCCCAAGCGGGAGCGCCGGCAAAGGGCGCTGGACCAGCTTGCCGGATACGGCCTGGCGCACCTGGCATCCAACAGCATCTACGAGCTCTCCGGCGGCGAGCGGCAGCTGGTGGCGCTGGCCGCGGTCCTGGCCGTGGAGCCCGCCATCCTGGTGCTGGACGAACCCTCCACGCTGCTGGACCTGCGCAACACGCGGATGCTGCGTGAACTGCTGGCCGGGCTGCCCCAGCAGGTGATCATGTCCACCCACGACCTTGACCTGGCCGCCAGCTGCGAGCGGGTGCTGGTGGTGGACGACGGCGGCATCGCCTTTGACGGCCCGCCCGGGTACGCCGTGGACCGGTACCGGGCCCTGGTGGCCTGATGCGCGGCCACGCCCACTTGGTGGCCGGGTACATCCCGGGCCATTCTCCCGTCCATCGTCTTCCCCTGTGGCCCAAGGCGGTGCTGCTGCTGGCGGTTGCCGTGCTGTGCCTGGCCTCCCCCGCCATTTCCGTGGCTGCCGGGGCGGCCGCCACCACGGCCGTCCTGCTGCTGGTGGTCTTGGGGCACGCCCTGGCAGGGCTGCCGTGGAGGCGCCTGTGGCGTGCCATCAGGCTCATGCTGGTGTTCCTGGTGCTCATTGCCGCCTACCAGTGGTGGCAGCACGGGGCCGTGGTGGCCTGGCAGGTGGTGGCAGCCATTGTGGCCACGGTCCTGGCATCGAACATCCTCACGGCCACGACGCCGGTGGATGAGCTCCTGGACGGATTGGCAGCCGGCGTGCGGCCGCTGGAGCGGCTTGGCGCGGATCCGGAACGTTTCTCGCTCACCGTGGCGCTCATGCTGCGCAGCATCCCTTATGTGATCGGCGCGTTCAGCGACGTCCGCGACGCCGCCCGGGCCCGTGGGCTCGAACGGAACCTGTTGGCCCGGTCGCTGCCCGTGGTCATTGCCACCGTCGGCTACGCACGGGCCACGGGCGAGGCTCTGTCGGCCCGCGGCCTGGGCGACCCCGACCTGGCTGAAGACTAGCACCGCCCGGCGCCCACGCGGTGCCTCCCCGTGGCCGCCAAAAACCCGCCGCGGCCCCTGTACTGTCCCGTCCATCAGTTGTATCATGCCGGACAAGACACCTCTGCAGGGTCGGCGGCGGTGGACACAGGGGCGGGGTGCGCGATGACGGCAAACAGCGAATTCGAAGACGGCGGGGCCGCACTGCGGGGCATCGTCCGCAAGGTCGAGCCCGGCACCGGGCCGGTGGGCGGCGACCTGACGTTCAGCCCGGACTACACGGTCACGAGCACGGACGACAAGGGCGGCCGCGTGCTCACCGGCGTCGAGGTCATCATCATTTTCTGGGGCAGCTTTTGGAGTGCCACGCCACCGCCGTCCCCGTCCCGGGACCAGTACGAGCAGGCCATGCGGGGGATCGTGACGGGGCCGTACATGAGCGGCCTGGGCCAATACCGCGGGGTGGGCCAGGGCAGCGTCATCTACAGTGAGATCTTCGACGGCACGAGCCCGGCCAACGGCTACACCGACGCCGACGTCGTGGCGATGCTGAAGGCCCGTTTCGCGAACAACAGCTCGATGCCGCAGCCGGCCGCCGGCCACAACCGCTTCTACGCGGTCATCGCACCCCAGGGAGTCAGCAACAGCAACAGCGGGCTCGCCGGCCAGCACCAGAGCCTGACGTACAACGGCAACACCGCGTACTACGCCTGGGTGGACAACACCGGCTCGCTCACGGGCCACGATTGTGTGACGAAGGTGTTCTCGCACGAACTCGTCGAGGCCTGCACCAACCCTGACGTCGACACCTCGAACAACAGCATCCTCGTCCAGGGCACGAACCCGGACGGGACCACGGTGACGAACGACGAGATCGGTGACACGTGCAACAACGACTTTGCCACCGTCGACATGAACGGCGTCACCTGCTCGGTCCAGAGCTACTGGAGCAAGTCGGACAACACCTGCATCCTTCCGCTGGGCACGGTGTCCTTCTGGGTCGACAAGGACACGTTCGGCAGGGACGAGGTCCAGGACCTGATCAACACCAACGGCGGCAAGGCGGAGAACGCGTTCTGGCTCGTCGTCGAGGGCTTCAGCCAGACCACCTTCGGCTCGCTGCACGCCTCGGTGCCGACACCGACGGGACCCTTCGCCGGCATCCCCGGGGTCACGATCGCGGCGAACGGCGCCGTCGACTTCGAAAACGCCGCGCAACCCGACCAGCAGCAGCGGATCAGGGTGGCATTCGACATCACCTTCTCAGCCCAGTCGCTGACGCACTTCCCAAGCGCCGGAAGCCAGACGTACCCGCTGGACGCGTACCTCGCCACCGACGGCACCAAGGTGCCCTCCACCGACACGTCGACCCTGTTCGAGCTCGTCGCCGGCGCCGACCCTTATTTCACCAACATCGACCCGGCGCAGGGAAACGTGTTTTACCTGAGCCAGGACCTGCGCGTGTTCACGGCGACGCCGGCCGCCGACGGGACACCCGTTCCCGGCGGGCCGGCCTTCCTGGCCGACAACCCGGCCGGGGCCTACGACTACGCCCAGCGGCTCCTCACCTGGCTCAACGCGACGTATGCCGACCCCGCCGGGAGCGACCCCTTCGCCACGGTGCTCCCGGGACAGGCCGCCGCCCTGAGCGGCGACTCGTCGGTGACCCCCTTCACCGTCGACTTCGGCCACTTCCCGCCCCAGGTGCACAGCAACTACCAGTTCGCCGTGGCGCGCGTGCGGCTCCGCGGGTCCTCGGGCCCCGCGGGCGCCGCCAACGGGGTGCGCACCTTCTTCCGGCTCTGGTCCTCCCAGACGGCCGACACCGACTACCAGACGGGCTCGACCTATCCGAGCGCCACCGATGCGAACGGCCTTCCCGCTTCACCGCAGCTTGGGGCGGGGCATACGACGCTGCCGTTCTTCGCGTCGGGCAACCTCGGGGCGAACACGGACTACGGCACCGGCGGCGCCAATACCCGGGATGTCGTGATCCCCACCGGCAAGGACAGCGTGTGGGCGTACTTCGGGTGCTTCCTGAACATCTACGACGCGTCGTACGTCATCGACGGCCGGCCGGTGCAGGGCTGGCTCAACGGCACCCACCATTGCCTGGTCGCCCAGATCGCCTTCGACGGCGCGCCGATCTTCGCCGGGGCGACCCCGGAGGGCTCGGACAAGCTCGCGCAGCGCAACCTGCAGGTGACGCACTCCGACAACCCCGGTCCCGCGTCCGCGCACCGCATTCCGCAGACCTTCGACCTGCGGCCCAGCCCGCTCGGGGCAATCGACGGGGTCGACGAGTTGATGATCGATTGGGGCCGGATCCCCTCCGGCAGCACCGCATCGATCTTCTGGCCACAGGTCGACGCCGGCGACGTCGTCGACCTTGCCTCGGCTGCCCACCCGGCGCACGGGCTCACGGTGGCTGATCCGCACACGATCCGTTGCCAGGTGACCGGCGGCGTCACCTATGTGCCCATTCCCGCCCGGGCCGGCGAGAACCTCGCGGGCCTGCTCACGCTCGACCTGCCGACCACCGTGCACACGGGCGACGAGTTCGACGTCGTCGTGCGGCGGCTGGGCAACAAGGCCAACCGGGTGATCGAGTTCCCCAAGGGCCGCGAGGACGGCGGCGAGCATCGTCCCGTCCGCGCCGGAACGACGTGGCGCTACGTCATCGGGACGTTCTCGGTCAAGATTCCGGTGGGCACCGCCACATCCATGCTCCTGCCCGAGGAGAACACCCTGGCCATCATGCGGTGGCGGCTGGGCCAGCTCCCGCCGGGCGACCGCTGGCATCCGGTCCTGAAACGCTACGTCGACTATCTCGCCGGCCGTGTAGCAGGACTCGGGGGCAACCCGGGGTCAATCCTCCCGTCTCCGTCCGGCGTGCCTCCGCGCCAAAAGGAACCATGCGGCGACCTGGTCGAGCACTCCGGGCGCGTCGCGGAGATCGTCTTCGACTGCCACGGGCGCATTGAGGGCTTCGCCATCGCCGGCTGCTGCGACGGACACCGCTACGTCACGCGGGACCCGGACCTCGCCAAGCTGCTCCTGCGGGCCCGGCGCGATCGGGTCGACCTGGCTGTTCTCTCTCCCCGGCTCCGACCCACGGACGTCGTGCGGATCATCGTGCGGGCCTGACGGTCCACGCCGGATCCCCGCCCCCATGCGGGTCTCGGAAGGCGCGCCACTCGAAGGCGGCGCTGACGCCCATGCCGCCCGCGGCGCTGACCATGGCCACCCCGCCCAGTCCGGATTCACCGCGCGCCAGTGACTGGGCAAACAACCTCGTGACGAGCACGGCGCCCGACGCCCCGTAGGGGTGCCCCAGGGCCAGGGCGCCGCCGTCGCGGTTGAAGGCTGCGGGGTCGATGCCCAGCAGCCCGGCGCACGCGAGGACCTGGGAGGCAAAGGCCTCGTTGAATTCCAGCAGCCCCCGCGCCAGCCCTGCCGGGCCGGTTCCCAGGGACTGCAAAAGGGCCAGGGTGGAGTGTGCGGCGCCCACCCCCATCAACGAGGGACCCGTCCCGGCTGCCGCACTCCCCCGGAACACGAGGCCGTGCGCCGCCAGGCGCCGCGCCTTCGCCAGCGTGGTCACGACGACGGCCGCGGCACCGTCGCTGTAGGGGCACGAGTTCCCCGCCGTGACGGTCCCGCCGTCCACGAAGGCCGCGGGAAAGCGGGCCATGAGCCGCGGGGTCAGCGTCCTGCGCGGCCCCTGGTCGGCGCTGAGCCCGGCCAGCGGCACCATCTCCCGGTCGAACACGCCGTTGTCCGCCGCGGCGCAGGCCCTGCGGTGGCTCCCCAACGCATACGCGTCCTGACGTTCGCGGCTGATGCCGAACCGGGCTGCCACGTTTTCGGCGGCCACTCCCGCGTCCGGGTCCCCCGATGCCAGCGGGGCGAACTGGGCCCGGTCATAGAACTCCAGGCCGCCGCCGTCCAGCCGGTGGGCGCGGGCCGGGGCCGTGCTGATGCTCTCGGCTCCCCCGGCGAGGTACAGCTCCCCCGCACCGGCCTGGATGAGGCGGCAGGCCAGCACCACCGCCTCCAGCCCGGACGCGCACTGGCGGTCCACGGTGAGGCCCGGCACGGCGTCCGGGAGCCCCACCGTCAACGCAGCCAGCCGCGCCATGTTGCCCCCGCCGCCGGTGGCGTTGCCCAGGATGACGTCGTCGACGTCGGCCGCGGGCACCCCGGAATCGTCCAGGACCGCCCGGAGCACCGGTGCCGCCAGCTCGTGGACGCGCAGCTTGCGGTAGGCGCCGCCCGCCTTCGCTGTTGCCAGCCGGCGGGCGGCGATGATGACCGGCGTGCGGGCGTCGTCGGGCCCGACGACTGGTTCGGCCGCGTCGGCGGTGTCGACCTCAGTGGATCCGCTGCGCACGGGCGTCCCCTTCGCCGATCCAGGCCTGCAGCAGGGTGCGGCTGACCTTCCCCCTGCCGGTCAGGGGCAGTTTCGCCAGGGCGTAGTAGCGGGTGGGGCGCTGGTGCGCCGGGAGGGCGGCCGCCCTCCGGCGGCAGGCGGCCAGCAGCTGTCCGGCCGTCTGGGGGGCCTCGCCCCGCCGGCCCGCGCCCGGGATGAGTCCGGCCACCACGCGCTGTCCGCGCACGGCGTCAGGCACGCCCGTGACCACCACGGTGCCGTGGCCGGCGTCGGCCTCCAGGTCCGCCTCCACCTGCTGGGGGTAGACGTTGGCGCCGCCCGTGACGATCATGTCCGACGCCCGTCCCACCACATGGAGCCTGCCGGAGCCGTCCAGGAAGCCCTGGTCGTGGACCGTGTACCAGGGGCCGCCGGAAGCGTCGCCGCCGGGCAGCACGTTGAAGGCGAGGCCGTCGTCGCCCCAGGCATAGCCGTTGCTGACATAAGGCCCGCGGACGTAGATGCTGCCACACTCCCCCACGGATGCCGGCAGCCCTCCGGGTCCGCGGACGGAAACGTCCGCCCCCGGGAATGGGCGGCCGGCGCACACCTGTTCCTGCGGCGTTTCACCGCCGGCCGGCCCGATGCGGTCACCGGCCTCCGACGCCGCGACAAAGCCAAGCTCGGACGCGCCGTAGTACTGGAAGAGCCTGGCCCGGGGCGCCCACTGCCGGACCAGCTCCACCACGTCCGCGGGCAGTGCCGAGCCGGCGCACACAATCGAGGTGAGCCCGCCCGGCCCCTGGCCCGTCTCGAGTCCGCGCCGGGCCAGCAGGGCCAAAACGGTGGGGACCAGCACCAGGCGGGTGGCGCCGTCGTGCGTGACGGAGCGAAGGGCCACATCGGCGCTGAACTCCGGGAGGGCCACAAAGGTGGAGCCCGTGAACAGGGCCTCGCCCAGGGCATAGAGGTTCATGCTCGCAGCCATGGGGCCCGGGGCCAGCGTGACGTCCTCCGCGGTGACGCCGAAGTAGGGGGCACTCGCAACGAAGGAGGCCCGCCACGACTGGCGCGACCGCGTAAAGGCCTTGGGCACACCGCTCGTCCCGGAGGAAAGGCCCAGCAGGAACGTTGAGCGCGGCGTGCCGTCGCCGAAGCCCGGTTGCGTGGCCGGAGGTGCGGGCTCGCCCGCGGCCCATGCCCGCGCCCGGTCCGTGATGGCCGCCTTCAGTCCCCGCGGCCAGCTTGAGTCCAGCACGGCCGCCACGCCGTGGCCGGCCACGGCACCCACAAAGCGTGCAGCCAGCGCGGTGCCGTCCGGCTCGTCAATGACGGCCAAGGCCGCGCCGCCACCTGACTGCGGGGCCGGAAAGGCCGTGGCGGATTCCACGAGCTGGGCGAAACTGAGCCGCTGCGTGCCGACCACGACGGCGGCCCGGTGCGGATCCGCGCGGGCCCAGTGCTGCAGCTGGTCAATGAAGGGCATTGGCCCCATCTTAAACTGGCCCGCAGCAGATGTCGAAAAACGGCGCGGAAACGCGATTTTTCGACATCTGCTGCGGGCCAGTTGCCGTGGTGCTAGATGTTGAAGCCGAGGGCGCGCATCTGGTCGCGGCCGTCGTCGGTGATCCGCTCCGGACCCCACGGCGGCATCCACACCCAGTTGATCCGCCATTCGTCCACGAGGGGCGAGAGGCAGTTTTCCACCTGTTCCTCGATGACGTCCTGAAGCGGGCAGGCCGCCGTGGTGAGCGTCATGTCCAGCAGCAGGGCGCCGTCGTCGCCGTAACGCAGCCCGTAAAGCAGGCCCAGGTCCACCACGTTGACACCGAGTTCGGGGTCGATGACGTCCTTGAGGGCCTCCTCGACGTCTTCGAGGTCGGCCTGCGCGCTGGGTGCCGCGGCACTTGATTCGCTGATCTCAGTCATGATTTGTGTCTTCGCTTTCGCTTGGGAAGTGGCTGTTAGGCCGTGGCCGTGGCCTCGGCCAGGTAGCGGTCGTAGCCTTCTTCTTCCAGGCGGTCCGCCAGCTCGGGGCCGCCCTGCTCGGCGATGTTGCCGTCCACGAAGACGTGCACAAAGTCGGGCTTGATATAGCGCAGGATGCGCGTGTAGTGGGTGATGAGCATGGTGCCCAGCCCGCCGCCCTCGATGGCGCGGTTGACGCCTTCGGAGACAACCTTCAGCGCGTCGACGTCCAGGCCGGAATCGGTCTCGTCCAGGATGGCGATCTTGGGCTTGAGCAGTTCCAGCTGGAGGATCTCGTGGCGCTTCTTCTCGCCTCCGGAGAAGCCTTCGTTGACGTTGCGCTCGGCGAATTCGGGCTCGATGCGCAGCTGGGCCATGGCAGCCTTGACGTCCTTGGTCCAGGTGCGCAGCTTGGGGGCTTCGCCGTCGATCGCGGTCTTGGCGGTGCGCAGGAAGTTGGTCATGGTGACGCCCGGAATTTCCACGGGGTACTGCATGGCCAGGAACAGTCCGGCGCGGGCGCGCTGGTCCACTGTCATCGCGAGGACGTCCTCGCCGTCGAGCGTGATGGAGCCGCCGTCCACCGTGTAGCGGGGGTGGCCGGCGATGGTGGAGGCCAGCGTGGACTTGCCGGAGCCGTTGGGCCCCATGATCGCGTGGGTTTCACCGGTCTTGATGGTCAGGCTGACGCCCTTGAGGATCGGCTTGACGCCCTGCTCGGTGGCGATGCTGACGTGCAGGTCCTTGATTTCCAGAGTCGACATGCTCTTTGTTTCTCCTAAGAATTTTTGGTGTGCTGGTGCGCGGGACGCTACTGCGTGCTGACGCCGTTGATGATGTTGGTGACGTCCACGTAGACGTCGCCGCCGTGGACTGACAGGGCAAAGACGGGCACCGGCTCGAAAGCGGGGAGGGTCAGGGGTTCGCCTGTCTTGAGGTCGAACGAGCTGCCGTGTGCCCAGCATTCGATGGTGCAGCCTTCCACGTCGCCCTCACTGAGCGAGATTTCCGCGTGTGAGCAGGTGTCGCCAATGGCGTGCAGCTCGCCGTAGGAGTCGCGGACAATGGCGATGGGGTAATCGCCAATTTCCACGAGCAGGGCGGACTTCACCTCGACGTCGCTGTCCTGGCAGACAACCACGCCGGTGGGCGTCGTGGTGGATGGCTCGGTCATTACAGTGCGCCTGCCGCCAATTCACGTTCCACGGCGTCGCGCATGCGCTCTTCCAGTGCGGGAACCTTGATGTGCTGTATGACCTCGTTGAGGAAGCCGCGCACCACCAGGCGGCGGGCAACGTCTTCCGGGATGCCGCGGGCCTGCAGGTAGAACAACTGCTCGTCGTCAAAGCGGCCGGTGGCGCTGGCGTGGCCGGCACCCTCGATGAGCCCGGTCTCAATTTCCAGGTTCGGCACCGAATCGGCGCGGGCACCCTGGGTCAGGATCAGGTTGCGGTTCATCTCGTACGTGTCGGTCCCCTCGGCCTCCTTGCGGATCAGCACGTCGCCGATCCACACGGCGTGCGCGCCGTCGCCCTGCAGGGCACCCTTGTACGTGACGCGGGACTTGCACTTCTTCGTGGAGTGGTCCACGAACAGGCGCTGTTCCAGGTGCTGGCCGGCGTCGGCAAAGTACAGGCCGTACATTTCAACCTCGCCGCCCGTGCCCGTGTAGCGGGCCGACGGCGTGGTGCGCAGCAGGTTGCCGCCCAGGTTGACGACGACGTGCTTGACCTTCGCGTCCCGGCCCACCGAGAGGTGCTGGGCGCTGGCGTGGACTGCGTCGTCATTCCAGTCCTGGATGCTGACAACCGTCAGGTTGGCGCCGTCCTCGACCAGGACTTCCACGTTTTCGCTCAGCACGGCCGAGCCGCGGTGGTCCAGGACCACGACGCCGGTGGCGAACTTCTTGGCGTGCACCACAATGTGTGAGGCGGCGGGGGTGAGCCCGGCGCCCGTCAGGGTCAACGTGGTGACGTCCGCGGCCGTGCCCTGGTATTCGGCGGGCAGGGTGACAACCGTGGCCACGGTGAAGTGCTCCCACGCGGCGGCTGCCACGCGGTCCTCGGGGATGCCGGCGGAGCCGATGCGGGTGTCGCCGCGCCCCACGGTCTCAACCGTGACGGCGTCGGGTTTGGACACCTCGACGGCAGGCGCGTCGCCGTTGAGCTCCTGGCCCTTGACGCCCACGCGGTCCAGGCCGCGCAGCCGCTTGAGCGGGGTGAAACGCCAATCCTCTTCCCGGCCGGTGATCAGCGGGAAGTCGGCCAGCCTGTAGGACGTCAGGCGGCCGGCGCGCGAACTGTCCGGCACGCCGACGCCGCCGCCGTGGCTGTCGCCATGGCTGTGCGCCTTGACGGCGCTGCCGCCGAGGGGACCGGATTCGGGGTTGAGGTCGGAAAGCTTCTCGCCTTCCTCGGTCATGCCCTTGATGAAGCCCTGCGACCAAACCTTGCCGTCGTGCCCTTCAGGGACAGTGGTGTCAATAACTTTTTCTTCGGTGAGCTCGGTCATTTAGCCGACGGCCCCTTCCATCTGCAGTTCGATCAGGCGGTTCAGTTCCAGCGCGTATTCCATGGGCAGTTCCTTGGCAATCGGCTCGATGAAGCCGCGCACGATCATGGCCATGGCCTCGTCCTCGGGCATGCCGCGGGACTGCAGGTAGAACAGCTGCTCCTCGCTGACCTTGGACACGGTGGCCTCGTGGCCCATGGAGACGTCGTCCTCGCGCACGTCCACGTACGGGTACGTGTCGGAGCGGGAAATGTTGTCCACGAGCAGCGCGTCGCAACGGACCGTGTTGGCCGAGTGGTTGGCGCCCTCGCGGATCTGGACCAGGCCGCGGTAGGCCGAGCGGCCGCCGCCGCGTGCCACGGACTTGGAGATGATGGACGACTGCGTGTTCGGCGCAATGTGCACCATCTTCGAGCCGGTGTCCTGGTGCTGGCCCTCGCCGGCAAATGCCACGGACAGGGTCTCGCCCTTGGCGTGCTCGCCGACCAGGTAGACGGCCGGGTACTTCATGGTCACCTTGGAGCCGATGTTGCCGTCGACCCATTCCATGGTGGCGCCTTCGTGTGCGATGGCGCGCTTGGTCACCAGGTTGTACACGTTGTTGGACCAGTTCTGGATGGTCGTGTACCGGACGCGGGCGTTCTTCTTCACCACGATTTCAACGACTGCCGAGTGCAGCGAGTCAGAGGTGTAGATCGGGGCCGTGCAGCCCTCGATGTAGTGGACGTAGCTGCCCTCGTCGGCGATGATCAGCGTGCGCTCGAACTGGCCCATGTTCTCGGTGTTGATGCGGAAGTAGGCCTGCAGCGGAATTTCCACATGGACGCCCGGGGGAACATAGACGAAGGACCCGCCGGACCAGACGGCCGTGTTCAGTGAGGCAAACTTGTTGTCGCCCACCGGGATCATGGTGCCGAAGTATTCCTGGAAGATTTCCGGGTACTCGCGCAGTCCGGTGTCGGTGTCGGTGAAGATGACGCCCTGGGCTTCGAGGTCCTCGCGGATCTGGTGGTAGACCACCTCGGACTCGTACTGCGCCGTGACACCGCCCACGAGGCGGTTGCGCTCCGCCTCGGGGATGCCGATGCGCTCGTACGTGTTGCGGATGTCCTCGGGCAGGTCTTCCCAGGTCTGGGCCTGCTTTTCGGTGGAACGGACAAAGTACTTGATGTTGTCGAAGTCGATGCCGGAGAGGTCTGCACCCCAGGTGGGCATGGGCTTGCGGTCAAAGTACTTCAGGCCCTTCAGGCGCATGTCCAGCATCCACTCCGGCTCGCCCTTTTTCGCCGAGATGTCGCGGACGACTTCCTCGCTCAGGCCGCGGCGGGCGTTGTCGCTGGCGGTGTTTTTGTCCGACCAGCCAAAGGCATAAGTGCCCAAGCCCTCCAGCTCCGGGTTTCTTTGGAGGATATCGTGGTTGGTGGAGTCTTCCACCGCACCATCCACGCGGACATCCTGCGCTAGTTGATCCGTCATCACGGCCTTTCTTGCTGATGGTTGGAAATAATTGGCGACGGTCCTGACGCGTCCGCAGGCGCAGTGTCGCGCTTGCGGACCACGGCACGGCCCGTTGGTACATGGGTGGTGCACACGTGCCCGCCACTGGCCATCGTGGAGAGCCGGCGCACGTCGACGCCAAGGAGGCGGGAAAACACTTCCGTCTCGGCGTCGCAGAATTCGGGGAAGGTGGTGGCCAGTTCCTGGATCGGGCAGTGGCCCTGGCAGAGCTGTTCGGCAGCCATGGCCGAGTGCGGGTTCAGGGAATTTGACGTGGCAACGAACCGGTCCGCGTTCAGGGCAGCGGCAAGTGCCTTGGACCGTGCGGCGACGTCGCTGCCGGCGGCGTCGACCAGCGGCCGGTAGCTGGCCTCCATGGCGGCGAAGCGGCGTTCGGCGAAGTCAATGACACCCTGGTCGCCGCGGATTGCCGAGAGTTCGGTCAAGGCCAGCTTGGCGATTTCCAGATAGTCGTCGCCGATTTCCGTCTGGCCCTGCCGGGAGACGACGTAGCGGCGGGCGGGCCGCCCGGCCCCGCTCTTGGCATTGCTGATGAGCTTGACTTCAATCACGCCGTGCCGGGACAGCGTGTCCAGGTGGCGGCGGACGGCGGCGGGCGTAAGGCCCAGCAGCTTGCCCAGCTGCGCGGCGCTGACCGGGCCGTGCTCCAGCACGGCAGTCAGGACGCGGTCGCGGGTTCTCTCGTCCGGCTCGAGGACGAGAGCCTGCCCTGCTAGCACTTCCGTCATTCCTGGCACCTCCGCCACTTGGATTGGGGACACAACAATAAACAACACTATTATGTCGTAATTGGCGCACGCATGCCAGTAAGGTGACCCTACCCGGGCACCCGGCGCGCGGGGGCCGCCGTCGGACACTTCACCGGTGGGGTACTACATCACGTAGAATAGGCCCGTGACGCTGACTTCCCCTCCCGCTCCCGACGCCGCCCTGGTCATCTCCGGGCTTGTCAAGGACGTTGGTCCCATCGCCGCCCTTGACGGGCGGATGAAGAGGATCATATCCAATATTAGCCTTCAGGCCCGGTTTGGCGAGGTGACGGCCCTGCTGGGCGCCAACGGCGCCGGCAAGACGACCACCATCGAATGCGCCCAGGGCCTGCAGAACCGCACCGGGGGCAGCATTTCACTGCTGGGCCGGGATCCGGATGATGCCGACGCGTCCCTCCGCGCCCGGGTCGGCGTGATGCTTCAGGACGGCGGACTTCCCCCCGCGGCGCGGCCCGTGACACTGCTTCGCCACGTGGCAAGCCTCTACAGCAACCCGCTCAGCGTTGACGCGCTCGTGGACCGGCTGGGCATCGGCGAGTTCTCCGGAACCACCATCCGCCGGCTCTCCGGCGGGCAAAAGCAGCGCGTGGCCCTGGCCGCAAGCCTGCTGGGCAATCCCGAGATCCTGTTCCTGGACGAGCCCAGCGCCGGGCTGGACCCACAGTCGCGCCTCATGGTCTTTGAGCTGATCCGCGAACTGCGCGACGCCGGCAAGGCCATCGTGCTCACCACACACCTGCTCGACGACGCGCAGAGGCTGGCGGACTACGTCTACATTGTCAACCACGGCGAATCGGTCACCGAGGGCACCGTGCCGGACCTGCTGAGCCAGTCGACGGCGTCGCAGTCCCAGCGTGTCATGACCTTCGAGGCGGCGCCGGGCCTGGACACGGCGGCCCTGGTCCACGACGGCGTGCGCTGCGAGGAAACCCGGCCGGGCAGCTACCGGCTGGGCGGTGCGCTGGAACCGGCGGACCTGGGCCGCTTCGGCCGGTGGTGCGCCGGGCAGGGCGTCATGCCGACCTCGGTCCACCTGGCGTCCCAGTCGCTGGAAGACGTGTTCCTGGCGATTGCCGCGTCCGAGGAACCCCAGGCAGTGAAGACGGAGACCCGATGAGCACCTTGTTCCACGACGCCGCCGCCGGCCTGCCGGCCTCCCTCCCGCGCCGGGTCATCAGCCAGGGCCGCTACGAGGCCGCCGCCATGCTCCGCAACGGCGAGCAGCTGGTGCTGATGATCGTCATGCCCCTGCTGGGCCTGATCGCCCTCGCCGTGACGCCCATCCTGGACGGCATGGGCAATTCCCGGATCAACATTGCCACGCCGGGCATCCTGGCGCTGTGCGCCCTGTCCACCGCCTTCACCGGGCAGGGCATTGCGACGGGCTTTGACCGGCGCTACGGCGTGCTCCGCTTCCTCTCCACCACACCGCTGGGCAAGGCCGGGCTCATTGCGGGCAAGGTCATCGCCGTGCTTGTGGCGCTGGCCATCCAGGTCGTCATCATCTCCACGGTGGCCGCCTTCCTGGGATGGCGTCCGTCGGCCGCCGGCGTTGCGCTGGGGATCCCGCTGCTGGTGCTGGGCGCGGCCACGTTTACCGCGCTGGGCCTGTTGATCGCAGGGACCGTCCGGCCGGAGGCCACCCTGGCCATCACCAACCTTGGCTGGATCCTGCTGGCTGCCCTGGGCGGGATTGTCCTGCCGGCCGCCAAGTTCTCGGCCACCATGGCCGGGATCGTGGCCTGGCTGCCGTCCGGCGCGCTGGGGACCCTCATGCGGGCCGCGCTGCTCCAGGGCCGCGTTGATGTTTTTGCAATTGTCATCCTGCTTGCCTGGGCCGTTGCCGGTTCCATCGCGGCGATCAAGTGGTTCAAATGGAACTGAAAGATGTGAATGAAGTGAGTCAAAGCAACACACTACGATCCTTCACGGACAAGCTGCCCACCACCGTGACGCCCGTGATCCGCCGCCTCTCCGTGGGGCTGCTGATCGGGCAGGGAGTGCTGATTGTCTCCGGCGGCGTGGTGCGCCTGACCGGCTCCGGGCTGGGCTGTCCCACGTGGCCCGACTGCACGGCGGGGTCGCTGACCAACACGCCGGCCATGGGCATCCACGGCGTCATTGAGTTCACCAACCGGACGCTGACCTTTGCCCTGGCAGCCGTGGCCCTGGCGCTGCTGGTGGTGCTGTGGAACCTCCGCAAGGAACGCAAGGACCTGTTCTGGCTCACGTTTTCGCTGCTGGCCAGCATCCCGGTCCAGGCCGTCATTGGCGGCATCACGGTGCTGACGGGCCTGAACCCCTACGTGGTGAGCCTGCACTTCCTGGTCTCGGCGGCGCTGGTGGTCTTCTCCATGCTGCTGGTCAACCGGGCCTACGGCCGCGCGGGCACGACCGCGCCATCTGGTGTTCTCCGGCCCCGCAAGACCATCCGCCAGCTAAGCGTGGTGGCCGCCGTGTGCACCTATCTTGCCGTCATCCTGGGGACCCTGGTCACGGGAACCGGCCCGCACTCAGGCGATGCCTCATCCCCGCGCACCAACCTCGACGGCTACCTCGTCACCCGCATCCACGTGCTGCCGGTCTATATCCTGGTGGCCGTGTCGGTGCTGCTGGTGGTCCTGCTGTGGGCCCGCGGCAGGGACGACATCCTCCGCAACGCGGCCCTGCTGCTGATCGTCACGGTTGTGTACCAGGGCGCGATCGGCTACTGGCAGTACTTCACCGGAGTGCCGGCATTCCTGGTCGCACTGCACATGGTGGGCTCCTCCCTGCTGCTGGCCACCGGGACAAACATGGTGGACCTGGCCCTGCGCCGCGGCAGGGACAGCGTCCGCACCGCGTAGCTGCCCGTTCCGCCGGGCGGAACCTTCACCGCGCCTCCCGCGCACGACGGCGGCCGGCCCCCTTCCACGCGAAAGGTGGCCGGCCGCCGTCGCGCGCGGGGACCATCCCGTGCGTGGGGACCATCCACGGTACAGTCCCGGCGGGTTGGCGGGTCCGGGCCCCCGCCCGTTGTACAGATGGGGTGGCCTGGCGGGTCGCCAGGTCGCCGGAACCGTACAGTCGGCGGTCCGGGTTCGGGTGGGTGCCGCCGTCGAACGTCAGGGAAGGGTCAGCGCATCAAGGCCGGCCCGACGAAGGGGTCGACCGCCAGGGAGAGGAACACCAGCGTCAGGTAGGTGATGGAGACGTGGAAAACCTTCATGGCGTTCTTCTTGGTGACCAGGTCCTTCTTGGAGTTGCTGTAGAGCATGTGGGCCTCGTACAGGAACCAGGCCCCGGCAGCGACCGTCACCACGGTGTACACAATGCCGGCGCCCCCCAGCGGAATCAGGAGCAGCGAGCACGCGACCATGGCCCACGTGTACAGGACCACCTGCACTGCCACGGTGCGTGTGCCCGCCACCGCCCCGAGCATGGGGACGTTGACGGCGTTGTAGTCGTCGCTGTAGCGCATGGACAGCGGCCAGTAGTGCGGCGGCGTCCACAGGAAGATGATCATGAACAGGATCACGGCAGGCCACTGGACGCTGTTGGTGACGGCGGACCACGCGATGAGCACCGGCATGCAGCCGGCGGCGCCGCCCCAGACAATGTTTTGCGTGGTGCGGCGCTTGAGGATCAGCGAGTAGACCACCACATAAAGGAAGATGGCGCCGATGCCCAGCAGGCCGGTCAGCGGGTTGATGCTCCAGAGCAGGGCCACCGCAAGGACGGTGAGGACCCAGGAAAAGACCAGTGCCTCACGCGGGGTGATGACGCCGGTCACGAGCGGCCGCTTGGACGTGCGGTGCATGACCTTGTCGATGTCGCGGTCAATGTAGCAGTTGAACGCGCCGGAGGCGCCGGCGGCCAGGGCGCCCCCCACCATCGTCGCAACCATGAGCCACAGGCCCGGGACGCCGCCGCGGCCCGAATAACCCTGGGCGAAGAACATGGTGGGCAGCGTGGTGACCAGCAGCAGCTCGACCACCCGCGGCTTCGTCAGGGCCAGATACCCCTTGGCTTTAGCGGAAAATCCCACCCGTGCCCCGGGGGCTTCCGGTGGGGTTCCAGCGATCGGGGCATGCGTTGCACTCACGTGTAATGTCACCATGTTCTCATCGGTCGTTCACGTTCATTGTCATCGGCCCGGCGCCGTCCTTGGGCCGGCGCCGCCGGCGGCAACCGGGCGCCCGGCACACGGGCCAAACCTCTCAATATCATAGCTGGCCGGGCGGGAAAAGGCATGACCGCGCATAAGTCAAGCCTTAACGCCAAGTTGGCGCAAACTAGATCAAATGCCATTCCGCACGCGGGTTTGTGAATGACGGCCGCCGCCGCGGGTTGGCCATCGGCGGCACCCGGGGCACTAAGCTGAAGAACAACAACGAAGTTTCAATGCTGGACAGTGCGCGGCAGCCGATGGCGGGCGAGTTCACG